>JBAUID010000197.1:0-2869 GCA_049680625.1 Burkholderiaceae bacterium | reverse complement strand
GGAAAAAAGATTGTCGGCTCTCGTGTTACCCCTGATTTTTTTGGCTTTTCATTTGTCTTATGGCGCATCTTTTCTTGTTCAGTTTTTTCGTATCGCAAGAAAAAGGCTGTTTGTAGAAAAATAAATTGGTTAGGCTTGTCTTTGTTGTGTCAATCTAAGTTTTAGCGTTTCTCACTGAGCGTTTCTCACTGATTTTACTCCCCCCCCCATTTTGGCAGGGTTCAATAAGTAGAATTTGCTACGCTGCCTGTTCCAGCAGATATCTTGGCGGCACACCTCCGTATGCCGTATGGGGTCGCGATAGGAATGCCGGTCTCCCGGCACCCCTCGCACAGATCCCAGCGTGCACTGCTAATGCACTGGGCTCCTGCCTCAGGTATTGGCGTCAAAGCGAACATTTGGATAAGGGTGAGTGACCAGGACGCGAGGCAGGAAACGCGCACAGAGTGCACTAAAGCGCGCCCAGTTCATGCGGGTTCGCTGGCTACGGCGCCGTAAGGATCGGAACCAGTAGCGGCGAACTCGAATCATAAAATACTGGATGCTCATTTGATTTCCCGGCACAGCATAGTAGTTCATATGTCCTTGAACAACACGGCTGAGCCATTGCCCCGTGCGACCGACAGGATCGTGCAGCCGAACCCGAAGGGCATGCTTGATCTCCTTAAGTGAAGAGAGCATGCGCTTCTTGATGGTTTTGCGGCCCACCACGAAATGACCGTGAGCCCTGGAGATCGTGCAATAGTGCGTGAAACCCAGGAAGTCAAATGTACGTGGTTTGCCACCATCAATTTTGCGCTGGTCGCAGCGCGCAAAGCGCCCGAACGAAATCAGCTGGGTTTTATCCGGATGTAGATTCAGTCCGAATGCCGCTAACCGATCCTGCAACTGTCGTTCATATCGCCTGCCGTCGGATTCATACTGAAATCCGAGCACCACATCGTCAGCGTAGCGAACGATGATGACATCGCCCCTGGCCTTTGTCGACCGCCATTGCCGGGTCCATAAATCCAACACGTAATGGAGGTAAATATTTGCCAGTAGCGGTGAGATCACAGCCCCTTGCGGGGCACCGTTGACGCAGGCCTCACGGCCATCGTCGGTTATGATTCCCACTGCCAGCCACTTGCGAATCAGGCGAAGTACTCTTTGGTCACCGATCCGGTGCTTGACGAACCTGATAATCCAGTCGTGGTTCATGTTGTCAAAGAACGACTGGATATCTGCATCAAGCACCCAGTTTACCTTTCGGCGGGTTATGCCAACATTCAACGCGTCAAGCGCATCGTGCTGGCCTCGTCCGGGCCGAAACCCATAGGAGAAACCCTGGAAATCGGCTTCGTATACTGCATTGAGTACCGTGGTTAGCGCCTGCTGGACAATCTTGTCCTCCAGACACCACACACTCAGGGCGCGTTGGGAACCGTCGGCCTTTGCGATGTAAACGCGTCTGGCCGGCTGTGCCCGGTAGCTCCCTTTGTGTAGTTTCTCATGCAGTTGTTCAAGCCTGCCGTCAAGCTCACTGCCATACTGTGCCCATGTCATGCCGTCGATTCCCGGGGCCGCCAGCCTCTTCAAGGCGAAGTAGCTCTGCCGGAGTTGATCGACGGTGATGTGGTGCAACAGCGCGGTGAATCGCATCTCCTTGTTTGCCTTTGCTACTTTGCGCACGCCCGCCAGACCGCTCGACGCTGGTATCCGGCTCTGAGTCCGGTCAGCGGTCGCCTGATGGGCGTTCCCCTTGGCTCGCGTCCTTCCCTCGACCAACTCCGCGCGGGTTTTACCCCGGTTGTTCGCTGGCTTCGTCGGTACTACGACGCGATCCGACTTCTCGATATTGTTCATGGGCAGAGTACGGCTTTCGCCTTCCTACCCCGGCCCGCTCGCGCGGGCAATACCGAGATCTCCCAGGTTCCGGTCAAAGAACTTCTCCACGTGCACAGGGTCTCCGACTGCGCGAGGTGCGACCCGGGCTCGCCATTGACGCCCGTGCCACCATAGTCTTCTGCTTCGCTTAAGAGCATCAACACCTCGATCCATGAATGCTTTCGCAGCTCAATACCTGGCCCATGCGCTCCCCTGTCAACGCTTCACGACAGCCCTCACGGGATGCCGCGCATGACTCGGGGCCGAGGTGGCTGGCTAGGCCTTCCCCGTACGGGACTTGCACCCGCTATTCTTTGCCAGCTTTGCCTGGCGCACTAAGCGTTCATTTTGGACCGTTCTATCCTGCGCGATTATTGGTGTGTAGATTTGCCCCATGATGAACAAGGCACGGAGGCCACGATGAAGAATCAAAGACACCGACCCCGTCAGAGCCGCGAGCAATGGCAGCGTATTGTTGAGCGTCAGGCCGTATCGGGCGAGCCGGCGCGGGCGTGGTGCGAAGCAAACGATGTGGGTTACGCCAGCTTCATGAAGTGGCGCCAACAGTTGCGCGAGGATGGCCAGGCGGCACCGGCGCCAGCATTCATCGAACTCACCGATGCGCTAGCGCCAGCAACGTCGGTCACGATCCCGTCGACCTGGTTAGTCGAACTGTCACTGGCGCCGGGCGTGACCTTGCGGATTGCGCAACCGGGGTAGTGTTGTTCACTGATGCCAACACGCGGGTGTGGCTGTGCACCGAACCGACCGATATGCGCAAGTCATTCAATGGGTTAAGCGCGGCTGTCAAACACCGACTCAGTGAGAATCCACTGAACGGGCACTGGTATGTGTTCATTAATCGGCGTAAAACGCAGATGAAGATCCTGTACTTTGATCGCACCGGCTATGCGATCTGGGCGAAGCGCCTTGAGCGAGGCCAGTTCGTGGTGCACGCCGACGGCGAACGCAAAAAGACATTGTCGTTCGCGCAACTGCAATG
>JBAUID010000196.1:0-25384 GCA_049680625.1 Burkholderiaceae bacterium | reverse complement strand
TACACCTGGGCCCGTCTGTGGAATTCCCATGCTTTCAACTTGTGCAACGCAATGCCCAAGTTCGGGGCCAGCGGCATTCTGAAAGAGTCAGAGCTGAAAGACCTGATGGCTTTGCTGTTTGATCCGAAGTCGGTTGTTAACGAGTAAGTGGTCTATCAGTCGTTAAGAAATCAACAGTCTTCAAGTAAACCGAAATCAGGTTAACCGAAATCAGGTTAACCGAAATCAGGTTAACCCAACAGGGAGATGTGCCGTGTTAAAAATTAAATATGTTCTGGCCGCTGTATTCGGGGTTCTGCTCATGCTCACTGGTGCCGCTCATGCCGAAGGTCGGTATGGCAAGCAAAAAGTGGTTTATCACGTCAATTACGACGATCCGAAAAAGCAGGTTGGAACACTACGAAATATTCAAAACCACATCAACGCAGTGGGTGCCGATAATCTCGATTTGCGGGTTGTCATGCACGGCAATGGCTTGTCACTGGTCTTGCTGCCCGAGTCAATGGACTTTCTCAAGAAGTTCAAACATGCCAACGCTAACGACGTGATGGCAGCCAAAATTGACGGTTTGAAAGGGCAGGGGGTTAAGTTCAAAGTCTGTGCCAATACAGTCAAGGGTCGCGGGGTGGTGCTTGAGCGCGATACCTACGGGGTTGAGAAAGAAGATATTGTCCCAAGTGGTGTTGCCGAGCTTGCCCATTTGCAGCAACAGGGTTTTGCCTACCTTAAGCCCTAGCCTGGGGTTTGCTGGATTTCATTTTTTGACACCGGACAGTGCGCTTGCGCACTGTCCGGACGGATCAACTCAAGATTTTTGTCACCGACATGATCGGGCGGCAGGAATCACTGCGCTTGTTTGCGCGTAATTTGTGAGGCACTAACGTGGAACGTCGCGAATTTCTTAATGTCCTGGCCGCTGCCAGTGCGGCTGGCATGGCCATCAGTCACCATGCCGGGGTAGGGGCTACCGGCTCGGATGGTGCCGGCGCCAAAGCGGCAGCGATGTACGACATCAAGCCGTTTGGCAATGTGAGCCTGCTGCACTTTACCGACTGTCATGCCCAGCTGATGCCGGTGTATTTTCGCGAACCAAACGTCAACCTCGGGCTGTACGAGGCCAATGGCCGACCGCCACATCTGGTGGGTGAGTCATTGCTGAAACATTTTGGTGTTCCGGCGGACACTGCACAAGCCCATGCTTTTACCTATCTCAATTTTGAAAAAGCAGCGCAGACTTACGGCAAGGTCGGCGGCTTTGCCCATCTGGCTACTCTGGTCAAACAACTCAAGGCATCTCGCCCGGGGGCCTTGCTGTTAGACGGCGGTGACACCTGGCAGGGGTCAGCGACTGCCTTGTGGAGCAAAGGGCAGGACATGGTTGATGCCTGCAAGTTACTTGGGGTTGACATCATGACAGCCCACTGGGAGTTCACCTACGGCATGGATCGGGTTAAAGAGATTATCGAAAAAGACTTTGCCGGTAACCTGCAGTTCTTAGCGCAGAACGTCTTAACCACCGACTTCGAAGACCCGGTGTTTGATCCGTACACGATTCGCGAAGTGAATGGCGTACCGATTGCCGTTATTGGTCAGGCGTTCCCTTACACCCCAATTGCCAACCCGCGCCACATGGTGTCGGAATGGAGTTTTGGCATTCGCGAACCGCGCTTGCAGCAAACCGTTGATGAAGCCCGTGCCAAAGGGGCGCAGGCCGTTGTGCTGTTGTCGCATAACGGCATGGATGTCGATCTCAAGCTGGCATCCCGGGTGCGCGGTATTGATGCCATTCTCGGTGGCCACACCCATGACGGTATGCCGGCACCGGTAACGGTCACGAACCCCGGTGGCAAAACCCTGGTCACCAATGCCGGCTCGAACGGAAAATTCCTTGGTGTGCTGGACTTAAACATCAGCAGCGGCAAAGTGGCTGGGTTTGAATATCGACTGCTACCGGTATTTGCAAATATCTTGCCGGCCGACAAAGCGATGAGTGACCATATTGCGGCAGTGCGTGCACCTCACGAAGCCAAACTGACCGAAGAACTCGCCGTCAGCCAGGAGTTGCTGTATCGGCGTGGCAACTTTAACGGCACGTTTGACCAGGTCATCCTGGATGCTTTGATGGCTGTCAAAGATGCACCAATAGCGTTCTCACCGGGTTTCCGTTGGGGGACGTCGATTCTTCCGGGCCAGGCAATTACCCGGGAACACGTTATGGATCAGACGGCAATCACTTATCCGTACACCACGGTGACTGAAATGACCGGTGAATTTATAAAGACCGTGCTTGAAGACGTTGCTGACAACTTGTTTAACCCAGACCCGTATTATCAGCAAGGTGGTGACATGGTTCGGGTAGGGGGGCTTAGTTACACCTGCGAACCAAAGGCTGATACCGGTAAGCGCATCAGCGACATGAGGCTCGGCGACAAACTTATCGAAGCGGACAAGACCTATCGGGTGGCTGGCTGGGCACCGGTAGCCGAAGGGGCTAGCGGAGAACCTGCGTGGGAAGTTGTTGAAACCTATCTGAAAGCCAATAAAGAGTTATCGTTGCGCAAGCTAAACCTGCCCAAACTGGTCGGGGTCGACAATAACCCCGGAGTAGCGATATGAAACCGAATCGGGACAGTTCATTCTTCAATTGTGATCGGTGGCAACACGGTTTGATTTCGCGACACGTGGTGGTGGGCGCGGTTGTGTGTATAACGCTGGGGACGACGGCTACTGTCCGGGCCCAGGATTCAGACGCCTTGATCAGTATCAAACAAATGAAGGTTTCGCTTGCCCTGAAGGCTGCACAGGCGGCGATGGAGGACTGCCGAAATCGTGGTTTCCAGGTTGCCGTTGCTGTCACCGACCGGTTCGGTTTGCTGCAGGCATTTGTACGCGATCGATTTGCCGGTGCCCACACCGTCGAAGTTGCCCAGCGCAAAGCCTGGACGGCGGCCAGTTTCAAAATTCCAACGACTCAGCTGGCCGTGGCGACCGCTGCTGGTACTGAGGCGAGCGGAATTCGGGGTGTGCCCGGGGTGCTTGCCATCGGTGGCGGCTTGCCAATCCAGGCGGGCGGCTCACAAGTTGGTGCTATTGGGGTGTCGGGTGCTCCCGGTGGCAGTGCAGATGATGATTGTGCCAAGGCCGGGATAGAGGCGATACAAGGCGATCTCGACTTTTAAGCGAGTATTGGGCGACCATGATGTCTAGGGTAACGTTGGCTGCGCTTGTGTGTCCCGAACTTCAGGTTTGGGTTGCGGCTTCGTTCTTACGGTGAATCGTCAGCTGCGCAAACGGAATACCCCAGTTCTCGCGGTTGCATAAGCCCACCAGGGCGGTTTGTACCATGCGACCGATAGCGAAGTAGCTGGCCGCGGCTTCGCCTTTCATCCGAACAAAAATTATGTAATCCAGCGAGTTGGCCGCGGCAACTTTGAAGTCAACCGTCACCGATTCCAGGGAGTCGGCAACGGTGGATTGTTGCAAATGTTCAGTGACCGCAGCCTCCATCTTTGGTTTGACCTCATCCAGGGCTATTGCCTGGTGTTCGTAGTCGATGCCAAAAGTTGTTACCGCGGTAAAACCGTCCCGGGAAAGGTTTTTCATTGGCAATTTTGCGAAGTCAACTGTCGGGTGCAGTATGTGAGACGGGCCAATTCGCAGGGTTACAACGTCAATGGTTTGACTTATGACGGTTGCGAGGGAGTCATCAGGCAGCAGGACAACATCGTTCTTTCGGGACGGAAACCACTGTTCTTCACCAACCGGGCGCGACACCATAGTGGTCAGGTCTGGCAAGGGCAGGCGAACAATGCCTTCAAGTTCCGGATTGCGCAGAATGACAAACGTACCAATTGATCGCACCTGCATCGGCAGGGAGCCATAGATGATACGTTCACCTTCCCGGACTGCGCCAATGTCTAGTAAGAGTCGCAGTTCGCGCATGTATTTTGGTGCCAGGTGGCGCAGGCCAACTGCGATAAATCCGAGGGAGACAATAGCCAGGGCCAGCAATAAGGTGTCACTGCGAAGGTAAAAGACAACCAACACGCCGATGGCAATAATCACTGCCGAAAAAGCCCGGTATAAATACGAAACTACCCGCTGCCGACTGCGCCTTGACTTACGATCTGCGGTTGCGCTGAGCCTTCTAAGCAGTGGGTCAAACACGAGGCGTAAGCCAAGCCACAGGCCGAGGCTGACGCCCAGGGCAATCAACAGGGTGAGTCCGCGCCCGAGTACAAAGTCGCGCAACGGGTTAAGCAAGGTGTCGGTATACGAATATTCCTGAGAGTCGAGAGTTTTCAGTTGAACCCTGGCTGTCTCCATATCGGACAATGCGTCGGTTCTGCGGTTTTGCCAGCTCTGGCGCAGGCCTTTGATGTTTTCTGCAACGCTGTCGCTCAGGGCATTGTCAGGAAATCGGTTTAAGGCACTTAGGGCTTTGTCGGCAACTTGTACTGACTCATTGAGGGCCTCAATTTTTGACCGTAGTTCTTCAATGCGTCGCGGCTTTTCGGTCAACTCTTTAAGCCCGCTGAGCATGGGTTTGACCACGGAAACCAACTCGTCCTGCCAGTTGTAAGGCTTCTGGCTTGTGTCGCTCGGGGTTGCCGACTCAATACCGTTAGTCGCAATCTGTTCAAACGCTATATTGAGTCTGCGGATGCTCGCGTTGAGTTCCGCTTCGTCAGATTTCAGTTCCGGTGAGTCGGCACCTTTTGGCAGCCCTGCTATTTCCTGTTGCAGTTTGGTTAACTCGGCCCGTCGACGTTTTAACTGTTCTGCAATTTGAGCGAGCCGGTCTGCCTGACTGGTGGCAGCGTTTTCGACAGGGGTTTCGGGCGATTTGACGCCCTGGTCTAATGTTTTTTGCGTGGTTCCCGTGGTTTCGGTGGCTGCCGTCTTTTGCGCGCGGGTGTCAGGCGAATAGGCAACGAGCCCCAGCAGGCCGATGAGAAGCACGCAGGCGATCCAGACGCCGGGATGCTGCGGGCATGATCTGCTTATTAAGCCGGCCTTAGATGAGCCGGCCTTAGATAAGCCGACCGTAATCAGGCGTTCATTGCGAACGCCAAAACGTCGCTGGCTTGCAAGGTAAGTTGTCATTCGCCTGATTGCTTTCATCAGCGTTTGTTGGCTTTGACAAAATCAGTAATTCGGCGAATGCCGGCTTCGATATTTTCGTTTGACGTTGCATAGCTAAACCGGATGTGTTGGCCGTCATCCGGTACCCGTTGCCCAAAATGAATGTCCGCTAGTACGGCCACCCCGGCTTCGTGAAGCAGGCGTTGACGCAGCACTTCAGAGTCGGCACAGCCGGTCATCTGGCAAACCTCGGTCACATTGGGCCACGCATAAAACGCGCCACCCGATGGCTGGCAGTGAATCCCGGGAATGTCGTTTAGCAGGCGGACGATCAGATCGCGCCGCTCGAGGAATTTGTCCCGCATCATCTGGGCATCGTCTTGCGGGCCGTTGATCGCAGCTACGGCAGCCCATTGCGAAATATGCGAGGCGCATGAATCGGTATTGGTTACCCAGCGGGTGAATAAAGGGGCGAGGGCTTTGTTGGCGATAAAACCGATGCGCCAGCCGGTCATTGCCCAGGTCTTGGAAGCGCCGTCTGAAATGATTGTCCGTTCCAGCATGTCGGGTTCGGATGCGATCGAGCGAAATTCACCGTCAAACACCAGCCGCGAATAGATTTCGTCCGCGTAGATCCACACCTGGGGATGTCGGCGCAGGATGTCGGCAATGTCTTTTAAGTCCTGGTGCTTGAGAATGCCACCGGTGGGGTTTTGCGGCGAATTCAGGATCAGCATCCGGGTTTTGTCAGTAATCTTGTCTTCAAGTTCGTTGGGGTCAAAGGCAAAATTGCGGCTTTCGCGCAAATACAAGGGCACCGGGACGGCGCCCAGGGCGGCAATCTGGGATTCGTAGATCGGAAAGCCCGGTACCGGGTAAATGACTTCGTCCCCAACTCCGTAGTCAGTGGTCGACTGCACTGCATAAGCAATGAACGGCTTGGCACCGGCACCGACAACCACGTCTTGCGGGTCGATGGTGAGGCCGCGCATGCCACCGATGTAAGCGGCCGCAGCGTTGCGCAGCTCGTCAATACCGGCGCTGGGTGTATAACCGTGTTTCCCCCCCCGGATTGCCTCTATGCCTGCGTCTTGTACATGGGCTGGCGCCGGAAAATCCGGTTGCCCGATGCAAAACGAAATGATGTCTTTGCCGGTAGCGGCCAGTGCATTGACTTCAGCCAGAACGACAAAGGCATTTTCAGTGCCAAGGGCGGCGCTGCGCTGGGAAATAGGGGGGGTGTTCACCAATAGATCTCCTTTTTGATATTGCCTGATAATAGCGAGCTTTCGTCCGACCCGCGCCCCCGATGAGTACTGACTTCGAAGAGATTGATTACCGGCCGACCCCGCTGGGCGACCTGGTGTTACGTCGTCGCCGGGATCCGCGCATAGGTAACGTCGAAATATACGAGGTCAAACTCGGTGACGAGTTCCTGATGTCCAGCCTGTTCCATGCCAGCGAGGTTGCGCTGGCCGATTTGTGCCTGGCATCGCTGGCTACCGCAGGCCATTGCGGGCCGTGGGATGTCGTGGTCGGCGGCCTTGGCCTTGGACATACGGCCGACGCCGCCTTGCGCGATGAGCGGGTTGCAACGATGCAGGTAATTGAGCTATTTGACGGTGTTATCGACTGGCACCGGCAGGCCCTGGTTCCGCTGGGCGCACGCATCTGCAGTGATGCACGCTGCGAACTGGTTCACGCTGACTTTTTTTCGTTAGTGGCTGATGCCGGGGTTGGACTGGATAAAAAACTGCCGGCTCGTCGTTATGACGCTTTATTGGTCGATATCGACCATTCTCCGGACAACCCGCTGGATACACAGAACTTGCCGTTTTATGAGGATACCGGTCTGAATGCTGCGCGGGCGCATCTGAAACCCGGTGGTGTGTTCGGTTTGTGGTCGGACGCCGCCCCGGATGCGGCATTTACCGCACTGTTTGCTACCGTTTTTGACCGCGCCCGGGCTGAAGTGATTCGCTTTGACAATCCGTATACCAACAGTACGTCTGCCGGCACGGTTTATCTTGGTCACGCAGGTGACCAGCGGGAGGTAGTTTGAGCGTGCAGCGATTTACCGGCATTCATACGATGTTGTACGCGCTATTTGATGACGCGGAACAACTGAGCCGGGCCAGCATGCGTCGCCAGGTCGGACACAGCCTGGCAGCAGGTTGTGACGGCATTTGTATTCTGGGCCTGGCCACCGAGGTTCAAAAGCTCAGTAGTGCTGAGCGCTATTTGCTGGTGGAATGGGCAGCACAAGATCTGGCTGAGTCCCCGGGCGGCGCCAACAAACCGCTTGGGGTTACGATTGCCGGTAACTCAGTTGCTGAACAAATCGCGCTGGCCCGCCACGCGGTTGCCAATAGGGCGGACTGGATCATATTGCAGCCGCCCGCAGTCGGTACCTTTGGAGCAACCGAGTACATCCGGTTTTTTGGGCGGGTTGCTGATGCAGTGGATGTGCCGGTCGCAGTACAAAATGCACCAGCCTACCTGGGCAGGGGTTTATCTGCCGATGATATTGCCGTCTTGATCACCCAGCATCCGAACATCACTCACCTGAAGGGTGAAGACAGTGCAGTGCAAATCGAACGGATTATCCAGGCTGTTGATGGCCGGATGACGGTGCTGAACGGCCGCGCCGGCCTGGAACTCACGGACAATCTGAGGGCGGGGTGCGAGGGCTTTATCCTGGCTGCAGATACTGCTGATGTTGGTATTCGGGTGCTTGAGGCCTGGGGCCGTGGTGACTGCGTCGGTGCGGACGCATATTATCGGCAAGGCTTACCGGCAATTACCTTTTTTATGCAGTCATTGGAACACCTCATTACCTACGGCAAACGACTGTACGGTTTGCGCGTTAGTGAAGCAATTTACGATCGGGCGCCATGCATGGCGCCAACGTCGTTTGGGGTTGCCTGTGTTCAGCGTTGGGCTGATGACTTAGGCCGCCTGGGCGGTAGCCCTGAATGAGCAGGGTGACGCCAACGTTGAGCCCCCGCCAAACTACCCTGATGATTGCCGGCCTGAGTTCGCTGGGGCCGTTTGCCATTGATACGTATCTGCCGGCATTTCACGCGATTGCACTAGACCTGAACACCACCGACCTGAAAGTGCAACAAACCCTGACGGCTTACGTGGTGTCGTTTGCATTCATGAATCTGTGGCATGGCGCGTTGTCTGATTCGATTGGGCGCAAGCCGGTTGTCCTGGGTACCCTGGTGTTGTTTGCGCTGACCTGTCTTGGCGCTGCTACATCGCAGTCGATTGATCAGTTGTGGGCCTGGCGTGCCGCACAAGGCCTGGTGGGTGGCGCCGGTATGATCATCGGCCGCGCCATCATTCGTGACTTATTTGATGGCAGCGACGCGCAGCGCCAGATATCCAACGTTATGATGATTTTTTCGCTGGCACCCGTTATTGCCCCGATTGCCGGTGGATTTATCTACGCCGGTTTTGGCTGGCGGGCAATTTTTATTTTTCTGAGCTTGTATGCATCGGTTCTCGCCGCCGCCCTGTGGTGGTTAATGCCGGAAACCCTGCCAGCGTCGCAACGTCAAAGTCTGCGGCCGATGAACCTGTTGCGTGGTTACCGGACAATTTTTTCGTCACCGGTTTTCTGGCGAACATCACTGGCACTGACCTTGTTCTTTCAGGGATTCTTTTTATACATCCTGGGCTCACCCGTCTTTGGTCGAATTCACCTTGGGCTTGAACCGACCGAGTTCGCGTGGATCTTTGTGCCCGGCGTTGTGGGCACCATTGTTGGCTCAGCCATATCCTCGCGCATGGCCGGACGCTTCAGCCTGGGTCGGGCAATTGGCTTTGGGGTGGGTTTGATGCTGTTGGCCGCCACTGGTAACGTCATCATGAACTGGTTCTGGCCGCCGGGTTTGCCGTGGGCGGTTATGCACCTGCCTATTTATACGCTTGGCCTTGCCCTGGCGATGGCTTCATTGCAGGTGCGCCTGCTCGACCTGATGCCGTCGCGCCGCGGCATGGTGACGTCTTGTCATGGCTGTTTGCAGAGCACGTTGATTGGCATAAACGCCGGACTGCTAGTACCTTTGTTATGGGGTTCTACCTTGTTGATGGCGCTGGGCATGTTGTGTTGTACGGCGGGCGCCATCTTGTTGTATGGCAACTGGATTCGTAATCACCCAAATCACGTCGTGCTCAGTAGTACCGGTGCCGGTTAGTCCGCGGGCTGCAGTACTCAGGGGCTGGCCGGGATTTCAATAAAAAAGGTTGACCCCTGGCCGGGTTCGCTGCTCAGGCCGGCTCGTCCTCCATGCAACTCGGCAACGCGGCGTACAACTGACAAGCCCAGACCAGAGCTGCCCCGGGTCTCGCGGTGTTGGCTGGTCTGGTAAAACAGATCAAAGACATGGGGCTGGTCGGTTCCTGAAACGCCCGGACCGGTGTCACTCACTTGTACGCGCAGCCGGTTTTTCTCGTTTCGGACAGCTACCCGAACTGACCCGCCGCGCGGTGTCACTCGTAGTGCATTGTCAATCAGGTTAACCATCGCACGCTCGATCAAACCGGCGTCCACATCCAGCAAGGGCAGGGCATCGGGATAATCGGCTGTTAGTTTCACCCCGCGTGACTCTGCCACCGGCATAAATCGTTGCGTGATGTCGTCAGCCAGTTCACCCAGGGCGGTGGGTTCGGGTTGGGCTTTGAATTCCGGATTGTCAAGGCTGGCCACTTCGGCCAGCGAATCAGTTAGTCGCTTGAGATGTCCGGCATTGTGTATGGCCCTCGCAATCATCTGGTTGCGCTGATTTTTGTCCAGGCTTTCACCTTTCAGCTTTATCGTTTCCAGCTGACCAGTGAGCGCCGTGAGCGGCGTGCGAAAGTCGTGTGACACACTGGCAACCATTTCCCGACGCTGGTTGTCCGCTTGTTTCACTCGGCTCATCTCGGTACGCAGTCGGCTCAGCATTTCCTGGAAGGCCCGGCCGAGTCGCCCAATTTCATCGTGTCGGGATAGGTGCGGTATCGCTGTCTGTTCATTGGGTGGCGAATCGTCAAGGCCAGTTTCGCGAATTCTCTCGGCCACCCGGGTCAGGGCGCTGAGTGGTCGAGTCATCAGGGCAATAATGGCCATGGTCAGGATCACCCCAAGGCCAAGCGTAAGAAGGCCAATTTTTCCGGCGGTCTTAATTGCGTAAGCGCGTAGCAGGCTGCCCGGTGCAGTGTCGGTCGATGCATATCGCGCAACAACATATAACCAGCCACCCTGGCCGGGTTGATCCGGGCGACCAACCGGTCGTGCCGCCACCAGACACAACTGATCGCGGATATCCGGGTCGTCGGCAAAAATGGGTTGGTCCGGATCGCGCTGGAGCGCTTCCCTGACCGGGTTAAGGTCAACCCGGTAATTGCTCCAGAACAATTGTGAGTCACCAGCGGACGCTAGCACTGAGCCTTCATTGTCGAGCAGGTACAAGCCAATCTTTGGTGCGTACAAGATGTAGCGGCTGAGTTTTTCGCCAAATGTTGCCGGAGAGTTGGAGTACTCCTCCCACATTAGCGGATGCATATCGATCAGTCGTTCGGCAAATTCGCTGGCTCGTTTGTACTGCACGTCAGTATAGTAATCGCGTACCGCGATGTAACCGATCAGCGCCAGGCTCAGCGCAATAAGCAAGCCGAAGCAGGCGAGCAGGCTGACAACGCGGCCGCGCAGTGAACGAATCATGTTGGCCGGCGGAATGTCGTTGTCATCGGTCGCGGGCTACCTACAGCGGTTGGTTTTCTGCGAAGCGGTAACCCACCCCACGAACCGTCAGTACAAACTGCGGCCGTGACGGGTCTTGTTCAATTTTGCTGCGCAGTCGGTTGATATGAGTATTGACGTTGTGTTCATAACCTTCAAACTGCGTTCCCCAGACTGCATCAAGCAGCTGCAGGCGGGTAAACGCCCGACCCGGGTGACGCGCAAAATACAGGAGTAAATCAAATTCGCGTGCGGTCAGTTGTAGCGCTTCCCCGGCCATCTTGACTTCGCGGCTGGCGGTATCGATGGACAGGCCGCCAAATTGCAGCCTGGTTTCACCAAGCAGATTGTTTTCGACCGTCATTTCAGATCGACGCAGCAGGGCTTTGACCCTGGCTTGTAACTCAGGCACCGAAAACGGCTTGGTCATGTAGTCGTCGGCACCCAGTTCCAGGCCAAGTACCCGGTCAATTTCGCCTGCTCTTGCAGTTAGCATGAGCACAGGCGTTGAGCAGCGTTCCATCCGCAGCGCTTTGATAATCTCGATTCCGTCCATACCGGGAAGCATCACATCAAGCACTATTAAATCGTGTTTGCCAGAGCGGGCCGCACTCAGGCCATCTGGTCCGTCCGCGACACATTCGACCTTGTGTCCGAGGTCTCCAATATGCATGGCGATCAGATCGGCAATGTCTTGCTGGTCTTCGATGACAAGTACGCGTTTCTCCATATGCGCAGCATAGCAAGGGGCAGGGCGGGGCGGGGATAGCCAGTGTTGCGTATGCCCATATCGGGGCAAATGATATGAAATTGTGATCTTTGCGCGATCCGCCTGAAAGATCGGGACTTCAGACTGGCTCCACTGCTTCAACAGGAGACTCGTTTGCAGACCAGCACTCTCACCCCAGCCGAATTTGCCCAGCATCGACCCGCCATGCTTCGGTTTGCGCGTCGAAAAATACGTGACGAAGATCTGGCCGAGGACGCTGTCCAGGACGCCCTGGCCTCTGCGGTTGCCGCTGTCGACAGCTTTCACGGCGAATCAGCACCCAAGACCTGGCTGATTGGTATTCTGAATCACAAGATTCAGGACATTTTCCGGCGCGAAGGGCGGTATGTCCGAATGTCTGCGGCGGACGGCAATGATGACGATTTATTCGACTCTTTGGCCGCTGTTCATGACGATATCAGCCAGGCCAGCGTTGTCGATGACCCCGCAGACCAGGTGTCGCGTTGGCGGATGGCGGATGCGCTCAGCCTGGCGATTGATCAGCTACCGGTATCCCTGCGCGATGTCTTCAGGTTGCAGGTACTCGAGGGCGCGGAGACTGAAGAGGTCTGCGATACCCTGGGAATCAGTGAAGCCAATTGCTGGGTGCGCTTACATCGCGCACGCAAGCGGCTGGCCGATCAAATGCAGCCCCATCTGAACTAGTAGCAGGTTTTTCCACCAGCCTGCTCTGGTTCCAACTGCCGGGGTTCAGACCTGCAGCCCCAGCAGCAAATATTCCATTAGTGCTTTTTGCGCATGCATACGGTTCTCGGCTTCGTCCCAGACAACCGACTGCGCACCGTCAATAACTTCGGCCGTTACTTCTTCACCGCGATGTGCGGGCAGGCAGTGCATGTAGATCGCTTCCTGGTCAGCCGCTGCCATTAATTTGCTGTCAACGCACCAGTCGGCAAAAGCCTTGCGGCGTTCCGCATTCTCTTGCTCAAATCCCATGCTGGTCCAGACGTCACTGGTTACGAGATGGGCACCCGCGCACGCATCAACCGGTTTTTCAAATAGCTTTAAGTGTTTTGATGATTGTTCGCTGAGGTGAGCCGGGTCTAATTCGTAGCCCGGCGGCGTTGACACGTTGAGGGTGAAACCCAGCACTTCAGCAGCCTGTAGCCAGCTATAACACATGTTGTTGGAGTCACCGATCCACGCGACGGTTTTCCCCTGTATTGGTCCACGGTGTTCAATAAAGGTGAAGACGTCAGCCAGAATCTGGCAGGGATGATGCTGATTGGTGAGGCCGTTGATCACCGGAACCCGAGAGTGGGCCGCAAAGCGCTCGATCGTGTCCTGCTCAAAGGTACGGATCATCACGATGTCACACATGCGTGACAGAACACGGGCCGAATCTTCAATCGGCTCACCCCGACCCAGCTGAGAGTCGGCTGTGCTCATGAAGATTGCATTGCCGCCCATTTGCGCCATACCGGCTTCAAACGAAAGCCGGGTCCGGGTGCTGGCTTTCTCAAAAATCATCACCAGGGTGCGGTCGGTTAGCGGTTGGTAGGGTTCGTATTCCTTAAAGCGATTCTTAATGATCGTTGTGCGCTTGAAAAGGTAATCCAACTCCGTCCGGGTTAAATCGGCGATCTGGAGGAAGTGTGGAATTTTCAGGATACTCACGAATTACATGCTCAGTTTTGGTTGCTTTGTGTCCCAGCGGGAGGCCGCAGTCTCCCGGGTGACAGGTGCGCTAGGCGTTGGCGGCAGAACGGATAATCGGCACCAGACGATTCAGAATTTCTGCAGCTTCCGACTGGGTCAGAATCAGCGCCGGCAGTAAGCGGATCACGTTGCCAGCGGTGACGTTCAACAGCAATCCGGCAGCCAGTGCCTGGGCGTTCAGATCGGGGCAGGGTTTGATCATTTCAATGCCAATCATCAGCCCTTGACCACGCACTTCTTTGACACCGGCCAGTTCACCAATTTCGGATTTCAGCGTCGACATCAACCAATTGCCTACTGTTGTTGCGTTTTGCATCAGCTGGTCTTTTTCGATGACTTGCATGGTTGTAATGCCGGCCCGCATGGCCAGCGGGTTACCGCCG
Source organism: Burkholderiaceae bacterium (assembly GCA_049680625.1). Lineage (GTDB taxonomy): Bacteria > Pseudomonadota > Gammaproteobacteria > Burkholderiales > Burkholderiaceae_E > JAUIAI01. The sequence goes on along the minus strand of JBAUID010000196.1, from coordinate 11,736 downwards.
AAGGTGGTGCCGTGATGTCCGGGCTTGAACAAGTCGGCAGCTTTCCCGTGGGCGATAACGGCGCCAATCGGGACACCGGAGCCCAGGCCTTTGGCCATTGGAACCACATCCGCTTTTACATCTGCCCACTGGTGGGCCAGGAGTTTTCCAGTTCGTCCGGTCCCGCACTGTACTTCGTCCAGCATCAGCAGCCAGTCGTTGGCATCACAGAGTTCGCGCACCTGCTTCAGGTATTCGGCACGTGACGGGCGAATACCCCCTTCACCTTGAATCGTTTCAAGGAAAACAGCCGAAACGTTTTTATTGCTTTGGGCGATGCGACGTAAGTCGTCGATATCGTTTAAGCCGGTGCGGACAAAACCGGGCACCAGGGGTTCAAAGCCGGCGTGAACCTTGGCATTACCAGTGGCGGACAAGGTGGCCAGCGAACGGCCATGAAAAGCCCCTTCGTAGACGATAATTTCCGGCGCATCAATGCCTTTTCTTTTGCCGTGCAAGCGGGCCAGTTTAATTGCCGCTTCATTGGCTTCGAGCCCGGAATTACAGAAAAACACGTTAGTCATGCCGGTCTGATCGAGCAGAAGTTGTGCCAGCTCACGCTGCAAAGGCATGTCGTACAGATTGGAACAATGGATCAGGCGGCCCACTTGCTCGCGCAGTGCCTCGGTCAGCACTGGATGGGCATGGCCAAGCGTATTCACGGCAATGCCGGCCAGTCCGTCAAGATAAGTACGACCATCATGGCCAATTAACCACACGCCTTCACCGTGACTGAAGCCCAGTTCGGCCGGCGGATAAGTAGTCATCAGGGGAGATACATCAGTCATTTGTTGAAACTCCGGAAGGTGGCCCGTGCCGAGCGTGTTATTGGCCGGCGCCGGGTTGCGATATGGTCGCTGTATGGTCAGTGCTTGGTCAGTGTTTGATTGGCGATGGCTTAGCGATTGCTTTCAGTGTGCCAGATCGCAAATCACAGATTACGTCAAAACAAAAAGCGCGTCCAAAAGACACGCCGTTAATCGGATTGTAGGGTAGGGCTGCGCCGATTCCAACGATTCCGTCGCCCCGCAATCTATAATTCGGATATGAGCATGCCCGAGAATAAGGAATCGTTTGTTATCGTCGGTGAGACCAGCGCCGGCAAGCGTTTCCGGCCCAGCGACTGGGCTGAACGCCTGTGTGGCGTGATGGCCCAGTACGGGCCTGCCCGGCGACGTGCCGGGCCACTGGCATACTCGCCGTATGTGATGCCCGAAAACCGGGCAGGCACCCGCTGTGTTGCCGTGGACGGGCGGCTGCACGAAATCGAGGCGATGGCCTATCGCTTTTTGCTTAATTTTGCGAAAGAAAATGATCTGCGGGTCGAAGTGGTGACGACAGTCAGCGAGCCGGTCGAAATCACCCAGGTATCGACCCAGGCATCGAGCCCGGGCTAAATGCTCAACTTATTAAGAAACTGGCTTAGCTTCTTAGCCTAACCCCCCGAAACTACTGACTTTTTTCCAACAATCTTGTTTGGATAGATTGTCGACCCCAGATACAATTTCAGTCTGATAGCGGCACCACGCCGGAATTTCCGCCAAAAACAACCCAAAAACGGCAACACCAGACGCGGTACCGGGCAAAGATGTGGCCTGAGAAGCTGGTGGAACCGTCTGGCAGGTGCACAAGGATGGTTTATGACCCCCGAGCCTGGTGACAGACCAGAGCCCCATTTGACGGGCGACGACAAGCGGCCAGAGTTTCGCGTAGCCCTGTTTGGGGTTGGCGAGAAATTTGAGCGCATGCTCGAAATAGTGGCCCGCCATGCGCGCCACAACCGATATCGCTTTCGATTGTCCACCGATCGTAGCGCGAGCAGTTTTGATATTGCCCTGGTTGACATGACCGTGCCGGGTGGGCCGGAGGTTGCGCGTACCTTGCAAAAATTACTCAACGGTCGTCCGGTCATTCAACTGGGACGGCGTCAGGACGAATTCCGCGGCCGCGATTCACTGACTCATGACACGTTTGCGGGGCAGGTGATGCAGGCACTGAACCGGTTTGTTGAGAAAAATCTTGCTGCCCAGGCCGGAGTGGTTAACCGCTTCAGTGCCGCCTTTGGCAATCTTGGTATAGATGCTGAGCCCGCGCTTGAAGAATCGATTGTTGCGGACAGCCGGCGGCCGCGCGCCTTAATCGTGGATGACAGTCCAACTGTGAGGCGCCAGCTTGCGATTGCTCTTGGCCAGATGGGTATGGATTCCGAAGCGGTTTCTTCGGGACAGGAAGCGCTTGAGCTACTCGCCCTGAGGGAATATGAGCTGGTTTTTGCTGATGTGGTCATGCCCGAGCAGGACGGGTATCAGCTGACCCGCCAGATCAAACGTGACAAGTCACTGAAAGGCCTGCCGGTTATTATTCTGACCAGCCGGTCCTCACCTTTTGATCTGGCCAAAGGTGCGCTGGCTGGTTGCAGCAGCTACCTGGTGAAGCCGGTGTCGCTGCAATCGTTGCGTGATACGGTCAGCCGACAGCTCGAGCGCGCTATCGCTGTGCGACATCGCTCGGTTGAACTAATCGGGTTGGCGGGATCCGCCTGACTGGTATCGGCCTGCTGTCACAGGCCGGAAACAAGGCTGGGAAACAAGGCTGGGAAACAAGGCCGGAAAAAAGCTTCAGCCCTTGGTGCGGCTTTTGTATTCCGCCGTACGGGTATCAACCTCAACCTTGTCGCCAATTTCTACAAAGGCCGGCACCTGCACTTCGAAGCCGGTTGGCTTGAGCCGCGCGGGCTTCATAACCTTGCCTGATGTGTCACCTTTGACAGCGGGTTCGGTATATTCGACTTCGCGCACCACCGTGTTTGCCATTTGTACGGAAATTGCCTTGCCATCATAGAAGACAACTTCGCACGGCATGCCATCATCCAGGTAATTCAGCGCATCACCCATGGAGTCCGCTTCAACTTCGTACTGGTTGTACTCTTCGTCCATAAAGACGTACATCGGGTCGGCAAGGTACGAATAAGTCACTTCTTTGCGGTCCAGCACCTGGACATCAAATTTTTCGTCTGCCTTGTAGGCGACTTCGGTGGTTGAGCCGCTCAACAGGTTCTTGAGTTTCATCTTCACCACCGCGGCGCTGCGGCCACCTTTGTTGTATTCCGACCGTTGGACAACCATCGGGTCATCGCCAATCATGATGACGTTACCAACGCGTAATTCCTGTGCTGTTTTCATGCTCTCTGGCTACTTTGACTGGTAAAAAAGCGTCATTGTAAATGATCTGCAATAAATGCCCCGATTCGATCGGTTACCGGGCTTTGTTCCAGGAGTTTTTTAGTCCAGTTGCGGTGGATATTGCGGATCGCTGGCAATTGTTCCAGGTAGGTGTGCACAGCGTTGGCCATCACCTCATCGGCAACCGTCGCGTCGGACGCGCCACAAACCGTCGCGTCGGACGCGCCACAAACCGTCGCGTCGGGGGGGCTGATCAGCTGGGACAATGTGGTGATCGCGCTGGCTGCCGCGCAGAACCACTCCGGCTTAGCCTGGTTCTGCCCACCATTGTGCCGGCCGCCGCCGGATAATCGCTCTAGAAAGGCATCGAGTTTGTCGCAGTGGGCATCGTTGTCCTGGCGATAGGGCTGCCACAGAAACGGCTGTTCCGCCCAGTGAGCGCGGATCCAGGATTCTTCCCCCCGAACCAGGTTGAGATCGCACGACCACAGCAAGTGATCAAAATTATCCTGGTCCAGCCACGGGTGACAGCAAATGGTCAGACCCGATGCCGAGGCCGGCTCGCCCAGGTCGCGGTACAACTGCTCATGCAGAATCAAGTGGATTGGCCGGTCATATTTGCGTAATCCGCGAATAAAAGCCCGCAATGGCTCATCGGGATAACCAAACAAGCACACGTGCAAGGCATTAGCCGGCCCCTGTAGTTGTTGGCCGCTTAACCAATGGTGCGCGTCGTCCACAGAAAAGTTTGCCCGTCGCGCGGCCAGGCCACGCTCTCTCAATAATCCGCCACTGTCGGGCGTGAAGCCCGGGCAGTAAAACCATTGCGTCAGCGGGCGCTGCGGATGTGGTGAGGGCAGAGTGTGACAATCCGCAGTCCAGGCTTCAGCGGTTAAGTACTCATAGCGCAACCACAAAGTGGTGCGGGTGGTTATTGCATCCAGAACATGCTCAGGCAATTCAGCTGCCAGCAGACTGATGCAAACATCACCAGCACAAAAGGTTGACGCCAGTTCTGTCCCGGGCGCCGAAGTCAGCATAGCGCTGTCCCGAACGAGCAGACTGCCCAATTGAGGGGCAGGCTGGCAAGCAAGCAGTCGCTTACGGCTTTCCTGCCATTTTTTTAAGATACCGGGCTGATCTATCCATAAAGTTACTGAGGCCGGTAGTTCGTCGGCCAACTGGCTCGCCAGTCGCCAGCTGATGCCGGCATCGCCGTAGTTATCAACGACCTGACAGAATAAGTCGATTTGCAGCATGCGTTGATCCAGCGAACTAAGCCTGTGACGAGCCCCCGGAGAACAAGTCGTTCAGCTTGTCCTGGGCGTTAGTGTCCTGATCGCGCTGACCCGGATGGAAGGCATACTCGTCTTCGATGCGGTCTTCGTAATAGGTCGCCGGGTTTGGCGCTGACAACAAGCGCCGCCAGACATCGTCAGGAACCCCGATAAATATCCGGACGTCCCGGTTGCTGAACTCAATTTCCAATTCTCGTGCAACGGGGTCGTAGCCGGCAGAGCGCAATTTTCCGCCATGGAGTTTTTGTCGTTGCACCGTCGTGACCTCAAAAAACTAACGTGGCGCCATACGGATAGCACCATCAAGGCGGATGGTTTCACCGTTGAGCATCACGTTGTCAAAGATGTGAGCGACCATACCGGCGTATTCTTCCGGGCGCCCAAGCCGCGGCGGAAATGGCACTTGATTACCAAGAGAGTCTTGTGCTTCCTGGGGCAGGCCTTGCAGCAGCGGCGTCAGGAACAAGCCAGGGGCAATAGTCACCACCCGAATGCCTTCACGGGATAAATCACGGGCGATTGGCAATGTCATGCCCACAATTCCGCCTTTGGACGCACTGTAGGCGGCCTGGCCAATCTGTCCGTCAAAAGCGGCAACCGATGCAGTGTTCACAATAACCCCACGTTCGCCTTCATCATTGGGCTGCGCCTTCGCCATTGCCGCCGCGGCCAGGCGCAACATGTTGAAGCTACCAATCAGGTTCACGTTGATTACCCGGGTGAAGTTGGCCAGCGGCAGCGGACCATCCCGACCAACTGTTTTACCAGCGGTACCAATGCCGGCACAGTTCACCAGGCCACTGACCTGGCCCATGGCCACCGCGGCATCAACGGCGGCTTGAGCATCCGATTCCGACGACACGTCACAGCGCTGGAAGCGGGCACCGTTACCAATTTTGGCAGCATGACTCTGGCCGAGTTCTTCGTTGAGGTCGGCAATCAGTATTTTTGCACCGGCGCTGGCGAGTATGGCTGCAGTTGCGGCACCAAGGCCCGATGCCCCCCCGGTGACGATAACAACTCGGTCAGTAACCTTCATTCGTATTCTCCAATTTCCTGTTGATGACTAATTTGCCTGCGAGATTTGCTGTAAAGCATAAACCAAAAAAAAGCGGAGGCTGAAGCCTCCGCTTTGCTGATAGCCAATCGGGCCAATCGAGGGCCAACCAAGCTAACCGGAAAATCGGCTGCTGTTGTGGTTAGCCAGCGGCTTAGTTGCCTTGTGGCACAACATCAACCCGGCGGGCCTGCCAGGACTGACCCGGGGCCGCTTCGATCTGAACTGGCGGCACCATGTTGATTTGGGCCTCGGCTACGCCGAGATCAAGCAACAACTGGCGAACAGCGGCGGCGCGTTGTTTGGCCAGTTCTTCGTTGGTTGCCTGGTTACCAGTGCCGTCGGTGAAACCGGTCAGACCCAATACGTTGTCGGTATCGGATTTTGCCCAGTCGGCCAGTTCAGCCATGTCGCCGGCTGCCCGTGCCAGCACCGTTGAGCTGTTGATGCGGAAGTACGCACTCTTTTGTTCTGGGGCTGAAACCGCTGCGGCAGGTTTAGGTGTTGCCACCACCGCCGGTTTCGGAGGAGGGACAACAGCTGGCTGGGGTGGTGTCGCAGGTTGCATTGGCTGAGCCAGGCTGACGGGAGCCGGGGGGGCTTCCATCGCGCGAGTTGCGGCCTTTGCTGCGGCGCCTGCCGCATCGGAGGCCGCACTGGCCGCCGCGGTGGCTGCACTGGCCGCTGACTTGGCTGCGTTTGCTGCGCTCGTTGCGAGTTCAGCTGCACCGCTGGCTGCTTTACCGGCTTCGCCGGCTGCGCTGGCCGCGCCAGTAACATCACTGGTTGCCGCCTGGGTGGCCTGGGCCGCTGCCTTTGCAGCGTCGGCAGCACCGGTTGCGGCACTGCTGGCTACTTTGGCAGCATCCGCTGCACCGCTGGCCGCTTCACTGGCCGCCTTGGCAGAGTCAGCAGCGCCCGATGCAGCGGCACCAGCTGCTTTGGCCGACTCGACCGCGCCGGCAATTTCTGTCGACGCCGCTTTGGCAGTTTCAGAAGCTGTGCTGATGTCACCGGTGGCTGCCTGCGCCGCTGTTGCGGCAGCAGTTGCTGCTTCACCGGCAGCCTGAGCCGCTTGTGCCGCACCATTGGCCGCTTCGCTGGCTGCCTTGGCCGAGTCAGCAGCGCCCGATGCTGCGGCACCAGCTGCTTTGGCCGACTCAACCGCGCCGGCAATCTCCGTCGACGCCGCTTTGGCAGTTTCAGAAGCTGTGCTGATGTCACCGGTAGCTGCCTGAGCTGCCGTAGCGGCAGCCGTAGCGGCCTCACTGGCGGCCTGGGCCGCTTGTGCCGCACCACTGGCCGAATTGCCGGCTGCGGTGGCGGCTTCAACAGCGCTGGCAATCTGACCGGCTGCGGCTTTCGCTGCATCGGCTGTGCCAGTTACTTCAGCGGTGGCCATCTTGGTTGCCTCGGCAGCACTTGACGACGCATTCGCGGCAGTCGTCGCAGCAGAGGCGGCACTGGAGGCTGCCTCACCGGCCACCTTGGCGGCTTCAGCGGCGCTGGCGATATCACCAGATGCGGCTTTGGCTGCTTCGGATGCACTGGCAATATCGGTTGCAGCGGATTTTGCGGCAGCGGTTGCTGTGGCAATTTCGACTGATGCGGCTTTGGCTGCTTCGGTTGCACCGGTGATTTCGGCACTCGCTGCCTGGGTAGCCTGGGCGGCACCACGGGCTGCTTCACCGGCAACTTTGGCTGCGTCAGCAGCTTCGGTGACCGTGCTTGCTGCAGTTCTGGCCCCTTCAGCCGCTCCGGTTGCTGCCGAAGCCGCTTCCCCAGCAGCATTTGCTGCTGTTGTCGCGGACGCGCTGGCCGAGTTCACTGCTTCCACCGCAGCGGCAACAGCCGTTGTCACCTGGTTGCTGACTTGCTCTGCGACAGATGCGGTAACCGTTGACGACTCTTTGGAGGAAGAGCCAATCAAACCAACCGCATTCGTGCTGGCGGCCGCAATGTCGGCCGTTGCTTTGGCGGCTGAGTCTGCCGCTGCTGCAGCTGCCTGGTTAACCATCGCGGCGGCTTGTTCGCCGGCCGTGCTGATCGTGCCTGCAGTTGTGCTCAGGTTCTCACCGGCAGTGGACAATGAGCTTGTTGCAGATGAAATAGCGTGAACCGTTTCATCGCGGGCAGCGCCCACTGTTGTTGCTAACTCGGTGGCGGCTGCGGTGGCGGCTCTGGCAGTCTCAGCAGCTTGGGTTGCTGCTGCTGTGGCTTCAGAGGCGGCAGCAGTAGCTTCCTTGGCAACGCCGGCTGCCTCGTTTGCCGAGGTTGCCGCGGTTTGCGCGGCGCCCGCGGCTTCACTGGCTGAGGCCGCAGCAGCTTTCGCTGCTTCAACGGCTTCACCAACTGCGGTTGCTATCGGGGCAACCGCTTGCGCTTCAGCTTGCTCATTTTTTGCTGCTTCTGCTTGCGCTTGTGCTTTAGCGGCTTCGGCTGCTTCAGCAGCTTTTGCAGCTTCCTCTGCAGCGCGGGCCGCGGCAATGGCTTGTGAGACTTCTTCAGCCTTGGCATCTTCGACAGCCTTCTTTTGCTGCTCGATAAGGCTTTCAGACGCTTGAGTCACCGTACCGGCAGCTTCAGTGGCTGAGGTTGCAGCCGCAGTCACTGCGTCAACGACTTCTTTACCGCTGGTTGTCATCGCGCCGGCAGCTTCAGTGGCTGAGGTTGCAGCCGCGGTCACTGCATCAACGACTTCTTTGCCACTGGTTGTCATCGCGTCGGCAACGCCGGCAGCTTTGGCAGCGGCCTCAGATGCGGCGCTGGCCGCACTGTTAGCTGACTCGGCGGCTGCCGTCGCTGCCTGGGCCGCATTTGTTGCTGCGACGGTGACAGTTTCGGTAGCAGCTGACGCAGCTGTCTGAGCTTGTTCGGTTGAATTACCGATCAAACCCATTGCCATCTGGCTTGCGCCTGAGACTTTTTCAGCGGCAACCGTTGCGTCCCGCGCAATCAGACCGGCAGAGCCGGCAGCTGCGATGGCTGCCGTTGCGGCCTGCTCAGCTGCGGCAGCCGATTTCTCGGTGCTTTGTGCAACAGAGGCAAAGCGGGTAACCGCCTGGTCCATCGAGTCAGCCGCGGCGGTTGCTTTTTCAGTGGCACCGGTTAGGCTTTCAGTGGCTTTATCAACCGTTTCGGTAACGGGCGCGACCGCTGAGGTCAGGCTTTCGTTCACCGAGGCGATAGCAGTAGTCACGGTCTCTGAAGCCTTGCCAAGGCTATCGGAAACTTCCTGGGCCCTGGTGGCAGCGTCGCCCGCCAGGGTTGTGGCGTTTCCAACTGACATAACCGCTTCGTCAAGCTTGGTACTCAACGCGCCGGTTGCTTCACCGGTTGCCGTTGCGGCTGCGGTGAGCTTGCCGGTCGCTTCATCAGTTGCCGTTGCGGCTGCGGTGAGCTTGCCAGCCGCTTCATCAGTTGCCGAGGTTGCTTTGGCTACCGATGCAGCAGCGTCAGACGCCGCCTTGGCAGCAGCCTGGGCAGAGGCTGCTGCCGCCTGAGCAGCGGCGGCTGCTTCCTGGGCAGCCTGGGCCGCGCTGGCAGCGGCACCAGATGCCGACTGAATAGAACCACCAGCCAGAGTCTGAATGGCCGGAATCGCATTGCTCGCAGTTACCGCGGTCGCGGCTGCTGCACCTGCTGCGGCTGCAGCAACCGTGCCACTCGCAGTAGTCGTTGAAGCTTCAGGTTTGGTTTCTGGCTTTGCTTCCGGTTCCGCTTTGGTTGTGGCTTCAGGGGTTTTAACTTCGGTAACCGGTTTGGCTTCTGAAGTTGCCGTGACTGCGACTGGTGCAGTTGTGGCGCCGTGCATCGCATTGTCGGCCGGTGCATCACCGGTCGCCATCAGCGGCGCGAGCATTAGCGCCACAATGTTCATGATTTTAATGAGAGGGTTAATTGCCGGGCCCGCTGTGTCTTTATACGGGTCACCAACGGTATCACCGGTAACAGCAGCTTTGTGGGCATCGCTGCCTTTGCCACCGTGATTGCCGTCTTCAATATATTTCTTGGCGTTATCCCACGCGCCACCACCGGTACACATCGAGATAGCGACAAACAAGCCGGTCACAATCGTACCCATCAGCATGCCGCCAACGGCTTCAGCGCCGAGGAAGAAGGCGACGAGGCAGGGAACCACAACCGGCAGTAATGACGGCTTGATCATCTCTTTAATAGCAGACGCTGTCAGCAAATCAACCGCGGTTGAGTAGTCGGGTTTTCCGGTGCCATCCATGATGCCCGGAATTTCGCGGAACTGGCGGCGAACTTCTTCAACCACCGAGCCAGCGGCGCGGCCAACAGCTTCCATAGCCATCGCGCCAAACAGGAAGGGAATCAAACCGCCGATGAACAAGCCGACAATCACGTTCGGATTCGCCAGGTCAAAGGCTACGTTGCCGCCTAGCGCGTGGGTGTAGTCCGCAAACAAGACCAGGGCTGCCAGGCCGGCAGAGCCAATGGCATAACCCTTGGTAACGGCCTTGGTCGTGTTGCCAACGGCGTCGAGTGGGTCGGTGACCGCGCGAACCGATTCGGGCAGGTCGGCCATTTCGGCAATTCCACCAGCGTTATCGGTAATTGGGCCGTAGGCGTCCAGCGCAACAATGATGCCAGCCATTGACAGCATGGCAGTAGCGGAAACGGCTATGCCGTACAAACCGGCAGCCCAGTAAGACAACAGAATCGATAAACAGACCAGCAACACCGGGTAGCCGGTGGATTTCATCGACACGGCGAGGCCGGCAATGATGTTGGTTGCATGGCCGGTGGTTGAAGCGGCAGCCACATCCTGAACCGGTTTGTACTGGGTGCCGGTGTAGTACTCGGTTACCCAGACGATTGCGCCGGTCAGCGCCAGGCCAACCAGCACACAGAACCACAAAGCCATGACACTGATGCCAGGCAGATCCCAGCCACCGAACATCAGGGCAGTGGCAAACAGTGAACCAATGGCGGCAACAATACCGGCAACGATCAGGCCACGGTATAGCGCCGGCATGACGTTGGTCATGCCCGGTGTGGCTTTCACAAATGTCACGCCGACAATTGAAGCGACAATGGAGACAGCACCCAGCACCAGCGGATAAACCACCGCCTGCATTTCTCCACCGACAATCATCAGAGAGCCGAGCAGCATCGTGGCAATGACTGTAACGGCGTAGGTTTCGAACAAGTCGGCGGCCATACCGGCACAATCGCCAACGTTGTCACCGACGTTGTCGGCAATCACTGCCGGGTTACGTGGGTCGTCTTCAGGAATTCCGGCTTCAACTTTGCCAACCAGATCAGCGCCAACGTCAGCACCCTTGGTGAAGATGCCGCCGCCCAAACGGGCAAAGATGGAAATCAGCGACGAGCCAAAGGCCAGACCCACCAGAGGCTTAAGCACATCGTGCAGCCCATTGCTGGCGGAGACCGTATCGGGTGCAAACAGCCAAAGGAATCCGAAGTAGAGCGAAACGCCAAGGATACCCAGGCCAACCACCAACATGCCGGTGATCGCGCCGCCCTGGAAGGCAACTGCCAGGGCTTCTTCGATGCCGCGGGTGGCAGCTTGTGTCGTACGCACGTTGGCGCGCACTGATACATACATGCCCAGATAGCCGGCTGCACCGGACAACACCGCACCGAGTAAGAAGCCAAAGGCCATGCCTTTGCCCAGGACAATCAGAATCAGGAAAAACAGGACAACGCCGACATAGGCAATTGCCTTGTACTGGCGGTCCAGATATGCCTTAGCGCCTTGTTCAATAGCACCTGCAATTTCTTGCATTCGTGAATTTCCGGCGTCCAGGCCGTAGATCCAGTTTCTTTTCCAGAAACCGTAAGCCACGGCGGCGATGCCGCAAAGGATCGCTAACCAGATCCCGAAAGTAGCTGAGCCACTCATGTATTCCTCCAGATTTGAAGACTTATTTTGGTGAAGATGATTGAATTAACAGGTATTTGTTCAGCGCTCGCTTTTGCGCGGTTGCGCTCATTCTAAAGCTAAAAAAAACTCTTGTGAGACAAGCCGGGACGCTGTAACACTGGTCGATATTCCGGCCAGCTTATTTGAGGCTGTTCAGCGCCCGTTCGGTGATCTCAGCCACCGAGCCGACACCGGAAATCTTTCTGTACACCGGCCCAGGGCCGTTTTCTTTGGACCAGGTCGAAT
>JBAUID010000195.1:0-5221 GCA_049680625.1 Burkholderiaceae bacterium | reverse complement strand
GATGATTTTCAGCAAGCGGTAAAGCTTGGCGCACTGATCTGCGCTGAAGATATTTTGTCCCTGGCCAGTCAGACGGGTTTGCCAAAGGCGCAATTGCAGAAAACGCTTGCCGCTTGCCACCGGTTCGCCGGTATGCCTTGTTCTGCTGATGATAATGCCACCGCAACAGACCCTTTTGGCCGCTTTTTCGACGCCAGCAAATTGTTGAAACCCCCATACTATGCAGTACGTGTCGAGGCGGCTTTGTTTCATACCCAGGGCGGAGTCACCGTTGATCACCATGCCAGGGTGCTCAACAAGGAGGGTGGTCAGGTTATTCGTAACGGCTTGTATGCCGCCGGTGGCGCGGCCCAGGGCGTGTCAGGTGACACGGTTGACGGTTATTTGTCTGGTAACGGCTTATTGAGCGCAGTCACCCTTGGTTATCTGGCCGGCCGACACATTGGCCTTCGCTTTAATAACACCCGAGAGCAAAACGTTTGAACACACAGTCCGACGACATGAATCATTGGCTTGAGTCACTGGGCCTTGATCAGTATCAGGCACAGTTTGCCGACAACGATATTGGAATCGAATTGTTGCCTGATCTGACCCATGATTTGTTGATGCAGATGGGTATTGCCTCGGTGGGCCACCGGTTGCGGATTTTGAAAGCGGCCCAACCCAACCCGGTCAATGCGCGGGTCGAAAACCCTGAGCCAACGGTTGCCGTCGCCAGTGCGGAAAGGCGTCAGCTGACGGTTATGTTCTGTGACCTGATTGATTCAACCGTTTTGTCCTCGCGGCTCGATCCGGAAGTGCTGCGCGAAGTGGTGCGTGCCTACCAACAGGCGGCCGAGCGGGAGATCAGCCGTTTTGACGGCTATATCGCCCAGTACCTGGGTGACGGTTTACTCGTTTATTTTGGGTATCCACAGGCACATGAAAACGATCCTCAACGTGCAGTCTATGCGGGCCTGGGTGTCCTGGACGCAATCGCAACGCTGAATGATCAATTGCGTCGTGATTATCGGGTCGAATTGTCCGTGCGTATCGGTATTCATACCGGGCCGGTGGTAGTCGGACAAATGGGTGGTGATTTACGTCGCGAGAACCTGGCCCTTGGTGAAACCCCCAACCTTGCCGCCCGGCTCGAAGGCCTGGCAAAACCCAACACTGTTGTTATCAGTGAAATGACCCGTCGCTTACTCGGGGCATCATTTGCATTGCGGGCGCTTGGTCCGCAGTCGCTTAAAGGTATCGCAGAGGATGTTCTGGCCTTCGTTGTCGATGGCGAACATCAGAACGAAACCCGTTTTTCAGCAGCGCATAGCAGTGATGCTGGTGCCATTATTGGCCGCGACCACGAAGTCAGTCAGTTGCGTGATGCCTGGGCCCTGGCTATTGCGGGCCAGGGACAAATGGTATTGCTTAACGGCGAGGCCGGCATTGGAAAGTCTCGCGTTGTCCACGCCCTGACTGATATGGTGACTTCAGGACATTCGCCAGGTGATGAATCAGCACAGGCAATTCGCCTGACCTATCAGTGTTCGCCCTACCATAGCGACACGGCACTGTATCCGGCATTCACACAGTTGCGCCGCGCTGCCGGCATCCAGCCGGGTGACAAGTCGGATGAGCAGCTCGATAAACTCGAAACCCTGTTGTATAAGGGGACAGACGATATTTCGCTGGCGGCGCCATTGCTTGGCTCGATGATGGGCATGGGTGATGCCGTGCACGCGCGTTACGGTGACACGGATGTGTCCCCCAACGAGCAACGAACCCTGGCTTTGCGGGTTCTTAGCGAACAACTGTTCTCGCTGACCAAGAAGTGCCCGGTACTGTTCATTATCGAAGACGCCCACTGGATCGACCCAACCACTCAGGCATTAACCGAACTGCTGCTGCACACGTTTACCGATCACAGGGTGCTGCTGCTGGTTACCGCTCGTCCTGGCTTCGAAGAAAAATACGGGGACAACGCGCGCCTGACACGAATTCAATTACATCGGTTAAGCCGTGAGCAAGCGCGGAAAATTATCAGTCGGCTCACCCATGGAAAACGATTTCCTGACGAACTGGCCGACGAAATTCTCGCTAAAGCCGACGGGGTGCCGTTGTTTGTTGAAGAAATCACGCGAACAATTCTTGAGTCCGGAAGACTGATCGAGTCCAGCGATGCTTTTGAGGTTAGTGGTTCCGGTGGCCCCATGACCGTGCCTAGTTCGCTGCAAGATTCATTGATGGCTCGCCTGGATAAGTTGCAGTCGATCAAAGTGGTTGCGCAGACTGCTGCTTGTATTGGTCGGGAGTTTCGGTTTTCGCTGTTGAACGCCATTATGCCGATGGCGCCGAACACGCTGGCATTGGCGTTGAGCCAACTGGAAACTAACGAACTGATTGTTGCGCAGGGTGAACCGCCGCAGTCGGTGTACCGGTTCAAACATGCACTGGTGCGAGACGCCGCGTACGAAAGCCAGTTAAACGCCAGGCGTCAGAGTATTCACCGCGATATTCTGACGCATCTTGAAACCGAACCGACCGCCCCTCAGGTGCTGGCCTACCATGCTGGCCAGGCTGGCCTGAACGAGCGCGCAGTTGAGTACTGGACGCAGGCGGGTGACTTCGCCTTTGAGCAGCCGGCATATCTTGAGGCTATTAACAGCTACCAGCGAGCGCTTAATGCCATGCGTGGAGACGCCGCTGATTTGTTCGGCCTGGACAAGGCCCAGCAACGTGATGCATTGAAGCTGACCACCCGCATGATTCGTGCCTTATCTGCCGGCCGGGGGCTTACCCATCCCGATACCTTCGCGGCCATAGAAATGGCCCGTCGATTGCAGGAGACAGTGGGTGACCAGAGTCAACAATTCAAAGTGATGTTCGACATAATGAACGTCAACGTGGGTAAAGGCGCATTCGATAAGGTTTGCGACCAGGCGGAAGCCTTGTTGATTGAAGCGGAAAAAAACGACGATCAGATACAGCGGGTTATTTCCCATCGGATGCGGGCATTCAGCAAAATGGCGGTGGGTCGATTCGAAGAATCCGGAGTGGACTATCAACTGGCGTTATCTAAGTACGATCCCGCCCAGGACGAAGAAACCATGCGGATCTTCGGTATAAACAACGGTATTGCGCTTAAGTGCAGCCTGGCACAAAGCCTTGTTATTCGGGGGCAGGGTTACCAGGCAGAGGCGTTACTAGAGGGCCTGGAGGAATCCGCGAGGGCATTACAAGTGCCGGCAACCCTGGGTTTCGCCTTATCGAGCATGGCAACTGCGTACGAGGTCGGGCGTTGGCCACAAGCCAAGTCGTTTGCCGTTCGGGCTTTGGATGTCACCAGAAATTACGAGTTAGTTGCCTGGAGTAGCAGCTTGATGTGTGTGGTTGGCGTCATCTTGTACGAAGAAGGTGCTTACGACGAAGCGATCCAGTTGCTGGGTGAAAGCATCGGCTATCGTCGAGAAAGTGGTGGGTTGATTTTTATGCCGTATCACCTGGCCCAATACGGCGCATGTTTGTATGCCCTGGGAAAAGACGACGAAGCTGACAAAGTTCGACTCGAAGTATTCGGCATGCTCGACAAAGGCTCAGAACAATGGGCAGCTGCTGAATGTTTTCGATTGTTGGCAGATGCCCAATATCGACGGGATGTTCAGCGAAATGGCCACCAGGACGAGCAGGCTCGCGCTGCGATCGCACAATTTGAGCGCGCAGTTTCTTTGGCGCAAAAGCAGGGAGCAATGTTGTGGGCGGTGCGCGCGGCGTCCGATCTGGCCGGCGTGTATAAGGATATCGGGCGTACCGATCTGGCTAAAGCATGTCTGCAGCCGCTGATCGCCGCCTTTCCGGCCGATGGGCGCGGGATGACAGACTATCTGAATGCCTGCAAACGTCTGGCCCAGTTTAACGCTGGCGCCTGACGCCGCAGAGCCAGATTCAATATTGGTTGAACCTGGGCCAGACAACTACTTCCAGTTAACAACGCCAACCAATACCTCGCCGTCGACAACTGTCGGCGCATCAGGGCCGGGAAAAACATAAGCGCCGTCACCGTTATCGGTATGAATCATCGGAAAGACACGGAGGCCGGCCTTTTTTGGATTGATGTCTATCGTCAGGTTGGCATGCCGGCCCACGGGCAGTTCCGATGAGTGTCCGATCACTTCCCCTGGTTTGCCGTCAGCATCGGCATGAATGACGACAAAGCCGGGTTTTTGCAATACCAGAACGTCAATTGTCACGTAGTCTGCGAGGGCCTGATCCGATACAACCAGCATTGGCTTTTCTGATGATGTTGTCATCGAACGGTGCGGGCTGTCCGCAGCAGTAGGCCCACTGGTGCAGCCTGCGGATAAAACGCCAACTATTGTCAGCGTAGCGAGCAGCAAAGTCTTGTTCACTCGAACGTCCTTGTATGTTTAACTCAATGGGTTGCGGTGGGAAGTGAAAGCGTTGAATGAAACTGGATGCAATCAGGCTCAGAGAGGAACAAGTTTACGCCTGCACCCGCAGCGGCTCGCGAATAGTCGATTAAAGGCCGATTAAAGCGTTGTTTGGACTGTTAATCGGTGTCTTCGCCCAGGCTCAACAGGCTTTCCAGGTTTTCATGTGTCCGACGGATAGATTCAACATTGGCCATAAATACCGCGCTGGCTGCTATCTGGTCGACCATAGCCGTGGTCAGGTCTTTGCTGGTTAGTGGCGTTTTGATGGTTTGCGGTTGTTCGTCGGCGCCGGCTGGCGCGGGCGTACCAGCGGCCTGGGCTTGCCCTGTCTGGGGTTCAAGTGTGGTGGCGTGAACTATTCGCCCAGCCGCATTTTCGATGCGGTTGGCCGCCGTGATCAGCCCATTGAGTCCAATGGCAAAATTCATTGCAATATCTCCTGCTCGGATGACTTATCGGCATTGCCGCGGGCAACTTGAGGCCGCAGAAAAAACTGTAAATCTTTAAGCAATCGATAACGCATCGGTTCCTGCCGCTTTCGATCTGAGGCTGGCCTGAGGGGTGGAGATTTCAACAGGCAAAGACAATAGGGATGAAACTAAAAATGACTCAAAATTGTGCGACGCAAAATCCGGCCGGCCGACTTCGCGGCCGCAACATCGTGGTGACTGGTGCCAGTCGCGGGATCGGCAAAGCCATCGCCCAGGCATACGCCCGCGAAGGGGCCAACTTGTTCCTGACGGCAACCCGCCTCGACTTGCTTAATGCATTGCGTAAAGAGTTGGCTG
>JBAUID010000194.1:0-42375 GCA_049680625.1 Burkholderiaceae bacterium | reverse complement strand
ACATAATGGACATGCCACTGCATTGCGTCGTACAGACCATCGATGTCTGTTGCCGGTTGCCCGGTCAGAAAGGGCGCCAGATCATGCTCGATCATCGACAACACGGCCTGCCCGCCCCGGCCGCCGGTATAGGTATAACCAGTGCCTTCAACCCCGTCGCTGGTTCGGATCGTGGCCGTGATCAGTTCAAAGTGCGTGTGGTCACCGTGTTTGGCATCGCTGAGCACTTCAGGCAGCGGTATTCGAAAAAGTTCGGCTTTAACGGACTGAATTTTAGTCATATCGGTAAGTACCTTGTGTGTGGTTCCGGCATTTTGCCTCACCAGGCTTGACATAATACCCAAAGGTATTATTTAATATGGTACCGAATGGTTTCATAAGGAGGCCCGATGCCTGCAGCTCAAGCGACTTTCCGTGCGCTGGCGGATCCAACCCGACGCCAGATTCTTGTTCATCTGAGCCAGCACGATATGACGATCGGGGAAGTGGCGGATCGTTTTGATATCACTCGTGCCGCGGTAAAAAAACATCTGACCGTGCTCGCCGAAGGTCAATTGATATCCGTCCATGCCAAGGGACGTACCCGCATTAATCGACTGGAACCTCTTGGTCTCAAAGAGGTTGCCGAATGGATTAATTACTTCAATAGCTTCTGGGATCAAAGACTCAATCGTCTAAAAGGCGCCATCGAAAGTGAACAATCAAAATAAGGAAAGGCAATGGATGACTCAACAATCACAAAAACCGTTTTTTTGCCGGCGGCACCAGAAACTGTCTGGTTGTTCCTGACCAATAAGGATAAGCTGGGCGAATGGTTTCATCCGGCCCTGGCCGATCTGACACCTGGACACGAATACGTTTTAGTTGGCAAAGACGCCGACGGCCAAGAGTCCAGGATATGTTGGGGTGAGGTGCTTGATATGGACCGACCGAATCGACTTGTCTATTCGTTTACCGTCAAACCGCTCAATGGTGCATTCACTACAGTGACCTGGCAACTGGACGCAATTCAAGGTGGTACCCGGTTAACCCTGGTGCATGAAGGTATTGGCCAGGCCGCTGGGGACGCCGCCCTTGGTTTGCTGCGGGCCCTGGATTCCGGTTGGGATGAGCACTTTAATAAATTGCGCTCTGCTGTAACCGCCGATTAGCCGATTAGCCGATTAGCCACGTAGCAGTTAACCGTGTGCTTAGGTGTACTAAATCAAACCGCCTGAATCAGCCATAATCACCGGGTTCATCAACCCCCACACGGAGATTAAAGCTGATGGCTCACCGACGAATCAGACCGTTTAACACGAGGGACACCTACCCTGAGCAGAATCTTGACAATGATCTCGCGCATGCGGTTATTGCCCGTGGAAACCTGGTTTTTCTTCGCGGACAGTGTCCGCAAAACCTGGATGACGCCAAAAACATTGACAGTCATGACCCGGTTGAACAAACCCACAAGGTGATGCAAAACATTCGTCAACTGATTCACGAATGTGGTGGCCGTATGGAGCATCTCGTTAAGGTAGTGGTGTACATCACGGACGTACGCCATCGCGAAGCCATCTACCGGACAATGGGTGAATACATTAAGGGGGTTCACCCGGTGTCTACCGGGCTTGTTGTCCAGGCTTTGGCACGGCCCGAATGGCTGGTCGAAATAGATGCAACTGCGGTCATTCCGGATGCGACGGATATCGCCCGCTTGAAAACGCATGGGCAGGAGGATCTGGCATGACGTTTTCTCTTGTTGCCCGGTGTGAGCAAACCGGCATGTTCGGCATGGCAATATCTTCATCATCCCCCGCTGTTGCGGCGCGCTGCGCGTTTGCGCGCGCAGGCATCGGTGCCGTCGCCAGTCAAAACATCACTGATCCCAGCCTGGGCATTAAGGGCCTCGACTTGCTCGCTGCCGGGCATTCGGCAGCTGAAGCCCTGGATATCATCCGGAAGAACACAACCCACCTTGACTACCGACAACTGTTGATAGTGGATGCTAACGGCGAAACGGCAATTCATAGTGGCCGACAAGCCTTAGGCATTTGGGCGCAGGCCAACAGTGCGAATGTCGCCAGTGGCGGTAACCTGCTCGCCAACAACCGGGTGCCGCAATCCATGGTTGACTGCTTTTTGCGCGCCAGCGGTCATCTGGGCGACCGGCTAATAATGGCGTTGCAGGCCGGGCGAGACGCTGGTGGAGAAGCCGGCCCCGTCCACAGCGCCGGCTTACTGCTTGTGGACAAGCTAAGCTGGCCTATAGCCGAAATACGTTGTGACTGGAGTGTGGCTTGTCCGATAGAGCAAGTCAGGACCGGATGGGCAATTTACAAGCCTCAAATAGAGTCGTACATCCAACGTGCACTGAACCCGGAAGAATCACCAAGTTACGGTGTGCCGGGTGATGAGTAGAAGTACAACGAGAATATCGGACAAATAAAACCGCACCACGCATCACAAAAAACGGCTGCGAATTTCAGCTACCAGTTGCAGTTCGGGTCATTACAAAAGTGCTTCATCCACCGATAGACCGTCCTTTCACTGACCCCAAGCTCAGCCGCAGCCCGTGCCCGGTTGCCATTGTGTCGATGCAGGCTTTTGGCAAGAAGGTAGGCGCGATTCGCCCTGACATCGGTTGGTGCCTCGTCAGTGCTTCCCGATTCACCGACCGGACTAAAACCCTCGCGACGCAAGGAATACGCTGGATCATGACCCACGGCCTGGCGCCGTACCGAATTGATGGCCGCACGAACCGAGGCGGGCCCTATATCCGTGCCGTAAACAAGACTTCGTTCAAGAAGATTGCGCAATTCACGGACATTGCCTGGCAGGTCGAGCTGCGCAATGACTTCTATTGCTTTGTTCTGAATGGTAGGGTTTGGCACGTGATCAAAGCGCATCAGCAGTGACTTCGCCAGGAGTCGAATATCGTCGCGGCGCTCTCGCAGCGGCGGAATACGAACCTCATGAGTCGCCAGCCGGTAGTAGAGATCCAGGCGAAACTTTCCCTGGTCAACCATTTCCTGAACGTTACGATTGGTGGCTGCAACGATTCGAACCTGGACCGTTTTGCCAGCCTGCGTACCAAGACGCCGGATTTCACCGGTATCGATGGCCCTGAGCAGCTTCGCCTGCAACGGCAATGGCAACTCCCCAATTTCGTCCAGGAACAAGGTGCCGCCATCAGCACTCTCGAACAAACCAGCTCGTGCCGGCCCACTACCCGTGTAGGCACCTTTTTCATGCCCGAATAACTCAGCTTCAAACAGCGTATCGGGAATCGACGCACAATCGACAACAACAAACGGGCCACTCTGACTACCTGAATGTTCATGCACAAATTGCGCAGCCAGCTCTTTGCCCACCCCACTTTCACCAACCAGCAATACCGTGCCGGGCATTGCAGATACCTGAACCAGTCGATGAAGAAGGCTTAAGAATGCTGAGGAGTTCCCAACCATTCGCCTGGCTGCCGGTGCATTGAGACCAACGCTGTCTGCAGGGGAAATTCTCTGGATTTTTTCTGCCAGCAAGCGTTCGCCATGGTGCTGAATCGGGAAACCCCGAACCCGAACCCGTTCCGGCTCCGCACTTCCGTTGAAGTGAATATGCAAAGTGTCGACTGGCTTGCCGGTTTGCATTACACGCTTTACCGGGCAGTCCTCACCACGCTGATGGCAGGGAACGTCAGAATGGTGCGATACCCGATGGCACTTTTTTCCGGTGAGGTCTGCCCCGGGCTCTGCGTAGCTGGCAACATAGGCTTGATTGGCAGCAACAATAGTGTACTGGTCGTTAATCAGTACAACTGGCTCTTCGTGCAGTTCCAGTAGTGCCTCAAGCGATTCGGTGTCCGCCTCGCGATGTGGCATAAAACGGCCCTCTTTTCAATATTTGGGGTGCAGTATCTCATAACCCGCCGTGGCCCCGTTGCATTAAACTTAGCCCATGAGCAAAGACACATCTATCCAAACATTTCAGGCCGACGTCATTGAGGCGTCGATGCAAGTGCCAGTTCTGGTCGATTTCTGGGCTGAATGGTGTGGCCCGTGTAAGCAACTTGGCCCCATCCTCGACAAGCTCGAACAAGACTATGCGGGGCAATTTCAGCTGGTCAAAGTCGATACCGAAGCAAACCAGGAGTTGGCGGCACATTTTCAGATTCGGTCGATTCCGGCAGTGTTCGCCTTTGTCAATGGCAAACCGGTTGACCAGTTCCTCGGCGTGCTGCCCGAAGGCAAAATCCGGGAATTCATCGATAAACTCCTGCCTGACCCAACCGGTGTCGAATTTCAGCAGGCGGTTCAGGCACTTCAACAAGGTGACCATCCGAGCGCCCTGGAACACGCAAAAAGAACCGTCGCAATTGACCCGTCCCACGACCAGGCCCGCCTGCTGATAGCGCAATTATCAATGGCTGAAGAGGACTATCACGCGGCACAAGGCCAAATGGACGCTTTAACAGGTGCGGCCAAAGCTGACCCCAAGGTTCAGGAGCTGGCCGCCCAAATTACGCTGGCACTCGAACAAGCCCAGGTACCCCCACCGCCCGAACTCTTAGAAAGGGTGCAGAAAAACCCAGCCGACTTGCCCGCCCGGATAGACCTGGCCAATCACTTTGTTGAACACAAAATGTGGGAACCAGCACTGGAGCAATTGCTCGAAGTTGTCAAAACCGACCGGGAGTATGAAGACGACCTCGGCCGACACCGAATGATCGAAGTTTTCAAGCTGGCGTCAGATCAGCCCAAGCTGGTCAGCGAATGGCGGCGTAGGCTGGGTGCAACCTTGAATGTTGTATAGAAAAAGCACGGTTTCCGGTTAACCGGAAACCTCGGGGTGAAGCGATCATGGGTGAAGCGCTCGTGGGTGAAGCGCTCGTGGATGAAACACATACCCCGACCACTTAGTCTTTCGGTTTGAGATCTTGCCCGTCGATCCGAATATAGTCTTCGCCGGCACCAAAACTGTTACCAGGCGCCAGTAATCCCGACCCGGGAACATGATTAACCTCCACACGAATGCCGTCCGGGTCTTCGAATAGAACGTAATAATATCCGGGCGCCCAGTCGCCCGGCTCCGGCCCACGCACAATGTGCCCGCCTAAGCTTATTACCAGTTCTGCCGTCTTGTCGATATCTTCCCGGCTGCGAGCCCGCAGGCAAATATGATGCAGCCCGACCCGGTACTGTTGAAATCGCTCATCGGCGAACTGAGCATCACATTTACGAATGCCAATCGCCGTCCTGGCGCCAACGTGATAACAAAAATCCGGCCCATCGTGTACCCGGGTCATGCCAAACTCTGGTAGCAACCGACAATAGAATTCTCGGGCCTTCTCAAATTGGCTCACGGTGAGAATGACATGAGCCATCCCATTAATCTCAATCACTGTTGTTCGCCTCCGATTACGTCAATTTCTTAGAGAGACAGCTGCGCTATTCAAGCTATCACGACCCAATAGAAGACTGTTCTGTTGCTTTCGTCTTCAGTGTAGATCAATTATCCTGTTATCTGTTTCGCCAGTTCCACCAGCCAGCCACTTTCACTCGACAAATCCGACCACTTGAGTAACACGACAGATATCGCAACAGACTTCGCTGGCATACCAAAGTCCTCCGGTTTGCCCGGCAACCAGTCACCCATGCTTGCCACCCCACCTGCAACCTGGCTCCTGGTGTTATGTATTGCTATTGGTCCGCTGGCAATGACTGCCGCCATCCCGGCAAACGCCGAGATTATGCGGGAATTTTCCGCCCCGTATGGGGTTGCGCAGACCATGTTGACAACATTCCTGCTATCCATGGGCCTGACCCAGTTGTTCATCGGCTTTTTGTCAGACAAATTTGGGCGCCGTCCTGTCATGTTAGCCGGGCTCAGTGTGTTTACCTTCGGATGTCTTCTGTCCGTATTTGCGCCCAGTATCGAGTTGTTGCTGGGAAGCCGCGTTATACAAGGCATTGGCGCATCTGCTGGCGTTTCGATTTCCCGGGCAATCGTGCGCGATGCCTACAGTCGGGAGCAATCGGCCAGCGTCATTGGCTACATTGGCATGTCAATGATCATTGCCCCGATGCTTGGCCCAGGCATGGGCGGATTCATTACCGAACTGGCCAGCTGGCGGTATATTTTTGTTGTCCTTGCTTGCCTGTCACTCCTTGTTCTTATTGTCGTTCACCGAAAGCTTAATGAGACTGGTGGTGAAAGCTCCAGACATAAACCAAAGTTTATAACCAGTTCGCTCAAACTCATCAGGCAGCCCGCTTACCTGGGTTATACCGCAAGCTTTGTTTTTGGCGCTGGTATGTTTTATGCTTTTCAGGCAGGGGCCCCTTTCCTGATACTAACAGTGATGGATAGGCCACCGTCGGAATACGGCTTGTATCTGGCAATGCCTGCCATTGGCTACATGACGGGAAACTTCCTGTCAGGAAGATATACGATGCGAGTCGGGCCTGACAAAATGATTATGCTGGCCATAATGCCACTTGCCGTTGGCCTGACCGCATTCTGGGCCGCTGCTGATACCGCTCACCCGCTGGCGCTGATTCTGCCGATGATGTGCCTCACTTTCAGTAACGGCCTGACGATTCCCAACGCAATGTCAGGTGCGTTGAGCGTTCGCCCCGAACTCGCTGGCACCGCTGCTGGCCTGTCTGGCTTTCTGCAGGCAGGCACCGGCGCATTGATAAGCTTTTTTGTCGGCTTCACCCAGAATGGTCATTTCTGGCCACTTCTCGCCGTTATTAGCATTTGCGGGCTAATGACAATTACCGGTGCCCTGTTGGGCAGTCGCCATCGCATCTAGCAGGCTGCTAGTCTTTAAAACTTCCCAAATTGCATAATGAAGATCGATAACTCCCTACCTGAGCGCATTGTCAGCCCGGCGGACCATTCAGCAATTGAATCAGCTGCGCAACGATTTGAAACACCCTGCGGCGACGGCGCGATCATCTGGCATACCTGGGGCACCGGCATCCCGGTTGTTCTGTTACACGGGGGGTCGGGCAGCTGGACTCATTGGGTTCGCAACATTCGTAATCTGGTTGCCAACGGCTACCACGTACTGATTCCGGATCTGCCCGGGTTTGGTGACTCTGCCAACCCACCCGACGGACAAGACGCAGATGTTATGCCACGATGGCTGGAAGCAGGCCTGGCCAGCCTGATTGATAACGCAAGCTGTCGCCTGGTGGGATTCTCCTTCGGCGCAATGGTCGCGACTCTTTGGGCCGCCAGTTATCCGCGACGGGTGAGTCAGCTGATTATGGTTGGGGCCCCGGCACTGAGCCAGAAAAAAATGCCCCGGGTCGGCCTGCGTGGCTGGGATCATCTGCCCGACGGAAATGAACGAACAGCAATTCATCGCCACAACCTCATGGCATTAATGCTTGCCCGAACAAAATCCGTTGATGAATTGTCACTCGCCTTACACGCCGCGAATCTCGAACGAGACCGACTCAAGCGCAGACGACTTGCCAAAACTGACATTGTTGTCCGCACCCTGCCACAGGTTCAGTGCCCGGTGTCTGGTATCTGGGGGGCAAGAGATGCAGTGTACTCTGACCGTATCGATACAATAGAACCTGGGCTATCAACAGCGCCCGGGTATCGTTCATTGAGTTTCATTCCAAATTCTGGACATTGGACACAATACGAAGACGCTGAGCTGTTTGATGATTTGCTGTGCGCAGAACTCAGACAACTACCCGTCAGCTGATCCCCTGAACAAACCAGGCGAAAAATATCTCCTTCGAACCATTCCATTATTTCACCAATCGGCCTAACTCCGGGACAAAAAATGACTGATGCACGTAAAAATCAACTCGCACTAATTGTAGGGGTTGGAAACGGTTTGTCCGCCTCGCTGGCACGATTGTTGTCGACTCAGGGTTACCAGCTTGTCCTGGCCGCAAGGAACACCGAGAAAATTGCTTCGCTGGCGCAGGAAACCGGGGCCAGTGTATTTACCTGCGATGCCTCACAGCCTGACCAGGTTGCCCAACTGTTTTCTGAAGTAAAGAAGATCGACGCTCATTTGAGGGTTTCAGTTTATAACCCTTCGGCAAGAGTCCGCGGTGCGGTCGCCGAGCTAGACCCGGAAGAAGTTCGAGTCGCTCTGCAGATCACTGCATTTGGCGCGTTTCTGGTCGGAAAAGAATCGGCAGCGATGATGCTTGATCAGCCAACCGAACTTGGCCAACGTGGCACCATCTTGTTCACCGGCGCATCTGCAGGGGTCAAAGGCTTTCCCCGGTCAGCAGCATTTGCGATGGGAAAATTTGCTCAACGCGGATTGTCTGAATCGATGGCACGCGAATTACATCCACAAGGGATCCATGTCGCCTGGGTGAATATTGACGGAGGTATTCGCAACCAGGATCGTCCTGAAGCCGCTGGCTCACCCGACTCCCTGCTTGACCCGGATGCGATTGCCCAGACTTACCTGGATATTATTCGTCAGAATCGCTCCGCCTGGTCGAGTGAAATTGCGGTACGTCCATGGGTAGAACCGTTTTAGTCCGGAGCAATCGTTGCGAACACGATAACCGGCAAACCTGAATCAATAATCCAGGCTAACCTGCTACCTTTGCCTGCCGGACAAGTTCTTCAAGAGCTTCGTAGGGTTGCGCGCCAACCACCCCTTGTCGTCCCGCAACAAATGTCGGCACCCCGGTGACCCCGTACTGACGGGATTTATTCCAGTCGTCGTCGATAACAGATTGGTGGGTGCGTTTTTCCAGCACTTCCCGAGCCGCAGTTTCGGAAAGGCCAACCGAAGCGGCAATTTCGATCAGCGTCTCGATATCACTGATATTTTTGCTGTCAACAAAGTAGGCGCGAAATAACGCATCATGAATGGCGTCACCACCTGGTTGCTCAGAAGCCCACGCACCCAACTCCTGTGCGAGCCGACTGTTGTAAGTCATCGTGCGGTTTCCGTACGGCAAGCCTTCCGCTTGCATGCGGGCTTTCATCTGTGCCTGCATTTGAGGAATATCTTTGCCACGACCGGCAAAAAGATCCTCGAGACTACGGCCTTCTTCTGGCGTGTCAGGATGCAGTGGAAAATGAATCCATTTAATTTCGACCTGATGTTCTTTGGCCAGCTTTTCAATACGCACGGTACTGAGATAACACCAGGGTCAGACGTAGTCGGAAAAAACCTCAACTGTTAACACCTCAGACGATTTTTCTGCCGCTGTATTCGGGTCGGACATTTGGCCACCTCATCAATTGATCGAATGAATAAATTGATTATCCCACGGATGAGTCAGCGTTGGAACCGAGTAGAATTTCAGCCCGGGTTTCAGCCTCTTTAGGTCACCTGGCGCTGGTCTTTTGCTGAACCTTTATTCGATAAGGCACAAATCGCTGCTGATCAGCGTTTAAATCGTTTCTGACATAAATTTCAAACGAATCTGGACCAACGTAACCATTTCTTGATTGGTAAACAAGTTGTTTGGAGTCGACTTCTACGCCACCACACTTCTCGGCATTGTTACCGAAGCGACTTTTTTGCCCGGCAATCTTTTTTATTGCCGGCCGAACAATAATAGTTCCGTGCCGGGCCGGAGACGTGACCCGCAATACAAAAGGTGCCGGCTGACAACTGTCCGATACAAAATAGTAGTCATCAACTGTTAACTCAACCCCGCTCGCGACCTCGTGGAATTGTTTGATCGCTTCTGCTTTCGGCGTACTGCCGCAACCACCGACACCAACCGCAATCCAGATACATGGTGCGAGTAGAAAAATTCGGTTTTGAATTTCTGGCATGGTCGGTTTCCGGTTGCTTGGGGTATAAATAGTCTGTGGGTATCAGTAATGCAGACACTGCGCCACCCAGGTAGACGCCTGACCAGTCTATCGAGCCGACCAACTGTCCGTATGAGAATCCCGACGAACGGCGCAACTCGCGTGACTCTTGGATCCGGCGCCAGATGCCTTGTTGTCATTGGGTCATAATGCGGGGATTCGCGACAGACAGGCTTCAATTTTCAAGCAATCCTAACCGCCCATGAATCAAATAGCAGCTCCCGGGACTGCCCGGTTTCCAAATCTGTTTACCCCCCTCGAACTGGGACACACAACCCTGAAAAACCGGGCCGTCATGGGTTCGATGCATACCGGGCTTGAAGAAGTTGACGGCGGCTTCGATCGGCTTGCTGTTTACTATGCTGAACGCGCCGCGGGTGGAGTTGGCCTGATTATTACCGGCGGTATCGCTCCTAACCCGGAAGGCGGCGTCGGCGCCAAGTTGCAGACTGATCACGAAGCTGAGATACATAAGAAAATCACCCAGGCTGTACATAGGGCCAACCCTGAAGTAAAGATCTGCATGCAGATTCTGCACGCCGGTCCCCTGGCCGGCGCGAATCCAGTAGGACCATCAGCAATTAAATCAAGAATCGGTCGAAGAATTCCTATCGAACTAGATGCAGCGGGCATACAAAAACAACTCGCCGACTTTGCCAACTGCGCCGCCAAAGCCAAGCAGGCGGGCTACGATGGAGTGGAAATTATTTCGTCTGCGGGTTACCTGCTCAGCACTTTTCTTCTGGAAATGACCAATAAACGTACTGATCAATGGGGCGGTTCCTGGGAAAACCGAATGCGATTTCCGGTTGAAGTAATGCGCAGCGTTCGCCGCGCCACCGGTGATGACTTCATTGTTATCTTTCGAGTACCCGCAATGGATATGATGCCAGGCGGGATGTCATGGGACGAAGTCGTGCAGCTGACCCAGGCTGTAGAGCGTGAAGGCGCAAATATTATTAATTGCCATTTCACCTGGCACGAAGCCACCGTACCAACGATCGCCACCATGGTGCCACGCGCCGCATTTACGTCAGTAACCCGTCGACTGAAACAATATATTTCTATTCCGATTATTGCGAGTAATCGAATCAATATGCCGGCAGTTGCAGAGTCTGTACTCGCGAAAAGCGAAGCAGATTTGTGTGCGATGGCAAGACCAATGCTTGCTGATCCTGAGTTTGTTAATAAAGCTGCACAAGGCCGGGAAGAAGAAATCAACACCTGTATTGCGTGTAATCAGGCATGCCTTGACCACACTTTCACCGGACGCCCCACAAGTTGTCTTGTAAACCCCAGGGCCGGTAACGAAACGATCATCAACTACCTGCCCTTGGCAAAAGCAAAACGAATTGCTGTTGTTGGTGCCGGCCCTGCCGGCCTTGCCTACGCGACGATAGCGGCACAACGGGGTCACCACGTTATTCTGTTTGAATCCGGGCCGCAAATTGGTGGCCAGTTCAACCTCGCAAAACGGATTCCTGGCAAAGAGGAGTTTGTGGAAACCCTGCGCTACTACGGAAAAATGATCGAATTGCACGGCGTTGAACTAAGGCTTAATACCGCGGTAACACCAGAAATAATTCATGGCGGTCAGTTTGATGAAGTCATCATCGCCACTGGCATTTTGCCCCGAAAGCCTGACATTGACGGTATCGATCATCCCATGGTTACCGGGTATATCGAAGTCATTAAAGGCGAGCGAACAGTCGGTAACTCTGTTGCCATTCTCGGGGCTGGTGGCATTGGTTTTGATGTAGCAGAGCTAATCACCCATGCCGGTGAATCAGCCGCGCTAAATGTCGAAGTCTTCGGCAAAGAGTGGGGTATTGATTTCTCGAACCACCCGCGAGGCGGTGTCACCGGTGTTGAACCGGTGATTGTGAAGGCGCCACGAGAGGTATTTCTGATGCAGCGTAAACAAACCCGCTTGGGTACAAGCCTGGGTCGCACGACAGGCTGGACTCACCGCCTGACCCTTAAACGTCGTGGGGTAAATTTCCTGACTGGCGTGCACTACCAGAAAATTGACGATGACGGACTGCACATCACAATCGGCGACCAGAACAAACTACTGCGAGTGGACACGGTGATCGTATGTGCCGGGCAAAAGCCAATGCGTGATCTTTACGATCACCTGAAAAGTACCGGCATCAGAGCCAGCCTGATCGGCGGTGCATTTGAGGCCGCAGAACTCGATGCAAAAACCGCGATTGACCAGGCAACCAGAATGGCAGCTGTCATATGACAAGCTTAAGTACATCAGAAATAGACCAATACGAATCAGATGGCATTCTCATTCCGTCAACACCGTTAAGTAATGACGTTCTTGCCGACCTGCGCGACGCTGTTGACAGCTTTCTTTCTGAACTGGAGACAGATAATGCAGACTTCATACCCAACGTTCTGGATTTACAACCCGATTGGATACGTTTTGCGCAGCAGCCTGAAATACTCGGGCCGGTAACCGACTTGATAGGTGATAACGTGATTCTCTGGGGTTCCGGCCTGTTTTGTAAGTCCGCAACCGGCGGTAAAGCAACCCCGTGGCATCAGGATGGACAATATTGGCCGATTCGGCCACTGGCGACGGTTTCCGCCTGGATAGCCTTCGACCCGGTTGATACCAAAAACGGCTGCTTGCGTGTCATTCCAGGGTCACACAAACCACAGAAACTCTTGCAGCACGCACATAACGACAGCAACAACATTATCCTGAATCAGGAGTTACCCGGAACCGAATGGCAGACCAACAAGCCACGTGACGTCCAGCTGAAACCTGGTCAGTTTTCGTTGCACGATGTCTACATGATTCACGGTGCCAACCCGAATAACTCTGGACGGCGGCGTGGCGGCCTGGTTTTCAGATACATGCCGGCCAGCAGCATTTACGACCGTGACCTCGCCAGGCGTCAGGCTGCTCAAATGGGTCTGAGCAGCCTGGTAGATCGCAAACTTCACCTGGTCAGTGGCGTGGACGTCAGCGGCAAAAACGACATTTTTGAATTGCCGGGCTAAGCCATAAAACCCCGACCCGGGCCTGCCCCACTCCGACCTCCTAAGTACCCGACGGCATGCCAGCCATATTGACTGGCTCGTAGTATTTCCGCGCGCCAAGTTTGTCCACTCGCTGCCAGAAATCTGCCGTTGCTGCCAGTCCGCGCTCGTTCAGCTCCGCTCCCTGTCGCCAGATCGCCCAGGACTCCGGATGAAGTTCACTGGCCTGCGCGACCAATTGATCCCCTTCTTCGCGATTACCCGATGCAATCAGATACTGACCCAATACAAAACTTGCGTGCGCCCGACTACTGTCATTGCCCGGCAAACTCAGTTGAGCCCGGGCTTGCTCTTCACTCAGAGCGTATTGGCTGGCGGCACCGTTTTTAACCCAATCACGCAGTGCATCGTGATAAAGCGACTTAACGAGATTAGATTCTTCAACAACATCGTCAGGCAATTGACCGGTCTGCCGATCCATCTTTCGAAACCCCTCTGTCACCCCGGCAGTTTCAGTCGGCCGCACGATACGTCCGGATTCGTCGATCCACACCGCCTGATTGACGTTCACCATGTTGTAAAGATCAGCAACATGGTGAAACGGATCGATGAGAGTTGGGTACTCCGGCTTTGCCTCATCAACCCAAGGTATTGCTGCCCCGTCACGACTGTCGAATGCAACCGACACGACGGTAAAATTTTGTTCTTTTAGTTCTGCGTGTAATGCCTGCCACACGGGCAGGTTATACCGCGCCCCTCACCAGGAGGCCCAACTGACCAGGAAAACTTTCTTTCCTTTAAAGTCACTGAGCGACTGCTGCCTGCCACTTAAGTCAGATAACGTAAAGTCAGGAGCCTGCAGCGACTGAAGCGCTTGTGCCCGACTATTGGCACTGGCGCCCAACACCCAGGTTTCGCCCGCTGCATCACTGAGCAACGGACGTTGTGCCTTATGACTATAAACGCTTAAATTGACTGGCTCTTCTGGTGTGCCGTTAACCGCCCCGATGGCGACGGTCTCCCCGGCTATATCGAACGCATCCTGTTGATCCAGCCACAATTCGTTGGCAATGACTTGTGCACCGTCAAACCGGTGAATTTTGTTATTGGCAATAACTGTTGTCATATCCGCCTCCAAGTAAAAAAAAAGACTAATTTTACTCCGGACAATTCAAAACGTCTCAAGACACGCGGTGCCTAACGCTTTGAAAGCCGCAAAAATCGGAGATACTCCGGGGGTAAAGCCGATCGAAGAAATCTGAGGGCCGATGAACCCGAAATGGTTCGCAACAGCGGTCAGTTTTCGAAATACCGGGTCAATCGCCCTCTTATATTGGCTTAGTTGGCGGGCCGAAGTTCCTACTATTCCTCGTTGTATCCCAGTTTATTGGGTAACGAGGAACAATGAGTCCGAGCATACAGACGCCGCCAAAACGGCCGTCCCCACACGCATCCCCGCCGTATCACAACATCGGCGCGCGGCACGGCGAGCACGCCAAACCAGCCCTAGACGGGCAGCAGACACCGCTACCCGAGCTAATGACAATTACGTCAAAGCTCCAGGAGCAAGGCCAACTTGACGAAGCGGTCGGATTGTATCAATCCTGGATTCTTAAAGCGGATTCACCGCACAAACATATCGCCTGTTTTAACCTGGGAACAATTCTCAGTGCAATGCACAACTACGAGCAGGCACGGCAGGCCTATCAGCAAGCACTTGATCTC
Source organism: Burkholderiaceae bacterium (assembly GCA_049680625.1). Classification (GTDB taxonomy): domain Bacteria; phylum Pseudomonadota; class Gammaproteobacteria; order Burkholderiales; family Burkholderiaceae_E; genus JAUIAI01. The sequence continues at coordinate 27,846 of JBAUID010000194.1, read as the reverse complement.
GCGCCGGGGTTCAGCCAGGCCAACCTGAATCTTGGTCATCAGTTTGAACATCTCAAGCAATATGATGACGCCCTCGCACAATGGCAGATTGTGATCGAGCGATACGATACCGACCCCTCTGGCACTACCATCGAGTTGTACATTCACGCTCTAAATAACTCGGCGCGCTTGCTGGAACAAGAGCGTGAACTGGAACGCGCCGAGGCGTTGATGGTGTGCAGCCTCAACGGAAATCCCAATCAGCCGGATGTGATTCAACACTACGTCCACATTCGACAAAAGCAGTGTAAGTGGCCGATCTATCAACCAGTCGGACAGGTGACGCTCAACCAAATGCTCATGGCCACATCGGCCTTGGCAACCATGGGACTGTCAGACGACCCGGCATTGCAACTACTTTCTGCATATAGTTTTGTGTCGCGAAAAGTATCCCCCGATGCCAAGGGGGTGTTATTCAAACCGAAACCGTCATCCGCTAGCGGACGAAAGATTCGAGTAGGCTATTTGTCTGGCGATCTCTGCCTGCATGCGATGGGTTTGCTGATTCCCGAACTACTTGAGCTTCATGATCGGAATCGATTTGAGATCTTTGGTTTCTGCTGGAGCCGGGAAGACAATACCCCGGAGCGGCAACGACTTTTAAATGCGTTGGACAAGTACGTCCGAATCGCCGATCAGGACGACTTGTCAGCTGCCAGGACTATTGCGGCCAACGACATTGATATTCTCGTTGACCTGCACGGCCTGAGCAGCGGCGCCCGACCGGAAATTTTAGGTTTCCGGCCGGCACCGATTCAAATCGGATATCTTGGCCTGCCAGCAACATCAGCCGTGCCGGGAGTCGACTACATGATTGGTGACCCGTACGTTATGGGCCCCGAATACCAAGCGTACTGCACAGAGAAACCCATGATAGTTCCGGTTTGCTATCAGGTTTCGGACCGACAGCGTAACGTCGCTCCCACGCCGGACCGAGCAACCTACCAACTGCCAGAAAACGCCTTTGTTTTTTGTTCATTTAACAACAATCACAAGTTCACCGAAACATTGTTCGGATGCTGGATGCAAATTCTCAACGATGTTCCCAACAGTGTGTTGTGGCTGCTTGCTGATAACAAGTGGTCACAAGAGAATATGCTGCGCTGTGCCGACAAATTTGGCGTAGATAGAAATCGCCTCATCTTTGCACCGCGGGTAGCGCCGGCAGAGTACCGGGCCAGAATACGTCTCGCCGATTTGTTTCTGGACACTTTTCCCTACAATGCCGGGGCAACCGCAAGTGACGTTCTTTGGGTTGGAACGCCATTACTGACCTTGTCCGGGCGCACGTATATCTCTCGAATGGCCGGCAGCCTTTTGACCAGCGTTGGCTTGCCCGATCTCATTACCACCAGTCTCGAAGAGTACCGTCGGCGCGCCATAGAACTTGGGCTCAATCCAGCCCGGGTGAGGTCTTATCGCCGATATCTTGATGCCGAGGGACACAAATCACGTCTGTTTGACGTACCGTCACTAGTCAAAGATATCGAGGCAGGTTTTATTAGCCTGTGCGAACAAAGCGGACGCCTGCCAACCAAGGCCACCACTCAGTGAGTTCTTGCACACTTGCCAGCGCACTCACCTGGATTACCAATCACCACGGCCAGAACCGCAGCGTAGTTTCGTTGTTTTCGGAGATAGGCCTGCCCCCGGTTCTCGGAGCCGATCACGCAGTTCGGGTTTTGCGCGAAGCCGGATTCGACGCAGCAGTATTGCAACGAGACCTTGACGCAATTCACCCGCTGACTCTGCCCGTTATTTTGTTAATGGACGATGGCAGCGCCTGTATTCTCGTCAAACGCGAATCAGACGAGGCCGGCAACACTTGTACTGTCTGCCTGCCAGGCGAAGAACCCGGCATGCAACGCATCAATGATGAAAGTTTAAATCTGTCCTATAGCGGTCACGTTATAGCCGCCACGCCAAAAATGAGTAGCCCACGCTCAAACGACCTGGCCGGATGGCAGACTGACCCGCAAGCCCATTGGTTGTGGGGAACAATACGTCGATTCCGTCCGTATTACCGGTCTGTCATGCTGGCCGCATTGCTCAGCAATTCGCTCATGCTGGTTTCAGGGCTGATCATGGCGATTATCTTCGATAAGGTCATTCCTCATCAGGCGTTTACAACACTGTGGGCCCTGGCAGCCGGAGGCCTCGTTGCGGTTGGCTTTGATCTTGCGGCACGTCAACTTCGAAGCCATCTGATCGACACCGCGGGAAAACAATGCGACATGATTATCAGTAGCACCTTGTTCCGGCACACACTCGGTTTACGCATGGAGAATCGGCCGGTTTCAGCAGGTGCACATACCCACCACCTCGCTCAAATAGAAACCGTCCGGGATTTCTTTGCATCGGCGACTATCGCCACTTTTACCGACTTACCGTTCATCGTCTTGTTTGTTGCCATGACATTCGCCATTGGCGGCAGTGTCGGCTGGATACTGGTAGCAGCAATTCCAACCCTGGCCGCTTCCGCTTTGTTTGCGCAACGATCTCTACGTCGAAATATGAGCGAAAACCTGGCCCAGCAAGCGGATCTCCACGGGTTAATGGTCGAAGCACTTGAAGGCCTTGAAGATGTCAAAACATGCGGTGCCCAGGGACAGTTTGCCCACCGATTTGAACAATCTATTGCAGCTGCCACTACAGCAGCGGTAAAAACACGCCGGCTCTCAAGCCTGACCAGCAATATCACCGCCGTTTCGCAACAACTCATTACCCTGATGATCCTGGTGTGGGGTGTTTATCTGATTGATTCCGGAGACCTATCTCCGGGCGCCATGATTGCCTGTGTCATGTTCGGCGCCCGTGCCATTGCCCCACTAAGCTCTGTAGTGTCCCTGGCAACCCGTTACCAGGGTGCCCGTAGTGCGCTTCGGGCACTAGACACCCTGATGTCTGCGCCCCAGGAGCGTGACCGCGGGCGGTCTTATGTACCGGTGCCCGAATCGATTGAGCTACTGAGTCTGAGAAACGTAGATTTTGCTTATCCCAGCGCCAGTGGAACAAACAGACCAGGCATTCTGACAAAAGTCAGTCTGCAGTTTTTGCCTGGAGAGCGCGTTGTTGTCCTGGGTCGGATCGGGAGCGGAAAATCGACTTTGCTGAGGCTACTGGCCGGCCTATATCAGCCTGTTGGCGGCGCGGTCGAACTCAACGGCATGGACGTTCGCCAGATGGACCCTGCTGATCTTCGTCAGCGGATTGGCTTTGTGTCTCAAGAGCCACGACTGTTTCAGGGCAGTCTGCGCGAAAACATTCTTATGGGCCGCCAGGGACCGGACGCCGCCAGCCTTGCTGAAGTTGCCGCTTTGACCGGTCTGGACGAATGGGTCGCATCCCACCCGCTTGGATGGGAAATGCCGGTTGGAGAAATGGGTAGTTTACTGTCCGGTGGTCAGCGTCAATTAGTTGCCCTGGCCAGATGCCTGGTGACCCGACCTCAAATTCTGCTCCTGGACGAGCCGACCAGTTCACTCGACGCACAATCAGAGCTGGAGTTTGTGCAGCGGATTGAGAAAGTAAGCCGTGAATGCCTGGTAGTCATGGTCACCCATCGCCCGGCTGTGCTTGCACTCGCCCATCGTGTTGTTGTCATGCAGCGCGGACAGATTCTAATGGACGGTCCCCGCGCCACGGTAATGCAACAACTCACCCGGCAAACCGGCCCTGCACAATCAACCCGCTCGGGGGCTGAATCGGAGCCTGGTTCTGAGCCTGGTTCTGAGCCTGGTTCTGAGCCTGGTTCTGAGACTGAATCTGAGACTGAATCTGAGTCGGCATCGAAGTCACCATCGAAGCCGGAGTCGGAGCACGAGTCACCAAATGATGCGATGAGCATCGGCTAAACGATGACGGTCCCCTCACGCCCAACCCGAAAGACCGACCGGGAGTTCATGGACTCTGTTCGCGCCGCACACTTGGTCGACGACATGCCTTTTGTCAACTGGGCGCTGTATCTGATGATTGGTTTTGTGGTCGTTGTGATCGCCTGGTCGTCACTGGCCCGGGTTGATATTGTCAGTAAAGCCCAGGGTCGAGTGGTACCTGACGGACATGAACAAGTGATAGCCAGCCTGGAAGGTGGCATTCTTCACGAACTCGCTGTCCACGAGGGCATGCTGGTCAGCGCCGGGCAAATGGTTGCGCAATTGGACCCGACCCGAATGGCTGCAATGCAGGAAGAAGGTCAAAGTCAGTTTCTGGCCCTGCGCGCAATTCAGGTACGGCTTGAAGCTGAAATCAATAATTTGAAACCACAGTTTGGACCGGAGTTTGAACAATCCCCCGACATTGTGCGCGATGAAATTCGTCAGTACCAGGCGCGTCGCCGCCTTCTTCTGGATGCCACCGCGGCAATAGATCGCAGCTTGTCGTCCCTGGAATCTGAGATAAAAGTTGGCAGGAAACTGGCAGCACAGGGGTTAATGTCTTCGGTCGAACTAATACGCCTGGAACGCCAGGCCAGTGACCTTCAACGCCAGCAGCAGGAACGAATTAATCAATATCGCCAGCAGGCAAGCGAGCAGTTAAACAAGGTACGCCGTGACATCGCGCAACTCGATGGCCAGATGGTCATGCGCAATGATGCGCTGCGCCGGACCCAGCTGCGGTCTCCAATCCGTGGTCTGGTAAAGAAGATCAGAGTTGCCACTGTGGGTGGGGTCGTTCCACCAGGCACACCCATTATGGAAATTGTTCCAATTGGCGATCAGATAATTGTAGAAGCACGTATCAAACCAGGCGACATCGGATTTGTGCGCGAGGGACAGGAAGCGACAATCAAATTGACTGCATACGAATTTCCAGTCTACGGCGGATTAAAAGGCCGGGTTGAATATATCAGCCCAGATGCTCTCGGAGAGAACGAACGACAAGGTAATGCAAACACCTACTACATTGCCCGCATCCACGTACAAGCCAACACATTGATGGCTGGCCCTACGCCGTTACCAGTACGACCCGGGATGACCGGATCTGTTGAAATCAGCACCGGCGACCGGTCAGTACTCAGTTTTCTGCTCCGCCCCGTGTTGAAGTCCCGCGAAGCATTCCGGGAACAATAACGCCAGTCGACATATAAGCTTTGTGATTGAGCGCGTATTCATCAGATTGACTAACCGCAAGTCGCGGTTTACTGCAAACTGACCACTCGCTTTGAATAGATCGATCAACGCATGATTTCGCTATTTCGCTCGCTTGTCTGCATAGTTATTACCGTGACCCCCTTAGCCTGGCCAGACCAGGCTGGCGCCACCTGTAATGAGAAAGACACCCGAATTAAACCCGTTGTCCAGAGTGCTTCTGCGCAGGCAAGGCAGCGCGCCCTGCTCACCCTCCGACAAACCGTTGATCAAGCCCTGGTACGAAGTCATGCAGTTGGTGAGGCCGCCCTGCTGACGGAAGCCGCAACCATCGAAATCGACCAGGCAAGGGCAAGTAGATTACCGAACGTCAGTTTGTCTCTTGGGCTAGAGCGCGGCAAAAGTGAAGCGGAAAATGCAACCCGGTACGATGGGGTTGTACGACGCGGTGGACTACTGGTTCAAGGCCCGCTTTACGACGGCGGCCTCAGCAATGGTCTGACCAACTGGCGAAAAAATCTCGCACAAGTTGCCCAACACCGCCAAATCAGCTTGCGCGAAGAAATAGCGCTGCAAACCGTGTCACTGATCTTAGAACGCAGTCGCTTCTACAAACAAGGCCAGGTTTACGGACAGCACGAGAAGCGTTTGCACTGTCTTCAAGATGCACTCAAAAAAATTGTCGCCACTGATTCGGGACGTCGAAGCGAACTCGTACAGGCCAGGAAAACACTGCAAGAAGCACGTCTTGCGTTTCAGGCCAGTAAAACCAGTAAAACCCAGGTTGAGCAACGTCTGCGCAGATTTGTGGGGGATGAACTACCACGCCTTGAAGGCATGACAGCCGTATTACTGGAAACACCGCCACTACCCGAGGTACTGCGAGACACCGAAAATGCCAGTGACTTGATGGCTCTGCAAGCACAGAGCAACGCGTCAGCCGCTTACGTTACAACCGTGCGTGCCGAACGCCGCCCGCGAATAAACTGGTCAGTCCGCCACGGCATTTCATCCGGAGCAGACCGGAACCGAGACTGGGCAGCGGGTATCAACGTCGCCGTCCCATTGTTCAGCCCGGGAAGTCGTCATACGGTCGACGCAGCCGTCACCCGCGCTAATGCCGCCAAACTGCGGCACCTTGACAGTCAGGACGCACGGCGCGCCCGGGTTACCGAAGTCTATGATCAGGCAAAAGCAAATGAACAACGCTTAAAAGATATTGACGAAATCCTGAGCAACAGCGACAAACTCAGACGTGCCACTCGATTACAGTGGAAATCCCTCGGTCGCCGCACCTTGTTTGATGTCATGAGTGCAGAACGCGACCACTACGGCCTGCGAATCGCTTACGTCGATGCTTTGCATGACCGCTTACAGGCTAACGCCCTCTTGCGCTCACTTGGCATGGGCGTCAATCATTGGCTTGAGCCAACCCAATAACCCCCCGGCAATAAGACAGGAGATTGGCATGGACCAAACCCCGGCCCACTCTGTACCGAACGAGCACCTCGTCGCAATGATTCCCACCGACTGCGAGCACGTTGTTGACATCGGCTGCATGCACGGCGCCCTGGGAATGGCACTGACGAACGCCCGACCGGGGGTCCGGGTTACCGGCATCGATATTGATCCAAACTACGCCCGGGAGGCAGCAAAACGATGTCATCGAACCCTCGCTGCCAATATTGAAACGATGAGTGATTCCATATTCGACAGTTTGTTTCCAAGTGACTGCTGGGTCTTCGGAGACTGCCTTGAACACTTAAAAGACCCATGGCAGGTGTTGCGCCGGGTGCGAGCCGCGATTGACCCTGAAGGATGCCTTGTTGTCTGTATTCCAAACGCACAGCATTGGAGCGTTCAGTGGCGCTTATTGTCTGGAAACTTCCGCTATGAAGACAGTGGCTTGATGGATCGCACCCATTTGCGCTGGTTTACCCGGCTCACGCTTATGGAAATGTTTGAAGAAACCGGCTGGGCGGTTGACGAAGCGCTTACCCGTATTCTGGAGAGCGCACAACAAGACCCGATGCTGCAAGCCATCGCCAGCCATGCCAAACTACTGGGCATGGATCCTGATCAGGCGGCCCGCGATGCCAGACCGTTTCAATACGTATTTCGTCTAACTCCCCGGTCGGCACACTAGTTGGGGTTGGTGCAGTGAAAATTCACGTTGTCAGTGCAACCCGTTCCGACAGAGACAGCTTCTGGAACACTGGCGCACTTGGTCTTTCTTTACGCCGCTTATCCGAAGATACACGCCTGGTGCCCTGGATAGCCTATGAGAACACGCTTGGTTTACCGGCAATCTACAACCAGGCTTTAAACAGTCAGACAGACGGTGACATCATCGTGTTTATGCATGACGATGTATGGCTGGACGACTTGTACTTTGGTGATCGTATCCAGCGCGGTCTGGATTACTTTGATGTCATTGGTATTGCCGGCAACCGTCGCCGGGTGGAAAAGCAACCGGGGTGGGCATTTGTCGACCAGCAATTCAATTGGGACGAACGAAGCAACCTGAGTGGCGCAGTAGCACACGGGAAATCCGCATTCGGCAAGCCGACGATTTACGGACTCGCTCCTGAGCGATGCGAACTGCTAGATGGCATTTTATTGGCGACCCGAGCAAATACCCTAAGCAAAACCGGCTGCCGTTTTGATCCGCGATTCATGTTTCATTTCTACGATCTCGATTTTTGCCGAACCGCAAGCGCCGCCGGATTGCGACTAGGAACCTGGCCGATCAGCGTTACCCATCAAAGTGGCGGGGCCTTTGGCACAGAGAGCTGGTGGCGGGGGTATGGCGACTACCTTGATAAATGGAAACAGTGAAAGCGGCTGATTGCGCGACCGACTCTGCCGCTAACCGCCAATCAGCCGCTAAATCCCAGGCGTTTTGCAAATTGGGCATTGACGGCGCCTGCCGGGGATTTACCCGCTACGATTTGCGCAACCTGACGAACTGTTTCGAACGCCTGATGTTCAATTGCCAGGCGAGTCAGGCCACCGATATGCGGGGTAGCGAGTACCCGGGGTTGACGAGCAATCTCCAGGGATGGCATTTGATCAGGCGCGCGGCCAACGTCGATCGCTGCTCCGGCAATTCGATTAGATTTTAAGACGTCGAGCAATGCGGATTCATCAACAAGATTTCCGCGTGACGCGTTGACAAAGTATGCAGAACGTTTCATGTAGGCAAACGCAGCCGCATTAAACATATTTTCGGTCTCGTCATTAGCGACGACCAGGCAGACGACAAAGTCAGACCGCGCTAATAAGTCGGCAAAATTCAACAACTCAACATTTGTCTTTTTACCAGCAAACGGGTCGTGGCCCAAAACGGTCATCCCCAGATGGTTCCCCAGGGTTGCCAGCGCTGAACCAATACTACCCAGGCCCACTATGCCGAGAGTGGCACCGTGTAATTGCACACCAACCCTGGCTGACGGAACACCACCGGCGTGATAAGTTGCACTTGCCGACGGAAAATCGCGTGCCAGGCTGATCATTGCGCCCAAAATCCACTCGTTAACCGCAGGCACAAACCCCGGGCTGGCCTGAGTCACCAACACACCTTGCGCCGATGCCGCATCGACGTCGACATTCCGTATATCAACAGCACAGCGAAGGAATGCACGCAGCCCCGGTAATGCAGAAAACAGCCTGGTATCCCCAGGGGTCGCGCGATCACTCAAAATGATGTCACAGTCAGTCGCCTGCTGAATCAGAGTGGTGGTATCCATCGGTTCAGCGCCGTCATAACACTTGACCTGGGCAACTTGTTCAAGAGACGCCAGCGCAGACTCACCAAAATAGTTTGCGAACGCCGCCGAAGTATGGGTTAACAATACCCTCATTGCCTACTCTTCATCGGTTGCTCATGCTTTGCTATTTTGGCGAATAAGGGTCCGGGGTACCAGGTGCAATTGGCGGGTACTTCGCCAGGCTCTCCTGCCAGCGCCCTAGCAGCTTTAATACCGGAACTTTGACCCAGGTGTTACCTGGTAAAAATACATCGTGCCGCTCTCGCGGGTCTTCCAGCAAGTTGTATAACCGTGGGATTGGCAAAGTCTGCGGCGGGTCGTACATGTACTCCTGCCAGATCATATGCATTTTCCAGTTCCGCCATTTCACGGCATGCAGGTTTTCGCCCACATAGACCGGAAATCCTTCTCGCCCGGATTGCACTTGTTTACCAGTTAAGAACCCTGCCATATTGATGCCGTCAATGGGACGATCTTTCGGCAAACTGGCACCCCCAATCGACGCCAGGGTCGAAAACAGATCAACACTATGGACAATTTCATTGTTCACAGAGCCTGCCTCGATTTTTCCAGGCCAACGGGCAATAAACGGTACCCGAAGACAACCTTCCATCGCTGTAAAGTAAGAACCACCCCATGGCCCAGTCCAACCCCGGGTAGGCAGGGTTTCTTCTACCCCGTTGTCGCTGGTAAAAATGAACAAGGTATCGTCGCTAATGCCAAGAGTGTCGAGTTCGTCCAGCAGATGGCCTACACGTGTATCCAGTTCGACCAGTCCGTCAGCAAAGTCACCGTTGCCAGTTGCTCCTTTAAAATCAGAATGCGGAATTATCGGAAAATGCGGAAAGGCAATAGGCAGATAACAAAAGAACGGCTGCTTACCTGCGTGCTCTCGGATGAACCGCCTCGCCTTTTCGAAACAGTTCGCATCAAACTCCTGGCGTTCAGCCCGGCCGTAATAGTGAATTTTTTCAGTTGCCTGCCCAGCGCGCCCCTGCATCAGCCAGGTTGGCTCTGCAAGTGACGGATCAAAGCCAGGTGAATCGAGCCAGAGTGAGGTGTCGTGGGTTTCATCAATACCCCACCACTCATCAAAACCACGATCATTCGGATAGCGACCTGGCTGATTTCCGAGGTGCCATTTACCAAAATGCCCGGTGGCATAACCCACCTCCGATAGCAGCTCTGCCAGGGTTCGCTCCCACCGAACCAGGCCGCCGGGCTGATGGGGCTGGGTGATTCGACATGCACCGGAGCGCAGCGGGAACCGGCCCGTCATCAGTGCAGCCCGCGACGGAGTGCACTGGCTTTCCATATTCATATTTAACAAACGCAGGCCCTGGCCGGCTAAGGCATCGAGCCTCGGGGTTGGTGCCCCCCGCAACATCCCCCCGCCGTACACCCCTAATTCACCAAAGCCCAGGTTGTCGCTGAATACGAGAACAATATTAGGTCGCGACTTGGCTTTTATCACTGGACAGTCTCCGTTGTCAGGGATTGCATTGTTCGCAAGAAGTTTTCATTCGGTCGCCGACCCAATCGCTTCCATTCGCTGATGCAGGCGCCGGATACGACGACTTAGCGCGTTACAAATAGCAAGCGCAATTTGCGGATACTCGCGCACCATGTCAGTGAATTCCTGCTTGTGCAAGAAGAGCAGACGAGTGTCTTCCAGGGTAACAATGCCGGCAGAGCGCTTGGAATCTTCGAACAATGCCATTTCACCAAAATAGTCACCCGATGTCATTTGATCCAATTCCATTTCAGCACCGTCTTCCCGGGTTTTCATCACCGCCACTTTGCCACTGATAATGAGGTACAAGGTGTCACCCGCATCGTTCTGGCTAATCACCCTTGCTCCTGGCGGGAAATCGACTTCTTCACAGGCCGTCGCGATTGCTGACAATTCAACAACGCTCAAACCGGCAAAAATATCAATCCGATTTAAAAGCAGAATCTTCTCGGAAATAGCGATGGAACCAGATAGTGCTGGTGTTTCTTGCGAGTTGGCTTGCATCCGCCCCTCCTGATTGTTCGGACTAATTTTTTCGACCTGCATCAGGCGACGGGCTGCCGACTGAATAAAGCCACTCTCCGGGTCGGCCTGCGCAGTTTCGAGCCTCTCTTGACGAATTCCGGTAACCCCACACCCGCTGGCTGCCTCAAGAGCCAGGGCACGTGTAACCCAATGCCTGTGTTCAAGCAAGTGCTCAATTAACGCGGCGTTACTGCCAGAAAAGGGTTTCAATTTAAAGAACTTCCTGGCTGCCGCTAACTTCTGATCTGTTGGCGAGGCATCGATCAACGGAACAATGAATCGTGCAACCGCATTGTCAAGCAGATCTCCGAGAGCTTCCAGGCTGTTAGCATGCTGGCGTGCGTTAGTCGATAGTAATCCGCGACTGACGATTCGCATCTTCCCCGACGTATCCTGGGTTGCCAGTACCCGGATCATGTTTTCGATCTGCACCTGACCCTGCTGACGTAAGTGAGTCTCAAGCAGGTCACGCTGCGGACAGGAGTGCAACTTTATTACCGCCTGCGCTTCAATCAGGTATTTGTACGCTCCCTCAGCCTGCCCCCTGACAAAGCGAACAACATCAAGATCTTTGATATCGAGTACATCAAGGATTTTAAAAATCTCTTCGCGAACTTTTCGTCGTGGCGTTCCAAGTGCACGGATTAACTGCTTACCATCGTGAAACGGAGCATCAACAATCTGCATTCGAACCTGATGGTTAATTGCTGCGGAGGTATCCCCTAGCAGCGGAATCAAAGTCTGCAATGCCGTTTTGTCGGTCACTTGATATGCAGATACTGCCGCGAGTCGCACGTCAGCCGACGGGTGAACAAGCTCGCCCTGAACCAGCTCGTTAATCTGCGGCGGACTAATTTTGTTCAAAGCATTGAGCACTGCAGCACGGGTTCCTGAATCAACATCGTTCGCTAACAGCGTTGTCAGCGAAGCCACGAATTCCTGAGACCCGGATACACCAGCCGCAATAACACCGGCCATTCGGACGCTGTCATTTGGGTCACCGATCCAATCGCGCACCATTGCGCCATAACGAGGCGGGTCTGTCGGCAACATCGCCGCCAATGCGTAAGCTCTGACTTCCATCGATGGCGCTTCGATCAACGGAGAAAAGTCTGCCCCTTCGGGTAATCGGCTCGGCGCAATCCGCGCCAAAGTTCCGATTGCTGCCGCTTGTTGACGTGGCACATCCTCCAAAGCCATACGCGCAAGCACCGAAATCGCAAGTGGGTCGTCACTTGTCATTAATTCCATCAGCAGTACTCGGGTATCCGTATCCGCGGCATCGATTTTTTGCACGATAAGGCGATCCAGCTCTTCGTCATTAACCGTTTTTAGCAGCCGCCCGAACCACAGAGCATCGGCCGGTGAGCTGCGCGAAAAATCATCCCGCAGTTTCCGACGCATCGAGGGGTCGCGGAAAAGCTGTTTAATATCGGCACTTTCCATCGACTTGATGTCGCCCATATCACCGGACACCAGATCCGTCAGAATATCGGCATAACGGCGTTTTAACCAGAAAGGCATGGTTAGCCAGGTAATCACAAATGGCAATGCAACCAGAGACAGGTAGCGCGGATGGAAGACTTTGTCGGATAACAGTATCAGCGTTGAACCAAGAAACAGCCCGATACGCACCACTGTTCCGCGAAGAAATGGTCGGATCATTGCCCGGTAGGACTGAGGGAATAATCCGCTGACAACCGCTGTTGCGGGCACATTGATGCTGGTTCGAAAAATCTGTGTTGACATTCTTGCGTACAAAGCCGAAACCAGGTCGAACTTAAAGAGAAACGACATAAACGCCAGCACGTAATTGAGCGGATGAAACATCAGGGCAACAGGTAAACCCCAGCGTCCGTATATTTTGCCGACAAACAACAACAGGATCAGGCTGATAACGTTTAGGGAGCCTCGCATATACCCAAAAAACTCCAGTAAGCCGCCTTCTGTTTCGAAACTGTCGTTCACAGCATAATTAAATTGATAGTTGATTATCGGAATAACAACATTAGGCAAGAAGGTCAGCATCACCATGATTTTTATCAGGGTGGACTCTTTGACCAGAGGCCAGACACGCCGAAACTCTTCCATCATTGACGCCTTCGGCTTGCCCGGGCTTGAACCCTGGCTACCTCCAGACAGTAATGTCGGAAATCGACGCGCCATGAAATAAACGGCGGTCGCACCACTGATGGCGATCACCGTGTATGCGAGCAACAGGTTATCAAACAGCAGGGTTCGGGCAAACCACGGCGTGCCAAAACTACCCAGGATTTGTCCAATGACGCCTCCTGCGGTAATCAGTGGGAACAGGCGCTTGGCTTGTTGCGTATTGAACAAGTCATTTGCCATGTTCCAAAACAAGAGCCCGAGCAAAATATCGTACTGCGCCTTCATCATAAAGAGCAGCGGATAAACAAGGCTGATTTCTAAGGGCACAAGTATACGAACGACCAGCATTGATATGCCGGCGACTAGAAACATCCGGATCAGCAGTGTTGTGCCGGACATTCGCTGCATGAGCCCGGCCACCAGACCCATAACAAAAACGGTAGCCACCGCATTAAGCATGTTGACTACCGGCATATATTCAACGCCGTATCGTTTTAAAAAAACTGCATCGGCATAATTGTCGATTATTGTGCCGCCGCTGCGAACAATAAACAGCAGTAATACCGTCCACAAGAAGAGTTGGATTTCTTCTTCGTAGACTCCAAGCCAATCGGTTAATTTTTTCAGCATGCTGCGCAAAATAGCCGCGTCATAGCATGCCGCCCCGTACCGCGATGATTCGCCATCTGATAGTCGACTTCAACTAGTTTCGTCAAAAGTCGAATGCTACAGGAAGAACTGCACAATATTCAGGCCCGGCGAGGCTCACCAGGCCTGAGTCCACCTTTGATCACCGCCCCTGGCCGATCAGAAAATTGGGCTCGTGTCCGACAAGTCGTCGTCACCGCTTCCCGATCCGGAAAATGCAGCTGGTGGCGTCTGCACTGCCTGAACCGGCACAGGAGCAGCCCCGTCAGCCTCACCGTCAGGCACCGGATCCGCGGGTAGCTCGATATCACTTTGTCCCACCACCAGACCTTCACGCGCCAACCAGACGTCAGCCATGTCATGGCGCTCGCCGTCGTACGTCGTATAGCTCGATTCAAGGCCGAGAAGATTGCCGTTATCCATCGTTGTACCAACCGACGCATTGAGATCCAGAGACGCAATCCCCAGGTCATCCAGGTTATGGAGTTCTCCGGCATCGCTTATAGCATTCTGATTACCATCGACCCAAACCCGCAAGTCCGAGAAGGATACGTCTTCTGCATCAATTTTGCCGTCGGCATTTGAGTCCAGGCCGGCCAGTGCGGCATAACCGTTACCGGCTCGGGAACCATCCGCAAGGGTTGTACCCGTTCCAAAGAGCTCTGAACCGTCCCCGATCTGACCGTCACCATTTCGGTCCATCGCAAGTAAACCGTCCGTCGCGGATACCCAGCCCATCTGGTGTGCATTACCGGTTGCGTTCAAATCGAAGGTCACCCCGTTGGCAGCGGATACCGTACTAACACCGTTACCGTCCAGGTCGAGCATGATCGGGGTTGCCGCAAACATCGCGTCAATTTGACCGGCAGACATGGCAGCAATATCGTCCGTAGCAAACGCGAAAATCTGATCCATCCCCATTGATGCAATATCGGCAGTCTCCAGCGCAGTGATCTGTGCCGTCGTAAACGACTCAATCTGGGCTGTGGTCAGCCCTTGAACCTGACGGGTCGTTAAAGATTCAATATCAGCAGTTTCCAGAGCGGCAAATTGGGCTGTGGTCAGAATACCCAACTGACTGGCTGACATCGATGCGATGTGTTCAGTTGTCAGTGCAACAATATCTTCTGTCTCGATCGCCATCAATTGCTCACTCGACATGCTGTCAAATTGTTTGGTTGTCAATGCAGCAACTTGGTCGGTAGTCAGGGAAACGATATCCGCGGTATCAAACGCTGCGATCTGGCGCGTACTCAGGGCCACAAAATCTTCGGTCGTCAGATTGCTGATCTGAGTGGTTGACAAGGCCCCAATCTGATCAGAAGTCAGGCTCGCAATTTGAGCCGTACCCATCGCGTTAAGGTCTTCAGTCGTCAAGCCGGCAATTTGCTCCGTTGTCAGACCTACAATATGTTTAGTTGTCAGGCTGGCAATCTGGTCCGACCCAAACGCCGCAACCTGATCTGTCGTCAAGGCACTGACCCCAAGGGTCGATATAGACGCGACCTGCGCCGTTGTCAATGCGGCGACATCTTCAGTTTCCATAGCCGCTAGTTGATTACTGGATAAACCCGCAATCTGCTTGGTTGTCAAAGCCTGAATTTGATTGGTGCTCAGAACCTCGATTGCTTCACTGGCGAGCGCAGTTATTTGTTTCGTCGTCAGCGACTCGAGATCCTGCGTCTCCATGCCGGCAACCTGTGCTGTTGTAAGCGCCGCTACCTGGTCGGTTGTCAGACTGACAATTTGCTTTGTTGTCAGCGCAACTACCTGGTCGGTAGTCAAGGCCTCAATATTGGCGGTGCTGAGTGAGATGATCTGTTTGCTATTCAGGACTTGAATATCGTCAGTTGTCATTCCTGCCACTTGCTCAGTGGTCAAAACATCAATCTGATTTGTCGTCAAACTCATCACTTGTTGACTGGTTAACGCGTTAAAGTCTTCGGTCGACAGTGAAGCTACTTGGTCCGTAGTCAGTTTCTCGATCTGCTTCGTTGTCATAGAACCGATCTGATCTGACGTCATCGCGCCTAACTGGTCGGTCGACAATGCCTGTATTGACTTAGTTGTAATCGCCCCAATCTGGTCGGTGGTCATCGCCGCAATATCGGCGGTTTCAATTGCAACAATCTGATCCGTTGTGAGCTTTTCAATCTGCCCCTCAGTGAGTGAACTGATCTGAGCTGTTGTCAACGCCTGGATACTGTCCGTCCCGAAACCTGTAATCTGTCGGGTAGTAATCGCAGCAAGATCGTCGGTCGCCAGGCTGGCAACCTGTCCGGTAGTCAGAGCCGCAATATGGTCAGTAGACAAACCTGCCACTTGCTTTGTTGTCAGTGCAACGATTTGATCAGTCGTTAACGCCTGCAAATCAGCTGTCTCCAGGGCAAGCAACTGTTTAGTCGTCAGGACTGTCAAATCTTCCGTAGTCAGGTTACTGACTTGATCCGTGGTTAACGCGGCAACCTGCGTTGTCGTCAAACTGACAATATGATCGGAACTCATTGCATTAAGATCTTCGGTCGTCATACCGGCAATCTGCTCTGTACTCAGCTTTGCTACCTGGCGCGTCGTCAACGCTGAAATCTGGTCGGAACCTAATGCTTCCAACTGAGCAGTAGATAGCGCCGATATAGAACGTGTGTCGATCGCACTGATCTGGTCAGTTGTCAACGCAGCCATATCTTCGGTTTCAATTGCCCCGAGTTGGGTTGTAGTGAGTTTCGCGACTTGCTGTGTTGTCAAAGCGCTGATTTGGTCAGTTGTCAATGCGTCGATAGAGGCTGTTGTCAACGCTGCAAGTGACGAGGTTTTTATTGCGGCCAGATCTTCGGTCGCGATGCTGGCGGCCTGGGCGGTCGTCAGCGCACTTAATTGCGCGGTAGTCAGGCTCGCAAAATGTTCTGTTGTCAGCGCAATAACGTCTTCAGTCGTCATCCCTGCAATCTGATCCGAACCGAAGACAACAATCTGTTTGGTTGTCAACGCGCCAATTTGGTCAGATCCAAGCGCCGCAATCTGGTCCGAGCTCATCGTCTGAAGTGCAGTATTACTCAGAGCGACAACGGAATCTGTGGTCAGCGCTGCGATATCAGCCGTCTCAATGGCTGCAACCTGGGTATCGGTAAGCTTCGAGATCTGCTTTGTGGTCAGTGATGCAAACTGGTCGGTTGTCAGCGCCTGGATATCATCAGTACCAAGAACAACGGTTTGCTTGGTATCCATTGCCGCGAGGTTTTCTGTTGTCAGGTTAGACAACTGCTCTGTCGTCAACGCATCAACCTGCTGTGTTGTCAGCTTCGAAATATGAGCCGTTGACATCGAATTCAGGTCTTCAGTTGTCAACCCAGCAATCTGCCCGGTTGTCAGGGTAGCAACCTGCTTCGTCGTCAACGCACCAATCTGGTCCGAACCGAACGCACTGAGTTGCGCCGTACTCAAAGCGCGCAACGATGCATCAGCAATTGCTTGAATTCCATCGGTTGACAGAGCGGCGATATTGGTGGTCTCAAGTGCCGCAATCTGTTCACTGTTCAGGCTTCTGATTTGTTTGGTATCCATGACTGCCACTTGATCAGAGGTCAGTGCCTGGATATTCGCCGTTGTCAGGGCCGCGATTTGTTTAGTATTTATCGCAACAAAATCTTCAGTAGTCAGATTGCTGATCTGGGTGGTGGTCAGCGCGGCTACCTGATCGGTTGACAAACTACTAATCTGGCTACTAGTCAACGCATTTAAATCTTCCGTCGTCAAACTGGCAACCTGGTCAGTACTTAGCGTCGCAACCTGTTTGGTTGTCATTGCCTGAATTTGCGCCGACCCAAGCGCACCCAACTGGTCTGTACTGAGCGACTGAATCGACTTAGTGTCAATTGATGCCAGTTGATCCGTGGTTAAGGCTGCGATATCCGCGGTTTCGATGGCTGCAATCTGGTCAGAAGTTAGTTTTTCTATCTGTTTGGTTGTGAGCGACTGCACTTGCTCAGTGGTCAGTGACTGAATGTTCTCAGTCGACAAAAACGTAATTTGTTTTGTGGTCAGAGCAGTTAAGTCTTCTGTCGCCATACTGCTGACCTGGGCCGTCGTCAGTGCTGCAATCTGATCGGTGGTCAGACCAGCAACTTGCCCTGTAGATAAGGCAACAACCTGGTCTGTGGTCAACGCCTGAACGTTTTCTGTACTCAGCGATATCAATTGTTTTGTAGATAGCGATCCAAGGTCTTCGGTCGTCAGGTTGCTAACTTGTTCGGTTGTTAGCGCCCCGATCTGATTCGCAGTGAGTGACGAAAACTGACTTGAGGTCAGTGCGTTCAAGTCTTCCGTTGTGAGGCTGGCAACCTGAGCAGTGCTCAATTTGGCAATTTGCTGAGTCGACATCGCGCCAATTTGATCGCTGCCAAGGGCGGCTATCTGGTCGGTTGATAATGCCTGTATCGATTGGGTGGTTATTGCTGCAACCTGTTCTGTGGTCAACGCGGCAACATCTTCTGTTTCGATAGCCGCAATCTGCTCGGTCTGCAGTTTTGCAATTTGTTTTGTAGTCAGGGCTGCTGCCTGATCAGTGGTTAGAGCCTGTATATTGGCCGTTCCAATTGAAGCGATTTCGCGGGTACCAATGGCAGCGATATCGTCGGTCGCCATACTAGCCATCTGCGCTGTTGTTAAGCCAGCCAGTTGGGTTGTTGATAGTCCGGCAACTTGCTGAGTTGTCAGCGCAACTACCTGATCAGTCGTTAGTGCCTGAATACTGGCCACATCCAGGGCCGAAAACTGCTTGGTCGATAGTGCCGCAAGGTCACCAGTCTCTATGGCGGCAATCTGGTCTGTCGTCATCGCGCTCAGACCGGCCGTTTCAATGGCTGGCATCTGATCGGTGGTCAGAGCCGCGATTTGATCGGTCGAAAACGCTGCCCAGTCTTCGGTGGTGAGGCCGGCTATCGTAGCGGTGCCAAGTTGAGCAATTTGTTCAGTAGAGAGACTGGAAATTAACGAAGCCATTTGGCATATCCCTTAAGCAGTGCAATCGAATCGATTCAAGTGTTTACTCACACGGCTTTCGCAGCGCCAGCTTCACTAGTTCGTTCTTTTAATCGGTGTCTGGTCAGGTGTCTGAAGAGAAAATTAACTAAGCACTGACGCACGGCAGCAAAGCCGGTCAGGCGGCATAAGTAAGTTCGATGTCAATCGACCCAACTACCTCGATTAATCTGATTTAACTGGTAAGCGCAGCCATCGGTCGATCACCTTTCACCGGCTGTTACGTAGGATGGGCCGCTGAAGATAAGTTGCTACTGCTCGATATCCCCTTCACTGGACTCGATGCGTTGTTTTGCGTCGTCAACAGGCGGTTGTTCTGACGTCGATTGCGGATCAATTGAACGCGGAGGCGGGAATGGCCAGCCAGGTGGTCGGGAATGTTGTTCGCGCAAGCGCCTCACCCGTTCTGATAGTTCGGGCTTCTTGGCTGGCTTGCGACTACTTACCACCCACTGATGCGTTGCCAGCGATCAACAATCTCGCCACCGTCGACAACGTAGTACGAATCGTACGGCGCAGCAGTCAGGCAGGCATGATTCGGCATGATGCGAACCATTGAACCCACTGGCAATCTCTGAAACCAGGTTTCGTCAGCCACCGGCACACTGCCATGCTCCTGGTGAACACCGAGAACCGAAAGATTGCCGAGTCGCTTGGCAGACTGCGAATCGCAGACGTAGCCAAATCCGGCATCGGGCAAGAAATTGTTAGCGCCGGTATCTTTTGACAACGCCAGCGCACCGGCATCCAGCAAAATTGTGCCGGCTGCTTTGTTGTGACCAATAACTGAGGTTAAAACCGTCAACGCCACGTCGTCGATCGTGCATATATTGCGGGATAATTGAGCCAGATCCCAGAACAAGTAGATTCCGCAGCGCACCTCTGTCACCCCAGGATATTGCTCGGCAAAGACTACCGTCGGCGTTGATCCGACGCTGACTATTTCGCACGACACCCCTGCTGCGCGCAGTCGGTTGGCCGCGGCAACCGCGGCTGAACACTCATCGCGGGAAATTCTGGCAATTTGCGCAGGATCTGCGGTTGAATACGAGTGACCCGCATGCGTCATGACACCTGCGCAACTGGTCATCGCGCATTCTGAAAGGATTCTCCCAATGTCGACAATCGTGGAATCTTCGCTAGGCAGGCCAGACCGATGTTCGCCACAATCGATTTCAATCATCACCGACATAAGTACTTTGTTGAACAATGCATAGTCTGCAATTTTCTGTGCGATGTCGGCATCGTCTGTCACCAACAATAATGGCTCACCCATTTGTTTCGATAACGCGGCAACCCGATCAAACTTGTTGGGTGTAATGCCAACAGCCAATAGTATGTCCCGGTATCCCAATCCAGCGAAGTATTCAGCTTCTTTCAGCGTTGAAACCGTGATACCGCTTTTATTCTCTGCTTTTGCAATCCTGGCAACCGCTTCGGATTTTGATGTTTTCAGGTGTGGGCGCAGCTTTACCTGAAGTTGGGTGGATCGTTCGAGCATCGCGTCAGCATTTTTCTGCAATCGTTCACGATCGAGAAGCAAACAAGGTGTATCGAGACTGGTCAATGGTTGTCGGATTGTCGTCATATTTTTCCCTGGTTACACATGCGGCTCATATATGCCGCTCATACATGCCGCTCAAACACGCCACTCATGGCAATAGTCGCTGATACACTGCGCGCCTATGACCCAGACACCAGGCAAACCCAGCGTTTTGAAATCCCTTGGCTTCCAGATGAGCTTGCTCACTGCGATGCAGGCATTATTACTCGTAAACAACGTCACTTTAAACGCGGTCAGCGGACTGGCGGGGTTTTTTCTTGCTGAACAAAAATGGCTGGCCACCCTACCGGTTACCGGATATGTGCTCGGTGGCGCCGTCTGGGCGATGCCTGCCGCAGCATTCATGCGCCGGTTCGGGCGCCGGCACGGTTACACAGTGGCGTCCCTTGGCGCCATGGTCGGGGGCTTTCTCGGCTTGATGGCCATGAACATGGGGAGTATGACTCTATTGTGCCTGGCAACTTTTGTAGCAGGCATTTACCGGGCGTTTGGCGCGAGTCTTCGCTTTGCCGCAGTCGATGTTGCTGAAGCCTACAGACCGTCTTTTAAGTCACGCGCGATTTCCCTGGTACTGACCGGTGGCATTGTTGGTGGTGTGGTCGGGCCCGAAATGGCTGTCTGGTCACGCAGCTGGCTGCCGGCAGAGTTTGCCGGCACTTACCTCAGCTTAATCGGTTTTGCGCTGATTTCAATGGTGCTCGCCCAATTCATTCGTCTGCCAGCCAGCATCGGCAAAGCCACATCCGGACCAGCAAGGCCATTACGCGTCATCCTGAAACAACCGGTTTGCTGGGTTGCAATTTTGTGCGCCGCACTGGGTTACGGCATCATGAATCTCCTGATGGTGGCCACCCCACTGGCGATGGAGGCGCATCACCATGCGTTTTCAAGTACGGCATGGGTTTTGGAATGGCACATCATCGGCATGTTTGCCCCGGGCCTGATCACCGGCAGCCTGATCGCACGATTTGGCGTTCTACCTATTGTTTTTACCGGTACCCTGCTCATGCTTACCTGTGTGGCGGTTTCTCTGAACGGGGTGGATGTTATGCATTTCACCGTCGCGCTGATTGCGCTCGGCGTGGGCTGGAACTTTATGTACACCGGTGGCAGCACAATGCTGACCCAATCATACGCGCCAGGGGAGAAAAACCGAGTCCAGGGATTTATGGATGTGTGCGTCTTTACTACCATGATGACAACTTCAGCGTCATCAGGAGCACTCATATATGCCAATGGCTGGAACATTCTGAACCTGATTTCCCTGCCATTTATTGTCCTGACAACGCTGGCCGTACTATGGCTGGCAATGAAGCGCGGCTGGCAGTTTGGCAGCGCCAGTGAGCCTATTGGCCAACAAGTCGGTGAGCCCAAAGGCAAGCCGACGGTTTAGCACTTGTTTACCCTGGTTTTCCCTTCTTTAGCCCTGGTTAGCATCGCGCAGGATGGACGCAATCGCCGCAGTAAAAACCCGGGCCCCCAAAACGATGTCAGCTTCACTGGTGTTCTCAGAAAAGTCATGGCTGACTCCGCCGATACTCGGGATAAACATCATTCCAGCCGGCATAATTTTGGCCATAAACATCGCATCATGGACTGCCGCACTGGGCATCGACACCCAATC
Organism: Burkholderiaceae bacterium; assembly: GCA_049680625.1. GTDB lineage: Bacteria > Pseudomonadota > Gammaproteobacteria > Burkholderiales > Burkholderiaceae_E > JAUIAI01. Next base: position 5,924 of record JBAUID010000194.1, on the reverse strand, counting down.
TCGTGGCGCGAATTCGGCCGCCGCATCCGCCAGATGTTGTTGAAAACCTGAGTCCATGGGTGCAGGCCGGATGGGTGGTGCGTACGCTCGCATACTGACATCAACCGGGCCGGTCGAATTCATTCGCGCGATCACTTCTCTGACGGCCCCCTCCAACACGTCAAGCTGACCATCATCGGGGTCGCGCATCTGCAAGTGGCATTGAGCAAACCCCGGGATAATACTCGGCGCACCGGGCGTAACAGACAGCGTGCCAATTGTCCAAACGCTTTTTGGTCCACAACAAGCCTGCAACGCTTCATTGATTTGGTAACCAAAGCTCATCATCGACAGCCCGGCATCTTTGCGCATCGCCATCGGTGTACTGCCGGCATGATTCTGCTGCCCGATGAACTGGACGCTAAAGTTACGGCTACCAACAATAGATGTCACTACTCCAATACGCCTGGCATTGGCCTCAAGGTGCGGGCCTTGTTCGATATGAGCTTCCAGATAGCCCAGGTAACGCGCGTTGTCAGCGGTATCAGCAATACCGGTGAGGCCAGCCGCTTCTAGCGCTGCGGCCAACGTCTGGCCGCTGGCGTTTACCGCGCTATTGCGCTCATCATCACTGACCATCGAGCAGAACGAACGGCTGCCCAGGCAACTGGCAAAAGTACTTTCTTCGTCAACCCAGGCCACGGTATCAATTGGCAGACAGGCGTGATCGCGATCCTCCCGCAGCGCACGTGCCGCTTCAATTGCATAAATCACGCCGAGCGCACCGTCAAGCCAACCCCCGGTTGGCTGGGTATCCGAATGTGAGCCGACCAGCAGTGCTTTCCCAGGGTTGACGGAACGGCCAAACACGTTACCGATGCCATCGATCTTCGCGACCAGGCCGGCCGCCGTCATTTTTGACGCCAGCCAATGACGCGCCTGCATGTCGACCGCAGAAAGCGAGGGGCGAACCACCCCACTCCCGGTTGCTCCAAAACTGCGCAATTCCTGTAAATCACGCAATAACCGATCCGCCTGAATTGTTGGCATTTGTAACGTCCAAATTATTAAATATTCGAAGTCGGTAGGACGATTCAGCCCTCCCTACGACCACCCTACCCCTTCACCCGCCCAACTATAGGCGGGTAGCAAGTTTGGATTGCCCATGATCGTGGCAATTTTACAAACACAGTGTTGTGCTCAAGAAACAGGCAGGCTAAACAGGTATTACAATGCATGAAAAGCTTAAGCGCTTGCCATTGTCATTCGCAAGCCAGCACCTATAACAATCGACTGTCCACTATGCTGCCGTTCATACTTATCGCCCTCTTGGCTGTTGCTCTCATCGCGCTGTGGGCCAGCGCGCGTTACGCTGCCCGCGACGCCGTTCCCGTAGACGAAAAAGCGAAACCTTATTTGCAAGCCAACCCAGCCAGGCAGGAATTAATTAACCCGCCATCGGTGCCGGCTGCTGACTCATCAGCGGAAATCGACCTAAGAGAACTACAGGCAAGGTTGCGCACCCGGGAAAGTGTTATTAAGCGGCTCATGGGCTCTGCCGATGCGTCCGATGCACTGGTTGCCGAGCAAAAGCGTCAGCTCCAGGACACGGGCGAGGCGCTGACCAGGCAAGAAAGTGAGCTACGTGAACGAGAAGCCCGACTAGGGCAAATCGAGCCCCTGCTCGCTCAAGGCCAACAACAAATCAGCGCACTTCAGCAACGTCTGCAACAAGTGGGGATGCTGGAGTCGGAGCTCTCCGACAAAAACTTGCGCATTGGCCAGCTGAGAAATCGGGTAAGCCACCTGGACTCCCTTGCGACGGTTCTAGCCGAGCAAATATCAGCCTTAAGGCCACAAGCAGAGCGAAGCGCACGGCTGAGTTCAGAATTGGAAGAACGCGATCAGATCATGGCGCAACTCGAAGCCGCGGCGGAAAAAACCGTGAGTGAGCTACAACACACTTTGCATAGCAAAGACGAGAAAATAAGCGAACTGAGCAACGCCGCCAAACACATTTCTGCCCTTGAATCAACATTACATGACAAGGACAAGAAAATATTTCAGCTCAATACTGCAATTGAACAACTCGAAGAATCTGTTGCCGACAGCAAAAGTCGATTGGCAAAAATGGAATCCGAAATCGAGTCCGTTGACGCTTTGCGTAACGAATTCAATGTTCAAGCTGACCACGTTGCCGGCCTCGAGTCAGAAATTCGCGAACGCGACGACCTGGTAAATGAACTACAGATACAGACAGAAAAACTTCAAAACAACAAAGACAACGACGTACTAAAACAAGAACTGGAAGAACAAGCCGAGAAAGTCAGCATTCTTGAAACAGAAATTCGGGAAAAGGGGCAACTGATCATCGATTTGCAAGCCCAGGACAATGAAATTGAGAAATTGCGTTTGGCACTCGTCAGCCGGGAACAGAAGTTCAATCAAGTCCAGGCGCAACTGCTCGCCTTGGCAAGTGTTCAGGAAACCCTTGAAGACCGGGAACAAACAATTGTTGAACAAAATCTGGAACTCGAACGCCTGGCTGTGCTTGCCAGCGCTGTCGAAGAAAAAGATCGCGAACTGGCGCAACTTCGGGAGGCCACCGACCAATTAAAAGCCAGCCAGCTCAAAGCGTCCCACCTTCGATCCGCCCTGACCAAAGCGAATCACCTCGCGATTGCTGCTGAACACGGGGCAACCGAAGTGCAACGCTTACGCGACGAACTGCATAGCCTGGGGCGTGGCCAACTACCCGAGACCAATTCGGGTGAAGAAAGCACCACAACCGACGAAACGTCAATAATTGACGAGAATCCTGAGCTCGACAATGAAACGGCCTGGCAAATTAAAGCGCGGATCGATGATCTGGAACGCCTGGAGGCCGATACAGAATCCCGCGAGAAAAAGATCGCAGATCTGAAAAAGCGTTTAACAACGCTGTCTAATATTAATCGGAAGACGGTTGCTGCGAAACGAGCCTCTGGAAAGCGTAAGCCGGCCAAATCAAATGGAGCTGCCAAACGGACTAACCTGAAGCCACTATTCGAAGCACCGAACGAACGCGACGACTTGAAGAAAATTCACGGAATTGGCCCGGTACTGGAAAAAACGCTCAACCACCTCGGCGTCACCACTTATCAACAATTGGCCAGCTTTAAAGAAGAAGACATTTCCCGCGTAACCGAGGCTTTAGGCATGATTCCGAATCGAATTGAACGTGATGACTGGGTAGGCGGCGCTCGAAAAGCCCTGGCCCAGTCACGTGGCGCACACTAATCACATCAGTTTAGAGTCTTTTCTGGTTAGTTTCGACGCGACCGTCCGCATGGTTTCGTAGCGGGCGTTTTTCACTTTGACCCTGGCCTGAGGCCACTAAAAAAACACTGTCCGGATTCCACACCATAGCTAGCTGCGGCAGCTACGAGGGCAATCTTTTTGCCGCTTGAGCATCCGCTTGAGCATCGTTACCAACTTCGAGACAGACCGCTGGTTCACAATGTTGTATCGTATCGACTCCGAAACCACCTCTGAGCCGTAACATGAGTCGCGATGCCGCCATTTCAGCGATCGAATCTTATTTTGACGACGGTCTTTTCTTCAGCGAACTAGGGCGCAGAGTAGCCTACCGGACCGAGAGTCCGAACCCGGCGCAGAAAGATGAGTTAACCAGATACCTGAGTGAAGAATTGAAACCCGAACTGGTCAACATGGGTTTTCAATGTGATATCCACAGCAATCCGGACCCAACAGCAGGCCCATTGCTCGTTGCCCGACGCCACGAAAATGACCGTCTGCCAACTGTTATGACATATGCCCATGGCGATGTTGTCCTCGGGTACGACGAACAGTGGAAAAATGGGCTTAACCCCTGGGTAGTCCAACGTGACGGAGACAGGATTTACGGTCGTGGCACAGCAGATAACAAAGGCCAACATACGATCAACCTTGCCGCCCTGCGATCAGTATTGAACACCAGAGGCCATCTCGGATACAACATGGTCATTCTGGTTGAAACCGGAGAAGAACGCGGATCCCCTGGCCTGGGTCAGTTTTGCAAGGAAAACAAATCGCTATTTAAAGCAGATGTTTTTATCGCTTCGGACGGCCCGCGAATGCAACCAGAAACGCCCACCGTGTTTATGGGTTCACGTGAGGTTTTTAATTTCACCCTGTCGCTTGAGCTGCGTGAAGGGGGTCACCATTCAGGCAACTGGGGCGGATTACTTGCGAACCCAGGGGTCATCATGGCCAACGCCATAGCAAGCATCATCGATAAAAACGGGAAAATTCTTGTCGACGGCTGGCAGAGCCCGCCAATGTCGGACGCCGTCCGACAAGCGATCAGCAGCTTATCGGTAGGCGGCGGCGCAGACGGACCAACTATCGACCCGAACTGGGGTGAGCCCGGGCTAACACCTGAAGAAAGAGTATTTGGCACGAATACATTTGAAATACGCGCGTTCGAGACCGGCAACCCGCGCAACCCTGTCAATGCGATCCCCCCACGAGCCACTGCACACGGACATCTTCGTTACGTTGCTGGCACTAACGAAAACAATCTGCTCCCGGCCTTGAGAAAACACCTCAATAAGCACGGCTATCAGGCCATAGAAATAACTTCGGAGCGCCCCGTTTCCCCCGCAACCCGTCTTGATCCAGATCACCCGTGGGCAAAATGGGCGATTCAATCAATTCGTCAAACCAGCAAAACAGAAGTTGCCGTTCTGCCAAACCTTGGTGGCACATTACCAAACGCGGTATTCGCCGATACGCTTGGGTTACCAACAATTTGGGTGCCACACTCCTATGCTGGTTGCTCTCAACACGCGCCGAACGAGCATTTACTTGCGCCAGTTTGCCGCGACGCGCTGCGCATCATGGCTGGACTGTGGTGGGACCTCGGCAGCGAAGGGACACCATCAGCAGAGACTCTTAACCACTCATAATCCCCGGAAAACTGCACAGAAAGGTCGGAGACCCAATGATTACAGACCGCTACGAAAACCCGATATCAACCGAATCAAAGGCTGCGGCCGATTTCTACATCAGTGGTCTTGATCAATTACTAGCGGGTGGTGCCAACATTACCGAATCGTTCGAGGCCGCAATAAATGCCGACCCAGACTTTGTATTGGCTTATTGTGGCCTGGCTCGTGTACAGCAAGTGACTGGCAACCCAGTAGACGCACGCGTCACTATGGACAAAGCCAATGAGGTTGCCAGCAAATCAGGCGGTTTGAGTGCGCGCGAATCGGCACATGTTCAGGCGATGACTTTGCTAACAAGCGGAAAGGTTGGACCCGGGTATCAATTGATTCGTGAACACCTGGCGGCATATCCTCGTGACGCAATGTTGGCCCAGACTTGCACCAGCGTGTTTGGCTTGATCGGTTTTTCAGGGCGTCCGGGGCGTGAGGCGGAACTGCTCGCTTACACAGAAAGCTTGTTGCCACACTACGGGGATGATTGGTGGTTTCTTTGCCAGCATGCATTCTCCCTGTGCGAAACCGGCCAACTTGACCGCGCAGCAGCAATGATCGATAAATCGCTTGCAATCAACCCCGGTAGCGCCCATGGCGCGCACATTCGCGCACATGTGTATTACGAGCAGGGTGACATCACCGATGGAGCTGACTATCTCGATCAATGGATGCCGGGGTATGAAAAGCGCGCCTACTTACACTGCCACTTGTCCTGGCATATTGCCCTGTGGGCTCTTGAACAAGGCAAGTCACAGAAATTATGGGAAACCGTCAACAACAGCGTTATGCCCGATGGCGCCTGGGGCCCGCCATTGAACGTCCTGACTGACGCAGCAGCCATTTTGTACCGAGCCGAGCTGGCAGGCGAAGCGGTTCCTGCCGGACATTGGAAAACGCTTAGCGACTACTCCACACAGTACTTTCCGGTCCCGGGACTTGCGTTTGCCGATGTCCACGCAG
>JBAUID010000193.1:0-1836 GCA_049680625.1 Burkholderiaceae bacterium | reverse complement strand
GCTCATCATCGAAATCCTGAAAACACAAGTCGACGCCCAATTGCTGTTGATATTCGCGAAACAAGCTCGCGGCACAGGCAACCTGGTCGGGTGACTCAGCGCGGATAATGTCCATAAGGTTTCGCTTCTAATTTTTCGCTTCGAATTTGCGCTTGTGTTGTACACGTTGCGTGCTTAGCTCGCTGCAGTGCCAACGGGACATCCGGCCTGCGACCAGAAAGCCCGGGCGACAAGAGCTTCGTCGAGTTGATCAAAGTGCCAGTTGCGTGCCTCATCTACCGGATAGAACCCCGGTTCGGTTGTTTCAATTGATTCCGCCAGCTGGCCACCAGTTTGCAAACATAGATACAACAAATGAAAACTGGTATGGGGTGACCCGAACTGACCAGGCAACCGGGTACGAATCCGAATCAGTTCGCCAACCGCTACGGTCAGCCCGGTTTCTTCGACAACTTCTTTAGCACAAGACTGTTCAGGGGTCAGGCCGACATCAGCCCAACCGCCAGGCAGACACCAGGTTTTGTCCTGTACCCGGTTGACCAGCAGAACCTCACCTCTGGCATTGAACACAGCAGCTGACACACCGACTTTTGGTGTCGCATAACCCAGATCCGCCCGCAGCCGTTCACTGATCTGTTCGGCCGACAAATCCGTTAACCCCGCGTACTCCCGACTGACTACAGCCATCAGATGTTCGTAACGAACGCGGTCAAATGGTGCACGGGTGAATCCCAGTCCGGTTTGTGCAATGGCGCGGAGTTCTTCCAGCAAGTCGAGAAAATGAGGGCTCTGCGGTTTGGTCACGGATCTGCCTTAGCGGTAACGTTAGAAAGTATTGTCAAGTTGGCACTGGGCACTATTGGCCACTGTCGCCGCGAATCTTGCGGGCCATCACATAGCGGTCAGCCCGCGCTGTATCTGGCAACGCAACCTGCTCAGACGACTTCTCCAGGCCACTTACCACACTTGCCCGGTTAACAGGCGGCTGGTTCTGACTCATTTTTGCTTTCGCCTGCACCTGGGTGACGGCAATGTCGATACCCACAATGGCACGCAACATACTCTCGATATAGTCCGCCGGCGCATCACTGACTTGCCAGGGGCGTGCCTCGGTTGCTTCATGCTCGGCAGTCAGTTGATCCAGAAATTCACGCAACCAGACTGGGTCATCATGAACCGTTGCCACGCCACGCACGTGCACGGCTTCGTAGTTCCACGTTGGCACAACTTTGCCATGGTCTTTTTTCGTCAGGTACCAGTTAGGAGAGATGTAAGACTGAACACCGCCGAACACGGCCATGAGTGTGTCCGCCTGACCAATCGACTCCCAGACCGGGTTGGCACGGGCAACATGGCAGCGCAGGCGGGTGGGCCCGCTGTTGTCCGCAATCAACATCATCGGAATGTGATTGACCACAATGTCCGACCCATGGCCAACAATCAGAGTTGCCAGCGGGTTGGCGCGAATCAGCTCGCATATGACTGACGCATCTTTAGCTTCGAAGTGTTTTGGCTGGTACATCGCCCGGAGCCCCCAAATTTTGTAAAGTCTTCGTAAATATTGCCGGTTCCCGCATTTTTCAGAGGGCTTACATCCCCTAATAGTAACCCTGCGCCGCTAGAATCCCAGCTTAGAGGTGGCGATTTCTCCGATTCGGCCGCATCACCCTCAGCCCCCCGACGCTCCCCCCGTTTTCCTCATACAACTAACTGTTGATTCATGCCCCTGAATACACGGCCGCAGCCTGACGCGGCAAACCGCAAGCCAAAGCCCCGGCGCTGGCCGGCCTGGCTTGCCTTCTTGTTTATTGCCCCCCCGAGCCTGACCAGCCTGAT
>JBAUID010000192.1:0-17415 GCA_049680625.1 Burkholderiaceae bacterium | reverse complement strand
TGGTTCCTAATGACACATTGACTTCGACGCTCGGGTGCGTCTTCGCAAACCGGGCCAGGATGTTTGGTAGAAAGCGCGTACCAAAATCATCCGGCGCACCAAAACTCACCGTGCCTTCAACCGCATCTCCTTGAAATCGGGTCAATGCCTCGGTATTCAGCATGAGCATTTGTTTGCCGTAGCCCAGGAGGGCCTCACCGTCTGCTGTCAGCGATACCGAGCGCCCTTCCCGTACAAATAGCTGCCGGCCAACCTGTTCCTCGAGTTTTTTTATCTGCATGCTGATCGCAGACGGTGTGCGCAGCACCAACCGTGCGGCTGCCGTGAAACTTCCGGTTTCGGAAATAGCGACAAACGAGCGCAGGACGTCCATTTCGAGCAATGTATTTTGAAAGCTGGCCAACTGGATTACCCGCGCACGTTTAGTTCAATAATTCTGAACGATGGCGTCAATATTATTCGCTGGACTGAACGCTCGCAAGCCCTGACCATGAACTTCTTCATCAGGAGCCCACCATGCCAAAACAAAACACTCGGTCCGCGCCAGATACCGGTCACATTGGACGATCACGGTCGTTGGCGATTTACGGAATCGTACGCTCGCTTAGACAACGGCTCAAACAGTGGCTTAGTCAGCAGCATCAGCGGCGTCAGCAGCACCTGCAGTGGCAGCGAAACCGGGATGCGTTTATGCAACTCGCCTGGCGCGACGACCACATCCTCGCGGATGCCGGCTTAACCCGGGATGACGTCAACTGGGCGGCGAGTTTGCCATTACACCGCAATGCAGCCCTTGCGTTGCAGCAGCGACGCACGAGGCGCGAACAATGCGCCACAAGCAGCGTTAGCCCGGCCACATCCGTTTACGCCTGCCCCATCGAAGCACCAATTTGGCGCGTTAATTCTGCTCAGTTACTGACATCCGGTGACTCGCAAATCGACCGCGTCGAGGTTGGTGGTGCGGGTAGCATCGGCAGCGAACCAAAACTGGACTTCAATCGCACCCGCTGGCGCGATACTGGTCATGATGACCGGTCCGTAACCATTGGCCACCTCAATGGTCTGCACTGAATCAGCCAGCTTGGTGCCGCTACTGTCTACAAAATCCAACCCGGTGCCACTCCAGCCACTGCCCCCAATTGACTTGACCAGGGCACTGGCCGTGTACGACGTGCCCGGCTGAACGGGCACAACATGGCTGATCCAGCCACCCGTAATCTGCGCTGCCTGGCTGCCCTCGGCCGCATCAGCAACCAGCGCCGGTGTCGTGTTGGTGAACCAGCCCGCGGTGTTCGTCTCAAAGCCCGGATTGGTCACTGCATTACACGCACCGCCACCGTTGTTGCCTCCGTCCCCGGTGCATCCTGCCTCGCGAATATCGAGAGCATCGAGCGTCAGTTGTCGATCAGCATCAGCGTAGAGCCAGATGCGGAGCGATGCCGTGTTGGCCGGGCTGGTCGCACTCAATGCAAACACGGTGTAGGTTGCGGCCGCATTGAGCGTCTGCACTTCTTCACCAATCTCGTTACCGGACCCATCCAGGTAGTCAATCCCATAGCCACTCCAGCCATCGCCGGCCTGGCTTTTATACTGGCCCGTGAACGAGTAGTCGGTATTGGGCGCACCAGGAACTGTCATTGATATCCACCCGCCGCTGAACTGCGCAGCACTGCTGCCAACGGCGGCATCATTGACTACCGTCGGCGTCAGCGAGGAGCTCCAGCCGGCCATCCCCGATTCGAAGCTACCGTTGTTTAGCGCGTTACAGTTGCCGCCCCCGTTGGGGTCGGTCACCGTCCACACGAAGCCGGTCTGGCCCGTGTTCTGGCCATCGTTTGCAAACACCGTCACGTTGTTCGCGCCGTCGGCAGCCAGAATGCCACTGATCACCCCGTCATTCGGGCCAATCGTCAGGCCCGCCGGAAGATTGGTCGCCGAGAAGGTGACCGGATCACTGTCGGGGTCGATGGCACTGATGCTCAGGCTCACTGCCTCACCCACCGCGCCCACCTGGTTACCCGGGTTGGACACAAACGGTGGCTGGTTGCCGTTGTTGCCGTCAACGCAGCCGGTCTTGCTCAGGTCAATATCGTCCAGGGTAACGGTACGACCCGCCTGGGTGTAGAACCAGGGTCGGATAAATACAGCGCCCAGGGGTACCGGCGCATCCAGACTGAATGCAGTCCAGTCGCCTGCGACCTCGAGCGTGCGCACCAGCTCGCCGACCTCATCACCATTGGCATCCACAAAGTCCACGCCGAATCCGGCCCAGCCCACGTTGCCATCACTCTGATAGAACCCGCTAAAGGTGTACTGCGTACCGGGTGTGGCATCAAAAACCTGGCCAATAAAACCGTTACCGAAGGTTAACGCGCCGGCACCGGTGCGGGCACCACCCACCACGGTCGGGCTCGTGTCGCTGAACCAATTGCCAGTACCCGACTCAAATCCACCGTCACTGAACCGGTTGCAGAGGTCATTGCCACCGCCCCCACCGATGTTCGGATCGAGCGGATCAAGATCGTCCACATCCGCTACGCCATCGTTGTCATCGTCGGGGTCAGCATTGTTACCGATACCGTCGCCGTCCGTGTCAACCGACTCAGAGGCGTTCAGTGGGAAGGCATCCTGCGCATCGTCGACACCGTCGTTATCGTCATCCGGATCAGTGATATCGGGCAGGCCGTCACCATCCGTGTCGACAGCGCCGGCTGCTTCAAACAAATCATCAACACCGTTAACATTGGCATCGACACCACCGCCGGCATCGTTGCTGTCAACCCGACCGTCACCGTTGGTGTCCAGCGCGGCAAACGCCGTGCCTGCAATATCAAAGGCAGTACCGTCATTGGCGGCGTTGTTACTCTCCAGATCGAGAAAGTCGGGTATACCGTCGCCATCCGTGTCGCGCGGCGTGCTGACCGAACCCTGGTTGTTGACGTCGTCAACGCGGAAGTCGCCATTACTGTCAGTCAGACCCACTTCGACCACGTCAGCAATACCATCGTTGTCCGAGTCCAGATCAGTCACGTTGTTGACATTGTCACCATCTGCATCTTGGATAATTTGCCCGCTGATGGGGATGGCAATACCCTGCATCGACCAGCCGAAGCCAGCGACCGTCACTGTGCTCGTCGCCCCCGCTGTGTACCGCCCCGTCTGACCGGTGGCCTGATAGTTGATCGGATTGTTATTGTCTGTGCTCAGTCCAAGGAACTGGGGCGCATTGAAGTTAAAGGTGTCGGCCGACTTGAGCACAAAATGCTCTTGACCGCCATCAATGAGACCATCAGGCAAGGTCGAACCAAATACGTTAAATTCAACCCCGCTAGCGTTTGGTGACAGGCGAATCGTGTCATTGTTACCCCGGATCGGTGTGCCGGTCGCGCGTTTAAATGCCACGATATGAACATCCGCAGGGGATTGGTTGTTGGAATGACCATGGGTGTACATGGCGTTACCGCCAAAGTTGTCCCGCGGCCCGGTCAAGACGTTTTGCTCGGCCGTACCAAAACGGCTCGCACCGGAAAGCGACGTTGCCAGCGCATCGTATTCCGCTTTACTGACCGCGACCCACTGGCCGTCCGCAGCCGCGTCAAATACCGTCCGCGAAGTGCTCAGGGCACCACTGACGGCCCGGTTATGACCTGCCGCCGCTTCAGAGATGTCAGCAATACCATCATTGTCCGAATCGATATCGGCATTATCGCCGACACCATCACCATCAGTATCCGATGATTCATTCGGGTCAAGCGGAAACAGGTCTGATGCATCATCGACACCGTCACCATCGTCGTCAGTATCAGCATTGTTACCGATACCATCACCATCGGTGTCTACCGACTCAGACGCATCAAGCGGAAACGCATCATTCGCGTCGTCAACACCGTCGTTATCATCATCATTGTCGAACTGATTGAGAATACCATCCCCGTCGGAATCGATATTGTCGTTGTTCAGGATGCCGTCTAAATCGCTATCGAGGGCAATGCGAGTTGACGTGCCGCGAGCAACCAGCATAAACGTCACGGGGTTTCCGGATGCCGCACTGGCAAGCAGACTCGACTTTGTTGCCGTCTCCCCTGAAATGTCGCTAATGAAGCTTGTCCCTGATTGCAAAACAAACCCGCGGTGCAATCCGCTGATCCGGACATGAGCCACCAGGTCTACCCAGTTGCTCGCATTGGCAATGACAATTAACTGATCAAGCCGGGCTGATTCCGCGCTCGATACACTGGTACGAATCGTGACCTGCTGACCAACACCGGCATGCGGAGCCTGACGAATTTCTCCTTCCGTCAGTGGGCCTTCGGGGCCTTCGAGAGTCAGAATTTCAGCAAGAAATTCCCGGGTACGGCTTGCCTCGAACAGATCAGCACCGCCATGGTGGAAAAATCCGAAGCCTGAGCGTCCGAAGGTGAACCCCATCTTGTCATACAAAGCAGGCAGTGCCGGTGCAATGATGTTTGAACTGATTTCCGGGTTGGCACCGAAGTTGCGGGTTGCCTGCGCCTGCCCTGAGTGGCAGATAAGGCAATTGTTGGAATTGCCACCGCCGCGTAATGCGTTCTGTCCGTTGATTCGATTCGACGTTGCAGTTGAACCATCGGGCAACGTCACTGTCGACGGACGGGTGTTGTTAATCAATCGATAGGGATTCGGCGGCAACCACAAGGTACGCAGAAAGTCCTTCATCGCAGTCATTTGCGATTGCGAAATCTGCGAAGGTCGGCCCATCAGGTTGACGAATGTGCCGTTAAACTCATCAATAGACGCACGATCGCCACGCCAGTGAAATCGCGGATGCTCCATGATGTCCAGTAATGTCTGGGTCACCATGACTTGTTTGTTACTGCTGATTGTTGACGTACCAATTACATTACCCGGCAAGCTGTTGCTGGCGCGCGGTATTTCTGATTGGGTATTCAGTCCGTCACTGAGCTGCCAGCCAAGCCGGTCGGTCCGTGAATCCACGTGACAGGAAGCGCACGATAAGTGGCCGGTCCCTGAGGTCAGATGCGTGTCGTAGATAAACGGACGACCCGCTTTGACTTGTGCCGGGGTTGGATCATCAAAGCCAACTTCGCTCAGCTGCGTGAGTAAATTGAGATCAATCACTGACACCGAGCCCGCAAACTTGTTCATCACAAAACCAAGGTTGGCACCATCCTTAAGGACAATGCCGGTTGGCCCCTGACCAACGCCGAAATTTGCAATGCGACTGCCCGATTCATCAATCGCGATCACGTTGTTCGAACCCATACCGGTAACAAAGGCGCGCTGACCATTATTACGCCACGCGATACCCCGCGGGTCACCAATCGACTGTTGACGAAGTGCCGTCGATACGGTTGCAGCGCTGTAATCCAGATGCGGGTTCAGATCGTCAATACTCGCATCAGTCAACCCGGCACCGGAAAAATCAGCAATCTGGACCTTAACAAACTTGCCATTGAGTGCAGGCTCATTCGGAATATCATTAAACGCTTCGGTACCCACAACAAAAACGCGCTGCGTTGTTGGATGTACGTCAATGGCCATCACCATGTTCATCAGACGTCGTCGATAGGTAACCGCCAGGGTGGTCGCGTTGATGATTGCCACGTCGTTGTCAGCTTGGGCATTGTCGCGAACGATCGTGCCGCCACCACCAAAGCCGCCGGTTTGCCGGGTGCCATTGCCGGATTCAAATACTGCCGCAAACACGGTCTGCCCGTCAGCGGATACTGCGAGGGCGCGCGGATCTTCGCCGTTGATTGAAATTTTTTGTGGCGCCGCATCGAGATTGTTGAGATTGAAGACATTGACCGCATTGGCTTCCGACGCAGTGACAAAGGCGCGATTGGAACCGGCAAACACCACATCTGCCGGCTCGTTATCTGTTAGCAGCGTACGAATCACGGTTTGGCTGGCCAGATCAACGATACTGACCGAGTCTGAAACCTGGTTGACTACCCAGACCTCCGTATTGTTGCGCACGCGTACGGTAACCGGGTCCAGGCCGACCGGGATCGACCCAATCGCCGTCAAACTGGTGCCGTTAATACGCCAGACCTCCAGTTGATGCGCCGCTGTATTGACCGCTACCAGAGTATTTCCATCCGGGGTCAGGTCAATCGGGTGCACATGGGGTGTTTCAAAATTGATCAGGCCCGCAATCGGCGCAACGACGCGGTCGGCTTTGGTGACCGGATTGCTTTTTCGGAACTGAATCGCCATCTCGGCGCCACAGCGATTGGCCAGCGCTAAGTTGGCCTCTAGCAGCGGATCGTTCGCGTGAATACTGATGCGCGACAAATCTTTGGCCAGCGGGCTTTGGCACTCAGCGGACAAGTTCGCGAACAAATCGGCATTGTCGACTGCCTCGCCTGTGTTGCCCGACTCACCGGAACAAGCGGTGAGCGCACACAGTGCCGCGATACTGAGCCACCTTTTAGCAGCCAAAGAAGAAAGAGTTGAAACGCGATACATTCAGAATATCCAGGATTTTCAGAGCGACGGCATTCGGCTCGCCACAACTGCGCACAGCCATGGGATAACCGTTGGGCAGGCGAGAATCGGCCCGTACACCGCTCTGTTGGTAATTCGTCCCATTTTGGTGATCCCGAACTAATTTTTCAGTGATAAGCATCACAAACGGGCTCAGGAATCAGCCGGGTGGTCTGAAAATCGCCGTCTCGGGGCTCAAACGCGCCATCGGCCGCCACACTGCCCGCATCCAGGGGATCAGGTGGGCCTGGCGATGGGCGGTTAGGCCAGGTTTAAGGTGAAAGGCGTCGCAATGGCAGCAGGTCGGATAAACTTACTGAATGACAAACACGCCACTTGCCCCCGATCCAATTCCCCTGCTGGAAACCCTCGTTGCCTTCGATACGGTCAGCAGTAACAGCAATATTGCCTTGATTGATTGGTCCGCCAACTGGCTTGACCAGGCCGGGTTCCGGACCACTGTTCAGCAGTCGCCCGATGGTAAGCACGCCAATTTGTTTGCTTCCATCGGCCCGGATGATGTGCCCGGGGTAATTTTGTCGGGCCATTCCGACGTAGTGCCCGTTCAAGGCCAACCCTGGACAACCGATCCGTTTAAACTCACGCCGCGTGGCAACCGGCTTCTGGCCCGTGGCTCTGCCGATATGAAAGGTTTCATCGGATGTGTCCTCGCGCAGGCTCCGCTGTTCGCTTCGCTTAAGCTGCGCCAGCCAATTCATGTGGCACTTACCTATAACGAAGAAACCGACATGTCGGGTATGCAGCAGTTGACCGAGCTGATTCGCGGCGCAACCGTTACGCCGGCTGCCTGCATTATCGGCGAGCCCACCTCAATGCAAGTGGTGGTTGCCAACAAAGGTGCAGCTATCTGGGAAGTAAACATCCGCGGTTATTCTGTGCACTCGTCGCTTCGCGACCAGGGTGTATCAGCCGTGGAAGTTGCTGCCGAAATGATTGCCTACCTGAACAAACTGCAGAAAGAGCTCAATGAAGCTGAACGCCATGACGGCTTCGACTTTCCGTTCAGCAGCGTACACGCTGGCATGATTCACGGCGGCACGGCCCACAATATTACCGCCCAGGACTGTCAGTTTGTGTTTGAAATTCGCGCCCTCCCCGGCATCGATGCTTCAGATATTCTCAAGAGATTGCAGACTTATTGCGACCGCGAGCTGTTACCGGCAATGCGGGCAATCCATCCCGATTGCGCAATCGACATCGTTGAAATTGTCAATTCGCCGGGGCTGGCTGACGTCGGCAACAAGAACCTCGCCCAGGCCATCATGCCGTTATGCAATTGCCTGGACGTGGGCCGGGTCAGTTTTGGCACCGAGGCGGGATGGGTTACGCAGGCCGGCGTGCCAACCGTCGTTTGTGGACCAGGGCAAATCAACGTTGCTCATCAACCCGACGAATATGTTGAAGTTGACCAATTGCAACAATGCATGGCGTTTCTTGAAAAAGTCGGTCACCGGGCTACCGACACCGTATTAACTTAAGAGTTCACCGTGATTTTCTGGATTGCACTGACCGGGCTGACTATTCTCGCCGTTGCCCTGATCGTTGTACCGTTGATTGTTGGCCGCCATATATCAGCCGCAACCACTGAACACGAGGCCCGTCTGGCCGTGTTACGCGACCGGCGTGATGAAATCGAGCGAGACCGGATCGCCGGGCGGCTCAGTGAGTCGGAAGCCACGCAAGCCCAACAAGAGTTGGTTGAAGCGCTGGCCGAGAGCATGGTGTTACACGGCCAACCCTCAACGGGTGGCCGCAATACCCCGTCCAAACTAAGCATAGCGACGGCAGCCGGGCTGGCCGTTGTTATTCCAGTGGTGTCTTTTCTTGCTTACTCTCAGGTTGGTCAACCAGCCGTGGGAGCATGGCAGGCTGATAATGTCCTGGTGGCAGACCCCAGCGAGCAGCAAGTGACCGAAATGGTCGAGCAAATAGTCGAACGCACCCAAAGCCACCCCGACGACGGTGAGGCGTGGCTTGCGCTGGCCAAAGCCCGGCAAATGCAGGGCAATGCGTCAGCCGCAGCCAACGCGTTTGAACGCGCGGTTGCCGCAGGAGAGGAAAGCGCCGGCATCCTGGCCGACTTTGCCGAAGTGCTGGCCATTGCCAATGAACGGGATTTCAGCGGTAAACCCACTGCATTACTCGAACGAGCATTCCAGTTAGAGCCCGACCATGTGAAAACCAATGCCTTACTGGGGGCAAGCTATTTTCAAACGGGTCAACACAAAAAAGCCGTGCCGTTTTTGAAGCGTTTTGTGTCTGGCATCGAGCCGGGATCAGAACAAGCCGCCCAAATCAACCAGTTAATTGCACGAATAGAATCGGAGTCGGGCGGATCAGTGCCGCCAGTGGGATCAAACGGTGTGGCCGCCGCAACTTCACCGAACCCGCCGGCCAACAGTCAGACGGCGGGACAGATTTCCGGATTGATCACCCTGATCGGTGACCCACCACCAGCCGGTGCCAGCTTATTCATTTCTGCCCGAACCCCAACCGGCCCCAGGATGCCGTATGCGGCACAGCGCCTGCCGGCCACCACTTTTCCCCTGCAATTCGAACTTAGCGATGCCAATGCGATGAGTCCGGGCCGGCGTCTGTCCATGGTTGAGGAAGTTGTCGTCGAGGCGCGGATCAGCCTGTCCGGTCAGGCATTGCGTCAGCCCGGCGATCGTTTTGGTGTCAGCGAAGTTATCCGCCCCGGCAGCAAAAATCCGGTGGCCATTCAAATCAACAAAACCGTTCCCTGAACCCGGGCCCCAGTTTTGCTTGAACTCCAACAACTCTCCTGCCTGGCTGGTTACCGCCCGTTATTTTCCGGCCTGAACGCCCGCCTGCAAGCGGGCCAATGGCTGATGCTCACCGGGCCGAACGGCACCGGTAAAACGACCCTATTGCGTGCACTGGCCGGACTGGTGCGCCCACAGGCAGGCGAGATCAGATGGCAAAACGCCGCAGTGAATACAACGTCGCTGCAATGGCGGCAGACAATTCACTATCTTGGCCACAGCAGCGCGCTGAAAGACAGCTTGAGCGCACATGAAAACCTGAGTATCCAATTGACGCTGGATCTTGGCGCTAACCCAGGGGGCAACGTTGTCAGTAACCTGCTTGAGCAAGTCGGTCTTGCGCATCGCGCAGAGCTGGCGGTCGCTCGCTTGTCGGCCGGACAACGGCGACGGGTTCAACTGGCCCGCCTGGCTGTGAGTAACCGGCGGTTATGGCTATTGGACGAGCCAGGTAACGCCCTGGACGCTGATGGCAATCGATTACTTGGTAACCTGCTTGACCGTCACCTTGGCAATGGCGGCACCGCAGTCATCGCAACCCATCAATCACTAACGACAACACTTTCATCAGAAGAGTTGAACTTAAGCCGGTGGTCGGGTGCTGAACCGGCCGCTTCATGAACACCAGCTTCGACAATCTTGCAGAGCCGGCGGAAATCGGTATGGATAGCTTTCAGGCAGCCGGTTGGGCATTGCGCCGCGACCTCAGCATTGCGCTGCGTTCATTGGCCGACCTTGCAGTCGTCCTGGTTTTTTTCCTGCTCGTCACCAGTTTATTTCCACTGGCACTGCGCCCCGAAGATGACTTGCTGCGGACGATTGCCCCTGGTGTTACCTGGGTAGCGGCAGTACTGGCCAGCCTGCTCGCCCTGCCGCACTTGTTTGCCCATGAACACGCCGATGGCAGCCTCGAGCAACTGGTATTGGCCAACGCTCCTTTGCCCGCCCTGATGGCCGGCAAAGTTGTCGCGCACTGGCTGGTCACCGGTTTACCAATTGTCCTGCTGGCGCCGTTCACCGGTCTTCAGTTTGGGCTGAACGCACCCGAAATTGGGGTGATGGCAATTGCCTTACTACTGGGCACCCCCATCTTGTCGTGGTTTGGTGCCGTGGGTGCCGCCCTGACCCTGGGAACCCGCGGCGGGGCCAGCCTGCTGGCCTTGCTGGTTTTGCCACTGACCGTGCCGGTACTGATCTTCGGCGCTGGCGCGGTGCAGGCATATCGCGATGGTCCTGGCGTTTCACCCTACTTTGCCTTACTGGGTGCCGGCCTGATACTGAGCTGCCTGTTCGGCCCGTTTATTGCGGCATTGGCCGTTAGAATTGCCCATGAATGATGAAATCACTGCATTGAAGTCAGGATCCTGATGCCTTTGTTCCAATTTGCGGCACCTGCCCGTTTTTTCCCACTAGCCGGCAAGCTATCGGTCGGGTTCGCAGTTATCGCCGTGATCCTTGCAACCGTTGGCCTTTACATCGGCTTTTTTGTCGCCCCGACTGACTATCAGCAAGGTGAGTCCTACCGGATCATTTTCATCCACGTGCCGGCCGCCTGGATGGGTATGTTCATTTACATCGTCATGGCTTGCTGGGCTGCAGCCGCCCTGATCTGGCACACCCGGGTGTCTGGCCTGATGGCCCAGGCCCTTGCCCCAACCGGTGCCATGTTTACCTTCATCGCCTTGTGGACCGGTGCCTTTTGGGGCCGTCCGACCTGGGGCTCGTACTGGGAGTGGGACGCCCGCATGACCTCGACCCTCGTGCTGCTTTTTTTGTACTTCGGCTACATGGCTCTGCGTGCCGCAATTGATGACCCGCGGCGCGCGGACCGCGCATCGGGTGCGCTCGCGCTGGTCGGCGTCGTCAATATTCCAATCATTTATTTTTCGGTCCGGTGGTGGAATACCCTGCACCAGGGGGCAAGCGTCTCGGTGACCAGCGCGCCCAAAATGGCCAGTATCATGCTGACAGCCATGTTGATCATGACTTTTGCCTGCTGGGCCTACACGATTGCGGTTACCCTGTACCGGGTGCGCAGCCTGATAATAGAGTCCGAAGCGCACAGTGGCTGGCTCCAGGAAAGCCTTACCAATTCAGACGGTAAACAAGATGGGTAACGCAACTTTCTATATCGTAGGCGCCTACGGGATGACAGCGCTTGCTGTTGCCATCGAGTTGTTATGGCTCAGGCGCCACCGGCGTGCAGCGATAAAACGGGCTATTCAATCAACATCAGCAAACAAACCGGAGTAGTTTTGAAATCGCGACATAAACGTGCCCTGATGATCCTGGGTGGGCTTTCCGGCTTAGGCATCGCCGTAGGCCTGGTGATGTACGCGCTCAGCAGCAACCTGGTCTTTTTCTACACGCCGACCCAGGTTGCTGACGGTGAGGCGCCGACCGGACGGGCATTCAAAATTGGTGGCCTGGTCCAGGAAGGCAGCGTCAAACGCGAAGGTACCCAGGTTGCCTTTATTGTCACTGACAATGCACGATCCATGCCGGTCAGCTACACCGGCATATTGCCCGATTTATTTAAAGAAGGCCGTGGAATTGTGGCAGAAGGCAAGCTGCAAAACGGCGGCCAGTTTGTGGCCAGTAAAGTGCTGGCCAAACATGACGAAAACTATATGCCGCCCGAGGCGGCCGAAGCGCTGAAACGGGCCGGACATCCGGTTGGCGTACCTGAGCAATTTATCAAAAAACCAACCCCAGGCGCAGACTAAACCCCCCATGCTGATTGAACTTGGACACTACGCCATCGCCCTGGCATTTACGCTCAGCGTAGTCCTCGGGGTTGTTCCTATGCTGGGCGCTGCGCGAGGCAACCAGGCAATGATGGCCGTCGCGCGGCCAGCAGCTTTTGGGGTCTTCGTTTTTAATGCGTTCGCCTTCGCGTGCCTGATGAACGCATTTCTTACCCACGATTTCTCGGTAAAACTGGTGGCCTCTCATTCGAACAGCGCCCTGCCCGATCTACTGCGCATGGCTGCCACCTGGGGGTCGCACGAAGGTTCGCTGTTGTTGTGGACTTTCATGCTGGCGGGCTGGACATTTGCAGTGGCCTTATTTTCACGCAGCCTGTCCGATGTACTGCGTGCCCGAATTTTGTCTGTAATGGGCCTGATTGGGGTTGGTTTCCTGGCCTTCCTGCTGTTCACCAGCAATCCCTTTGAGCGTTTGCTGCCGCCGGTTCCCGACGGTCGCGATCTGAACCCGCTGCTGCAGGATCCGGGCATGATCTTTCACCCGCCACTCTTATATATGGGCTATGTCGGGCTGTCAGTGGCATTTGCGTTTGCGGTTGCCGGCTTAATGGGTGGGCATCTGGACGCGGCGTGGGCGCGCTGGGCGCGACCGTGGACAACCGTTGCCTGGAGTTTTCTTACCCTGGGCATCGCCCTGGGTTCTTTTTGGGCTTACTACGAACTGGGCTGGGGCGGATGGTGGTTCTGGGACCCGGTCGAAAACGCATCTTTCATGCCGTGGCTGGTGGCAACGGCGCTGATTCATTCGCTGGCCGTTACTGAAAAACGCGGCAGTTTTAAGAGCTGGACAGTCCTGCTGGCTATTGCCGGCTTCAGCCTTAGCCTGCTGGGAACTTTCCTGGTGCGCAGCGGCGTGTTGACCTCGGTTCATGCATTTGCAACCGACCCGGCACGTGGCACCTACATCCTGATTTTCCTGCTGATAGTTGTCGGCGGCTCATTAACCCTGTTTGCGGCGCGTGCGCACAAAGTGGGTCTGGGCAATCGATTCGGACTATTTTCACGAGAGTCGCTTTTACTGGCCAACAACATCGTTTTGGTCAATGCGATGGCTGCGGTTTTACTCGGTACCCTGGCACCGCTGATATTTGATGCGCTGAATCTTGGCAAACTGTCGGTTGGTCAACCGTTCTTCGATCTCGTTTTCCCACTGTTGATGGCACCCGGCTTGTTTCTGATGGGTGTTGGTCCCTTATTGAAATGGAAATCAGACAACATTCCCGACGTTGCCTCGCGCCTGCGTTGGGCCTTGATCGTTTCCATCGCTGCCGGTTTACTAACCCCACTGGTAGCGAGCTTTTTCGGCGCTAACGGCAGCGCATTCCGTCCGCTGGCCAGTCTTGGCTTAAGCTTTGGATTCTGGATTATTGCCAGCGTACTCGTATCGGCAGTTGACGCCCTGCGCGGTGCCGACGGCCGGTTTGTTCCGGCCAATGCCTGGCGCCGGGCGCGAATGCACCCGAGTAGCGTGTGGGGCATGCACCTGGCCCATCTTGGGGTGGGAGCATTCGTACTCGGCGCGACCGCGGTCACCGCTTATGAGTCACATGCCGAGGCGTCGATAAAAGTAGGCGACGACCTTAATGTTGGCCCCTACACCGTGCGATTTGACAGCCTGGACTCTCTGACCGGGCCTAATTACCGGGGCGCGGTCGGTACTTTTTCTGTTTTTGAAGCCAGTCAGGGAACCGCGGATAAACCCATAGCCGTCCTGCGACCAGAAAAGCGGGTCTACAACGTTTCCGGACAGGCAATGACAGAAGCGGCAATCAATCGCAGCCTGGCCGGTGATGTCTATGTGTCGATGGGTGAACCTCTGGGCAACCAGACTTGGGTTATCCGTGCCCACATCAAGCCGTGGATAAACTGGATCTGGCTGGGTTGTGTGATGATGGCAGTGGGGGGCTTTTTAGCGGTTGCCGATCGCCGTTATCGACGCACGCGTCGGCAGCAGGCCAAGGCAAACACAGGAGCAACCGCCCGAGCCTGATATGCGCGCCATTAAATTCCTGATTCCGCTGGCCATATTTTCGGCTATTGCGGTGTTCCTCTTTATCGGTCTGTCCAAAGACCCTCGCCTGGTGCCGTCGCCGTTGATTGGTAAGCCGGCTCCGGCGTTCACTCTGCCCCGGCTGGACGGTAGCGGCCAGTGGTCTCCCGACAAGCTAAAAGGCAGTGTCTGGTTGCTGAATGTCTGGGGTTCCTGGTGTGTCGCCTGTGTGGTTGAACACCCCCTGCTGAACGAACTTGCGGCCAAAACCCAGTTACCCATCGTCGGACTCGCCTGGAAAGACAAGCCCGGTGATTCGCTTGCCTGGTTAGAACGTCACGGTAACCCTTACCAGGTAGTTGTCAGTGACCTGGTCGGCGAGGCCACGATTGACTATGGCGTTTATGGGGCACCGGAAAGTTTCCTGATCGATAAGCGTGGCACTATTCGCTTTAAACAAGTCGGCCCGTTTAATGAAGAGATCATTCGTGCCAAGTTATTACCACTGGTGACACAACTGAATGCTGAGGCCCACTGATGGGTCGGGTGAAATAAATGGCAGCGCCGGTTCAAACCATTGTTGAGCTCCCGCAGCTGACCGCCGCGCAGCAATCCCAGCTTGAGTCGCTCGAAAAAGAGCTGCGTTGCCTGGTGTGCCAGAACCAGACGCTGGCAGAGTCCAGCGCCGATGTTGCCCAGGACTTGCGCAACCTTGTTCATAAGCTCGTGGCATCAGGCAAATCAGATAGCGAGATCAAAACCTATCTCGTCGAGCGTTATTCTGACTTCGTACTTTATAAGCCGCCGTTCAAGGCAAAGACCGCCTTCCTGTGGCTGGGTCCGTTTGCGCTGCTTGGCATTGGGGCGCTGACCTGGGGAATTATCGGTCGCCGCCAGGCACGCATGGCCGAAAAAAAGACCCCCGGGCTGGAAAATACCGCACCGGAAGCAATTGAACGAGCCCGTCGCGAAGCACAGGCCCTGCTTAAAAAATAATTCACTGCCGTTAAACGACTCTTTACAGGCGCGTTTCTTTGTGGATCATTTTTACCGCTACCGTCACGATAACGAGCGTACACAGTGCGATCACCCACCAGGTGTTTTGCCAGCCATTACTTCCGGTGGCCAGAGCCGCAACAACAACCGGCATAATCAACTGACCCACTGCTGAGCCCTGCTGCATCAGGCCAACGCTTGTCGATACCGTTGACGGACTTGGTGCGTAGCGGTTAACCAGGTAAAACAGGGAACCCGGAATCAGACCCATTACCGCGGAGACGGACAGTATTGCCAGGTATGTCCATAAGAAACTCAGTTGCGCGGCATAAGCAACCCACGCGCCAGCCAACAAGTAAATAGCAGCAGCAATGATCAGGTACGGCGCTGAAATGCCACGATGAATCAACTGCCCGGCAGAAATATTGCCAGTGATATTAATGGCCGCTACCAATGCAGTCAGCCAACCCGTCATTGCCGGCAGTAAACCAGCCTGTTGATAAATTGTCGGTAGGAAAGCGACGATACTCAGGTACGCGCCGGCGTAAAAAGCAAAGACCGCCGCACATAGCCACGGGCCATCGTTTCGCAGTGTCTGCATGACAAGCGTGGCAAGTGCCGGCCCCTTGACCGACTTGCGCTGGACAGCTGCAGGGTCTGTAACGAAGGTCAGCAGCAAACCAATGGCTAAAGCCGCCACAACGGCGTGTAGCAACCAGGCGGCGCGCCAACCACTACTATCGGCTAACCAGGGTGAAATTATCAGCGCCAGTGCAAAACCTGTCGGCATGTAAGTACCCCACAGACCCAGCCACCGACTGAGGTTTTGCGGAGCAACAGTTGCACGCAACAAAGCAGGTGCTGGCAGTGACGCAAGGACAAATCCAATACTCTCGACCGCGCGGCTGACCAACAACACGTGGGCGTTCTGTGAATACCAGCCGAGCAGGCTCCCCGCGGCCAATAACATCAAGCCCAGCACCATCAGGTTACGGGCGCCGAACCGGTCGGCCAGTGCACCGGCAATCATGCCGACCAAAGCGCCGGCCAGTTGAAAGCTGGTGACGAGTATTCCTGCCTGTACCAGGGTGATTTGCAGCTCAACTTGTACCTGGGGCAATACCGGCGGCAACTTACCAGCCCCAAAAGCGGCTATAAATCCAATTACAAGAATGACAACTGGATCGA
This sequence comes from Burkholderiaceae bacterium, assembly GCA_049680625.1. Classification (GTDB taxonomy): domain Bacteria; phylum Pseudomonadota; class Gammaproteobacteria; order Burkholderiales; family Burkholderiaceae_E; genus JAUIAI01. The sequence continues at coordinate 1,177 of JBAUID010000192.1, read as the reverse complement.
CACCGAATCTTCTTCGGCTTTCAGTGGAATTTGACACAACAAACGGGGAAATTGCCTTTACCATTATTGACGATTGTTTAGCATAAATGGTTAAGATACATTCGCTGACGTTTGGGGAACCGCTGGTAACCACCAAAGCATCTATTTCAATTCAAAAAACAGGGAGACATCATTGAAAAATCTAATTATTGCAATCGGAGCGTTTGCAATCGCCTCAGCCAGCGTTGCTGAGATCTTACCAGGTACAGATCTCGAGGTATTTACAGAAAGCGCCGCTATCGCTGGCACTGGTCGCACGGTCGCCCTTCGTCGCTTGCCAGTTCGAAACGCTGTCACCGGCGAGCTAAATTGGTACGACGTCACCTTTCAGCTGAGCGCCGATGCGAATGGCCAACTAAGATTCGATGCAATTTCTCAAATCGAAGTTTCCCCGCCAGTTTTGAGTACCAGTTCATTCCGGTCAGGCTTCTGGCAAGAGGCGACCGGAAGTGTCTACAAGGTGTCTGGACCGGCAGTCGGAACGAATGGCTATGAAGTCTACACGTTACGCAAGCACACTGGAGACCATGAAGACTTGGCGATCAATTGGTCTACTGAACCGATGAGTAGCCAGTTTCAAGGTAACAGGGATTACACGGACTCTAGCAGCCTCTACGATGCGAAAGATGCCGAGTATGCCTTCGGTACTGCCAACTTTCTTGAACCAGGCCGCTCCAGCAGTCATCCCTTCTACCTATTCGACTCAGAATTTATCGGAGTGAGAACTATCGGCAACGACATCTTGATGTTTTCAAGATGGATAAACGGCGTGCTACTCAGGGAGATCCCATTGACGTACATCGGGCCGATTGCGAACTAAATAGTGCGCCCGACTCGCGAGATGTCATATGAAAAGTACGCGTCGATAAGAAGGAAATAACATGAAATTGAACAAGGCAATCGCTTACGCGATTACTTTACTCGCCCTCGCAGCCTGTGGTGGTGGCAGTGAGCCACAAGTTGCAGTCGGGGACGACGGACAGACAAACCAAGGCGGCGATAGTGGTGGCGGTGGTACTGACGGTGGCGGTACTGACGGTGGCGGTACTGACGGTGGCGGTACTGACGGCGGTGGTACTGATGGTGGCGGTACGGACGGCGGTGGTACGGACGGCGGTGGAACGGACGGGGGCGGTAC
>JBAUID010000191.1:0-3503 GCA_049680625.1 Burkholderiaceae bacterium | reverse complement strand
GGTGCTGGTTTCCAGAACTCACCGTGAACTTTCTCAAATTCGCAAATTCGCTGGTAGACCTTGTCCAGCCCAACCGTATCGGCATAGAACAAAGGCCCGCCCCGATACCCGGGAAACCCGTAGCCATTGATGTAGATCAGGTCGATATCAGATGCGCGCGCGGCGACCCCTTCGTCCAGGATATTGGCGCCTTCGTTAACCAACGCATAGATACAGCGTTCGATAATTTCCTGGTCGCTGATTTCCCGCTGCTCAATACCGGCTTGGGCAGCACAGTCACGAATCAGGGCTTCGATCTCCGGGTCCGGGGTAGGCGTGCGACTGCCGTCCTTGTACAAGTAAAAACCCGCCTGGGTTTTCTGTCCGAAACGCCCCATTTCGCAAATCCGGTCTGACACCCTGGAGTAACGCAGGTGTGCGGGCCGGGTTGGCGCAAGCCGCTTACGCCCTGCCCAGCCGATGTCCAGGCCGGCCAGGTCAGCAACCTGAAAACGGCCCATGGCCAGGCCAAAATCGCGCAGCACGCCATCGACCTGTTGCGGGGTCGCGCCTTCTTCGAGCAAAAACTCCGCTTCGCGTGAGTAACAACCCAGCATCCGGTTCCCCACAAAACCTTCGCAAACGCCGACCAGCACTGGCAACTTACCAGCAATCTGACCGGCCTGCATTGCGGTTTCGATAACATCAGGCGCAGATTTTTCGCCCCGTACCACCTCGAGCAAACGCATCACGTTTGCCGGGCTGAAAAAATGCATGCCAATGACGTCCTGCGGGCGCGAGGTAACCGCGGCAATCTCGTTCAGATCGAGGCGGGAAGTGTTGGAAGCCAGAACGGCGCCGGGTTTGCAGACCGCATCCAGTCGCTTGAACACGTCTTTCTTGACATCCATCTCTTCGAAAACTGCCTCGATAACCAGATCTGCACTACCCAGATCGTTTTGCTCGAGAGTGGGAGTTATCAGGCCAACGGCCTTGTCCATTGCAGCCTGGCTGAGACGTCCTTTTTTAACCGTGGCGCCATAGTTCGAACGAATGCGCTCGATACCGCGGTCCAGCGCTTGCTGATTGGTCTCAAACAAGGTGACCGGTAAACCCGCGCTGGCAAACGACATCGCAATGCCTGCCCCCATCGTGCCGGCGCCAAGAATGCCTACCGAGTTTAGTGGCCGCGGGCGGGTCTGGGCCGGAATATCGGGAATTTTGCGCGCCTCGCGTTCCGCAAAGAACAAGTAACGCTGTGCTTTGGACTCCGGCCCGTTAACCAGGGTCATGAATTGATCACGCTCGAACTGCAAGCCTTCATCGATTGGTAATCGGGTGGCTGCCTCTACGCAGGCAATACAAGCCAGTGGCGCCGGGAAGCCCCGCTGGCGGCGCGAGGCTTCAGTGCGCGCGGCCCCAAATAATTCATCCGCATCGTCAGCGGCAGCAGTCATGGTCGCAATGACTGGATGTTTCGCACCGTCGGCGGCTTGTTTGCGCGCAAAACGCAACGCTGCCTCCAGCAGGTCGCCCTCAACCACTTCACTCACCAGCCCCATTTTCAGCGCTGCCAGCGCTTTTGCCGGTTTTCCACTGACAATCATCGCCAGCGCTTTTTCAACCCCAACCAGGCGTGGCAGACGCTGAGTGCCACCACCGCCAGGCAGCAGTCCGAGTTTCACCTCGGGTAAGCCAAGATTCGACTCGGCAGTACAAATGCGATAGTGACATCCCAGCGCCAGTTCAAGACCGCCGCCAAGGGCATTGCCGTGAATGGCTGCCACTACCGGCTTGTCAGCCGCTTCGATGGATTTGATCACATCAGCGGTACGCGGCGGCATACTTGCTTTTGGCGTATTAAATTGCCGGATATCCGCGCCACCACAAAACATCTTTCCCGCCCCGATGACCACCACACCTTTTACCGCCGGGTCGGACAGGGCTTGCTCAATGTGGGTTTTCAAGCCCTGGCGCAGTTCCAGGCCCAGGCCATTAACCGGTGGATTATCGAGGGTTACCACGGCAATATCGCCGTGCACTGTGTACCGGGTAGCTTGATCGGTCATTGTGTTTGTCTCCGCAATTGGGGCGCGCCGGGCGCTGAACTCACTGCAGCCATTCTACCCCGGCCATTCAAACCGACACGAGCTGCCAACCCATAGAATCACAAAGTACCCACGCCATTCGCACCGGCAAATAAATCGTCAAGCAACATATTCGTCTGTGAATCTGTGGTTAGGCCGATTCCACCATCGACAGCCAGGTCCTCCTGTGACTGAACCACGCCCAGGCTGTTGACGTCGTTCTCGTTATTGAGCACGTCGGACAATTGCAAAAAAACCGAACGGGCGCGGGCCGTACTCGCATTGCCCGCATCATCAGTCTGAACAACGCTGATAACACCGGCGCCAGCCACCGCTTCAGCTGGCAACACGTCATAAACCAAATCCCATGTCCCATCGCCGTCCACCAGACCGCTGACTTGTTCACCAAACCAGGTTGCCTCAATGGTGGCGCCAGCCTCGCCTCGTCCAGATAACTGCACCCCGTCCGCCGCTTCGGCTTCGGTGATTACATTATTGCCTTCAACCGAATTGAATACGGGCCGTGCCGGCGCAGCGGTGTCAATAGTGAGTTCAAAGGGTTCTGAGGTGGTGGCACGCACCGTGCCGTCTTCAGCAACCACGCGGGCAGTGAAGTTTTGAATACCGTCAGCGATACGTGCCGACTGAATCGTCCAGTTGGTACCGACAACCTGGGCTTCGCCGAACGACTGCCCATTGCGAAAAACGATAACTACGTCATCCTCTTGCAGTGGCTCACCGAGCGTACCACTCAGGGCTGGTCGCGAATCGTTGGTCACACCCCCGGAACCCAACTCACCAACAACCGCTGCGACGTCGTCAACTGCGGTCTCAATTTTTATAGATTGGTCAACCGCCACCGCCGGTTCTTCGAACACAACACTACGCTGCGCCACGGCACTGGTGTTGCCAAAATCGTCGACTGCCCGTGCGGTAACTGTATACATGCCTGGAGGCGGCAATTGTGTCGGCGCAAATTGAGCGCTGTAGGCGCCGCCAGATGCGGCAACCACTGTCTGCACCAGATCGCCGAGCCCTACTTGTACGCGCGAGCCCGGCTCTGCGGAACCAGTCACGGCAATGCCTTGCCCGGCTTCTGTTTCCGAGATCACGTTGTCACCCGCGATGACCGCAATAACCGGCCGGCGCGGCGCAGTGCCAGCAACCGTGACGATGTACTCGTCTGCAGCTGCGCTCTCGGTTGCATCGGCATTGCGAATTATTGCGCTATAGCGATGCACCCCCTGCGGTACGTTGTTATCATCGAACGACCAGTTAAGCCCCGACACGCGAGCCTCACCAATTTCAGCGCCATTTCGAAGCACGACAACCACGGCGTTGGCTGCCAGTGGTGCATCCACCCGCCCCGACACCAGCGGAGACGAATCATTTGTCTGACCATTGTTGGCAACAACTCCCGGCCCGACCACAATACCC
>JBAUID010000190.1:0-153313 GCA_049680625.1 Burkholderiaceae bacterium | reverse complement strand
ACCTGGGCATCCCGGGCGTCTTCGACCCGGTTCGACAGAATATCGCGTTTCTCAAAACCAACTTTTTCCATGGCCGCGTAATAAGCAGTCTGGCAGGAACCGAGCGCCACGGCTATGCAAACCGCGGCAACCGACCGTCCGACAAAGCGGATGGTCGGATGATGCTTAAGAAAAGTTTGGGCTGCTTGAGCGGGAACGGCGTTCATTATCTGGTCCGGCAATTGTTGTCACCCCAAAGTGTAGCTGGTCTTGAACCCTGCCCAATTTAGTTTGCCTTAATTGCCTCAACCTGAATGCTCAGCTTCACCATGCCGGCATCTCCCTTAGCGTACTTGGACATACCAAAGTCGTTTCGGTCGAAAGAGCCAACAACCTGGGCGCCGCAGGCTTGTTTTTTCAGCATCGGATGCATGATGCATTTGAAACTTTCTACAGTTAGTTTCACTGGCTTAGTATTGCCCAGCAGGGTCAACTCTCCATCGACAGCGGTTAGCGTATCTCCTTCGAAAACCATTTTTCCCTTATAAGTCGCGTTCGGGTACTCGGCCACGTTGAAGAAATCAGCAGTCTTGGCATGGTCATTCATCTTGTTGTTGCCAAAATCGATGCTTGACGCGTCGATTATTATATCAACGGTGCCGGATTTTCCGACTGCGTCATAAGTAAGCGTCCCGCTTGTCTTGTTGAATTTGCCATGCCACCAGGAAATACCCAGGTGAGGCACTTGGAACGACGGGTAAGTATGGTTGGACTCGATGACAAAATCAGCAGCAACAACGTTGCCAGAGACAAAGGTCAGAGTGCTAAATGCTGTAACTGCGAGTGCGGATGTAATGGTCTTCATAGGGAGACTCCCGGTCTGATTAAAATTGAAGTGTCTGATCAGTCGTGGGTATTCGACCCTGAATGATCGATTGAAATTTTAGTGGTTGGATATCTATTACCCGCGGATACCAACTAACGGGTACCAACAATTCGGAACTTCACAATCACCTTGTCTTCGACGATTGCGGTGTCTTTCCACTCACCCTGACCAATGTTGAATTCCAGGCGGCTGATCGGCACCTGGCCTTGCAAGATGGTCTTGCCGCTCTCTTGCGTCAGCATGAACTGCGCGGCAATTTCTTTAGTCACACCTTTGAGCGTGAGTTTTCCGATTACCCCGTACTTGTTATTGCCATCGTCGCGAGCCCCGGTTACCTCGAAGCTGGCCGTCGGGTATTGTTTGCTATCAAACCAGTCTGGTGCCTGTACTTCTGCGTTGTACTCCTCAGCGCCTGGGCCAAAGTCAAAACTAGCCGTTTCTATTACCGTGCTCGCACGCGCCGACGCCACATCTGCCGGGTCGAATTGGGCATCAATGCGGATCTTGTTAAACTGCGCGTCGACAGCAACCCCCATTTGCCGAAATTGCACCACGATTGTGCTCGCGGCGCTATCAATTTTTATTGGCTCAGCATTCACATCACCAGCGCATAAGAGCACGGCACTGAACATCGTAGCCGTAGCCAAAAACCCATTTATTGACCGGACAATTCGTTTCATTTTTTCCTCGATGACCGCGTGTCGGCCAGATTTATTACAATTGTTCTCGGCCCGGCAACATGCGGGCAAGGGTTTTATCTTTGTCGATAAACTGATGCTTCATTGCCGCGCCGGCGTGCACAACAACCAGCGCTGCCATCAAGCTATTTAGCGCCCAGTGAAGCTGCTTTAAGCCGTCTTTCCATTGTGCTGACTTGGCAATCAAGTCAGGAATAGGAATCAAACCAAAGTAGACGGTTTTAAACCCCGCTGCCGAACTGTATAACCAGCCGGTTAAGGGCACGGCAATCAGCAACAGGTACAACATCAAATGGGTGATTGAGGCGATACGCAATTGCCAGTCGGGCTGCCCCGGCAACGGTGGCGGCGGTTGATGGGTCAGGCGCCAGGCGATACGAATCAAGGCCGCAATAAATACGGTGATGCCGATCCATTTATGCCAGGAGAAATATTGCAATTTGGTCGGCGAGAATTTCATATCGACCATGGTGACGCCTAACAAAAAACCAGCAATCACCAAGATGGCAATCAGCCAGTGCAACAGGATCGCCATACCGTTATAACGCTGCAACATCCAATCCTCCTGCGACGGCGCTGCCGTTATAACATCAAATGACTGGTAATCGGCAACCGCCTGCTAGATCTGGCGCGCCAGGGTCGCAGCAAGCCCTGTATAGCTCGTCGGAGTCATTTGCTTTAAGCGCTGGCGTTCAGCCTCGGGTAATTCGACTAGCGAATCAATGAACGCAGACAAGTCTGCCTCGCCAATGGCGCGCCCACGACTAAAGGCCTTGAGCCTGTCGTACGGGTTTTCCATACCGTAGCGGCGCATGACGGTTTGCACCGGTTCTGCAAGCACTTCCCAGGCACTGTTAAGATCTGCCGCCATACGCGCCGGATCAGCCTCTAGTTTGTTGAGTCCTTTTGTGCACGAGCGGTAGGCCAACAAGCAATACCCGAAGGCAACCCCGACATTCCTGAGCACGGTGGAGTCGGTTAGGTCTCGCTGCCAGCGTGATATTGGCAGTTTCTCCGCCAGGTGACGCAACACTGCATTGGCCAGTCCAAGATTTCCCTCAGAGTTTTCGAAGTCGATTGGGTTGACCTTATGCGGCATTGTGGATGAACCAACTTCGCCGTCTTTGAGCTTTTGCTTGAAGTAACCCAGCGAAATATAGCCCCAGATATCGCGGTCCAGATCGAGCAAAATGGTATTGGCGCGACTAACGGCGTCGAACAGTTCAGCCATATAGTCGTGCGGTTCAATTTGTATCGTATACGGATTCACCGCCAGGCCAAGGCCAGTCAGGACTCTTTCACTGAAGCGTTGCCAGTCGGTCTCGGGATACGCAGCAAGGTGGGCGTTGTAGTTACCCACCGCACCATTCATTTTTGCGAGAATCTGCACCTTTTCTATCGCTTCGATCGCATGCTCAAGCCGGTAGACCACGTTGGCCATTTCTTTGCCCATCGTGGTTGGTGATGCGGTTTGACCATGGGTACGGCTTAGCATCGGGACATCGGCCAACTCGTGAGCAATTTCGCGCAGACGCACGGCAATTGCTCTTAAGGACGGCATCAACACGGTGTCGCGCGCCGTGCTGATCATCAAGGCGTGTGATGTGTTGTTGATATCTTCCGAAGTGCATCCAAAATGAATGAACTCGACCGCTTTTTCAAGTTCAACATGGCCGGCACAAGCCTCACGCATAAAGACCTCAACCGCTTTCACGTCATGATTGAGTTTACTTTCGATAGCCTTGATACGGGCGGCGCTGGTCGCATCAAAATCATCAACCAGTGAAAGTAACCGCGCTCGGGCTGCTGAGCTCAGCGCTTTGAATTCTTCAAAACCGGCATCCGACAACGCAATTAGCCAGGCCACTTCCACTTGCAGACGGTGGCGCATAAAACCGGCTTCTGAGAAGATCGGGGCAAGGGATTCGGTTTGCGTCTGGTAGCGCCCGTCCAGTGGCGACAAGGCAAATAAGGCGTGTTGCCCTTCAAGGGCAGAGTTGTTGTTTTCCATTGCGCTAATTTAGCACTGCCCGGGCCATGGCCAAATTCAAAATCCGTGCTGAGGCTCAAAGGTATCGGGTGACGCCATTGACCAAAAACGCTTAAACACTGCCGGCTCCGCATCAGCATCCAGTAACTCGCCCGGCTGAAGATGCAGATGCAGGGTTGCCAGGGTTGCCACCCGCCCCTGGTCAGTTCGCATCACGATGTGATGCGGCTTTAATTCGGTGGGGTGATTCTGGCCGGCAGCCCCGACCAGTTCGGCCAGGGCTTTTAAGGTGTTCTGCTGAAAATTAGCTACCCGGGTGGCTTTGTCAGCCACTACCAACGCTTTCTGGCGCTCCGGGTCTTGGGTAGCGACACCGGTTGGGCACCGCCCGGTGTGACAAGACTGGGCCTGAATACATCCCAGGGCAAACATAAATCCCCGGCCGCTGTTACACCAGTCGGCCCCCAGGGCCATTACCCGGGCAACATCAAAAGCCGTCACAATTTTTCCTGCTGCGCCAATGCGAATTCGATGGCGCAGGTTCAGGCCGACCAGGGTGTTGTTAACCAGCACCAGGGCATCGCGCATCGGTGTACCAATCCGGTCGAGGAATTCTGCCGGTGCGGCCCCGGTGCCGCCCTCTTTGCCGTCAACCACGATGAAGTCCGGCGTGATCCCGGTTTTAATCATGGCTTTGCAAATGGCAAACCATTCCCACGGGTGACCAAGGGCAAATTTAAATCCAACCGGCTTTCCCCCGGATAGCCTGCGCAACCGATCAACAAATTCAAGCAATTCGATTGGTGTGCTGAAAGCCGAATGACTGGCTGGGGAAATCACGTCTTTAAAGGGCTCAACACCGCGTGCTTCGGCAATTTCCGGGGTGACTTTTGGGCCCGGCAACATACCGCCATGACCCGGCTTAGCCCCCTGCGACAACTTGATTTCGATCATTTTCACCTGGTCCAGCTGGGCATTGCGGACAAAGCGCTCCTCGCAAAAACTCCCATCCGGCTGACGGCAGCCAAAATAGCCACTGCCAATTTCCCAGATCAGGTCGCCACCGTGCTCTTTGTGATAGCGGGAAATTGACCCTTCGCCGGTGTCGTGGGCAAATCCACCCAGCTTGGCGCCTCGATTCAGTGAAGCAATCGCATTGGCAGACAATGAACCAAAACTCATTGCCGAGATATTGAATATCGAACTGTTGTAGGGCTGACTACAACTGGTTGCGCCTGGTGCCCGCTGTGGCTGATCACCAATAGTCACTCTGAAGTCGTGGTCTGCCACATGGCGCGGCGCCATCGAGTGATTCAGCCATTCGAAACCTTCGGCGTAAACATCGAGCTGGGTGCCAAAAGGACGTTTGTCTATTTGCTGTTTGGCACGCTGATACACGATTGCGCGCTGGCTGCGCGAAAACGGAATACTCTCGGTGTCCGATTCAATAAAGTATTGCCGAATTTCCGGCCGGATCAGCTCAAGCAGGTAACGCATATGGCCGATGACCGGGTAGTTTCGCAGTACCGAATGCCGGCGCTGGGTGATGTCGTAGAAACCGACCAGGCTCAGCGCAATCGCCAGTGCGGGCCACCAGCCCAAAACCCAGCCCATCCAATAACAAATGCTCAGAGCGACTGCCAGGACGAGACAAACGACAAAAACGGTATAGCGAGCCATAAAGTAAACCCCGAGAAAACCCCGACAAAACCAGCAACAAGAACGCAACGCAACGGAAATACCGGCGCAATTAAAAGCGGACAAAACAGCGGACAGCAACTACGCTGGCCCGGCCCGAGTTTCCGCCCGCGTAGTATCGCAAGACTCTGGTTGCCTTGATACGAAAAACTAAACAGCTACAACGATGTCCAACCGAAATTCACCTCCGTGCACGGCGGTATTTCAGCCGCTCGTCGGAACTGCCGCTGCTTGACGAGAGCTGCTGCGGCGGAACCACGGGCGCATGAACAGTGAATATAAAATTGGTACAACAAAAAGGGTCAGAATGGTTGCGACCCCCAACCCCCACACAATTGACGAAGCCACCGGCCCCCACATTAAAGACTTTCCGCCCAGGCCTACTGCGAGGGCAAAGAGTCCGGCAATTGTGGTCAGACTGGTAATAATGACGGGCACAACCCGTCGCCGTCCGGCCAATACCACGGCATGCATCAACGGATAACCGGCCTCAAGCCGGCGGTTAGCTGCATCAGTCAGTACGATGGCAGAGTTAACCGTAATCCCAACCAACGCCGTTACGCCATAAATGGTAAAAAGCGAGAGCGGATGGCCGGAAATCAACAGCCCCAGGGTTACCCCGCTAAAGGCCAGCGGCACCGTGGTAATCATTAGAAGTGGCTGGAAATAGCTTCGGAACTGCGTGGCCAGAATCAAGTAGATGAGGCCAACCCCGAAGAGCAGCAATATCGGAAACGCATCAAGTGATTCCTGGATATCTTCAAGTTCACCACTGAAGTCGAGATCAACACCAGGATACTTCACCCGCATGTTTTGCCACTGCTCGCGCACGACCCGATTAGCTTGAACGGTATCAGTCAATTGCTGGCCATCAGCATCCAGCGCAATATTGGCTTCGATCGTTATCGTGCGCCGAAAGTTGTAATGGCGAACAATTCGCCGACTCGAACGGGTACTGCTGTCAACCAGAGACTCCAGCCGAACGCTGCCTCCCGCAGGCAAGGCGATAGACGACTGCAACACACTGGCGACATCTTCGCGACCACCGACACCACCGGCTCCACTCGCATCGCCGCCAAACTGCTCAGCAATTACACGCAGCTCTATACGATCGCCCGCATGGCGCAATACCGAAACAACCTCACCGTCCACCGCCAGGCGCAGCGTCCGTGCCACCTGGACCGGGTTAAGGCCGAGGCGACGCATGGCGTCACTGTTCAGCTTTAGTTCAAGTTCAGGCCGGCCGGCAATATCGTCGTCAACAACATCTTTGGCGCCGGGGATGGTCGCGACGGTTTTCGTTAAGTCATCAACAGCCCGGCGCAACTCGTCGTAATTGTCGCCTCGCACCTTGACACTGATGGGCTTGGTTCTGGGCGGTCCGCCGGATAATTGCAGTATTGAGCGCGTACTAAGGCCTTGATAAGCCTCAACCGGCCCGCGCACGGCTTCAATAACTTCAGACACAGACCGGGCCAGCGGGGTCGGAGCATTGAGCGAAACAATGACTTGTCCGTATGGCGCGCCGTACAGTGGTTCGGTTTCGGTGAACTTCAGCCCAGCCTGGGAAATGACACTGCGTGCCTCGCCATTTTTGAGTTGCTTGCGGACAATTGCTTCAATCCGGTTTAATTCTGCCGAGGTATCGTCAATTGACGCATCGGACGGCATATCCACGTTCACGTAGAAGATTCTCAAAGAGTCAAAAGTGAAGAACTGCATCCGGACCTGGCCGGTTGCCAGCGCCGCACCAGCCCCGGCAACCAACAAACCCACCAGGGATAAGGAGATAACCGGATGGCGTAACGCCTTCACCAGCCAGCGGCTGTACAAGTTACGTATTCCGTGGGTCAGTCGGTTACGCAAACGCTGGGTGCGGCCGGGATTGTCCAGTTGTAGCCGTGACACCATGATATGCGCCGGGAGCATCCAGAATGCTTCAACCAGAGAAACCAGTAAAGCCACGGTGACAACAAAAGGAATGACAAACATAAACTTGCCGACAATACCAGGCAGCAACATGAGTGGTAAAAATGCCGCCATGGTTGTCAGCACCGACGCAAGCACCGGTTTCCAGACTTCAACAACACCCTCAAGACAAGCCGAGAAGGTTTCCTGGCCGCGCGCAATCCGGTAGTAAATTGCTTCAACCACCACAACACCGTCGTCTACCAGCATACCGAGCGCAATCACCACGCCAAGCAAAACAGAAATATTTAACGTGTCCCCGGTCAGCCGCAGCGCAAGGAAAGTTCCGGTCATCGAAAAAGCAATGCCCAGGGTAATCAGTGCCGCCACTTTCCAGCCCAGAAAAACCCAGCACACCAGGGCAACAAGAATCAAACCCTGGACCGCGTTGGCTTGCATCACTGAAATTGCCGAACGGGTTGGAACGGTCTGGTCATCAGCAATGACCAGCTTCAGACCAAGTGGTTCGAGGCGAGGATTGATCTGCTGCGCAAATTCGCTGAGCCGGTCAACCAATTCAAGCGTGTTGGTGTAACTTTTTTTGTTAACAGAAAAAACCACTACGGGTTTGCCGTTGACCGTCGATTTTTGTTCCGCCTGGGCACGGGCGCGACTGACTACCGCGACGTCACCAACCAGGGCCGTCGCCCCGCCTGCTGCAGCGATTGGAATACGGGCGATTTCTTCAGGGTTTACTGTCTGGCCGCTAAGGCGCACCAACCACTGCCCGTTCGCGGTATCCAGGGTGCCGGCCGAACTGTCCCGGAACCATGCGCGCACCCCGTCAGCCAGGTCGGTGGGTGACAACCCACGGGCAGCTAGTTTTGACGAATCAAACCGGATCTGTAGTTCGGGATCATGCAAACTCGTGGCCAGGATTGTGTCCACCCCGGTAATTCGTTCGAGATCTGACTTAATTAAACGACCATTACGTCGCAATACCTCGTCGTCCGCCTGCCCTTCCAACACCATGATTGCGGTCGGAAAACCGTTGGAAGTGGTGATCTCCATGATAGTTGGATCGAGTGCTTCCCCAGGCAACTCAGCCGCCGCCCTATTTTGAATTTCACGGCGTAAATCATTTATTCGCTTATCAAAAGTACGGTCATCGATCTCCTGAAACCGTACCAGGATGCTCGAGACATTTTCGCGTGAACCGGAAACAACAAATCGCAAATCGGACACACTTTGGATTGCTTCTTCGAGTGGGTTCGTCACTAGTCGCTCGACGTCTTCAGAGGACGCACCGGGCAATACTGTGATAACGCTGACCCAGTTGAAATTGATTTCCGGATCTTGCTCGCGCGGCAAAAACGCATAGCTTAGTGCGCCCAGCACCAGAACCAGGACAAATAAAATATTGGCCAGCGGATGGTTACGCAGCAGGCTTTCAAAAAACTTCATTTGGACGTCGGCCGCCCAGATGCCTTGACCGGGCTGGCGTCAACGGCGTCACCCGGCTGCAGCATCGGCTGACCATTGGTGACAACAAAAGCCTCAGGATTCAACACACTGACTGCGGGCCGCCCTTCCTGAGCCAGGGGTAGGGCAACAAACTCTGCTTTTGCATCCCGCACAACAAATACCCCGAGTTGATTGTCACGACGCACCAGTACCTCGGGAGGCATATGTGAGCGCGCGTCTGCCCAGCGCAGTCGTCCCTCGGTGCCCGCCGGCAACCGGGTATCAGTAAAAACAAAACGGGCCTGCCGGGTTCGCATTGGGCGGGATACCACCGGAGAAACCCGCTGCAGGCGGACTGGTACCGCGCGACCGTTGCTGACAAACTCATATCGTGCCGCCGCACTAAGGTTACCTGCATCACCGGCCGAAATGTCTGCCGTGATCACTTCACCGCCAACCTCAACCAGGGTAAAAAGAACGGCCCCAGCGGCGGCCAGCTCCCCCAGTTGCGCAAAGCGCTGGCTAACAACCCCGTCAAACGGTGCACGCACCACGGATTTGTCGAGCTGACGACGCATAATCGCAACCTGGGCATCCGAACCTTTAAGTTCTGCGCTGAGGGAAACGACTTCAGCATCACGCTGATTGACCGCTTCGGTCGAGACAAAATTATTTGTCTTCAGGTCACGTAAACGCTTAAGCTGGCGTTGCGCCAGTTTTAACCGGGCACGTAAACCATCGCGCACCGCCATGGCCTGCGCCATCGCCAGTCGAATGTCGGTTGTGTCCAGTTTGGCCAAGACATCACCGCCACGCACTTGCTCACCAACATCCACGAGAATTTCGTTGATCACCGCCGAGACCTGGGCAGACATCCGGCTTTCATTACGCGGCTCAACAGCAGCCATCGCCTCACGCTGCGGATAAACACCAAGTTCTCCGGCCGGCATAACACTGACCGCCGGCCCCCCCTGGGCGAAAGCAGTTGGTGATATAACAGGCAAGGACGAACAAAGCAGTAGCAACAAGGGCGCCGCTTTCATTCGTATCGCTTTGCACATTAAATTCACGACTCCTGAATCACTGTCTCGATAAAGCCCCCACCCAGACACACCTCATTCTGGTAGAGCACCGCACTTTGGCCTGGGGTGACGGCGCGTTGCTTTGCGTCAAACTGCAGCTCAAAACGCTCATCACCCAGCGGCAACAGATGGCCCAGCTGATCTGACTGCCGATAACGCACCTGGGCCGTTACGGATCCGGAATCCGCCTGCATTCCTGACACCCAGTGGACCCCATCGGCATGCAGCGCATGGGACAACAACATCGGGTGGTCGTGGCCCTGGACTACAATCAGGCGGTTATTGTCGATGTCCTTGCGAGCAACGTACCAGGGTTCGTCTGAACCCTGTGCATCACCACCAAGCCCGATGCCGCGCCGCTGACCCAGGGTATAGAAGGCTAGCCCTACGTGTTCACCAAGCCGGCGCCCGTCGACAGTCTCGATCGGGCCTGGTTTGAGCGGTAGGTAACGATTCAGGAACTCTCGAAACGGGCGTTCGCCGATGAAACAAATGCCGGTGGAGTCTTTCTTGGCCGCATTGCCCAGGCCAATGTGATGGGCAATTTCCCGAACCCGGGATTTTGGCAGCTCCCCGAGTGGAAACAAAACCCGGGCCAGCTGCGCCTGGTTCAGGCGATGCAAAAAATAACTCTGATCTTTCGAGCGGTCCAGTCCACGCAACAACTCGAAATATTCACCCCGCTGCCGGACCCTCGCATAGTGACCCGTGGCAATGAGCTCCCCCCCTGTGCTTACCGCATGGTCGAGAAAGGCTTTGAATTTGATCTCTGCGTTACACAGGATATCGGGATTCGGCGTACGACCAGCAGAGTATTCGCGCAGAAAGTCCGCGAAAACCCGTTCCCGGTATTCGCTGGCGAAATTGATGGCTTCGATCTCGATACCCAGTACATCTGCCGCGCTGGCCGCGTCGACGAAATCTTCACGTGTCGAACAATACTCATCGTTGTCGTCGTCTTCCCAGTTCTTCATAAACATGCCGGCCACGTCGTAGCCGCATTCGCGCAGCAACCAGGCGGCGACGGACGAATCAACCCCGCCTGACAAACCGACGACAACACGCTGCCCCTGGCCGTCGGGCAGAGACAGGCCCTCATCTTGTAACTGGCGAATTATCTTATTGGACATGGATCGCTGGCCGGCATCGGTTTGGCATCGATAAAGAAATCCGGAACCCGGAACCCGAATTTCAGCAAATTTGGCCAGTGCACCCAAGCACCACCCATCTTCTGAGCTTCAGGCGCCACCGCAGCGGCAAATTCCACTGAGATTTCAGCTTCAATTACGCTCATCGGGGCTCAGGCGGGACTGACAATGCCGTCATTCTAAGGCGCGGAAAAGGCGTGGGTCGGAAAGTCCGCACGAATGACGCATAATGCAGGGTCAATTCGGCCTGCCAGCCGAATTCAATCAACTGGTTACCTGCAAATAACCCGGCAACGGGCAAACACTTGTGCGGGGAAATCGCCTGAGAACACTGTGTTCTCAGGTATTACAACGGATAGTTGGGGGAAGCAGATGCATATCGGCGTACCAGCCGAAACGCGCCCCGGAGAAACACGGGTTGCGGCTACCGCTGAAACAATAAAGAAACTGGTGGGCCAGGGCCATAAGGTCACGGTCGCCCGGGGGGCCGGCACACGAGCCGGTCAGACAGATACGGCGTATGCCGAGGCTGGCGGCCAGCTCGGTAGCCAGGATGAGGCGCTGGGTGCTCAAATTGTGCTGAAAGTACGCTCGCCAAATCTCGAGGAGCTTGGGCGCATGCATGAAGGCGCCCTGCTGGTCGGAATGCTCAATCCGTTCGATACAGATGGTTTGCAACGGCTCGCCAATGCCAACCTGATCGCCTTCGCACTTGAGGCGGCCCCAAGAACCTCGCGAGCACAAAGTCTGGACGTATTGTCCTCGCAGGCGAACGTGGCCGGATACAAAGCCGTCATGGTGGCTGCCAATGCCTATAAGCGCTTTATGCCCATGATGATGACAGCCGCCGGGACGGTTAAACCGGCTCGGGTGGTAGTCCTGGGCGCAGGGGTGGCCGGGCTGCAGGCCGTGGCCACCGCCAAGCGACTTGGCGCGGTCATTGAGGCGTCGGACGTCCGCCCCGCCGTGAAAGAGCAGATCGAGTCACTAGGCGCAAAATTCATTGATGTGCCGTTTGAGACTGATGAAGAACGCGAGATCGCCGAAGGGGTTGGCGGCTATGCCCGACCAATGCCCGAGAGCTGGATGAAAAGACAGGGTGAAGCCGTTGCCGAACGGCTGAAGCAGGCAGACATCGTGATCACCACCGCGTTGATCCCAGGCCGGCCAGCACCGCGTCTGATATCCGCAGCCATGGTCGCCAGCATGAAGCCCGGCGCCGTCATTCTTGATATGGCGGCTGAGCAAGGGGGCAATTGCGAACTGAGCCAACCGGACAAATCAATCGAATCAGGCAATGTCACGATTCTTGGCCCAACCAATCTGCCTGCACTCGTCGCTGCTGATTCGTCAGCACTTTATGCCCGCAACGTACTGGACTTTCTCAAGCTGGTGATCAATGCCGAGGGTGAGGTTGTGATTGACCTCGAAGACGACATTGTTAAAGCCTGCATGATGTGCGGTAACGGCAAAGTCATGCGACAAAACTAAGTCAAGCTCAAGCTAAGGAATTTCCGACATGGAAGCTGTTGATCCGACCATTATCAATCTGATTATTTTTGTACTGGCAATCTACGTTGGCTATCACGTAGTCTGGACAGTCACCCCGGCCCTGCATACTCCGCTGATGGCGGTAACCAATGCAATTTCGGCTATCGTGATAGTCGGGGCAATGCTGGCGGCTGCGCTGACAGTTACGCCTTTGGGAAAAACCATGGGGGTACTGGCGGTTGCGTTGGCGTCGGTTAACGTATTTGGTGGATTTCTTGTCACCCGTCGCATGCTCGAGATGTTCCGCAAGAAAGCGCCAAAAAAGTCAGTCCTGAGTGACTAACGCCCAACCAAGGGCCAACCCAGATTGACCCAGTTCTTTTAACCAATTTAAACCCGGCACCCTGGTCAACCGGGGCAGTAACACAGGAAAGTGCATGAGCTTGAATTATGTCGTTCTGCTTTATTTGGTCGCATCGGTTTGTTTTATCCAGGCGCTAAAAGGCCTGTCTCACCCGACCACGGCGCGAACCGGTAACCTGTTTGGCATGGTCGGTATGGCCATTGCGATCGCAACCACGGTCGCGCTTATCTTTAAGCTCAACCCACAGACGGCCGGGCCCGGCATGCTCTGGGTAATCGGCGGCGTCCTGGTTGGCGGCATTATTGGCGCGGTCATGGCCAAACGGGTCGAAATGACCAAAATGCCAGAGTTGGTTGCTTTTATGCACTCGATGATCGGTCTGGCAGCCGTCTTTATTGCGATCGCCGCTGTGGCAGAACCCGTCGCATTCAATATTGTGCAAGCCGGTGAAATGATCCCGATGGGAAACCGCATCGAACTATTTATTGGCACGATTGTCGGCGCCCTGACGTTTTCGGGCTCAGTAATTGCGTTTGGCAAACTATCGGGCAAGTATAAGTTTCGGCTCTTCCAGGGCCAGCCCGTCAGTTTTTCCGGCCAGCACCTGATCAACCTGGTTCTCGCGCTGGCAACAATCGCCTGCGGCATCTGGTTTGCGAGCAGCCAGGCCTGGATGCCGTTTATCCTGATGACCGTGCTTTCGTTTGTACTCGGGGTATTGATCATTATTCCGATTGGCGGTGCCGATATGCCGGTTGTCGTGTCAATGCTTAATAGTTACTCTGGCTGGGCCGCGGCCGGCATCGGGTTCTCACTCAATAACCCAATGCTCATTATCGCAGGTTCGCTGGTGGGGTCGTCCGGCGCAATTTTGTCCTACATCATGTGTAAGGCTATGAACCGCTCGTTTTTCAACGTCATCCTTGGTGGCTTTGGCGGCGAAGCGGTAGCTGCTGCCACCGGCGGTGGCGAACAGCGCCCGGTCCGCACCGGATCGGCAGATGATGCTGCCTTCCTTATGGCCAATTCCGATACCGTCATCATCGTGCCGGGCTATGGCCTGGCCGTTGCGCGGGCTCAGCATCCGCTTAAAGAACTGACCGACAAACTCATTGCGCGCGGCGTCTCGGTGAAATACGCGATTCACCCGGTAGCGGGTCGGATGCCAGGCCATATGAATGTGTTGCTGGCCGAGGCAGAAGTGCCGTATGACCAGGTTTTCGAAATGGACGAGATCAACAGTGAGTTCAGCGAAACCGATGTTGTGCTGGTTCTCGGCGCAAACGACGTTGTCAACCCGGCTGCAAAAGACCCGAAATCGGCCATTGCCGGCATGCCAATTCTGGAAGCGCACAAAGCCGGTCAGGTTATCGTGAACAAACGGACGATGGCATCGGGTTATGCCGGCCTTGATAACGAATTGTTTTACATGGACAAAACCATGATGGTTTTTGGTGATGCCAAACAAGTAATCGAAGACATGGTTAAGGCAGTGGAATAATCGTGCCGACAACGCCGGCTGGTGTTGGTGCCGAGCTTCGGCTGAACGTCATAAAAAGCTTGTTGTGGGCGGCTGGTGCGGGGCTCACCCTGGCGACAATGAATGCGGTCATGCGATTAATGACCCAGCAAATTGATTCCTTCCAGGCACAGTTTGTTCGCTATGCTTTTGGCTTGAGCATCCTGATACCCATCTTGCTCAAGGGCTCAATCCGCCGCCTCAAACCCCACAGTTACCGGATGCAGTTATTGCGCGGCCTGGTTCAGGTTACCGCTTTGTCATTGTTCTTCATGGCGCTGCCGCATGTGCCATTGGCGGACGCTACCGCCATCATGTTTTGTGTGCCCGTATTTATCTTGCTGGGCGCAGCGATTTTCCTGAAAGAGAAAGTCTCGTTAATGCGCTGGTTTGGCGCGATGATGGGGTTTAGCGGTGTCCTGGTTGTGTTGTGGCCCCACCTGTCCACCAGCGAAGCGGCTGGCGGGTGGAGCCTGGTGACCCTGGCGTCGGCTCCTTTTTTTGCGGCCGCTTTTTTGCTCACAAAAGCAATGACCCGGCATGACAACAACGAAACCCTCGTGGCCTGGCTCAACATCTCCGTGGCCATTCTTGCTGCCCCGATGGCGCTTTATGTCTGGCAGACACCCACCCAAACACAATGGGGATTGCTGGCAGTTGCCGGCATCCTGGGAACAATTTCACATTTTTGTTTTACGAAAGCTTTCTCGATGGCCGACATCTCATCCCTGCAGCCGGTTCGCTTTCTCGACCTGATCTGGTCGTCGCTGCTCGGCTTCATGATTTTTGCCAATAAACCGGCGCCAACAGCCCTGGCCGGCGGCGCCATTATTGTTGCCGCAACGATATGGATGACCCGATACGAAACCAGGCGAAGCGATAAAGCCGGCAAAGTCGATAAAGCGGGCATCTGACGGTCGGCCGCACCCAAGCCTCACTACGTTGGCGATGATCGATTCTCACCAATATTAATCCCGGACAAGCTTTCTTTACCACTCAGCTGTTTTGGACTGCGGTGCAAAGCGGCTTATTCACCAACACGGACCGCCCATGCCTGCCTGGCCGTCCGTTAGTCTGGCCAGCGTCGGCTTTAGCACGAAAGGCTCGTATCGTCAGTGGACTTTCGCACGAATACGGGTAGACCAATGTTTTTTAAATTATCCAGCCCGGCCACCGGTGAGCCACTCGGTGGCCGCAAGCCGTTCGCGCTCGGGCGCTTTCGGGCCGTTCGGGCTATTGGCATTGCCGTCGTATTTCCCTTAATGCTCAGCGCTTGCGGTGAAACAGACTATGCAGCGGTCAGCGCAAGTGGCAGCGAGCAAATGGCAATTTCACCAAACGCGGGCAGTGCGCCAACAAAAAAATCTGATTCCGGACAAGACTTCAATCCCGGTTCGCTGGCAACGGCCGAAACAATCAATAGTCTCGACACTATCGTTGACGATATGGCCTTAATGAATGACCTCCCGCTGATTGGCGCTGACCCGGCCTATGGATTTGCCAGTGGTCCGGGCTTTACGATCATGGGGAACAACCCATCGGGAGCGAATTTGCCGGATTGGTTTGTTGCGGACAATCCTGAACTTGCCGACAGTGGTTACTGGCAAGCCATCATTCCGTGGTTCGTATTGTTCGAAGGCCAGGGGAATTCGGCGCAGAACGTCCGCGTTCAACTGCGAAACCTCAAGCTCTATATCCTGAGCCGCAGTACTAATCAGTGGCGTGAACTGATTGGCGCCCAGGATGTTGGTGGGGAATTCTGTCCACAAGGTAATAGCAACCAGCCGTGTACCAGAGGAAATTTAAAACAAGCGGAATCCACTGGCGGCGCTTCTATCACCCCTGTGGCAGGTTACGAGTTTCTCGGTTGGTTCGGAAACCGAACGGCCATTGACGGGGAAGATATCAAAGCGGTGTTTGTCACCTTGCAAGGCCGGCTGATCGTGAACGATCTCGACGCTCCGGACGACCGGCGGCAGGCTCGCTATCTCATTGACGTTGGCGCAGACTACTACGTGGATACTGAATTTAATGAAGCCTACGTGCCAGGTGTTGGCGTGTCACGCGCCAAACTGATCTCAACTGACTGGCAGCCGTTTAATTTCATGACCTTCAGTGATGTTGGCATTCAAGATCCGGGGGGTGGCATTTCAGAGCAGGAAATGCGCGAGAATCCTCCGCCCCTTCAATAAGGGAAAAAAAAACCGCTGCTTGAATCGCAGCGGTTTTTTTTTAAGGCTTTCAATTCTTAGGTTATCCGGTTGACCGGCCAGACAGAATTTTTTCAAGACAGCTATCAACCAGCTCGTCGACCGGCTTATTCACGTCCAGGGTGATGCCATACTCGTCAGAGGCCAGGGGCTCAAGCGCTGCAAACTGGCTATCTAGCAATTGTGATGGCATAAAATGCCCTTCGCGATTCAGCATCCGACTGTGGATGATTTCTTTGGTACCTTCCAGGAACACAAAAAATGCGGCCTCTCCGGCCTGCTGAGCCAGGTATTCGCGATAACTGCGCCGCAAGGCGGAACAGGCGGCAACCGAACAACCTTCGGGAATCGGCGCGGGACTTCCCTCACCTTCGAGCTTTTTAAAAGCCTGCTCGCTGCGTGCCACATGGCCCCGCATCGCACCAGCAATCAGGGCCAGCCAAGGCATGCGATCGCGATCGGTCAACGCCTCACCACGTGACATTTTTTCGACATTGGCCCTGGGGTGATAACTGTCGCCATCAATAAAGCTGGTCCCCAGACGTGCCGCAATCGCTTCACCGATTGTGCTCTTACCCGCACCGGACACGCCCATGACAACAATAAAGCGCGGTACGTCTGGTTTCAGTAATTCTTGATCGGAGTTAAGTGGCGATTGCGCAAATGACATTCTTGTTCGTCCGTTATAGTCTTTATCAGGCGGTTTAACCTTGGCCTACCCAAGACGCTACCAGCACTCCGGCCCGACAGGTGTGGGCAAAATCCGGCGAAAGCTGATTCGAATGGATGTCAAATCCTAGCACTAACACGGTCCGATTCAGATTCACAATATTTCAGCCTGCGGGACAGCCGTCTTGAAGCAATTTATCCCGGTTGGGCAGCTAATACCATCGTGGCATGGGACGACAAGATACCACCTTCATTGTGCACAATACCTAATTCGTGGCTGGCGACTTGACGAGCGCCAGCTTCACCGCGAATTTGCCTGACCGCTTCAATGATGCCGTGCATGCCACCAGAGGCACCCGCCTGCGCGTAAGACATCAGTCCGCCGTGCGTATTCACTGGCAAGCGACCATCGAAGCGTGCGCCGCCACTGGCAAATAACTCCAGCCCACCGCCGGCAGGCACTAACTCCAGCGCTTCGGCTTCCATCGCCGGAACAACGGAAAAACAATCGTAGAGTTGGGCAAACTGGATATCGCCTGGAGATACCCCGGCCATTGCATAGGCTTGCTGCCCAGACCGGCGGCAACCAATTGTCAAATCGTCCGGTGCCATGGTGAGGTGCTCATGGGAGTGATACTGGGCCACCCCTAGAATATGAACCGGCATCTTTGGCAGATCCGGAATCCGTTCGGGCCGGGTAAGCACCAGGGCACCCGCCGCATCGGAAATCAGGCAGCAGTCGTACAACCGCAATGGATCAGCAATCGGCTTCGATTGCAGAACTTCGTCAAGCGTCAGTTCGGACTGCATTGGCGAGTCAGGATGCATCACCGCGTGTAAGCGTGACGTCACGGCAACGTGGGCAAGGTCGTTACGGTTTAATTCGTTTTCGAACAAGTAACGCTGGGCAACCATGGCATAGAAAGCGGGAATTAAGGGCCCATAAGGGTTTTCGAATGCCGGGTGCCCTACGGCTGTCAAGCGTTCAACCGCAGCATCGCGCGACACCCCGGTGGCGCGGTTCTCCCCGGTTGCAATTACGATAACATCCGCCTGCCCCGTGGCCAGTGCCATCACTGCCTGATGCAGCAACACCCCAGGTGAGCCACCGCCAACGGTAACCGAGGTTGCCAGCCGCGGTTGAATGCCAACGTACTCGGCCAATACGCTGCCGAGCATAAAGTAAGGCTCAGTCATGGAATAAGCAGTGAACAAACCGTCAACATCGTCAAGGGCTAAACCTGCATCACCGAGTGCGCGCTCAATGGCCAATGCATTGAGCGCCAGCCCACTCATTTCCGGAGCTGGACGAATGCCCGACTCACCAACGCCGGCAATGACTGCTGCATTACGCAAATTCATGACAATCTCCGGAAAACCGGCAACATGAAATCATGGCGTGGCTCAAACTCAACACAGACTGCATCACCAATGGCCGTTTGATCCGCATCATCGCCAACAATATTGCTCATCATTCGTGGCCCCTCGGCGAGATCAATCAGCGCAACAACATAGGGTTGCCGCCCCTTAAATGCGGGCGTTGGCCCGCGATGCACAACCGTACTGCTAAAGACGTTTCCCCGTCCGGAAGCGTCGCGCCAGCTCACTTCAGATGAGCCACAACGGGGACACAAATGGCGCGGATAAAAACGAGCGGTCTGACAGGAATCACAATATTGCAGGCGCAGAATACCGTTTTTTGCGCCTTCCCAGTATGGTGCCGCCTCAGGCACCCGGTAGGGAACCGGCAATGAGTCTGACGAGTCTGACATTTGTCCTCCAATCTCCAAATATGTGTCGGTGCTTACTTTTCGCCCAGCATACTGGCAGAGTGCCGATGACAAACGATAATCGTGTGCAAGCTGGCACGGGTGACTCCGACAAACAGCTTACGCCGGGCAATTTCGTCCAGCTCGGTAAACGCAACTTCAGTCAGAATCACACACGGTGCGCTTTGGCCTTTGAACCGAAACACTGTATCCAGTAACAACTCACCTTCCAGAATTTCCGGTTCCCCAAACAAATCGTATTTTCCAGAGAACTTGCGTAACTGGTTCGGCCCCAGTGACTTTAGCGGATGAATCACCGAGCGCGCCCGACCCGAAAAGGTAATGATGGCAATGTCTTCGCGTCTAAAACCCGCACGCAAGGCAGTGGTTACAGCAACCTTTGTCTGGGTGACCAGTGCAGCGTCGTCGTCGTACACGAGGATTTCCGGTGCGACTCCTTGTACCGGCCCCGATGCAATAACGGGCATTGGCGGCCCAAGTAATTGATTGACCCAGTCGACAACCGCACGCGGGCTGCGGTAATTCACCTGGGCACGCAACGTCGGCCAATCCGGCGGTGTACCTGATTCGCGATTGTATAAATTCTGCATCGGATCTTCAAGCCACCAGATTTGTGCCTGCTCGGGTTCGCGAACTGTTGCCAGGCGCAATATATCGTCGCGCCACTGGACAGAAAAGTCCTGGCCTTCGTCAACAATTAGCATGTCAACACTTTCCGCTGTTGACACCGGCAGCTTGATCGACCGCCTTTCTAGTTGCTCAAAGCTCGAACCGCCATCAAAACTGAGGTCTTCCCCAGCCGCACGCAAGCGATGCTGACACCACTGATGGTAGTTAAATACCTGAGCATCATGAGGAGCTGAAGCGCGGATATGATCGGCCAGCGGGCGGTTGAAGCAAATATATAACGCCGACTGTTTTGCTGCGCTCGCCTGGGCAAGTAAAGCGAGAGCCAATTGGGTTTTTCCCGAACCGGCAGTGGCCACAACTCGTAAGCGTGGCGGGTGAACTTCAAAACGTCGTGCCCACGTGGCGAGACCTTCTGACAAGCGAGTAACCAGGGCATTGGCCCGCCCGACCAGGGCGCTTGCATCGGGCACGAGTTCCAACTCGTTGGCAAAAAAGTGATGTAAACGACGAACCAGTTCGGGTTGCTGCACTTGCTCGCTCAACAACTCGGTAATTCGATTGCACAGTTGATCCCGGTCAGAACTGTCGATGATCTGAGATGGATCCAGACCAGCGGTGGACCGATCCTTGACCGTGTAATCCGGACAGTACAACAAGTATTGAACAGACACCGCCTGCTCTGCGCGCAGGCCGGATAACCGCTTGCGAAGAGAATCAACCGTACGGTCAATTTCGATGCGAATAAAACGATGGCTGCCGCGATAACGTTTGACCAGGCCCTGCTCGGATTCATTCAGAAATCCGGCTTTTTGCTCGACAAGCAAAATACTACCGCCAGCGGACATCACGACAAAATCAACATCACCGAGGCTGCCGAGACCGTGATGCGGTCGGCTCCAGTGAACCCCGTGATACACCGTGATCTCATCACCCAGACCCCGCTCGAACATCGCCAGCGTGTCCATCTGCCGGGCAGCAGAGCCGCTCGCCTCGGTATTCTTCCAGTCGGTAGGGAGTATTACAGCCAAGTCAGTCGTGCCAGGGAGGTCAGGAAAGTCAGGTTAACGAAAGCCAGATCAGCATTCCGATATTACCTGTACTGGCTTTGACCGGTTGGCTGGTCTGCCCGTCACCCTCCAAAAGTATCGCCAGCGGGACGATGACTGATAGTCAGGTTACCGCCTAGCGTTTTTGCCTTGTCCAGAGCTTGCTCTGCCTGGGTAGCGGCCTGGGATGAACTGGCCGGAGATTCAAACGGCAGCGATAAGCCGATGCTCACAGAACAAGGCACAACAATGCCATCAGCCCCTGTGATTGGATATCGCCGAACTTGGAGGCGGATTCGTTCGGCCACGGCAAGACCTTCATCCTGATCGGCACCAATACACGCAATCTGGAAGCGCGCCGTGTTGTTACGCAACGCGATATCGGTTTCCCGGCAGGAGCGACGAATAGCACGACCCACCTGGGTGACAAGATGATCAACCAAATCTGGGTCGTGTTTATTGCATAACAAGTCGAATGAGTCGATTTCGATGGTCAGTAGAACAACCGGCTTGATGATCGGGCCAAGAAAGTGCTGCCTGACCTCACGGGCAATCACTTCACTATGTTCAATAGTCGATAACTCAAGCACTCCGGGTCGCCCTGGCCGGCCGGCACTGGTCAGTTGACGCAAGCCAAAAGACAACCAAAGCAATGACCCGGAAACCAGTAGCGCACCGAAACCCATCATCCAAAAATACACCGGGGCCGCCGGCAGGCGCGAGAAGGCAGCTTCCAGACAGTGCAGGCTGCCGGCAGTCATGATCAGGATGGAAAAGATCAAAGCTGCCAAGGCATGGGTGACCACTGCGCCATGACGATCCTGCGCACTGCGCAGGTAATGGCGATAAGCTGCAATCGCGGCAACAATCGCAGCACAGAAATAGCCGGCACTGGCGGCATGGAAAAATGCGTCGTTTGTTCGTCCCGATGTGACGCCAAGCGCAAAATAGACCCCAATAATCAGTAGAGTCACAGGCCCCAGTTGTCTGGCAAGGGCGTTCAGGCTGGGTTCGGTTCGTCCCTTGGCAAGGCGAATGACGCCTCGCAAAAAATACGCGCACCCCGCAAACACTGGGCTGGCAAAGGCAATCTTGACAGACCAGGCATCAATCAACCCGCTGTTTAATCCCGTCAACCCAATCGCGGCCAGCAACATGGCGCGGCTCCAATCGCCAATACTCCCTGGGGCATTGGCATGGGCAGCCCGAATCGCAACCAGCGCCAGGCCTGATGCCATCAAGGCAGCGGGCAAAATAATCCAGGAGAACGAGTTAGCAGTGGGCATCACAAGTCGTTGGGTAAAATAATTTCGATGAGTCCGACGTGTCCATTAAAGAAGCAGTTCTGGTTGGTTCATTTTCCGGCCATGCGATATTTTCAGTGGCAGTCGGCGTATTAACGGTGACCGAACCGCCATGACCGGCACCCACTGTGGCACGGATGCACCTGTTGACGACGAGTGAGGTGACTTTTTGCACATCCAGCCAGGATCGCGTCCAAAAAACGTGTGATCAATACAAGCTCAGGGCAAACAGAGTCACAGCCCCTTGATTGAAAAACTGGAACACTCCGAACCCTGGCTTTATTGCCCGATCGGTTCTTCGGCTTGCCATTCACCATAAGACTGTTCAAACTGCGACCTCAAAATAATGAGGTGCGCGCATTGCACCCAGCAGGAGGTTTCATCGTGAAGTCGAAAGCTATTGTCGGCATGTTCCTGGCGGCTGTATTTATTGGTCAGGGCCTTGGTGAATCGAGTTATGCACAGCGGGGCGAGCCCAGTATTGGCGCCGAAGTATCTGCAGGTCGGCTCGAGTTGATTGTCCCGGCGTACTTTTATCCGGGCAGCGAGGACACATACTGGGCGGCTTTGTCATCTGCGGCACAACAAGTCCCGTTAACGGCAATTCTTAATCCGGCAAGCGGGCCGGGCGTTTCCGCGGATTCAAATTATTTGCGAGTGACCAACGACCTGCGCGCGGCCGGTGGCCGTGTGATTGGCTATATCCATACCAGTTACGGCAATCGCCCCCTGACCCAAGTTCAGGCCGACATCAACCGCTACCTGAGCCTTTACCCAGACATAGACGGATTTTTTGTTGATGAGATGTCGAATCAAAATGACAGCACTTCGTTGACTTATTACGCCAACCTTTATGGCTATATCAAGGCAATGAACAGCGACTTTCGGGTAGTTGGCAACCCAGGCACAAATACTGCGGCTCAATACCTGAGCCTGCCGGCAGCGGATGCCGTGATCAACTTTGAAAGTGCCAAGCAAACCTATAATCAGTACGAGGTATTTGAATGGGTCTACGACGTACCGGCAGAGCAATTTGGCCATCTCGTCTATAAGAGCCGAGACGCGAAGGCTATGCGCAATGTCATTAAAAAAGCAATCAGGCGAAATGCCGGCATGGTTTATGTAACCAATGACAAGCTGAACAACCCCTGGGACTCACTGCCTTTTTACTGGAACGAACAAGTCAACTGCGTAAAGTTAATTAACGAAGGCGCCCGAAGCTGTTAATTTCTGCAGATTAACCGAACGGCAATCATTGCACGCTAAATACGAGACGGGCCAGGCGGCCCGCTTTTGTTATTCGATCCGAATCCACACTCAGAGCACGTACTGCCCGGATTGCTTCCAGACGCCGCTGGTTTCTTTTGACTTTGGCGTCCCAGGCTTGTCCGCCTCGGAGTCCGCTAATTCGGGAATCAGGGTAGCCAATACGTCGCGAACGCCAGACATATTGATTTCAAGCACGTTCATTTGCCCTGCCTGAGTTGGGAAGGCAATAGTCAGATCAATTTCTTCCATCATCGCTTTGAGCAAGGTTTCGTTCTGCTGCAGCAGAACAACGTAGCGCAGCTCACCTTCTTTGGCACCCGGTATTGTTGTGCACTGGGTTGGAATAACGCCCACTTGTTTGGCCGAGTTAATCAGTAGCGGATACTTGGCACCGGGTACACAACCGGCCAGCGGTTCAACAAAGACGCCGCAATTTCCTTCGGAACACATGGTCGAAAACGAACCCTGCGCGAGACGGCTGATCAGTTCAGTCGCGTGCATTTCCGCATGCTTGCGAATCTCCCAGTTCGACGGAGTAAGCGGTTCAGACGACGGGCTGATATCGTTCTCAGCGTTAACCACCTGCGGCAGGAACGACAAGCTTACAGCGGTCGCTGCGGACATAAACCAGCTACTTTTTGCTTTTTTCATAACGACACCTGTGAGGAGATGCTCCCACCTTGCCGTAGCCTAATCTCTGAGTACAACACCCACCGATCAGCCAGGCTGGCAGACAGACGGTCGACTCACCTGCTATCACCAGACATTTCGGGCCCGCCAGTTAATGCAAAACCATCGACTGACCACTGCCGCCCGACAGCCGGTACAGGAAAAATCAGTCAACATGCAACGGAGCAGACGGCAAACGACTCATCGCCTGCTCGAGATCAGCGATTAAATCATCGATATGCTCGATTCCAATGGATAGGCGTAACAAGTCATCCGGGCAGAACGAACCAGGCCCTTCGATGCTGGCGCGATGTTCCAGCAGACTTTCTGTCGACCCCAGTGACGTAGCCCGCTTGAACACTTTAACCGCGGCAGCACACTGAACGGCAGCGTCAGCGCCGCCGGCAAACCGCAATGACAACATCGCGCCGAATCCGCCGTGCATTTGCCGGGCGGCCACGGTGTGGCCCTGATGCGATTCGAGACCCGGATACAAAACCGATTTCAGTGCCCGGTGGCCAGAAAAATAAGCCGCAATAGTTGCGGCGCTGGCTGCTGCCAGGCGCACCCGCGGGAATAAAGTCCGCATGCCACGCGCCAGTAACCAGGACTCAAACGGTCCAGGCACTGAACCAACACTGGCGCGACTCATTTTGACTTGTTGCCAGCTGACACTGTCCGCCCCGGTAATCAGGGCGCCGGCAAGAACATCAGAATGCCCGTTTAAGTACTTTGTCGCGGAATGCATCACGATGTCCGCACCCAGCGACAACGGCTGACTGAAAACCGGAGTCGCAACGGTAGAGTCAACACAAACCAGGGCGCCGGATTGTTTCGCCAGCGCGGCAGCACACGCGATATCGGTGATCTCCCAGGTTGGGTTTGCGGGCGATTCCAGCCACAGCAAATCGAGCGGCTGGGCAAGTAATGCCGCCAGGTTTCCAGTGGCGCAACTGTCGGCTGGCTTTTCGCCAGCCGCTTCGAACAATTCCAGACGGATATCCCACTGCCGGCAAAACGAAATCAACCACTGGCGTAACGACCAGTACATATTCTGGGGCGCGACCACCCGCATTCCGGGCCGAAGCGTCTGGAACACCGCGGTTGCAGCAGACATGCCGGACGAGAACACAAGCGCGTCGCTGCCACCTTCGAGCGCACACAATAGTGATTCAGGTGCGCGGTAGGCCGGATTGCCGTCCCGGCTGTAAGTGGCCCCACCCGGGTAGCTATTGTCAGCGGCCCGTTCATAAGTTGTCGACATATGAATTGGCTCAACGACCTCAGCATACGGGCCGTAAATTGCGCCAGTTCCCTGGGCTAACACGGTTTCAATACGTCGGCTGCGGCCCGGACCTTCACCTGGGTCATCAATCCTTCTCATTCTTGTCCCAAATTTGCATAATGTGCAAGACGCATTGTGTCATGGCCGAGGTTTTGGCCTGGTTGGGCCGTCTTGTCGGAATTCTGTGCGTTTTTCCCACGCCAATTCGCACCTGCCTGACGACAATCGAAGTCCCGCTTATCCACATTGTGTGGACAACTGACGGAAAGCTTATTCAATGAAATCCAATACCGGGCGGATTCGGCCGTACGCGCCAGTCCTGCTTGAAATAGTCCGCCTTGCTGACGCGTCAATTTTTGGCCTGTCCATGTGGTTCGCGATGACCTGGTCCGGTGGCGAATTCACCGGCCCGATCACGCTCGCCATTCTTTTGTCGATGGCGGCATTTGGGATGATTGCTGCAAGCCTGAACTGCTACCGGTCTTTTCGGGTGCTGCCCCTTAAGCATGAACTGGGCCGGCTGGTCGCTTCCTGGGTGCTGGCCATGCTGCCAGCCGCCATCATCTTCAGCATGACAGCCGGTCTGCATGACAAAGTGCTGACCCGTTGGTTTCTGACCGGGCTGGTTTATATCGTTGCGTCACGTCTGTTGTCGCGGGCCATCTTGCGTTTTGCCCGTATCAGCGGTTTGAACTATCGGACAGTTGCTATTCTCGGGGCGACACCGATTGGCGCAGATCTGGCCAGCGAATTTAGTGCTGCGCCGTGGATGGGCATGCGGTTTGCCGGCTTCTTTGATGATCGCCGGGTTGATGGCGACCGTATTGAGGAACTGGGCATCTCGGGCACAATTGACGATCTGGTTAAGCGGGCCCGCAGCGGCCAAATTGACGTGATCTATATTGCCCTGCCATTGCGGGCTGAATTAAGGATCGGCGAACTCACCCGCGCACTGGCCGATACAACAGTCACCATCCAGTTTGTGCCGGATCTGTCCGGTTTTGGCCCCCTGCATGCCCGTTTTGATCTGGTGGGCACAATTCCGACCATTAGTATCGTCGACACCCCGTTTCGCGGTCGGGCCGCGCTGATTAAGCGGGTGTTTGATTTGTTCGGAGCATCAATTGGCCTGGTAATGATTTCACCGATCCTCCTTGTCATTGCCACCGCAATCAAAATCAATATGCCCGGGCCCGTGTTCTTCCGTCAGCCACGGTACGGTTTGGACGGTAAGACCTTCCAGATCTGGAAATTCCGAACAATGAAGGTGATGGAGACCGGTAAAGAAGTTGCCCAGGCCACCAGGAACGATTCGCGCATTACGCCGCTAGGTAAGGTTCTGCGTCGTTATTCACTGGATGAATTGCCACAATTGTTAAACGTGATCGACGGATCAATGTCGATGATCGGGCCGCGCCCCCATCCGATCAACATGAATGAAGAACAACGAGTACTGATCAACCGTTATATGCAGCGCCACATCGTCAAACCCGGTATTACCGGCTGGGCACAGGTTAACGGCTATCGGGGTGAAACCGATACAATCGAGAAAGTGGAAAAACGTATTCAGTTTGACCTGGAGTACATCGAGCGCTGGTCAATCTGGTTTGATTTGAAAATCCTGTGGAGAACCCTTCGCAGTGTCTGGACCGACCCGAATGCATTCTGATTCTTCAATTGCCGCTAATTACGATCGTCATCGGCAAGCTGAAAACCATCAGTTAGGTTGCCGCTTGAGCCTGATTGCCGGCAACGGCCTGGCCAACCAGGTCGCCAACTGGGCGCAGGCCGGAGAACCAGGTTATATCTGTGTTGCGAACACTCACCAGGTGACCCTGGCCCAACGCGATCCCGGGCTAAACGAGGCACTACATGACGCTCTGGCCGTAACAACTGACAGCCAGGTGCTGGCCAAGGCATTGAACCACCTGGGTACACCGTATCCAGAGCCCGTTTTGTACGGCCCCGATTTAATGCAGGCAGTCATTGGGGCCGCTGACGCGGCCCAATTGAGTATTGGCTTGTTTGGTTCAACTCCCGAAACCTGCGACGCCGTTGCCCGAAGAATTCGCAAGGACCATCCGACACTAAAACTGACGTTTGCAATTTCACCTCCAATGATGTCGTTGTCGGCACTGGCGAACTGCGACGAAATAGCCGAGATGAATCGAGCCCCGGCCGATGTGTTGCTGGTCAGCCTCGGTTGTCCGAAGCAAGAGCAATGGATGCACCTGACAAACCAATCTGTGTCTGGTGTCAAAATTGGTCTTGGCGGTGCATTTGAGTTTTATGCCGGCCTCAGGGCGAGATCACCGGCCTGGGTGCACAAAGCTGGCCTCGAATGGCTATACCGCTTGTGCTCCGAACCACGCCGGCTGATGCATCGCTATCTGGTCAACAACCCCTTGTTCGTTCTATTGTGGTTGCGGGCGCTTATTCGGGGCGGCCGCCGGGCCTAAGGCTGAGCCTGCGCGACAGTAATTAAAAATCCGTTGCTCAAAAGGCCGTTACTGACAACGAGCTTATTACTTCGGAATCAAAACAAAATCACATATTGCTGGTAAAGAATAGCGAAGTGAGCATTATCACATCGCAAGTGACCCCGTGTTGACGACACAATAAGTGTCCAGTTCAAGAGATAGAAAGATGAATCTGACGCAATTAATTAGCATTCTCAAAGCACGATCAGGAACCGCTTTGACAATCTTTGCCCTAATCGTTGGGGCAGCCTTACTCGCCACTATCCTTATTCCAAAAAAATATGTGGCGAGTACCGATGTCATTGTTGACCTGAAGCCGGACCCGGTTAACGGCGGACTGCCGTCAGGTCTGACAGTGCGTCCTTACCTGAACACACAGGCAGATATTATTAGCAGTGAACGCCTTCGGCTGATGGTTGTTGATCGGTTCAACCTTGGGAAAAACCCAGACTACATTGACGGCCTTCCTGATGATGCACCGCAATCCAGTGCCCGGCAATATGCCGCCGAGAAGCTTGCGAAAAACCTGAAAATTGACCCGAGCCGCGAATCAACAATGCTGACCATCAGCTATCGCTCAACAGAACCACAAACTGCTGCCGATATGGCCAATGCCTTCGCCCAGGCGTTTATCGATACCAATATCGAGATGCGTACCAAACCGGCGACTCAACGTCGGGACTGGTTTATCAGTCAGGGTAACGAATTGCGCGAACGGCTCAACGAGGCACAGAACAAACTAGTCGCTTATCAGCGTAAAAACAATATCGTTACTGCCGACGAAAGTCGCGATGTGAATACTCAGCGTTTCGAGACTTTATCTGCCGCGTTAACTCAGGCATCGTCTGAAGCCAGTGACCTTTCGCAGCGAGTTGACCAGGCGCGGCAAGCCATCGCCGCCAATAAATCTTTGTCCATACCGGAAGTAATTGCCAGCCCTGCGATTCTCTCCCTGAAGGCTGAACAAGCTCGTTTGCGAGCCAGCTATGGTCAACAACTGGCGGTCTATGGAAAGAACCACCCTCTGATGCGCAGCCTTGGCAGTGAATTATGGTCGGTCAGTAAGCGAATAACCGATGAAGTTCAGACCATAGTTGCCAGCCTTGAGAAGTCACGCGACTCAGCTCGGGCTCGTCAGGCACGCCTCAAAAAAGAACTGGCAAGCGACGAGAGCACTTTGCTTGGCGCAAGAAATTACCGGGAGGAACTGTCGCTGCTGCAACGCGATATTGATAATGCTCAACGGGCTTACGACTCTGCGCAAGAGCAACTGAGCCAGACAAATCTGCAAAGCGCATCAACCTATGCCAATCTCTTCGTGCTTTCACCCGCATTGGCTCCTGGTCGTGCAAGCAGTCCGAACCTTCTGATTAATCTACTGGCGGCAATTGCCTTTGCCACCGTTATGGCAATCGGAATTTGCTTAATAATGGAAATGCGGGACCGCCGAATCTACAGCAATGCCGATATGGCAAAGGCAACCGGCGGACCAGTAATCGGACATCTGAGTCGCGACGGATCGATTTCGAGTAAGACCGGCGATCCGGTGCCGCAAGCCTGACTGACCGACGAATATAAAAATCAGACCTCTGAAAAATACGGAATCCAAAGTTATGGACCATTCACTGAAGCAAACAGAACTGGCAGCCTCAATCGTCAGCGGCCGCCCAACAACCCCCGAAGATCTGCGGCTCGGATCACTGCTGGTTAAACACGGCATTATTACTGCGAACCAGGTCACCACCATTCTCGCCCGGGCACACAAAGACCACGTGCCGTTTGGTGAAGCCGCTTTGCGATCAGGTCTGGTGGGTGACCACGAACTCAATCGGATCATTGCGATTCAGTTTCGTCATAAGCTGGTCAATCCAGAGAAATCCAGAATAGGCAGCGAGGTTATAACTGCTTTTAGTACCGACGACCGGGTAGCCAATGAAATTCGCGCGCTGCGCAGTCAATTGATGCTGCAATGGTTAGCAGGCGAGTCTTCGCATAACCGCACGCTGGCCATTGTCAGCCCGGAACGAAGCATTGGTCGCAGCTTCCTGGCAGCCAACCTGGCAACCGCCTTCGCCCAATCGGGGCATCGTACTTTGCTTATTGACGGTGATCTGCGCAATCCGCGCCAACACAAGTTGTTTGGTCTGGCTAATGAAACTGGTTTCTCTTCAGTTTTGTCGGGCCGGGCTAAAGACAGCTTCGTTTATCGACTGAGTGACTTACCTGGTCTGTCGATCATGTCAGCTGGTGGCATTCCGCCAAACCCGGCAGAGTTGCTATTGCCGGACCTTCTCAGCTCGTTGTTCGAACGCTGTTCGCACAAATACCAGGTCACCATCGTGGACACCCCATCCGCCGACAGCGGGCCTGATGCCGAACTGATCGCCTCGCAAGCCAGTGGCTACATCATGCTTGGACGCGCCGGCACAACTCAATATGAGCCAATGAAGCAACTGTCTGCTCGATTGACTGACCTTGGAGCCAAGCTAATTGGTTCGGTCATGTCAGCCGAATAAGCAAACCGTAGCTGAATTCTGCGACGATGCTACAAGCCGCCACTTACTCTCTTTCTGCCCTTGGGGTGTTTGCCGCCACACTTGCATGCTGCGCGGCCCTGTTTGTCAGTTGGCAGAAAAACTGGATTCGTGACAATCTGATCGCGATCTTTATTAGCGTGTTGATGGTGCTCGGCCTGATTATTGCAGTAGGCAGCAATAATGTAGACCAGGCAGAGGGTGGCAGCTTACGCCAGGCGGCAACCGGGATCGTGTATCTTCTGTCCCTGTGGTATGCATCGCGCCTGAGTGATGGCACCTGGATATCACCAATAAAGCGCGTACCGCTGAGTCTTATCGCCTTACTCGGATTCGCTTTTCTGTCCGCTTTCTGGTCTGCCGCCCCGGACGTCACTATCCGTCGGGCGGTTCAGTTTTCCGGGCTTGTTCTTTTTGCAGCCGCCGTTGTTCAAATTAACGATAGCAACGGCTTATGGCGGCGCTACCTGAACCCTACATTGCTCTGGCTGGCACTTGGCCTGATCGTAGCGCCGTTTGCTACAGAATTTGCCTATGATGCAAATGGCAATTTTCGTGGCCTAAGCTCACACAAAAACTCGTGGGCCGGTATTGCCCTGGTAGCAACCATTTTGTCGGCGCTTGAAATTAAGCGCCAGCCAAAATCGCCGTATCTTTGGTGTGCCCTTGGCGTTTCACTACTGACTATTCTTTTAACTCGAAGCGCAACAGCTCTATCGTTGGCGGCCGCCGTTGTTGCATTCGGCGCTTTGTACGCCTTGTCTCAATCACGGGATCAATTACTCAAAGGAGCGCTACTAGTTGGTGCTCTGCTGCTATGGACAATACCATTCGCCTACTTATTTCTCACCGGCGAATCGCCTCTTGAGGCCGCATCCGAATTGTATTTCGGTGCGGTTCAGAAGGAAGCCACATTAACCGGGAGAAACGTGCTGTGGTCGACGATTCTCGAACACGCCTGGTTGAATCCGGTTTTTGGTAACGGATACGGTGCGTTCTGGATTGGCGACACTGGCCCGTCGGTTGCTGTTGTCGCGAGTTTAAACTGGTTACCCGTGCATTCTCATAACGGGTATATCGACTTATTTAATGAGCTGGGCGGCGTTGGTGTCATTTTGTTTGCACTGCTCGTCATTCAGCATTTCCATAACATCTTGCGGGTCTGGCGGCTTGGCGCACATGACTCCGCCATTCTTCATCTTGCCATTTCACTTGCGGTGCTCGGGTACAACTTCTCAGAAACTTCGCTGCTGGCAGCAACACATTTTCTTTGGATTCTGTTGATTGTTTCGGTCGTTGATGTCTACCGACTGGCCTGCCAAGAGGCGACTGGGGCCGCAAAGTGAGCGACCCGACCCAACCAATGCAAGGCCTCAAACTTCAGTGCATTGCCTGGGCGCTGGGTCTGACATTCTTTGCGTGGTTCGTACTGACATTTGGTGTTCTCGAACAACTTGGATTCGATGCCGGGCATGCGACGAGCGTAGCCCGCAACCTGATCGAAGGCAAAGGACTGCGTACATCGATTATTGCCAGTGAAGCTTTATTCAACCAAGAGGTCATTCCAGCCATACAAACGATATGGCCACCGGGCATGCCAATTGCAACAGCGCTATTACATGTTGTGAGCGGCATTGAGCCTGCGATCGGGTTCATCTGGATCAACGCCGCAGCGCACTTACTAACAGCTGTGCTGGTTGTTGTCATTCTTACGATGGCTGGCCTGCGCTTTCCCGTTGCCATGGCGGCTGGCTTTATATGCCTGGTAACGGTTCCGAACTGGATTCTGGTGATTCGCGGACACAGCGAACCCCCGATGGTGGTCTTCGGATTGATATTTCTTCTGACGACAGTTCTTGCGCTGCGCAGCCCGGTGAAACGCGGTGTGAGTATCTGGGTGCTGCTGGCCATTGCCTCCGGGGCAATTGGCTTCCTGATGCGATACCAGTCAATGGCGCTGATTGGCCCTGTGATTATGCTCGCGCTCTTTGGCCTCACCGGTCGACTCGGGACCAACTTTCCTGTTCGCAGAAGTGTGGCCATTGGTTTGGGTCTGACAATAGTTATATTGATTTTCCTTGGCAGCAATGTTCTGATTGCCGGAGCGGCAACCGGCTCGGACAGCCCCTTCAGCACCCGTAGTCTGAGCGAAGTTGCTGATGCGCTTGTCCTTGTGCCTGACTTTGCGCGAGAGGTCGTTTTTGTCACTCAGATCGTGTTAACGATCGCCCTGGCGTTGTTCACCCTCGCAATAGCCGGGCGTAAACCCAGAGTGGACGTTAGCGGTGCGAGACTTGGTCAACACCAAACTCAGGTGCTTACCCTGATTTTCAGTAGCTTTACCGTGGTTGCAGTGGTAGGAATGATTTCTATTCTTACTTTCATGACACCGGCTTACCCTTGGCTTGCTCGCTACTTTGTTCCCAGCCTGCCAATGTTAATCATTGCACTCATTGTGCTGATGCTGCTCGGTTCTCGCCGCACGGCGCAGGCAATCCAAGGCAGCAAAGCGGCCGGCGTACTGACCACAACTGGGGTTGTGATCGCATTGGGTGCGCAAATTCCGGCAGCCGAATTGATCCAGACAGCCAAAGGAAAGAACGTGTTGACGGTGGCCCAGTCAGTCCCCGTTGTGCGGGCATTACTCGAGAACAACACAACAGACGATGGTGTGCGCCCCGTATTGATGAGTAATCACGAGGCCTATCTTGGGCTAGTCACCAGTCACCCCGTTCTGGGCACTCCGTTTCCGGATCCGATAAAACCCGGATGGGACGAATACCGGGTGGCCAAAGCGGCCAGGCGTTATAGGGTAACCCACGTGATCTATTTCTCTGACTATCCGAAAGACTGGGGTCGGAACGACTTGACCAGGGTCTTAATGCAAAACCCAGAATGGCTCGAGAAGTCATTTGCCAATGAAAGCGTCGTCATCTATACGATAAACCCCGACCGGCTCAGTGTTGCATTGGATCAACTCGCACATCAACCAAGCCCACAATTGAGCACAGACCAAACACAGCTGGCAAAATAATGGGTTGGTCGCACTGCCTCGGCAACCCGATTACCGCGCCAGTTTTTATGGGGTTGGCCCGCTCCGTAGTAACCACTGGTTTACTAACCGTCGCGATGCCCCATGCGCAGGCCGGTTCTGAAACGCGTTCGGGAACATCGCTCTTGCCCGGGCCAGGTACAGGCACCACGGAACAAATCTGCACCCTGACTCTGGTTAAGACTCCGGTGACTATCACTGGTAGTCACAAAACCGTGGAAAATCTTCGGATCGAATCAACCACAGGAACCGCCCTGACGGTCAGTGATGCGACCGATATCGAAATTCGTAATCTGCACATTCGTCATGCTAACGGACGCGGCATTGCCATCCTGAACAGTAAACGAATAGTTATCCGCAACATCATCATCGAATCTACCGACGCACCCACCAACGGACCGCATCGAAAAGATACGAACGAAAACATATTCACCTACCAATCTGAGTTGGTTCAGGTAAACAATGCGCGACTTTACCGAGGCTCCAGCGGTATTTACATGCTCGAATCAGACAATGCTCGTTTATCCGGAATCTACGGCGAAGACTTTCGCGGACCGTATCCACGTGGCCAATTCGTACAATTCGACAACTCCCACAATGCTGTGCTCACCGACTTTCATACCATCAGCTTCCCGAAAAGTTGGCCGGAAGACAATATCAATATTTATCAATCGGAGAATGCCGTGATTAAATTGGGAGTAATTGACGGTAACAATGCACCGAATGGTGTCGGCATTATGTTTGACGGTGGCACCGCCAGCGGACGGGTCGAAGATGTTGATGCAATTCGAATGGGCAACGGTAGTTTTTCAGCGTACGACGGTACTAACGACGCTACATTCATACGCACGCGATCTCGCGACGATATCTGCACAGATCAGGGGCGTGGCAAACCGTCTTCGGGCGGAACCATCTGGACAGGAAACCCTAGACTCAATGGCCTTACGGTTACCGACTCGACTTTCGACAACCCTTGTTTTCAGGTGGTGTGGCCAAGATCTGCGTTCAAAACTTTGCAGATAAAGCAGGAAGCATTTGCCATGCGATCAGTGAATCGACCATCAATGTGCTGGGAAAATTCCTGATGCGCGTCGCTGTACTAACTAACTTTATCGCGCCGTATAGGGTACCCCTGCTTCAGGAGTTACAAAAACGGACAGGTCAGATGAAAATATTCGTCTCCACACCGATGGAGCCGAACCGATCATGGGCAGTTGAATGGCGCGACCTGGATGTTGAAATTCAAAAAAACTTGACGTTTCGGCGCACATGGAAACACCCAAAAGGCTTCAAAGATACTTTATACGTCCACTTCCCTTACAACACCCTGCATCTGCTGTCTAAGTACCAACCGGACACTATTGTATCGGTGGAATTTGGCCTGCGAACGCTACAAGCCGTTTTGTATTGCATGATATTTCGCAAGACACAACTGATCGTCTGGGCACAAATTTCTGAATCTACGGAACAGGCGCGCGGCACCATGCGTCACTGGCTTAGAAAATTTATCACTCGTCGAATGGATGCCGTTTTTGTCAACGGACAAAGTGGCAAGCGGTACTTGAAAAGCAACTTTGGTGTACCGGATGAGAAGTTCTTCTTCTCACCCTATACAACTAATGTTTCAGCTTTTACGAGCGTGCCGCTGGAACGAAACGAGTCAAGTGCAAACCGTCTGCTTTATCTCGGTCAGTTTATCGAACGAAAAGGAATCATTCCGTTCTTTGATGTTTTAAAGCAATGGTGCATCGATCATCCAGACCGGCAAACGGAATTGTGGATAGCCGGCGATGGGCCGATGCGTGAACAGCTACAGAACTACAAATGGCCAGAAAACATCGCAGTCAAATTTCTGAACACTATTCAATACAAAGACCTTCCTGACTTGTATGCCAGTGTTGGTTTGTTGGCTTTCCCTACGCTCGCTGACGAATGGGGTCTGGTGACCGTTGAAGCACTGGCTGCAGGCGTACTAGTACTCGGAAGCTTATATGCACAATCGGTAGAAGAGATGATTGTCGACCAAAAGAACGGCTGGACGTTTTACCCCGACCGGCCGGACACCACTTACGAGGCGCTGAACAGTGCGCTTACCGTCGAAGCCTCGACACTGCAAACCATGCGTTTAGCGGGCCGCGAAAGTGCAATCAAGATAACACCTGAAGCCGTTACCAACATGATGATGGAAGCTATCGAATATGTTCACGCCGTACGGACAAAACATGCTTAGTCAGTCAACCTGCCGGAAAATTCATACGAGGCTGCTTGAACGGGAGGAATTTCCGTTGCGGGCAATAAGTCAAGCTTCGACATTCTGGGAAAAATCCTGATGCGAGTCGCCGTACTAACAAACTTTATCGCTCCGTTCAGGGCCACCCTGCTGCACGAGTTACAAAAACGATTTTCCCGGATGAAGGTGTTTGTATCTACGCCAATGGAACCAAACCGTTCATGGGCAGTTGAATGGGGCGATCTGGACGTTGAGGTACAAAAAAATCTGACATTCCGACGCAACTGGCAGCACCCGAAAGGGTTCCAGGACACTTTATTTGTTCAGGTTCCATACAATACCCTGCCTCTGCTATCAAAGTATCGACCCGAAACCATTGTATCCGTTGAATTTGGCATGCGCACTCTGCAGGCTGCGTTGTACTGCATGGTGTTTCGCAAGACCCGGCTAATCGTATGGGCGCAAATATCAGAATCAACCGAACAAGCGCGCGGCGGTTTGCGCCACCTGCTTAGACTGTTTCTTACCCGCCGGATGGACGCGGTGTTCGTCAATGGTCACAGTGGCAAACGATACCTGCAGAATAATTTTGGCGTACCAGATGAGAAATTTTTCTTTTCTCCGATCACAACCGACATCGCATCATATACATGCATTCCCGTCGAGCGTGACGATTCGACCTCTAACCGGTTGCTGTACGTTGGTCAGTTTATCGAACGCAAAGGGATTGTTCCGTTCTTTGACGTGCTCAAACAATGGTGTATCGACCATCCAGAGCAACAACAAGAATTATGGATTGCCGGAGACGGACCAATGCGCGAGCAACTGACAAGCTACCAATGGCCTGACAATATTGCCGTTAAGTTTCTGGGAAACGTGCCATATAACGATCTGCCGAATTTGTACGCCAATGTCGGACTTATGGCCTTCCCCACGCTGGCGGACGAATGGGGTCTTGTTACGGTTGAAGCTTTGGCCGCCGGTGTGCCGGTGATTGGCAGCATGTACGCACAATCGGTCGAAGAGATGGTGGTTGACGGAGTCAATGGATGGACGTTTTTTCCCGATCGCCCAGACACCACCTACGATGCAATCAGCAAGGCGCTTAGCGCCAGCACTACCGATTTAAACACGATGCGCCGTGTCGGCCGCGACTGTGCAGTACGGATAACTCCTGAGTCAGTAACCGATATGATGATGGAAGCAATTGATTACGTTCATGGGGAAAATTAAAGTATGAGCAACCCAATTTCGGACGATGTCAAAAATTCGCAATGCCTTTGGATCGTTATTCCGGTACACAATCGCCGCGAATTGACAGCTCGCTGCTTGCGAGCGCTGGCCTGCCAGGAAACCGACTACGACTATTCTGTGGTTGTCGTGGACGACGGTTCAACCGACGGCACCAGCGAGATGATCAAGCAGGAGTTTCCGGACACGGCAATTGTGTACGGCGACGGCAATTTGTGGTGGACCGGATCAACCCGCAAAGGAATCGACCATGTGCTGGAAAAATGCAGCCCAAACGACGCAGTGGTTCTGCTCAATGACGATACAATCGTAAAGCCTGATTTCATTCAGAATCTGCGAGTCGCTTCGGAAAAAAACCCAGACACCCTGATTGGCTCCGTAGTTCTGGATATCAACCAGCCGGAACATATTACCGATGGTGGCTGCCAGATTAATTGGAGAAATGCGAAATGGACTCCGCTAAACCACGGGCGTAATCTCGCTGAATTTCCAGATGATCACATAGAGTCTGTATCATCACTGACGGGTCGGGGTGTTTTGATTCCGGTGGAGGTTTTTGACTGTGTCGGCTTATACAACAACCAGCACTTCCCGCAACATGGCGACATGGAATTTCCGATCCGCGCCGCGCGGGCCGGATACCGACTGATAGTCGATTACCGTTGCAAAGTTTTTTGTCATCACGACCTTGCGGGTGACATCAATGAAAAAAAGCGCTACCAGATCAACGAGGTCTGGGATATGTTGACCAACGCACGGTCTTATTTTAATTTGCGTGAGCGCTTTTGGTTTGCATTCAAAACCCGGAAAGACTTCGTTCAATTTGTCAGTTTTTATTGCTGCGATATTTTTCGAGTTTCGTTCCACATCTGCCGCCGGATTTCCCTCTAGCAGGCTCTACGCCGGTAGGGTTTCTCACAACACAGAGAGCAAAACGCACTACATCCCTGAACTTGACGATACGCCCTGGGAAATTGACTTGTCAAACTGCGCAAACACTTTCTGACTGCGGGACAATATATAGTTCGCGGCAGTCATTGGGGCAAAACCGGGTTCCGCATGAGACTTCGAATGAATCAAGTCTGCGGGATCTACTACGGCGGTCGCTGACGGGTCATAAAATACCGCAATCGAATAGCGACTGGCTCCGGTCAGATTTCGTACCCGGTGTTTTGTCGAGGGCAATCGACCGTTGGACCAACGTTCGAGTAAGTCGCCAATATTGATAACTACCGTACCCGGAATCGGTGGCACAGCGATCCACTGCCCGGAGCGACTTTGGACTTCCAGACCAGGCGTATGTTGATACAGCATGGTGATGCAGCCAAAGTCGGTATGAGGGGCTACCCCAAACTGATCATCCGGTGCCTGCTCAGGCGGCGCCGGATAGTGAATTAGTTGCCCCCTGGCCATTGGTCTTTGGTACCGGCTTTCGAAAAAATCTTCGGGCGCCTCCAGCAGGCTGGCGAAACCACGCAACAATTGTGATCCGGTAATCGCCGCAGCCTGCAAATAGTTGACTACTGTCGGACGAAACAGTGGCAGCAGGTTTGCATCGGGCCATTGATTCACGGCACATAGCGGCACGCCGGCCACGATGTCCGGATCATCGGGCGCCAGGTCACGCCCAAAAAAGAACACTTCTTTTAAGTCGTTTCGGGTCGCGCCATACATCCGCGCCTCACCCTGCCCAAGATACCCCCGGTTATGTAAATCAATGGCAATCGCCTGTCGAGCCGCCAAGGGAAGATCAAAAAACGCATGGGTTTGTTCGACTACTGCCTGTACCAGCAACGGGTCAATCGCATGATTGCGAACATAAAAGAAACCGGATACCGCCATTGCACTTTTCAGATTTGCGGCCAGTTCGTCAGCGCTGAGAGTGGACTTTGAACCGGCAAACGCGAGGTCAATTACCGGTACCGAGTCAGTTTTTGATGTCATGTCGGACTAACAGAGCGCAATGGTCATAATAAATCACGGATCTCACCAGCAAAGCTTTGGCTGCCTGGTTGCCGCGACGTGTCTGCCAAGCGGTATTAAGTTAAGGGTTGAAGGGTTAAGTGTTAAAGAGTGAATCGTTGCATATTACTGTACCTGGTTTGTGCCAGTGACATTCGCCGATCCGGAAAACACCGGGGGCCGCTGGTCGGGTAAACGCCTGCGTCACAACCGCTCATTCAGGCTGACAATAGCCGTTTCGGGAATATTCAGAGAAAATGGCTGCAACTTAAAGGGCCGGCGTCAATCTGGGGCGGGTACCATGGATCACTGCGCATCAGTATCCGTTCCAGTGTCCGGGAAATGCGAATTTTCTCACATGAGCCCGCCTTTGCTGAAACGGTATCCAACGTGAACGGCTGATTTCGGACGGACAAATTACCCGGCATTGTGAGCAAATACCTGCGCCGAAGCCCGAATAAGAGAACAATTCCCATTAGCAAAATAAAGCGACACCCGACTGAGGACAAGATGCAAACAACCAAGAAGAAAGCCCTAATTACCGGAATCACCGGCCAGGATGGTGCCTATCTGGCGGAATTCCTACTTAAGAAAGGATACGAAGTTCACGGCCTCAAGCGCAGGGCGTCCCTGTTCAATACCGACCGTATCGATCACTTATATCAAGACCCGCATGTGGAGAATCGTGATCTGATCCTGCACTACGGCGATCTCACCGATTCAACAAACCTGATTCGGATTGTTCAACTCGTCCAACCTGATGAAATTTATAATCTTGCCGCACAGAGTCACGTAGCCGTGTCATTTGACTCACCAGAATACACGGCCAATGCCGACGGTCTGGGCACGTTACGCTTGCTTGAAGCCATTCGGATCCTGGGGCTGGAAAAGAAGACCCGCTTTTACCAGGCATCAACGAGTGAGTTGTACGGCAAGGTTCAGGAAATTCCACAAAAGGAAACAACCCCGTTTTATCCGCGCAGTCCGTACGCTGTTGCCAAGCTGTATGCCTACTGGATTACGGTGAACTACCGTGAGGCCTACGGAATGTATGCGTGCAACGGTATATTATTTAATCATGAAAGCCCGATGCGGGGCGAAACGTTTGTGACCCGGAAGA
The DNA here is from genome assembly GCA_049680625.1 of Burkholderiaceae bacterium. GTDB lineage: Bacteria > Pseudomonadota > Gammaproteobacteria > Burkholderiales > Burkholderiaceae_E > JAUIAI01. The sequence continues at coordinate 113,585 of JBAUID010000190.1, read as the reverse complement.
TTACGCGGGCATTGGCCCGCATCAAACTGGGGCTGCAGGACAAACTCTACCTGGGCAACATGGACGCGCGCCGCGACTGGGGACATGCGCGCGACTATATCGAGATGCAATGGATGATGCTTCAGCAGGATGAGGCCGAAGACTTTGTGATCGCCACTGGCGAACAATATTCTGTACGCGACTTCGTTAGCGCCGCCGCCACCGAACTCGGTATAACGGTCACCTGGAAAGGAACGGGTCAGGACGAGTGCGGCTATGACGCCGATGGTAAGTGTATTGTTCAGGTTGACCCCCATTACTACCGGCCAACCGAGGTCGAAACCCTGTTGGGCGATCCGTCCTATGCGAAGCAGAAACTAGGCTGGACACCAAAGGTTAAGTTCCACGAACTCGTCGCCGAGATGGTTCAGGAAGATCTGAAAATTGCGACTCGGGACGAATTGGTCAAGAGTCATGGTTTTGAAACATTTGATTACCACGAGTAATGCTTACAACAAGTCGAATATATATAGCCGGGCATCGCGGCCTGGTTGGGTCTGCGATCACCCGGTCGCTGCGTGCGGCCGGCTACTCGAATCTCATCGAGCGTACGTCGGCTGAAGTAGACCTTCGCGATGGCGCAGCTACCGAAGCCTTGTTCGCCCAGGAAAAGCCTGATTACGTCTTCCTTGCGGCTGCGAAAGTTGGCGGTATTGTCGCGAACAACAATTTCCCGGTTGAGTTTTTGCAGGACAACCTGGCGATTCAAAACAATATCATTTCTGCAGCTTACCGCCACGGCGTTGCTCGATTGCTGTTCCTGGGTTCTAGTTGCATATACCCAAAAATGGCTGAGCAACCGCTGCGTGAAAGCAGCTTGCTGACTGGTCCGCTCGAGCCGACCAACCGCGCTTACGCACTGGCCAAAATTGCCGGCATAGAATTATGCTGGAGCTACAATCGTCAGTATGCAACCCGCTACCTCGCGGCCATGCCCACCAATTTGTACGGGCCAGGCGACAATTACCATCCGGAAAATTCACACGTCATTCCCGGCTTGTTGCGCCGTTTTCATAAAGCCAAAATCGATGCTGCCCCTTCGGTTACCGTCTGGGGTTCAGGCACACCACGACGCGAATTTATGTACAGCGAAGACATGGCGGCAGCTTGTGTCTACCTGATGCAATTGCCCGAAGAGCGGTTCCATGCACTTCTTGGGAATACGCGGATCGACAATACCGATTTTGAACCACCACTGATCAACGTGGGTACTGGCACTGATGTGAGTATTGCAGAACTGGCCGAACTCATCAGTAAAACTGTTGGTTACAAGGGCCGGATCGAATTCGACACGACAAAACCAGACGGCACACCGCGTAAGCTGATGGATGTCTCGCGCCTCAATGCGATGGGGTTCACCCCGGCAGTTGATCTGCCCGACGGATTACAACGAGCCTATGCTGACTTCAGCGAAGTCATCAATATTCAACAGTCTCGGCAGTCAGGCAGTTAATTTGCCTTCCCTGACCCGACGGTCCTGACTCGATGTCGCTATGTTCTCAAAGTTAAATACAGGGGTCGCCCGCTCCGCGTCAATTGGCGTCATCAACCAGGTTGTCGCCAGTGCGACAAATTTTGGATTAGCGGTTTACCTTGTCAGGAAGCTTGATGCAGCCAGTTTTGGTTTGTGGGGTATTTGTTTTTCGGTTGTGCTGCTGATTCTTGGACTGGCGAACGGGTTGTTATTAACCCAGATGGTTGTTGGTCTCCCAAAACGTCCACCCTGGGCACGGCCGGCCTATCTGCGGTCAATCTTTCTGGCCACGGTTGGTCTTGGCTTCACCGTATTTGTCTGCGCCGCATTGTTCGGTATCCTAATCAATGCATTCGCCAGCAGCCGTACAAGTGGCCTGGTAACGGACACCAATCAGATCGGGCTATTGGTCCTGGTCACCGGGCTTGCCGCGGGCTGCGTCATCCTGCTGCACTACTTCTTGCGCCAGGCATTTTCCGTCAATAAGGAAACAACTGCATTACTGTTGAACCTGATCCTCGTGATTAGTCTTGCCGTCATGCTGGCGATTCATTACGTCACCGGCTCTGCAATTACCCCTACCCTGGCGATGGGGTTCTATGCCCTGGCGCACTTAATAGCCGCAACAGCGGGCAGCTTGCTTTTACCGGTCTACCGCCGTCACTTTCGTCTTGGGTTATTAATACGGGATATCGTCGACACTTGGGAACAAGGTCGCTGGGCAATGGCGGGAGTCTGGGTGTCGTGGGGCCAAAGTCAGGCATACGTTTACCTGACACCATTGTTTTTTGGATTGGCCGGTCTTGGTGCGGTCAATGCGGCGCGCATGCTTGTTGCGCCATTAATTATGCTGCTTCCAGCGGTCAACCAGGTTGCCCTGCCACGCTTTGCTAACCTACAGGTTCAACAACCCGACCAACTCTCCGGCAGCGGTATTCGCGCCTGCGTTGTACTTCTGGTTTGCGCACTGGCTTATGCCGCGATCGTCGGCTTCGGGTTTGATAGCCTGAGCCTGGTACTGCTTGGCGAAGTTCGTGCTGATCTTTTCTGGATTGCGATGGCCTGGTGCCTGATGGCCGGACTCTCACTAATTCGCCAGATTGCTACCGTGATGATGCAGGCAGCACGCCAGTTCTATGCGTTGTTTCGTTATGAAGCGGTAGTCCTGTGCGTCACGGTCGGCGCGATGACCGCTCTGTTCAAACCGCTTGGGTTGACCGCCGGTGTCCTGGCAACAGCTCTTGGCGAATGTCTGATTGCCATCCTGGTCTGGCGACACTTCCTCTCACTAAAAGAAAGTGAGAGGCCAGCCGGGCCTCCTAAAGGTACCCCGGTGGCCAGCCCAAGTCAGGCACCAAACTAATCTTCCAGCGAACGTGGCCAGCTGTCCTTCAGCAAGCGCGACAGCAATCAGTCTCTTAAGATGACGCCACTAGCAGCGTGCGCAGCAATTCGTTTCGTTGCTCGCATAGCGGATTCTCCGCACCGGCGCATCACATACCGACTGACTCAGTTTGGACTTACCATCAGGCGTCAGGACAATCACTTTTCGGCAGGCCGTCGTTTACAACTATGCGACCAGGCGAAACAGCAAAAAACAAAGAGAAAACATCATGGCGCGTGAAAAAATTCTGTTGTTACACCCCGGCGAAATGGGCGCTGCGATCGGCGCTGTGCTGCGATCAAAAGGCCTGGATGTGTACTGGGTGAGTCAGGGCCGCAGTGCAATAAGTATCAAGCGCGCCAGCGACGCCGGCTTAACCGACGCCGAAACACTGGACCAGGCAACGGCCGCTTGCAACATTATCTTGTCAGTTTGTCCGCCGGACAGCGCAATTTCGCTGGCGCAAGCCGTCGCTGACAATGGATTTCGCGGGCGCTATGTCGACGCAAACGCTATTGCTCCCCAAACCAGTCTGCACGTCGGTGAAATCGTGACCCAGGCTGGCGCCCGCTATACCGATGCCAGCATCATTGGGCCACCGCCCGCGGGTAACGGAAAATGCCGCTTATACCTGGCCGGTGAAGATGCTGCTGATATGCGGGACTTGTTCAACTCACCGCCGTTGCAAGCCATCACGCTGCACGGGGAAACGGGCGCCGCATCCGCGCTGAAAATGTGTTTCTCCGGCTGGAACAAAGCCCGCATCGGGCTGTTGATGAACATCCGGGCGTTAGCTCACGTCCATGACGTCGAGGACGCGTTATTCGCCGAATGGCAACAAGGGGAATCGGGGCTCATGCGCTATTTTGATGCGGCACAACCAACGGCAACAGTGATGGCAAGCGCACGCAAAGCATGGCGCTGGAGCCCGGAGATGACAGAAATTGCCGCCACTTTTACAGACGCTGGTCTGCCCGGAGGCTACCATCAGGGGGCTGCCGACGTGTTTGAACGTCTGGCCAGCTTCAAAGACACCACCGAAATACCAAATTTTGCCGAACTGGCGTCAGTTTTGCTAAAAAACTCGGATGCTGGTAATTCATAGAATGTGATAATAATTTAGTAAACAAATTGCCGTGATCAGGCGTTACTCCTATGCTTCCCATTCCGTGGGCGCGGTCACCGAGACCAGAACACCCTGCTAACCCTTGAATTTACTGATCTGACCCCCATATTTACTAAATAAACTTTTTTGCCGAACCAAGGAAACCACCATGACCGACACCAATGCACAAGATGTCAACGCCAGTGCGACTCCAGGTCAGCCACAGACAGCCGTCGCCACCCAAGACGAAACCCTGCGAAAAATTACGATTTTTGACTACGCGCTGCATATTGCGAGCCCTATCGTTTCGCTGATGTTGTTGTCACTGATCGCGGTAGGCATCAACTACGTGAAAAGGCCTGATGCGGTTGGCTCGGTCTATGAAAGTCACATGGACTACATGATCCGCACTTTCTGGTGGACGGCGTTGTGGCTGGTTGTTGCCGCTGTTGGCGGGTTCATGTTTGGCATCATCACATTGGGCATCGGCTTCACGCTGTATGGCGTGTTCATGGCACTGCCGGTAATCTGGTATCTGTACCGCAACATTCGTGGCCTGCTTCGCGCCCTGGATAACCAGCCGATTTAACCAGCCAAACCAGCCCTTGATGTAAACCCCAATCGACGCTTTGTTATGCCTGACATCTTCCCACTGAACCACGGGCGCCGACGCTGGCTGCGTAACGGATTGCTGGTATCAGCAGCGTTGCCGGCCGCTTTGGCGGGCTGTGCGAGTGTCCCGCGTAACGTGATAGCACCACCGTCGGGCTTTATTCCTGACCCCCGGGTTCTCAGTGGCGAGTTGTGGCGCTATGCACTGATCAATCGCTACAACGGCGAAACCATTACCGAGGTCACGGCGCGGGTCGCCACTGTCGCACCCGAGCTTCGGGTTGAATTGGTCGCAACCAATGGCCGGGCAATAGCCGACGAGGTTTACGACAGTGCCTGGTCTATCCGCCAGGAACCTATCTACAACGATACCCTGGTGTTTGGCCAGGCAGTGTCGCTACTGCCATCTAAGCTCGCGGTTGGTGTTCGCGACCAAGTTCAAACCACTTATCAAGTGGCGGGTAAAGGCAAAACGTATCCGTGGCTGGTTCGAACCCACGCCGCCAACTGGGAACGAATCAGCGTACCAGCCGGTGAATTTGATGCACTGCGGATCGAGCGCCGGATAGGCTTCGAACACGACGATATATTTCGATGGGACTCCCGCCGGATCGAAACCTTATGGTACGCGCCGACCGTAAACCGATGGGTTATGCGCGAATGGACTGGCGAATATCAGAAAAATGGTGCCGAGTCTTTTGGCTTTGGCGGCTTGTTTGATCACGAGCGAGAAGACTCCGTCCGCTGGGTGCTAATTGAACACCAAGCTGCCCCTGTGGGCTGATTTACCCCGCATAGAAAAACTCCGCGAGCACTTCATCGTGCTGCGCGGTTTTGTTCACCCCGACCCGGTGTTCGAGACTATCGAATCGCTGATTCAGATTAGTCCGTGGCGCAATATGCGGATTGCCAGCGGTGCCCTGATGTCAGTACAAATGAGCAATTGTGGACACCTCGGCTGGATATCCGACCATGCCGGCTACCGATATTGCCGCACCGACCCGCAAACTCATAACCCCTGGCCTGATATGCCAGCGCAATGGCTTACGCTCGCCGATCAGGCGGCACGCGTGGCCGGATTTGCTTCCTTTTCCCCTGACGCCTGTTTGATGAATCGTTACCAGCGCGGTACCCGCCTTGGATTACACCGCGATCAGGACGAAGCAGACTTCAGCCATCCGATCGTATCGGTCAGTCTGGGCGCCAGCGCCCGGTTTATGCTTGGTGGACTGCACAGGCAAGACCCGACTCAGGCCGTTATGCTGAACAGTGGTGATGTATTGGTTTGGGGTGGCCCCGACCGACTTGTCTATCATGGGGTCGGCGTACCCAGACAGTCCGCTCACAGCACAGCCCAGGCAACCGATAGTGCCGACGCTGCCCACGCTGCGCAAACTGTGAGAATCAACCTCACTTTTCGAAAAGCAGGCCGAGACGAACATCAGGCATACAACGAACAAACACGGCAAAAATGATGAGTGATTTACTAGTCCGCAACGCTCTGTTGCCAGACGGCAGCGGCCCGGTCAACATTCTGACTTTAAATGGCCGAATTACCGAGGTTGGGTCCAGGATCCAGGCGCCGGTGGGCATTCCGGAACTGGACGCCGAAGAACAACTCGTCACCCCGCCTTTTGTGGATCCACATTTTCATATGGATGCCACGCTTAGCCTGGGTCAGCCGCGAATGAACCAAAGCGGCACCCTCCTTGAAGGCATTACGCTGTGGGGTGAGTTGAAACCAACCCTGACCCACGAAGCAGTTGTCGAACGTGCGCTGACCTATTGCGACTGGGCCGCCAGCCAGGGCTTGCAGGCAATTCGCAGCCATGTCGACACAGGCGACCCGTCTTTACTAGCCGTTCAGGCGCTGTTGCAAGTTCGCCGGGACGTGAGCCACTATATTGATCTGCAACTGGTTGCCTTTCCTCAGGACGGCTTGTTACGCAGCCCGCAGGGCCTGGCCAATCTTAAACGTGCACTCGACATGGGTGTCGACATTGTCGGCGGCATTCCTCACTTTGAGCGCACCATGGCGGACGGGGGACGCAGTATTGAAATCTTGTGTCGACTCGCGGCAGATCGGGGGCTGCTGGTCGACATGCATTGCGACGAATCAGACGATCCGTTATCGCGGCATATCGAAAAACTGGCCAGCGAGACTCATCTGTTGGGATTGCACGGGCGGGTAACCGGTTCACACCTGACCTCGATGCATTCGATGGATAACTACTACGTGTCGAAACTGATTCCACTTATTGCCCAGTCCGGAGTCCACGTGGTTGCCAATCCGATGATCAACATCACCCTGCAAGGCCGGCACGACACCTATCCAAAACGCCGTGGCATTACCCGGGTACCTGAATTGATGCGCGCCGGCGTCAACGTCGCATTCGGACAAGACTGCGTAATGGACCCGTGGTACAGCATGGGTAGCGCCGATATGCTGGAGGTCGCATCGATGGGTCTGCATATTTCTCAAATGACGTCACAAGATGGAATGCGGTCCTGTTTCGATGCGGTTACGGTCAATGGCGCACAAGTGATGCATCTGGACGGATACGGGCTGGAGCCTGGCTGCCAGGCAAACTTTGTGTTGCTGCAGGCAAGCAACACAATTGAAGCCATCCGGTTAAGAGCAACCCGGCTGGCGGTTGTGCGGCAAGGGCAGATAATTGCCAGAAACGCACCGCAAAAAACTCAGTTGCAAATCGCAGGGCGCCCCGACACGGTCGATCGTCGCTTATGTTGAGAGTATTAGTCCGCGCCGCTTTTAACAGGATTCTAACCGGAGGTAGACACCGCCCGGTCACCTCCTCTGGCCCGAGGCAAGCGCACTGCACCGGGTTTGCGACGAGCCGGACGAACCGACAAAGACGATTTTTTCTGGTTCCCCAGGGTGGCAATCAGCACATCGATAGGTTTAGGATGCGAGAAAAGAAAGCCTTGTCCAAGCGTTGCGCCCGCAGCATAAACCGCGTCCAACTGCGCCTGAGACTCAATGCCTTCAGCAACAACGTCATGGCCAAGCGAACTGGCCACTTCGATAATCGCTTCCATAAAGCGGCGGCTTTGGCTTAACTGGTCAACATGCTGGATAACTGATTTGTCAATTTTCACAAGCGACAGTGGAAATGATAACAATTGACTCAAGGACGAATGACCAATACCAAAATCGTCCAGAGAAATCTGGACACCAATATCTCGCAAAGCAAGCAGTGTCAGACGACTTTTCTCAACATCTGAAGTCAGGGCATATTCGGTAATCTCGAAAATAAGATCCCCCGGTTCGAGTGAATACTGCGCAATGAGGTTACGTACTTCGTGAACCAGCCAGTCACTGGTCAGCGACTGCGCAGGGATGTTGATGCTGACAGCAGCATTTCGTAACGCCGGTATTGAACGCCATTCCGACCGTGCTCGGGTTGCCTGCTGTAACACGATGCCGGTCATGATATCGAGTAACTTGAGCTCTTCCAGCACTGGCAGCACGGCAGCGGGCGAGTAACGCTTGCCATCGCGAAAGCGTGGCCTGATCAAGACTTCAACCGCACGAACATCCCCGGTAGCCAAGTCAAAAATAGGCTGACCGTAAATTGGGAACTCACCACGGTCAATCAGCCAGACCAGTTCCTTCTCGAGATCAGATCTGGACTTAAGCTCCAGATCCATATCTTTAGTAAACACCTTCACCCGGGCTCGCCCGTTGCGTTTGGCCCGGTACATCGCATTGTCGGCCTCGTGAAAAACCCGTTCCAGTGTTTGCTCCGCCTGAATCAGGCAGATACCTATACTGGCAGATATTGCGTAGGTGCCAACCGGCAACACAAACGATTCTTCTAACCGGACAATAATTTCTTCCCCCAGGGTGTTGAGCCGATCCAGATCATCTAAAGTCATCAGGATCAGAAATTCATCACCCCCAACCCGGGCGACAATACTGCCCGCCGGCACGCACCGGTTCAGGCGGGTTGCGACCTGGCGCAGCAATTCGTCGCCGGCGAGATGGCCGGCTTCGTCATTAACTTTCTTGAAACGATCCAAATCAATAAAAAACGCCGAGCGCAGATCAGTCTGATGCAGCTTGTACTGCTCCGCGACGCCATCGCGGTTTAATAAGCCAGTCAGCGAATCACGGCGCGCCATTTCATTCGCGGCACGGGCGTCTTGTGCGCTCTCGTTTTGCATTCGGAGCAATTGCATGTAGGCGGAATGAATCTGGGCAATGCCGTATAACCCGACCACGCCGATGAATACAAGCGTCGCAATCCCAAGCAAGTAATGCCCACAATACAAGGTAGCAACTGTTGACGGCAATAGTGAAGCAAACAAGACCAGGCGGGCAAGGTCTCTCATCGGACCCAGCGTGGCAACGGTAAACGCCGCGCTTGCGTAAATTACTAACAACGCGGCGAGTGCAAATGTAATGTCTTGTGAGGCGAGCAGGTCAAACCACATGACGCTGCCACCGATGGTTTGGGTTACCGCAAGAGCCGGCGCGGTCATTTTGGGCATGCCACTGCCATCAACCCAGCGCCGGCCCAGGGGTGACGCAAAAGCGGCAATCACAATCAGTAGCAATACCTGGTGAACGGCCAGGAAACTAATCAGTCCGGCACTGCTCGCCAGTGGCCAGCACAAGGCAACCGTCAACATCGATGCGCCGGACTGGCCAAAAAAGTTCAGCCACTTCGCCTTGTTGAAATGCGACGCCATTTCGTCAGACGCCGAGTCCGCACGCTGAGGTCTAAGTTCGGTGCCCGGAGGAGCTGGCCGACTGTCAGTGTCGCTTAAGTCATTGCTTGCGGTGCCTTGCCTGGAGCGATTCAGCTGGGTGTTTATATGGAAACGCTTCATATGCGCGAAAGCCCACCTGCTGGTGGGCTATTACCGCTGATCCAGCCTGACTGTGCCAGTCAGACCCGGCATTCGTTGGCTAGTTGTTTGCCACGCTTGGTGTCGAGCAACATCGATTTGCCAACAACGGTAATCCAGGTCAGACCGGAGTTATGCTCGTAGCGCAGCGCACCTGATTTTGCCCGGACAGCACGCATGGTATAGCTCTTCTTGTCCCATTTAAGTACAGCAAGGCTTTGATCAGTGCTGACTTTTGTGATGTTTACCTTGCGATTGAGTTCGCATTGATACACACCTTTTTTCATCGTGAATAACGGGCGCGGCTTTGCTGCCCGCAGAGCCGGTTTTTGGGCGGCAGCTTTTGTTGCGGTAGCCGCTTTAGGGGCAGCCTGCTGTGCTGGTGGCTGGGTTGTGGCACAAGCGCCGACCACACAGGTTGCAGCAAGTACTGAGAATAATTTGACAGACATTCGGGACTCCGTAGTGCCTGGATAAATCAGGCGGTCGAAACGTGTCCCTCAGGTGCTGACTTATGCGCTTAGGGACTCCGGAGTCCATCTTGGATTCGTTAGCAACTATGACAAATGTCACAAGGGTCGATGGCCCGTCAGTGCCGACAGTCGGCCCATCGCCGGACTAAATCGCCACAATGCGCTGCCGACGCACCAGCAAGCCACCGACTCAGGGCGCCATGTGACCAAACAAGTGGACGGGTGCGTCCCTGGTTTTACTTGTCCGCGTGTATGCCAGCTGCGATTGTCAGCGGGCGGCCGGCAATCGTCTTCGCCCGGGCAGGCATCGCCTGCCCGCGACTACCGCGCGAATCATCCCAGAACCAGTGCCGCGGCAGACCGTTACTCGGGTCAAACGCCAGATATTGCTGAAGATTAATTCGACAAAAAAAGTCGAGCGCGTCGAACGAGGAAAAAAACGGCGTTACCCGTGCCTGTACTGCTTCGGGATCCTGGGTATTCGGCGACTCACCCAGGGCAATTTGCACCGGTTCACCATTGCCACGAATTTCGACCAGATTCAGGCCAAGATGCTGGCGAACCCGCTCGATAAACGGATAATCATCAGCATCGAAATCCCGCGCCAGTTCATCTCGGCGGCCGATACCCCATGTATTAAATTGCATAATTTCTCGCAAATTTTGGCGTCGTAGCTATTAGACGCCTGACAGCCTCGAAAGTTGCACAACATTTTTCGGATTTAATCTCCGAATAACTTAAATTGGGCCAACTCCCGGTATTTCAATGGTTTTGGCGCCCTACCCCTGTGATCTTTGTCACGCACAGAGCCAGTCCAGGAATGCCGGTATTCCAGACACTGGGGCCGGCCCGGTTTACCGGGCGGGCAAAACCGTTCCTGCACATTCCCCAAAACCAATTCTTGGCCCTCCGTCCAGGGCACACCAGGCTTTTAAAATTACCGAGTCGCCGTCTTCCAGGAAGGTTCGGGTTTGGCCATTCGGCAAGGTAACAGGTGACTTGCCGCCTGCCGTGAGTTCGATCAGGGCAGCTGCCTCCGATGCCTGCGGGCCTGACTGTGTGCCTGTGCCGATCAGATCTCCCGGCTGCAAGTTGCATCCGCCAACAGTGTGGTGGGCAATCATCTGGCCAATTGTCCAGTAGGAATGTTTGAAACTGGAATGCGACAATTTGGCCGCATCATTCGGGCCAGTCATTTCGTTAGTCTGAAGCCAGCTTTCGATCGTGATGTCCAGGCCACCGCGGCGTCGGTTATCGCCAGACTCGAGATAAGCCAGTGGTTGCGGATCATCTGCCGGCCGGGTCCAGGCAACCCGATAGGGTTCTAGCGCTTCCATGGTGACAATCCACGGCGATATTGTCGACGCAAAGTTTTTTGCCAGGAAAGGGCCAAGCGGCTGATACTCCCAGGCCTGGATATCACGTGCGGACCAATCGTTCAGTAAACACAAGCCAAAAATATGATCATCCGCTTCATCCAGACTGACCGGCTCACCAATGGCATTGCCGCGACCGACCCAAATACCAATTTCCAACTCGTAGTCCAGGCGCTGGCACTCGGTAAACACCGGCGTAGTCTGCCCAGGCGGCATGATTTGCCCACGCGGCCGGTGAAAACGCTGACCACTGACGTCAATCGACGATGCGCGCCCGTGATACCCAACGGGTAACCACTTGAAGTTTGGCATCAACGGATTATCGGGACGAAACAGCTTGCCGATATTGGTTGCATGGTGAACCGAGGTATACATGTCAGTGAAGTCGCCAATTTTGGCTGGCACCGTCATCTGTACAGCCGACATTGGCACCAAAGCAGCCGTTACAGCCTCCTGTTGTTTCGATCCGGATCGCAACATCCGGCTCAGGCCCAGGCGCAATGCAGACCAAACAGGACGGCCCAATGACATCAAGTCGTTTAGCGCGGGCTGCGACGCTGCGCTGGCCGCAGCCAGTGCATCGCCAGTAAAGACACCGGCAGACAACAACGCAGTCAGGTCAACAACCTGATCACCAATCGCAACGCCACCCCGATAGTTTTCCTGGCTTCCCGCGCGCCGAAACACCCCAATCGGCAGATTTTGAATTGGGAATTGCGCCTCCCGGTGGTTGGCAGCGTCTATCCAACTGGTCACAGAGGGGTCGTGGGTTTCGTTTAGCTGATAACTCATAGTGCAGTCACTTCGGTTCAATTAATCAGAAATTGCCTGGCGAACCAGGGCACGGATTACCCGATGCAGTCGCAAACGGCGCACTGGATCGGGCAAGACGGCAAGCACAACAACCGCCAGCTGCTCTTGAGGGTCAGCCCAGAAGTAAGGCCCGGTTGGGGCCGCCCGGGAAAATTCGCCAGTCGAGCCGTCGAGCATGACGGCTGCGGCGGTGCCAGAATTACCGGGTCGGACAGATACCCCGTAACCAAGGCCCGAGCGCGCTGGACCCACGTTATAAATTTCATCAACTGCCGGCATTCTTGATTCCAGGGTGCCGAGCCGATTACTGGTCATAAAGGCCACACTGGTTCGGCTCAAAACCCGCCTGCCGTCGAGAACACCCTGGTTAAGCAGGAAGCGGGCAAAACGCAGATAGTCTGCTGCGCTGGAATACAGGCACGACCCACCACAGTCAAAACTGACCGGAGTCGATAAGTCACGAACCGGCGCCCAGCCAGTAACTAACTGTGCGTCAATAGTTGCATTGGGCGCCGGACGCACGATTCGAGCCGCGTGATCTGTACCTGGGTTGAAACCGGTGTCCCACATATCAAGGGGAACAAAAACAGTCTGCAGCAGGTAAGCACCCAGCGTCTGTCCCGCAGCCGCTTCAATGGCCAACCCAAGTAAATCGAAAGAAAAACCATCGGTCGCAACCTGGTTGGCTGAACGCCAGTCACGACTATCTGCCAGCGTGCGGATAAATCCTGATCCGGTAAATCCTAGTGCGGCCTGCAACGAATAGCGAATACGACCCGTCGCGGCATTCGGTGCGCTGACTGACAGGGGCAAGCCATCGGTATGGCGTAACAAGTCGAATATCCTCAGTGGTCGACGCTTGAACGGGTCGAGGTAAGAACCGACTGAATCACTAAGCAGCCATGCCCCCTGCTCTTCAAGCGCCAGAGCACCGACTGCAGTTACCGCTTCGGTTAGTGAGGACAGGTCAAACAAGGCGTTGACCGGCATCGGATCACGCGACTCATCGTCTCGATGACCAAACGCCTGCAGATAGACCAGTTGATCCCGGCGGGCGATAGCCACGACTGCGCCTGGCACCGTTCCGGCCAATACCTCGGCCTGCAAATATTTGCTGAGTCGATCCAGGCGCTGTGTCGACAAGCCAACTGTGGCCGGATCGGCAATCGGGGCCGTGTCTCCGGATGTTTGGGCAAAAACCGCACTCCCTGGGACAATTTGGCCACTAAGGTCGCTGACGCAGCTAAGGCCAATCAGTAACGCAATGGCGACTAATGATCGAAAAAGCAACTGGTTCATTCTGTAAGCATAGCCGAAGCGGCGGGCAGTCGCAGCCTGATCAAGTCGAACCCGATTGCTCCATCGCATCATCAAGCCACTCGATCCAGTGGCGAACTGGCAAATCGGTGCCCGACTGCAACTGGGACAGGCAGCCGATATTGGCCGACAACACCTGTCTGGCACCAGTACCGGTAATAGACGTTAACTTTCTATCGCGCAACTGCATCGACAACTCGGGCTGGGTAATGGAGTAAGTGCCGGCCGAGCCGCAGCACAGGTGACTGTCCGGAATAGCGACCACAAGGACACCCAGGCGTACAAGCAAAGACTCAACAGCACCGCGCACCTGCTGACCGTGTTGCAAAGTACACGGCGGATGAAAAGCTATCGGCTCAACACGGTCAACATTCACGAGTTTTTCAAGCGCATCAACCAGCGGCGGTAAAAACTCTGCCAGGTCGCAAGTCAGTTCGCTGACCTGCCGCGCTTTTTCGGCATAGGCTGAATCGGCTCGCAATAAGTATCCGTACTCCTTCACCATCGCACCGCAGCCCGATGCATTCATGACAATAGCCGTCGCCCCACCCTCTAATGCCGGCCACCAGGCATCGATATTGCGACGGGCGTCAGCCAGGGCGCCGTTGTGGTCATCCAGATGATGTCGAATGGCACCACAACAGCCTCCGTTACGCGGCTGGACGGCCTCAATACCCAGGCGATTGAGCACTCGCGCCGTCGCCGAGTCTATCGACGGCATCATGCCCGGCTGAACGCAGCCATTAAGCAAAAGTACTTTGTTCTGATGACTGGTCGATGGCCACTGGCGCCGGGGGGACGACAGTGGCACCTTGGCCTTCAGGCTGGCTGGCAATACCGGGCGCATCAGCTTACCCAGCCGGATTGCCGGTTCGAACAGCCAGCGCCGGGTCAGGCCCTCACGCAGTACAAAACGCATTACCTTCTGGCCGGTTGGGCGTTCGACTTGTTTATCCACAAGCTTGCGGCCAATATCAACCAGGTGTCCGTAGTCCACCCCCGATGGACAGGTTGACTCGCAATTGCGACAGGTAAGACATCGGTCCAGGTGTTCCTGGGTTGAGCTGGTCGGCTTGATGCCTTCGAGCACTTGCTTAATTAAATAGATTCGGCCGCGTGGCCCGTCCAATTCATCACCCAGTAACTGATAAGTCGGGCAAGTTGCCGTGCAAAATCCGCAGTGCACACATTTGCGCAGGATCGATTCGGCTTCTTTTCCGTCGGGTGTGTCGCGCAGCCAATCGGCCAGATGAGTTTCCATATCGTTTTATAAGCCTGGATACAGGCGCCCCGGATTAAACACGCCATGAGGATCAAGTTCGGCCTTGAGTCGCTTGTGAATCTGCAGCAATGGGGCAGACAACGGGGCAAACACACCACCGGATCGATCGCCGCCACGAAACAAGGCAGCCGATCCACCGACCGCCACCGCGGCGGCACGTACTGCTTCCGATGGTGCGTCAGTCCGTAGCCATCGTTGAGCACCAAGCCATTCAATCAGTTGCTGGCCAGGTAAGTCAATGCTGGCTGCGGTTCCGGGGACAGACAAACGCCATAAGGCTTGTTCATGACCAGACAAACCAAAAAACAAATCGGTGTGGTCTCGCAGGCCAGCCCAGAACCGAGCGGCATCCGGCATATCAGTCGCCTCATGGTTCGAGCGCAGAAAATCACAGGCTCGGTCAACCGCGCTGCCAGCTCCGGATAATCGAACCGAGAAGACACCATCGCGCCACGCAGTTGCCGAAATGGGTATTGGCTTACCGGCCAGCGTATTAGCCAGCCGAATCGCGTCGACAGACCCCATGGGCATTTGCATTGACCGTTCCTGAGCCGGCAACGGCAGAACCTTGAGCGAAACTTCGGCAATCACACCCAGAATACCCATGGAGCCGCACAACAGGCGCGACACATCGTATCCCGCTACGTTTTTCATAACCTGGCCACCAAACGCCAGCCACTCGCCACTGGAATTAACCAGGCTGGCGCCTAAAACGTAGTCGCGGGCGGAGCCGGCACTGGCGCGCCGGGGCCCGGACAAGCCGGCACTGATGACCCCGCCAATCGTCGATTCAGCGCCAAATGACGGCGGCTCAAAAGGCAGCATCTGCCCCTGCTCTGCCAGCACAGCCTGCACTTCTGAAAGCCGGGTCCCGGCACGGGCGGTAATGACTAATTCGGTCGGCTCGTAGCTGGCAATGCCGCTATAAGCAGATACATCCAGTACATCACCTTGCGCCGGTTCACCGTAGAAACTCTTGGTACCACCGCCGCATATGTTGAGTAAGCGCCCTGAGCTGACGGCATCCGATATTTGCTCTCGAATCCGCAGAAGCTCGGGAGAATCAGGGGAATTCGGGGAAATCACCGTGCTCATGCTCAGAACCGCGGGAGATCAGCAAACGGCAGCTTACCGTTATGGATATGCATCTTGCCGAACTCAGCACAGCGTGACAACGTGGGGATGGTCTTGCCAGGATTTAGCAAGCCATAAGAATCAAAGGCGCGCTTCACGGCAAAAAATGCGGCCCGTTCAGCATCAGAAAACTGGACGCACATGGAATTTATTTTTTCGATGCCTACCCCGTGTTCTCCCGTGACAGTGCCACCGTATCGAACACAGGCTTCGAGAATGTCAGCACCAAAGAGTTCTGCCCGCTCCCATTCTTTCGGGTCGTTGGCATCAAATAAAATCAGCGGGTGCAGGTTGCCATCACCGGCGTGAAATACATTCATACAACGCAGATTGTATTTCTCTTCCATCGCGGTGATATCAACCAGCATTGGCCCCAAATTCTTCCGCGGAATCGTGCCATCCATACAGTAGTAGTCCGGCGAAATACGACCGGCAGCGGGAAACGCATTTTTGCGCCCGGACCAGAATCTCTGGCGTTGATCTTCGTCTGCTGACACGGCCAGAGCCGTTGCCCCTGCTTTGCGCAAAACCTGTTCTATGCGGGTAATTTCTTCGGTCACTTCCTCCTCATTACCGTCAGACTCGGCCAGTAAAATGGCTTCGGCTTCAAGATCGTAGCCAGCCTTCACAAAAGGCTCGACCGCGTTAGAGGTTTTCTTGTCCATCATTTCCAGGCCTGCGGGAATGATGCCTTGAGCAATCAGATCAGCCACCGCATTGCCCGCTTTCATGACGTCGTCAAACGATGCCATGACAACCCGCGCCAGCGGTGGCTTGGCCAGTAACTGAACCGTCACTTCCGTGACGACGATCAGCATACCTTCAGAACCAATCACCAGCGCCAGCAGATCAAGGCCGGGGCTGTCCAGGGCTTCGCTGCCAATCTCAAGGACTTCACCGTCAATTGTCAGGCCGCGAACCCGCAACACGTTGTGGACGGTTAACCCGTACTTCAGGCAATGAACACCACCGGAATTTTCGGCAATATTACCGCCAATAGAACAGGCAATCTGCGATGACGGATCGGGCGCGTAGTACAAACCGTGCATCGCAACGGCTTCTGAAATGGCAAGGTTTCGCACCCCCGGCTGAACCCGGGCGGTACGGCCCAGCGGGTCTATGGAGACGATGCGGTTAAACCGGGCCAGAGAGAGCACTACCCCGGACGCATGTGGTGTGGCCCCCCCGGACAAGCCGGTACCAGCCCCACGCGCCACCACCGGCACATCAAGATCCCGACAGACGATCAAGATGTCCCTGACCTGGCTTTCTGTCTCCGGCAGGACAACAACCATTGGCAACTGGCGAAATGCCGATAAGCCGTCACATTCGTAGGGACGGGTATCTTCCTCCCGAAACAAAACACCGCCACTGGGCACAATTTGCTTCAGGCGGCTGACCACTTCATGCTGGCGATGGGGTGCCGGTTGAGCGCTGATGTCAGCATGGCGCAGTTCTGGGGTAGCGCCGCGAGCGGCAGTGGCCACAGCGCGGCGAGTGTTGGGAACCTCCGCAACGTCCGGATCATCTGGAGTTTTTGAAATCTCAGGTGCATTCATTGATTGTCCTCTGGGCTGACAAAGTTACCCGCTAAGTCCGCCGGGGAAAATAAGGTGAAGATTGCAACATCTATAACTCAAATAGCAGTAATCGGGCCAAATTTTTAAAAAATGCCGGCAATTTCAAAAATTGGCCAAAGATTTGACTTTACACCGGCATATCGGCACATTGCGGCCTTAGTCAGCTTAATGTTGTTGCGGGAGAGACCGGCCAGCGCCGGCGCCGAAGGTGTAATGCCCCACCAAACTCTCAGGCAAAAGGACTGCAACAAAAATCTGGCTCTCTGGAGAGTGGTGAAGCGCATTGAACACAGGGTAATCGTTAACCCGTAATCGCGTTAAAGCCCGCCGAAGGAAAAAGATGTTTGCCGGGATGAATGACCCGGGTGGCATCGAATCTCTCAGGCAAATGGACAGAGGGGGTTCCGATCAATCGACGGCTCGCCTGCGCGTGCCGGCGCTCAATGGAGCCTCACCATGTCGCAATCTACCGAACTGTTATACACCTCTAGTCATGAATGGATCCGCACAGAAGCAGACGGTTCCTGCACGATTGGCATTACCGACCACGCACAGGAAGCCCTGGGTGAATTGGTCTATGTCGAATTGCCCGATCTTGGGTCCAGCGTCACCCGCGGTGATGCCTGCGCGGTCGTTGAATCAACCAAGGCAGCGTCGGACGTTTACAGCCCGCTGGACGGCGAAGTCGTTGCCGTGAATGAAGCCCTGGGTGACGAACCCCAGGCGGTCAACGAGTCACCCTTCGATGCGGGTTGGCTGTTTCGTATCAAACCGTCGGATGAATCACAAAAAGGCGATTTACTGTCGGCTGACGCATACGCCGGGGGGCTGGACGAATGACGGCGAACTCACCAGTTGGCAGCGGCTTGCAGCACTTACTCGGATCAGATGAATTTCACGCCAGGCATATAGGACCCGATACCGTTGCCCAGGGCAGTATGCTGGGCGTGCTCAATGTCAGTTCACGCGACGAACTCATTGATCAGACAGTGCCGGCTGCACTGCGCCTGACAGCGGCGCTTAAGTTACCCGAACCCACCAGCGAAGCCAGTGCACTGGCCGAACTGACGGCAATTGCGGCGCACAACCAGGTATGGCGCAGTTACATCGGCTGCGGCTATCACAACACCATTACCCCCGAACCGATAAAACGCAACGTACTTGAAAACCCGGGCTGGTACACCGCTTATACGCCTTACCAGGCAGAAGTTGCGCAGGGGCGGCTTGAAGCATTGCTCAATTTTCAGCAAATGGTGATTGACCTGACTGGCCTGGATGTCGCGAATGCCTCGTTGCTTGATGAAGCAACTGCCGCGGCGGAGGCCATGGCGGTTTGCCGCCGCGCCAGTCGCAGCAAAAGCCAGCGCTTTTTTATCAGTAAGCTGGCCCATCCGCAGGTTATTGCCGTTATGCAAACTCGGGCGCAGTGGATGGGGTTTGAAGCTGTTGTAGGCCATCCCACTGACTTGGACGATGCCAACGCCGCGCAGGCTTCGTTTTTCGGTGCCTACCTGCAAACTCCGGACACCCATGGCGCTGTCCACGATTACACCGATTTGATTTCCCGCCTGCACGACAGCGGCGCCACTGTCTGTGTTGGCAGCGACTTACTGGCACTGATGTTATGCCAGTCACCCGGCCAGATGGGCGCTGACATTGCGGTCGGCTCGGCCCAGCGATTTGGGGTGCCGCTTGGCTATGGGGGACCACATGCGGCCTTCATGGCGACTCGCAAGTCCATGGTACGCATGTTGCCCGGACGAGTCATCGGTGTGTCAAAAGATGCTCTTGGCCAACCCGCGTTACGCATGGCTCTGCAAACCCGGGAACAACACATACGCCGTGACAAAGCGACCAGCAACATTTGCACGGCCCAGGCCTTGCTGGCCAACATGGCGTCGTTTTACGCCGTTTATCACGGCGCTGACGGACTGCGACGCATTGCGATGCGTGTCAATGCGATGGGTCGGCTGTTATGCCAGTTGACTAATATCAGGCCACACTATGAACACTGGTTTGACACCATTGTCGTCTCAACTGACAACAACCATGACGCGGTTCTGCAGCGGGCCAGCGCACGCCGGATCAATCTGCGCACGCTGACTATAGCCGATAGCAGCAGCCCGGCGGTGGGTATCAGCCTGGATGAAACTGTCACGGTCACTGATATTGCCGACCTTGCCTGGGTACTGACCGGCAAAGAGGTTGATCCTGCCGATATCGACAAAGCAGCTGGCCAGTTGCCGGTTGAAGCGGCATCGATTCCTGCTGGCTTAAGGCGCACTGATCCGGTTCTCGAGCATCCCGTGTTTAACCGCTACCGCAGCGAAACCGAGTTTATGCGCTACCTGAAGCGCCTGGAGAACCGAGACATATCGCTGGTTCACTCAATGATCCCCCTGGGTTCGTGCACGATGAAACTGAATGCAGCGGCTGAGATGGCCCCGGTATCCTGGCCTCAGTTTGCGTCGATCCATCCGTTTGTTCCAGCGGAACAAGCTGCCGGTTACGCCCGGATGCATGAGCTGCTGGGAAGCTGGCTGGCCAGTATCACGGGTTTCGATTCGGTATCTTTCCAGCCCAATTCCGGTGCACAGGGTGAGTATGCTGGCCTGCTGGCGATCCGCAACTACCTGGCCAGCATCGGCGGGGGTGAGCGCGATATCTGTCTGATCCCGGCGTCAGCACATGGCACGAACCCCGCATCTGCACAAATGATGGGGTTGAAAATTGTCGTCGTTGCCTGCGACGACCAGGGCAATATCGACGAAGCGGACCTCGACCGGAAAATTGCCGTGCATCGTGAAAAACTGGCGGCCCTGATGGTGACGTATCCGTCTACCCACGGCGTATTCGAAGCCAGTATCAAGTCTATTTGCGCCAGGATTCATGAAGCCGGTGGCCAGGTCTACATGGATGGGGCGAACCTCAATGCCCAGGCCGGACTGACCAGTCCCGGCCTGATTGGTGCTGACGTGTGCCATATGAATCTGCACAAGACGTTTTGTATTCCACACGGCGGCGGCGGCCCGGGCATGGGGCCAATCGCGGTTGCCGGCCACCTCACCGCGTTTTTGCCAGACCATCCGGTCACCGGTAACGGAGCTAACGGCTCGGTTTCAGCGGCCCCCTACGGCAGCGCGCTGATTTCAACCATTTCGTGGATGTATATCCGCATGATGGGCGCAAGCGGGATTCGCCAGGCTTCAGAAGTCGCGATCATGAACGCCAACTATATGGCAACCCGTTTGCAAGACTACTTTCCAGTACTGTACCGGGGTGAAAATGGTCGGGTAGCCCATGAATGTATTCTGGACATGCGTGACCTGAAGTCACAATTTGATATTTCGGCTGAAGATATCGCCAAACGCCTGATGGACTACGGATTTCACGCCCCAACCATGTCCTTCCCGGTTGTCGATACCCTGATGATTGAACCAACCGAGTCAGAATCAAAAGAAGAACTCGACCGCTTTTGCGATGCGATGATTGCCATTTACGGTGAGCTGCAAGACATCAAGAGTGGCACGATTCAGGCAGCAGACAGCCCCTTACGTGGCGCCCCGCACACCGCAGTTGAAATCGCCGGCGACTGGTCACATTTGTACACCCGCCAACAGGCGGCCTACCCGTTGCCATGGATCACCGGCGCAAAGTTCTGGCCATCGGTAAAGCGCATTGACAATGCCGGTGGCGACCGCAACCTGGTGTGTACCTGCCCGCCAATCGAGGACTACCAGTGAACGCTGATACCCCGACCCCGCCCGGCACATCAGGAAATGCACCCGGCAATGCATCAGCCGGTAGACCAGTAATTCGCCTCGAACTAGATGCACTGCATGAATCACTTGGCGCCAGAATGGTCAGCTTTGCGGGATACCGCATGCCGGTTCAATATGCGGGGCTCAAATCAGAGCATCTGCATACCCGTGAGCATGCCGGGCTATTTGATGTCTCTCATATGGGGCAATTGCGTATCACTGCGAACGATGGTGGCCAATGCAATCTGTACGCCGCACTGGAATCCGCATTACCGATCGATTTTGACAACTGGCCGCTCGACTTACAGCGTTATACCGTTTTAATGAATGCCCAAGGCGGCATCGAAGACGACTTAATGCTGGTTCGGCGGGCTGATGAAGTCCGCGCCGTGGTTAACGCAGGCAACCGTGAAACCGATTTGTCGCTGCTACAAAGCCTGTGCCCAAACCTGACCTTTGAATGGGTAAATGCAGCCTTGGTGGCGCTGCAGGGCCCGGCTGCCGAACAAGTGCTCAGTGCGCTGGACCCAGCGGCAGCAAAGCTGCGCTTTATGCAGACCGCTGAACTGAATCTTGATGGCGCGACCTGTCTGACCAGTCGATCGGGTTATACCGGTGAAGACGGTTACGAAATATCGATTCCTTCGGCAGATGCCGAACGGATTGTGCAGCGCCTGCTGGCCAACGCACTGGTTCAGCCCATTGGCCTTGGCGCCCGGGACAGTCTGCGCCTGGAGGCAGGGCTACCGTTACACGGCAACGACATTTCCGGGCAAACCACGCCGGTACAGGCCGGGTTGAAGTTTGCCATTGCGTCGAGCCGCCGGGCCGGTGGCGCCAAAACGGGTGGATTCCCCGGCGCGTCGACTATTCTGGATCAACTGGCCGGAGAATTTGCTAGTCAGTTTAGTATTGAGTCAGGTCAGGACTGCACGGCCGATGTCCGTCTGGTTGGTCTGCGTTCGAGCGACAACGTTCCGATTCGCCAGGGTGCGGAAATTGTCGATGAGCAGCAAAGGACAGTTGGCACGGTGACCAGTGGCACCATTTCCCCCACGCTGAACCAGCCAATCATGCTCGCCTACCTCGACTCCACGGCGCTGGCCAAGGCAGGTGCCACAAAACTGCAGGCTGTGGTCCGCAACAAAAGGCCTGATGTGTCGGTGACACCCTTGCCTTTTGTACCGAAACAGTACAAGCGATAGGCGCGGTTACCCGTTAATCAAAGCAAACCAGGCAAGGTAAGTAAACAACTTCAGTACCTGCGGACCCAGGCTTTACAGATTAAATACTTTTCCGGGATTCATGATGTTGTGCGGATCCAGTGCCAGTTTAATCTGACGCATTACCTTTACCGCCCCTTCACCAGCTTCATCCACGAGAAAACCAATCTTGTGTAGCCCGATGCCGTGTTCACCCGTGCAGGTGCCGTCCAGATTAAGAGCGAGCTGAACTATTTCGTCGTTCAGCCTCTCACATTCCTCGACTTCTTTCGGATCATTGGGGTCGAGCAGCAAGACACAATGAAAATTGCCGTCCCCAACATGGCCAACAATCATGGTTGGGACGGTTGCGCGGTCAAGGATCTCCCGTGAACCAGTTACTGCGTCGGCAAGCCGGGAAATTGGCACGCAGGTATCGGTTGAGATCCCCCGGCAACCCGGTCGTACCTGCAGTGCCGCAAAGTAGGCGTTGTGACGGGCGTTCCAGATGCGGCTTCGGTCTTCTGGTCGGGTCGCCCATTCGAAATCTTCACCTCCGTTTTCAGAGGCCAGTTCCTGGACAATTGCCGCCTGCTCTTTGACACCGGATTCAGAACCGTGGAACTCAAAGAACAAAGTAGTCTGTTCACGAAAAGTGGTTTTTTCGTGCGCATTGATTGCCTTGATCATTTCAGCATCGAGGAATTCTGAGCGGGCAATGGGAACCCCCATTTGAATCGTCTGGATCACAGTATCAACGGCACCACGGATCGTTGGAAAGTTCACAATGGCTGCCGAAATGGCTTCAGGCTGCGGATACAGCTTGACCGTTACTTCGGTGATTACGCCCAGGGTGCCTTCTGAACCTACCAACAGACGGGTCAAATCATAGCCAGCTGATGATTTTTTGGCCCGGGTACCCGTGTCAATAATCGTGCCATCGGGCAAAACCACCTTAAGGCCGAGCACGTTCTCGCGCATCGTGCCGTAGCGAACCGCATTGGTTCCGGACGCGCTAGTGGCCGCCATACCGCCAATTGACGCATCAGCGCCGGGGTCAATTGGGAAAAACAAACCGGTGGTACGTAACGCATCATTCAATTGTTTTCGGGTCACACAGGCTTGTACGGTTGCGGTCAGGTCTTCGGAATTGATTGATATCACTTTGTTCATTGCGTTCAGGTCGACACTGATGCCACCTTGAACCGCGAGCAGATGACCTTCGAGCGATGATCCGACTCCAAAAGGAATCAGCGGTACCCGATGTTCCGCACACATCCGGACGACTTCTGCGACTTCTTCGGTTGTGTCGACAAAGACGACACCATCTGGGGGTACTGGCAAAAACGGCGACTCATCTTTGCCGTGATGCTCACAAACGGCCTCAGCCACGCTGAAACGTTTACCAAAACGTGTCGAAATGGTGTTTATAAATGCTTGCGGAACCGGGCGCCGGAACGCGTCGAGGTTGGGTTTTGGGTCATTCATTGTCTTGTCTCCTTACTCAAAAGCTTAACCGAAACGACGGCCGGCCGTAATGGCAAATTCATGCCAAGTTAATGTCAAATTGAGGCCAAATCTCCATCCCGGCGGCAATTCGAAGCTTGCGGTAATTATCTTGCCCGGTAAGTGGCACACTTAGGGGACTACACAACTTCTTGACCGACAGGTCTGCCCCGGGAATAAACCGCCCGGCGCTGCAACCAAGGGATCACAACAAACATGGGCAAACGACTCTCAAAGATCACCACCCGAACCGGTGACGACGGCACAACCGGGCTCGGAGACGGCAGTCGAACCCCGAAAGACAGTACCCGCGTCCATGCCATGGGCGATGTGGATGAACTCAATTCAATGATTGGCCTGCTACTGACCGAAACCCTTCCTGATGCGGCACGGGCAGACCTGGTGGCCATCCAGCACGACTTATTTGATCTCGGTGGCGAATTGTGCATTCCTGGATTCGAAAATATCGTCGAAGCGCAACTACTGCGCCTGGATGAATGTATCGAGCGCTACAACGCAGACCTCCCCCGACTCGAAGAATTTATTCTGCCCGGCGGCAGCCGGTCAGCCGCAATCGCCCATCTGTGCCGGACAATTTGCCGGCGCGCCGAACGCAGCGTGGTGACCCTGGGTAACACTGAAACGGTGCGGCCAGTGTGCGGGCAATATCTGAATCGCCTGTCGGATCTGATGTTTGTGTTGTCGCGGGTATTGAACCGCGCGGACGGCGGCAATGATGTCTTGTGGGAACAAGGCAAAAACAAATAACACGCGGAGCCCGCACTGCCCCACCGTTCCTGATTACCGCGCGATAGTTATCGGTTGTTCGTCAGTTCGGCTTCAAGTGGCCAATAAACCGCTTGACCTGACCCGCATCGGTGGCCCAGGAAGTAACCAGGCGAATGACTGATTGACCATCGTCCCGGCCCTCCCAGGTATGAAAGTCAAATTGCTCTCGCAAAGCTTCGATAAGACGATCGGGTAGCAGTGGAAAAACCTGGTTCGACTCAGTTTCCGCTGCCAGGGAATAACCAGCTCCCACGATCCCGGCCGATAATTGCGTGGCCATGGCGTTGGCATGTGCTGCCAGATCAAAAAACAATCCGTCCCGGAACAGTTCTGCAAACTGAACTCCGAGAACCCGACCCTTAGCCAACATGGCGCCACGTTGCTTGATGTGAAAGCCAATGTCGTCTTCGTATTTGCGATTGCCAATAACAATGGCTTCGCCGAACATAGCGCCCGCTTTGGTGCCGCCAATCCAGAATATGTCGGCAAATGACGCGATATCCGCTAGCGATACGTCACTTGCGCTGCATGATAGCGCTGCCCCAATTCGAGCACCGTCAATCATCAGTAGCAGATCTTTTTGCCGACACAAGCTGGCCAGCGCCTGCAATTCACTGCGCCGATAGACAGTGCCGTATTCCGTTGCATTCGAGATGTAAAGCATTCTCGGACGGGCCATATGGGGAAAGTGGGCATTACTGTCCAGAACCCGCTGAACATCAGCCGGGGTCAGTTTGCCGTTCGTACCAGGCACCGTAATTATTTTGTGACCGGTGGCTTCGACAGCACCAGCCTCACGCAACGCAATATGCCCTGAACTGGCTGAAATGACCGCTTCATAGGGTTTGAGGCATGCCGCAATACACAGCAGGTTCGCCATCGTTCCGGTCGGAACAAAATGAATCGCCGCCGTTGCCGGTTGCAGCTGTGCGGCGATTAAGCGCCTGGCTTCAATACAATATGCATCGTCACCGTAGGCGGCTTGTTGTATTGCGTTGGTTGACTCGAGCGCCTTTAGAATTTGAGGATGACAACCTTCGCTGTAATCGTCAAGAAAAGCGAATTTAGGCATCCGCGATCTCACCATGCCTAATTCTCAATGAACCCGGCGTTGTCTGGCACCTGGACAACTTAGGTTTCGCGCGCTGCTTCCAGGTAGGACACCAGTTTTGCACTGGTCTGACGCAGCCGTTCGGACAACAGTTGCACCAGTTTGAGCATAATTTTGTTACCCAACTTGGGTTCGTCTGACAACACCAGCATCATCGCGTCCCGGGTTAGTACGGCGACCCGGCTTTGCTCCAGGGTCACGCATGATGCAAATCGCGGCTCACCGTCAAACATCGACATCTCGCCAAGGGCGTGCCCAGAGTGAGCGACCGCAATTCGGGACGGATAGTTGTAGCGATTACGGCGCAGTACATCAACCATGCCGTTCATCAGCAACATCATGAAGTCGCCGGTTTCGCCCTCCTGGATCAGGGTAATGCCTGCCGGGGCCTCATACACGTACATGAAAGCCCCCAGTTTGCGGGTTTCATCAACATCGAGACCTGAAAACAACGGCGTCTTTGCCATCAGGTTGTAGATCTGATCAGAGTACTCGCTGGCCCTGCCGACAGGTTTAAGCCCAAGGGCGAGCAGCCGTTCGTGCGGGGTCTTACGCCCGACCGGCGCTTGTTCGCTCGGTTCAGGCAGTTCAGTACTTGCGGATCCATCAGTCTGTGTGGGAGCCTGTGACTGCGTTGCTTCCATCTTTTTCTCCGGTTAGATCGCTAAATTTATATCACGGAAATCAGAGGTCACTGTCAGTAAACAACAGCTTTGCAGCCTTTTTTCCACACATCAAGCTGTCGATCAGACCAGCGGCACCACATCAGGCAGCACGGCGTGCCTGCACTCCCACGGCCAGGCGCTCCAGAACTTTGACGCTGTCCTCCCATCCGATGCAGCCGTCGGTGATGCTCTGCCCATAGGTGAGCTCGGCTCCCGACTGAATTGCCTGGCTGCCAGCAACAAGATGGCTTTCGACCATAACCCCAAAAATTCTCTTTTCTCCAGCGCCCAACTGGGTCGCGATGTTGTCGATCACCTTGGGTTGATTCTCTGGATTTTTGCTGCTGTTGCCATGGCTGGCATCAATCATGAGCCGGCAGTCCATACCGGCCGCGGTAGCCTGGGCACAGGCGGCATTTACGCCCTCGGCATCATAGTTTGGCGCCTTCCCGCCGCGCAAAATGACATGGCAATCACTGTTTCCGTTGGTCGAAACAATGGCGGAGTGTCCACCCTTGGTAACCGACAAGAAGTTGTGCGGATTGGAAGCCGCTTTAACAGCATCGAGCGCTATTTTTAAATTGCCGTCAGTCCCGTTCTTAAATCCGACCGGACATGACAAGCCTGACGCCAGTTCGCGATGCACCTGGGACTCAGTTGTCCGGGCACCAATAGCCCCCCACGAAATCAAGTCAGCAATGTACTGCGGTGTGATCATGTCGAGAAACTCACTGCCAACCGGCAACCCGGACTCAGCAAGGTCGAGTAACAACTCGCGAGCCATGCGCAGGCCTTTATTGATCTGGAAACTGCCATCAAGATCCGGATCGTTAATGAGCCCTTTCCAACCAACGGTTGTGCGCGGTTTTTCAAAGTAAACTCGCATGACCACTTCAAGATCATCACTGAACCGGCTGGCTTGTTCGATCAACCGAGACGCGTATTCACGAGCGGCGACAGCATCGTGAATCGAACACGGTCCGATAACAACCAACAGCCTGTCGTCGGCACCGTTAAGTATGTTGTGTAACCGCTGACGCGCTTCGAATACCGTTTGGGCAGACCGGTCAGATAACGCGAACTCCCGAATCAGATGTGACGGAGGCGAAACTTCGGTTATGCGGGCGATTCGGGTGTCATCGGTTACCGGAAGCGTCGGGTTCTGGCTGATTGTCTGCATGGTTCTCCTCAGGTGCGCCTGGGCCTGCCGGACGACGGATAAATTCAGGCGAGGTCTCGCCTGTTCATGGATGAGCGGCCCGGACGGCTTCAATCTGTTGGTGGCTGCAACTATTTCTGTTGAAAGTTCTGCGTTTTCCACGCCGATTTCCTCTTGGTTGGGGCCAGTTCCGGGGGTTCGTGTTCTGCTTCTTCTACAACTAAAAATCAAAAAAAAACCGCCGGAGAGTCCGGCGGTCTGTATTCGAGTTGATGCTGTTTTGCGCGATCAGTCCCGACTCAGCCCGCCAGAGGCAGGAAAGCCAAAGAACCAAAAATAAAAGTATGCAAAAGGAGTCACCAGCTAGAACCTTTCTAAATTCGAGGGCCCAGTGTACCCAGTTGGTGATCGATAGGCAACCGTCAATTCCGGGGGCGGGGCGCCGGAATCGCTTAGCCTGTCCCGCCGACTGTCAGCCCTTCAATTCGCAGGGTCGGCTGACCAACCCCAACCGGCACACTCTGGCCGTCTTTGCCACACACGCCGATTCCGCTGTCCAGGCTCATATCGTTGCCAATCATGGTGACCTGGTTCATCGATTCGGGGCCGTTTCCGATCAAGGTCGCGCCAATTACCGGATACTGGATTTTGCCGTTCTCAACCCAGTAGGCTTCCGAAGCAGAAAACACAAACTTTCCGTTGGTAATGTCAACCTGGCCGCCGCCAAAGTTCACCGCGTAAAGCCCACGGTCCAGTGATTCGATAATTTCACCCGGTTCGGTTTTTCCACCCATCATGAACGTATTTGTCATGCGCGGCATTGGCAGATGCGCATACGACTCACGACGACCACTGCCCGTCGATTCGGTTTTCATCAGACGTGCGTTTAAGCTGTCTTGCAAGTACCCCTTCAGGATGCCATCTTCGATCAGGACATTGCGCCGGGTCGCATTACCTTCATCATCAATATTTAAGGAACCGCGACGTTTTTCTATAGTGCCGTCGTCAACCACGGTAACCCCACGAGATGCCACCCGCTGACCGATCTTGCCCGAGAACACCGACGAGCCTTTGCGATTAAAATCACCCTCAAGACCGTGACCAACGGCTTCATGCAGTAATACGCCAGGCCAACCGGGGCCAAGCACGACCGGCACGGACCCAGCTGGCGCCGGACGCGCATCGAGGTTCACAAGGGCAGACCTTACCGCCTCAGACGCATGCCGCTCCAGCAACTCGTCGTTTAAATCGGTCAGTTCGAAACGGCCACCGCCACCCGAGTACCCTTGCTCGCGTCGACCGTTCTGTTCGGCTATCACCGAGATCGACAATCGCACTAATGGGCGTACGTCTGCCGCAATCAGACCGTCAGAGCGTGCTACCAGAATAATGTCGTGTTCTGCATTGATACTGGCCATCACCTGGCTGACTCGCGGGTCTTTCGAGCGCGCCATTTTCTCGACCCTCTCGAGCAAAGCAACTTTTGCAGAAGCACCCATGCCCAAAATTGGGTCCTGGGTGCCATACAAAACATGTCGGCTAGCGGGTTTGAGTTTACTTGCCAGACTTTTGGACCCACCTCCGGCCCGTGCAATTGTGCGGGTCGCCCGGGCCGCGGATTGCAATGCGTCCAGGCTTATCTCATCCGAATAAGCAAACGCCGTCTTCTCACCGCTAACGGCTCGGACACCAACACCTTGATCAATGCTAAAACTGCCGCCTTTGACGATGCCTTCTTCCAGGGACCAGCCTTCGCTGCGGGTGAATTGGAAGTACAAGTCGGCAAAATCGACGCGGTGTTCAAATACTGTGCTCAGTGCCGACAGGATTTTTGATTCATTTAAATCGAAGGGCTCAAGCAAAACCTTGCGAGCGGATTCGATTGCTTCAAGGGCGGGATTTTCAGCAATTTTCATGGTTCGATCGTACAGCAACTAGTTGTTTTCCGGGAAAAGACAACAACAGAAACGTCGTGTTTTGGCGGCTTCTCCGTCAACAGCAACTTACCCGGGTGAATAAGCTGAATTGGTATCGTCTAAGTCTTCTTCGAAACGATTCACTTCAGCTACGTTTGGAGCACTCCATGGTCCGGTCACGAGAAACTCGTGACCAAAAATCTCTTTTAGCGGTTTGTCCAGAATGATCTGCGCCAGCAAAGTACCCAGGCCAATTGCCGGGTTGGCCAGGGCGGCATAGGCCAGTGACGCAATGCCGGCATTGATATGTGGACCAACTTTCACTGATAAGTCCTGCGTTTCGCTTGCCATGTCAGCGGTTCCGGCAATGAGCACTTCAGCCTGCACCCCGTGCATCAACAACGAATCCGTTTTGACAACGCCTTTGTTGATCTCAGCCTGACCAACAATGGCATCAAATGCGAAGCCGTTTTGAAATACGTCGGTGAAATCCAGTGACAAACGACGGGGTAAGGCCTGCAGGCTCAGAACACCAACCAGCTTGGCCATGCCCGGCTCAGTTTTCAGGAATTGGCCCCGCCCCAGAGCGATCGATAGCTCGCCCCCGAGGGTCGCCAGATCCGGCGCAAAAGGTGTACCACCCCACTGCAGAATGCCGCCAATTTTTCCGAGTCCGCCACTCAGAGTTTTTGGCATGCCAAGATCAGTGAGTAAGGCCCCGGCATCCTGAACATCAAGATCAAAGTTCAGACGTGTGTTACCGCGAGGCGAGGTGTCACCAACCCACCATCTGCCGGATGCAGCAAAGCGGGCAGACGGGTGCTGCAATGATAATTCGCTAATCAGCCACTGACTCTGCCGGTTGACCGCCTGCAAACTCAGCCGGCCCATTGGCCGGCCTTGCAGCGTGAATTGTTCGGCCTGAACATCCATCGCTGGCAGCGAAAACCGGGATTCTGAAATCATGCGTTCAAAACTGGAAACCTCGCTTTCTGGAATATTCAGCTGACTGAATCTCGCAGATAACAAAGCCTTGGCTGTATTGGCGTTACCCGCATAGGACAGGTAGCCATTCGCTTCCCGGCTTGACAGGTTCATGCGCCATTGCTGCTTGACCCGGGTCGCGCCCAGGACAACATCGTGATAACGCTTATTCAGAAAGCGCGCACTCGGAGCCAGTAAGGTCACCTCGGATGGGATAAGGTCAAAGCCGGCAAAATAACCCGAACGCGGGGCCCCGCCCGTAAGAGGCTCGGACCTGCGCTGCGCTTTTGTCATCACTTGTTGATCTGCTGACCAGAAGTCGATCCAGCGGTCAGCATTGACCGAAGTACCGGTAACCGAGACCCGCAATCCATCCTGAGGCAAGACCGGCGCAGTCTCTGCGCCTACGGCCAGGACACCCCGGGTAATCCGCATCTGCCCCTTGTCGTTTCGTTTGCGCTGCAAGACGATACTGACCCGGCCCTCGGGCACCGACACGGATAACTGGTCAGCCGACACACCGTTATTCGTTTTGCCAATCGGACTCATTTCGACCGTCATCGGCAAACTGACCTCAGCCCGCTTATACAGCGGCGGCGGCATCTCTAGCGCCAGACCTTCTAACGCCGACGTGACAACAATGGTTGGTACACCGCGGTTAACCCGAATCGATGCCTGATAGTTTGTTGAACCCTTGACCGAACGGGTTAACAAATTGTTGCCGAACTTGCGCAATCCGGCAGCACTGCTACGACCACTAATTAGCACTTCGGTCTGGCCCCGCTGAGGACTCCGGGCGGTTACGCTGGCTTTACCGCCAAGTACCGAACCGGTCATTTTTTCGATTGCAATACCTGTTTCCGAGAACAACAAAGTACCCGTGACCCCGGAAAACGGGGGCAGGAAGTCTGTCAACAGCACGTTGGCCTTATTTAGGGTCGACGCGCCTTCAAGCCGAAAATCATCAAAGTTTTTTAACGGCAGACTCAAGCTCAGCCGGGTTGTCGCCTTCCCCGATATCCGGGTATTGGTCGTAAACCCATCGATACGCTTTCCAATTGGACTGTTGTTCACGTAGCGCACCATCTCCTGCGCTGAACCGACGGCTATGCCATCTATTTTGAGGACAGAATTTCTAAAGTCTGCGATAACCGCCTTTGTCTCTTTTAAGCCAACGCCGTAAATCCGGGCGCTGGGGGAGCTAACGTCCAGGCCGCCGCGGATGATCTTGACTCTTGCCTGCATATTGTCGATGACCGGCCAGTCCGGCGCATATCTGAAACGGCCATCGTTTACCTTGGCATCAATCACAAATTCGCCGCTACCAGGCTCCCGGAACGGGAAGTCCCGTAAGTCACCTTTCAGGACAAAACGAACATCTTGCGACTTTCCGGCCACAAAAGATTCCTGCACCCAGTCGCGCACCTTGCCCGGAATTTTCATTGGCAGGTATCGGTAAACCCGGCTTGCGTCAGCCCGGACCAGCTTACCCGACAGATCAATAATGCCGGGGCCTTTTGCCGCCGTCTGAAAGCTGGCGTTAACCTCGCCTTCGCTGTCGGCATTGGAAAATGCCAGGTTGCGGACCTGTACAACAACATCGGGACGACCTGTACCGTTCGCATTGACCGGCAAACGATCAGGTCTGACCTGCCAGCTAACATCGGCACTCAGGGTATCAAAAGGGATGCGCGGTTGCGTAAACACGCCCGGGAAACTAATTGCTGCTTTGTTGCCAAAAATGCGTGCCGTGCCCTGTTTTTCGGTGACAATTACATTGCCGGAAATATTTTCCGCTGATGGCAGGCGTGGCGCCCACTGCTTTGGCGCTACCCGGTTTTTGTCAAGATCATAGCCAATCCCCAGTCGCTCAAAAGTTGCGTCAATGATGTAGCGGGTTGGACCATTGCTGGCGTCATATTCCATCTGCAGACTCGCCACCTTGCCAGACAGGGACAAACGTGCAAACTGATTTCGCATGTCCGTCGGAATCGGCAATCTCATCGCAAACTGATGAAAGCGTTTCGCATCGAAGGCCCGCAAAGAAAAACGTGCCTGGACCGGCTGGAAGGCCGTATTCAGGGTGGCGGTATGACTGCTGTCGTCAACGGTGAGCTGGTTGCCGTCTACATCCGTTGCCTGGGCCTTGCTAACCGTCAGTTTTACATTGCCGTTGTTCGCCCAGACAGCATCAATCTGCGCTCCTAGTGAACGAAACTCAGCTGTGGATTGTTCAGCCAGCAGACCGACATCAGCCCCGGAAAGAATGAGTCGGGCATTAGCCGGCGCACTGTCAACCAGCGAGAACCAGGCCTGGCCACTGAATTCACCATGCTGCAAGACAAGCGGTTGCCGCATCAGAGCAGCCACTTGTCCGCTATCAAAATCGGTAATCTTGATCCAGGCATCCCCGTGCCATCGCACTTTGCCTAGTGATTGCTCAGTCATTGATGTGGGCGACGTTTTGCCCAGGGTCGCGCGCAGTTGAACGGACCCGTTCTGCCCACTCAAACGCGGGATGTCCATCATCAGGCTGCGCTGACCATCGCGTTCGTGAGACAGCACCGTTACGCCCGAAGCAATGAATGCAGTACCTAGTTTCGAGTCACGATATTCGACGTCGACTTCATCCAGTCGGAATCCTTGTTCTGCCATCAACCATTCGGGTAATTGCCAGCGCTTCAGCTCTGATCGCGGCGTCGCGATATCAAACCCCGACAAGTCGGGAAGCGCAAACTGGCGCCCGGCAATTGCCAAGTGGGTATCGGATATCCGTTCGATACGCACCGACATTTTCCGACTGCTCAGAAATTCGAGCACGGGTGTCCAACGAACCAGGGTTCGCCAGTTTAAAGCCGCACTAATCTGAGATGCAGAGAAGAGTTCATCACCACCCCGCCGGGCAATACGAATGCTTTCAGCCCGGACGACCGGGCTGAACCCGGAAAACTCGCCCGCCAGGCCGGTTATATGAACCTCCTGGCCTGTATATTTTGACAGCAGGAGTTCAACATTGGACTGCCAACGGCCAAGATCCGGCCAAATCACGTCGCGCACCAGTAATAGCATGGCGCCCAGCACA
The DNA here is from genome assembly GCA_049680625.1 of Burkholderiaceae bacterium. Taxonomy (GTDB): domain Bacteria; phylum Pseudomonadota; class Gammaproteobacteria; order Burkholderiales; family Burkholderiaceae_E; genus JAUIAI01. Next base: position 79,946 of record JBAUID010000190.1, on the reverse strand, counting down.
AAATACGCCGCGATCAGTGCGAGGGTGAGTCGCCGCCACCACGGAGACCATGAGCGCGTCGGCGCTGGCTGCGGCTCATGGGAAAGCGCTGACCCCGAATTTGCGTTCGGAGGGTCAGCCAGTAAATTCGATTGCTGCGACGACTTGTTGTTCACAATTAAAAAGAAGAAGATGACTGGTCAGGGCTGACCACCTGAATTTGGTCGCAAAGGAGTAATAAATGGCATTTATTGCCGAGCAGCATTCCGAGTATTTTCGCCGTTCGCTATACCCAATGAGTCAGCGCGATGCAAGCTTGCAACAGCTTAACGCACTGATCAGCTCGTCGGTAGACAGAAAAGCGATTGAATCTGCCTTCGAATGGCATTTCGACGCTGAGCCAACCGACATTGGCATTGGCTTGCGACGAACCCGACAACTCGTCTTTATGGCACTGATGGAGCGCGATCTTACCGGCCAGGCTGATTTAAACGAAATTTGCACTGCGATGTCCAGCATGGCACAACTCGTTACAAATTACGCAATGCGTTCCGCCGCCAAAGAAATGATCGCTGATTTTGGCCTGCCGCGGGATTCCAATAACCAGGTGATTGATTTGCTGGCGGTTGGCATGGGCAAAGCCGGTGCCAACGAATTGAACGTCTCGTCCGACCTCGACCTGGTTTTCTTACTCCGCGACGAAGGCCAGACCGATGGTATAACTGCCGACGGCCAACCAGCACGGCGTGGTCAAATCGCATCAAGCGATTTTGCTCACCGGGTTGCCCGGCGCACCATCAGTTTACTGTCCGACCCGACCGCTGACGGTTTTGTATTTCGAATTGATACCCGCCTACGACCAAACGGAGACTCCGGCCCCCTGGTTTGCACCCTGCCCGCGCTGGAAGTTTACTTCCAGGTCCAGGGTCGCGAATGGGAACGTTTTGCCTGGCTAAAAGCCGCGGTAATTGCCGACACGGGTTTGTCGCCACCAGATCAAGTTGCCGAGGACATCAAAGAACTCAACGCTCTGATTCAGCCATTTGTATTCAGACGCTATCACGACTACGACGTTTTTGGCGCGCTGAAGAAAGTGCACGAACTGATTCAAACTGAAGCAAACCGCCGGGATATGAACCGTGCGGATGGTCAGGACGTCAAGCTGGGGCGCGGGGGCATTCGCGAAATTGAGTTCATTGCGCAGTTGTTTCAGATCGTCCGCGGTGGGCGCGACCGAGCACTACGTGACCGCGCAACCCTGCCGACTTTAAGCGTCCTGGCAGATCGTGGCTTGTTAGACGAAGACGAGGTCAGCGGACTGCGCCAGGCTTATCAATTGCTGCGGCGTTGCGAGCATATGTTGCAATATCGCGATGATCAACAGACTCACTTCCTGGCTGCAGACGACAAAACCCAGCACCACATCGCCGCAATGCTCGGGCTCGCACCCGATGTATTCAAAGCGAAGCTGGCCACTTCTTGCGCCCAGGTAGGGCAATTGTTTGACAGCTTGCTCGACCCGGATCATGTTGCCGAGGCCGACCGTCCGGCCGCCGCCGGCAAGCCGGCAACCGATGGCTTGCAGCCATCGGGCAGCCTGGCAGCGCCTGACCCCGTCGATGAGCAAGACCGTGACGAAATAAGCCGCCAGATTGAGATTTTGCGCAGCGGACCGCGCTACCGGGCAGCGCGACCCGAGGCCCAGGAATCCATCGACGTGTTACTGGGCGCTGCGCAAACGCGAGGTGTCAGCCTGAAGTGCGCACAGCGCCTGATCACCCTGCTCGAAACGGTCTGCCGCCGCCCCGCTTACCTTGCACTACTGGCGCAGTACCCAAAAGCATTCGAACGTGTTCTGGTCATTCTGGACGCCTCGGACTGGGCGGCAAGCTATCTGACCCGTCACCCAATCCTGCTTGACGAATTGATAGACGGTCATTTATACGAATCGACCGACCTGGCGCAATGGCAAAGCGACCTGATGGCGGAAATGAATGCGTTACAAACGACAGCGGGTACCGACACCGAACGGCAGATGAACGTCGCCAGAGAATGGCATCACGCTCAGCTTTTTCGGATTCTGGCCAGGGAAATTGCAGGTCACATGCCAATTCAGACGGTGGCGGACGAATTGAGCGAACTGGCTGACCAAACCCTGAAAGTTGCATTACAAACCGTTTGGAACCAGTTAGCCGAGAAACATACAGACCAACCACGGGTTGCCATCATTGCCTATGGACGGCTTGGCGGCAAAGAGCTGGGCTACGCGTCAGATCTGGACCTTGTCTTTGTTTATGACGACCCTCATCCCGACGCTGCCCATGCCTATGCGCAACTGACTCGCCGGGTGGCCACCTGGATGTCCGCGCAAACCCCGGCAGGGCAATTGTTTGATATCGATTTGCGATTGCGTCCGAACGGAGAAGCCGGGGTGCTTGTGAGCAGTTTGTCCGGGTTTAGCCAGTATCAGCGCGAATCGGCCTGGGTCTGGGAACACCAGGCGCTGACCCGGGCACGATATTGCGCCGGTGATCCGCAGGTTGGTGAACAATTTGAAGAATTGCGATCCAAATTGCTGGCAATACGGCGCGATCCTGCTGAGTTACGCCAGGAAGTGCTTCAAATGCGCAAAAAAATGATCGACGGGCATCCAAATCGCACCGAAATGTTCGACCTAAAACACGACCCTGGTGGCATGGTCGATATCGAGTTTATTGTTCAGTACCTGGTGCTGGCCAATGCCTGCGATTCCGCCACCATGATGGATAATATCGGCAACATCGCACTGCTGCGCCGGGCCGCCGAACTGGGGCTGATTGCACCAGATCTGGCTGAGCAAGTCGCCGGTGCGTATCAGCGCTTCCGTACGCTGCAACACCTGTTACGCCTGCAGGGTGCGCAATATGCGCGGGTTGAACCCTCAACAGTTGAAACCGAAATTCGCGCCGTCAAAACGCTATGGGATCAGTTGATCCTGTCCGCCGGCGCCGCTTGAACAGTGGCCGCAATCATCAGGGGCACCCGAACCGGTGCCCCATGCACTAATACCAGGCACGAATGTCAGCCAGCACCTGGCCTAGAGGTAACTAAGCCGGCTTTTGTTCGGTAACACCGAACTGCCAGCCCTTCTTTAGTGCCAGCCAAAGCACCGCCCCGATAGCAAGGCCAATAAATGGCAATGAAGCGACATTAAGCACATGCCAGCCATTGGTATACAACAGCGCGCCCGATGAAGCCGACGTGGTAATCATGGTGGTGAACACGCACACGTCCATGAAACCCTGCACCCGGTTCTTCTCCTGTGGTCGGTAGGCCTGAGTTAATAAGGTGCTGCCACCGGTATACATAAAATTCCAGCCGACACCGAGAATGAACAAAGCCGCGGTAAAGTGCATAACGCTGATGCCGCTGAGCGCTATAAATACACAGATCATCGTCAGGATCGCCCCGGTAAAGACAATCGGCAGGATGCCGAAGCGCGTAATCAGGCTGCCAGTTACCAGACCGGGAAGATACATGCCAATTACGTGCCACTGAATGACAAAAGCTGCACTGTTAAACGGGTGATGATGGGCTTCCATTGCGAGTGGCGTTGCTACCATCAGCAGATTCATGATCCCGTAACCAACCGCAGAACACATAATGGCAACCCAGCATATTGGCTGGGCCAGGATTTCACGCAGCGGCCGCACTGGCCCGTCCTTGGCGGTCGCAATACTCGACGGCAAACGGATGAACTGCGCCAGAATCATTGACAAAACTGCAAAACCAATCAATGTCAGGTAAGTTCCGCCAAACTCGGCATCCAGCAAGGTACGCGACCATTTTGCCGTTTCCGGCCCCACAATGCCGCCCATGATCCCGCCTGCCAGCACCAGCGAAATTGCCTTGGCCTTGAATGAAGGGCGATAGGCCTCAGCAACATCAGCCGCGGCAAAACGCAGGCTGACACCAAATGCGTTGTAAGCACCCGCGACAAAAGCCGCGAGGCTCAGCAATGCCAGTGAACCGACTTGCATTGCCGCCCAGGCCAGAATAGCCCCCGTAATCGCACAGACCGAACCCATTGTGTAGCCAGCACGACGCCCGAAACGGCGCATAAATGCTGCCGCAGGCATCGCCCAGATCGCCCCGCCACAAACCCAGGCCGTAATAGGAAAGGTCGCCAGCCATTTTTCGTCTGCCAGGGCAAACCCTGCCAGCCCGTTAACGGCGATCAGCGTCACGTTGTTTATCAGCAGTAACGCCTGCATCACAGCGAGTAAGCCAACCTGAAATTGCAGCGATTGCAGCCCGCGGCCGGCCATGGTGTCATTTGTCATAGGGCGCAAGTGTAGCAACGACCAACCATTGAATCACCCTATTTAATTGGATCCGAGCCCAAATCTCGGATCAGCTGGCACGCCAAACTGTCACTGGGCAGGATAGAATCGGCGGTTCGTTGAAATCGGAGAGCGCCATGTCAATGGCTCAGATGGAAGGTCAAATTTGGATGAACGGGGAGTTCGTCGAGTGGCGTGACGCCAAGCTACACGTACTGACCCATTCGCTGCACTACGGCATGGCCGTTTTTGAGGGAGTCCGCGCCTACGAACAAGCATCGGGCGGTAGCGCAGTATTCCGCCTTCCAGAGCACACCCGGCGCTTGTTCAATTCGGCCAAGATTTTTCAGATGGAAATTCCGTTTTCATTCGAAGATATTGTCCAGGCTCAGATTGATGCCATCAAAGCGAACAACCTCAAGTCTTGTTATATCCGACCACTGGTCTGGATCGGGTCAGAGAAAATGGGGGTCTCCCCGGTTGGCAATTCGATCTATGTGGCGATTGCCACCTGGCCTTGGGGGGCCTACCTCGGTGAAGATGGCATCAGTAAAGGAATCCGGGTAAAGACTTCTTCTTATACCCGTCATCATGTGAATGTTTCCATGGTGCGCGCCAAGGCTTCGGGTTACTACATCAATTCCATCCTCGCAAACCGTGAGGTCACCGCCAATGGTTATGACGAGGCCTTGCTTCTTGATACCGAGGGTTATGTCTCAGAAGGTGCCGGTGAAAATGTCTTCATTGTTCGCGGCGGACGCATCTACACCCCAGACCTCGCGTCCTGTCTGGACGGTATCACCCGAGACTCGGTTGTAACAATCGCCCGAGATCTGGGCATTGAGGTAATCGAGAAGCGAATTACACGCGACGAAATGTACCTGGCCGACGAGGCCTTCTTTACCGGCACAGCAGCAGAGGTAACCCCGATTCGCGAACTCGACAACCGCATGATCGGCGCCGGCAAGCGCGGACCTATAACAGAACAACTGCAAACCATCTTCTTTGATACCGTTTCCGGCCGCAACACAAAATACGGTAACTGGTTAACCGGCATCTGAGCGTGTCGCTACTCAATCTCGCCAACCCTGAAACCCGTCGGAGTTTTGCATGAGCAGTGAAAACAACCCCGTGGAGCTGGACGGCAAAGACTTGCCGGCTTGTTGCCCGAACCCCAAGATGACCTTATGGAGCTCCCATCCACGCGTCTACCTTGATGTTACATCGACGGGGCAGGCATCCTGCCCGTATTGCGGTACCAAATACAAGCTAAAAGATGGTGCCAAGATCAGCACCCACTGAAGCCAACAACGTGATTCCGCGACATTTATTCATTGCTCCGCGCTCAGTGCCGGAAGCAATCATGATGCAGCCGGCAATCGCTTTGCATCAGCGCGCCTTCCCGGATGTCAGCCTTGACGTCATTGCCAATGAATCAGTAGCTCCTTTTCTAGAAGCGATCCCCCAGGTAGTCGACGTCATTGTGGTGCCGGATCAAGCCTCTTCCGGGCTTCGCACGACCTGGAAACTCGCTGAAGTTCTGCGCGACCGCCACTACGGCCGCTGCTATAACCTGCAGAAAAACGGGTCAACAGCAATGGCCCCTTGGATGGCAAGAATCCCCGAACGGCGTCACCTTGGGCGACACGGCAAGTCTGGGTTGACCGACCGTATCGAACAGTTTGTTCGCCTGGTTTGTGATCCAGACCGGGCGACCCCGGGCACAATTCCAGTTCCGCGGCTGACTGCTTCAGGTGAGGCAGCACATTTTGTTAAGCGCGAACTTGAAAAGCACTTCGACGCGGGCAGCAAAGCGCCGTTGATTGTGTTGTGTCCTGGCGCATCCAGTCCTACCCGGCAATGGCCGGCACGGCATTTTGCCAACCTTGCAGCCATGCTGACCCGTCAGTGGCCGGGCACCCGGATTGTCATGGTTGGCACCCGCCTGGACAGAAACCTGTGCACGGAGATTGCCACCTTAAGCACGGTTGCAATGGTTAACCTGGCTGGCCAGCTCAGCACGATTCAAACCATTGCATTATTACAGGCGTCCAAAGTCGCCGTATGCAATGATTCAGACCTGCTTCATGTGGCAGCCGCCAGCGCCGGCAGGCTGGTTGCGGTGTACGGAGCGACCAGCCCGACAATTAACCCGCCGTTGACTATTGATGCTCAGGTACACTGGTTAAACCTCACCTGTAGTCCGTGCAACGCGAATAGTTGCGCACTTGGGCACGCCAACTGCGTAAACCTGCTTGACCCCGTACGCGTGTTCAATTCAATCGAACGGGTTATAAAAGCGACTGATACAAGCCACTGATAATGCCAGACCCATTTAGCGAATTTGCCACTTCGGAAGATGCCGAAGATGCGTTCTACGATGCCTTACGCAACGGCGACCCATATGCGGTGATGCAAGTCTGGGCTCAGGAAGATGAAATCGTCTGTATTCACCCGAACGGGCCTCGGTTGCAAGGCTGGAACGCGATCGAGTCGTCGTGGGAATCCATTCTCGAGCGTGGTGGCATCGAGGTCGAAGCACTTAAACAGGTTTGCACTGTCAGCGGAGCGATAGCCGTTCACAACGTCATTGAAGAAATCACGATTCCCGGCGATCAACAACCCGAAGTGATTCATTGTTTTGCAACTAACGTCTATATTCATGACCCATCCGGATGGCAGATGGTTATGCACCATTCTGCCCCTGCCGGTGAAGAAACCTCTGTGCAAAGCAGTGCCGGGGCTGTATTACACTGATATGGGTAAGTGAGCATTTCGTCCGTTACCGACGATCATTACCAATCGCCGCCGTGGTTGGCTGGGTCGCACTGGCAGACTATTTATGCTGCGCAGTTTGCGCCTCGACCACCCATAATCTACCGACGCGAACGATGGCTAACCACCGATAGCGACTTTATCGACGTTGACTTCACAACAGGTGACATCAGCGATACAGCACCAATTCTTGTGTTGTTTCACGGCCTGGAAGGATGCTCGTTGAGCCACTACGCCGTTGCACTGATGGCGGCTGCGCAAGCAAGGGGTTGGCGCGGCGCAGTGGCTCATTTTCGAGGATGCAGTGGTGAAATCAACCTTGCGCCCCGGGCCTACCACTCAGGTGATAGTGACGAAATTGACTTTGTTTTGCGTCGCATCGCGCAGCAGTTTCCCGGCTCTTTACGGTTTGCTGCCGGGGTATCCCTGGGCGGCAATGCGCTACTGAAGTGGGCCGGTATACACGGAACCGGCGCCTCAAAGTGCGTTGAGCGTATAGCCAGTATTTCAGCGCCTCATGATCTGCATGCTGGTGCCGCCGCGTTGTCACGCGGATTCAGTCAGTTTTATACGTGGATTTTCTTACGAACCCTCAAAGCCAAAAGTCACCAAAAGCTGGCCCAGTATCCCGGGCTGTTCAGCAGGGAAAAGATGGAGCAATCGCGCAATTTCTTCGACTTCGATGACGCCGTGACTGCCCCGATACATGGTTTTTCCAGTTGTTACGACTATTGGACGCGCTCGTCGAGCGGGCGGTTTCTTCCGCAAATCACCGTGCCCGCTCTGGTGCTGAACGCCCTGAATGACCCCTTCGTACCAACGAGTAGTCTGTCATTACCCTCTCAAGTCTCTGCATCCGTGCAGCTTGAGTATCCCCCCAGCGGTGGCCATGTTGGTTTTGTGTCCGGCTCACCTCCCGGTTCGCTCAACTGGCTGATACAACGTTTGTTTACCTGGTTCGGAGAAGCTGCCAATGGATGATCAGGTGATGAAAGCAATGGAACGCTGGCCAGATGTTCCCGCTGCTTACGGATGGTTGCGTCTGGACCGACGCGGGCAATGGTATTTAGTCGATCGCAACCAACCCGGTTTTGACGAAACTGTCCACGGCGACGGCAGCCTGCTTCGCAATCCCAAACTAATTGACTTTATTGCCCGAAACTATGGCGCAGATTCAAATGGCAACTGGTTCTGGCAAAACGGCCCTCAAAGAGCCTACGCGAACCTGGATACCGCGCCTCTGATCGTTCGGGTCATGGATAGCCCGAGCAATACCGACGTTCTAATTACCCATATCGGCGACTCTATCGAGACCGTCAGTCGTGCCTGTGTCGGTCCGGATGATGTCTTGTACCTGGTGACCGAACACGGGCCCGCGAGTGTTCACGATATGGACCTGGCCAGCCTGGACCTGGACGAAGCGAGCGTGACAATTAGCGGCAATCGATATCCACTGGAAACCCTGGCCCAATCAGCCGACCAGGCGCTCGGGTTTAACCGGCGACCAGCACAAGGCGCTTATTCAAGGCGCTGACGCGCCTCGTTTTCTTCAATGATTTTTTGTTCGGTTTCTTTGATTCGGGTATCAATCTGCGAGAGCCGATAAAAATCGACTGATTTGTCGCGCAGGGCCAGCTGGAACTGTTCACGGGCAGCACTCCATGCGCCGAGCAGACTGTATTGCTCACCAACCGCCCAATGCGACAAGCCGGTTTTACCCTGTCCGGCATAAGCTTTGCCCAGCCGATGCCACAGATTGGGTTCTGAGCGACGAATACGCAGCTGGTCTTCAATCTGCGATTCAGCAACTTCAAACCGCCCGGCTTGCAATGCTATATCTACCTTCAGCAGTCGCAACGCCAACGCATCCGGGTACTGGCCCAGGGCGTTGTCGACAATAGCACTGGCCCGGGACACCTGGCCGGCATCCAGTTCTATTTGCGCAGCCAGGCGTTCATAAAACGGATGCGATTTTTCGTAACCCTCTCTGACAGCCGCAAGGCGTGCGTTTGCCAATGACTCGCGTGCGGTTTTCAAGTCAGCCTGATGGCTTGCTGCGACGGCCAGCCCATACCAGGTAGCTGTCTCGCTAATAAAGGTACGCTGAGCAAGCCGGGTTTCAAATGTCTTGCGGGTGGCCTGCAAACCGTCTTTGGTTGTATCAGACTGTACCTGCAGTTTGGCCTTCACGAGATGAAACCCAATCGAACTGACCCGTTGACGGTAGCGCAAATCAACTACTCGATTCTGAATATCTGCCATGCGTTCCGACGTTAGCGGATGAGTACGGAGGTATGACGGCGCGTTATTCTCGTAAAGGCGGGTCGCCTGCTGCATGCGGGCAAAAAACGCAATCATGTCATTGGTATTGAAATCGGCTTCGCGCAGGATCTCCAGGCCAATTCGATCGGCCTCTTGTTCGGCGTCACGTGAAAACGACAACATTTGCTGATCATAGACACTGCTGCCCAGGGCGATCAACCCGGCGGCGGCATCCGGATTACTGCTTGCCGCCAGCACGGCCATGAAAACAGCTGCCAGGGACAACAAAGATGTTCGCTCACTGCGCGCGAGCATTCTCGCCATATGGCGCTGAGTGACATGGCCAATCTCGTGTGCGAGAACAGAGGCAAGCTCTGACTCAGTCGAAGCCGTCTGCAGCAGACCGGAATGCACACCAATATATCCACCGGGCAGTGCAAACGCATTCAGTGTTGGATCACGGAGTAGAAAAAATTCGAATTGAAAACCACGAGCCGGGGTTGTGTCAGTCAGGCGCAAGGCAAAATTACTCAGATATCCCGTCAGTTCCGCGTCATCAATCATCGCATTATCGCGACGAAGCCCACGCATGATGATTTCACCAATACGCCGCTCGGTGGCGGGAGACAAATCACCACCCGCAGCATCACCAATTCTTGGCAGATTAGACTCCTGTGCAATGGCGGTTGACAAAGCAATGCCACCTGTGCCGATGACGTTTAGCAACACGCAACCGACTAAGGTCGCGGCCAGGACCGATCGGCCGTGGCGCAAATAACGTGACAACTCAAATCGGGGCACTGGCATTTTTCCGATACTATGACATTTAAGTAAATTAACCGAAATTCACCACAAAAGGTGAATGTATGAGCGCGAACATGAGCAGCCCGCATAATCCAGGCAACCCGGACGGTAACCAAACCCTGACCCATTTTGACGCCAGCGGACAGGCCCACATGGTTGATGTCGCAGACAAATCCATTACCCGTCGGATCGCAGTGGCCAGCGGCACTATCGTGATGCAACCGGCAACCCTGGCGCTAATTCGCGACGGCAATGCCGCCAAGGGTGATGTCATTGGTATTGCGCGAATTGCGGCTATCCAGGCAGCGAAAAAGTGTTCTGACCTCATCCCGTTGTGCCACCCGCTGTCAATTACCAAGGTGGCAACAGATTTTCAAATTGATACAGAATCTAACTCAGTAACCTGCGAAGTGACTGTCCAGTGTGACGGCAAAACCGGTGTAGAAATGGAAGCCCTGACGGCAACGTCGGTTGGCCTGCTGACGATTTACGACATGTGCAAAGCCGTAGACCGCGCGATGACCATCAGGGACATCAGGCTGAAGGAGAAACACGGTGGCAAATCCGGGAGTTTTATCGCGCCTTAGACCAGCGCGCGTCCCGATTACATCACCACTGATCAGGCGACGCCTGCTGAATGAGAGCATGAGTCTTGCATTGGGGAACGCGGTCAGTGGTTGTGGAATTTTTAACCCTCGTAGTCTTTAACAAGAATCGACAGCAAACGAACCGAACGATTTACGAACGATTACAGGCAATAAGCAAGCTTTCAGGCCAACAGAACATGCAAGAAAAAGACATTCCCACACCTTTTATCAGTACAGGCTATACCGTCAGACCTGAATACATTGATTACAACGGCCATATGAATGTGGGCTATTACCATGTCGTATTCGATCTTTCGGCTGAGTCGTTCTTTGAGTGGATCGGGCTGGACAGCAAGTTTCGCGACCAGCACAACGGCACAACCTTCGCGCTTGAATCGCACTTACACTTCATTCGTGAAATTCATGAAGGCGCGACTATGCGCTTTGAAAGCCGACTGCTGGATTTCGACTACAAACGATTCCACTACTACGCCGAAATGTACGATGCCAAAAACGAGTATCTGGCCGCGAGCTACGAATCAATTTCGTCGTGGGTCGATCGCAAGAGCCGCCGAACTGCACCAATGCCACAAACATTACTGAACCGCCTGACAGTAATTAAGGCAGCCCATGATCAACTTGAACGCAATGATCGCATCGGGCACGTGATCAGCGTACCGCGTAAGGGGTAATAACCATCGGATCGACGCTGATCGCTTCAGCCTGACGGCACTCGAACCTCACCGTCAACGTAAAACCACTGGCCATTTTCAAAGACGAACCGACTCAGTTCATGCAGGCGCTCAGCCCGTTGCCCTGGAACCCGGCTGCGGGCAATAAATTCGACAGTCGCGTGGCCGGGAACAGTTGTTTCGTGACCCAGGACTTTCAAGCCAAGCCATTGCCTTTTGTCGGCATCGGCAAGTGACTCCGACGGCCGAGTGCTCGGATGCCAGGTTGCCAGAAGGTAAGCATCCAGCTTGAGCACAAAAGCGCTATATCGAGACCGCATTAACGCTTCGGCCGACAAGGCTTCCCGGCCACGACTCAAATGCGCTGGATGACAACAGCGGCTATAGGCAGCGCCGGAGGTGCACGGACAGTCCGCGTTATTTTCCATGGAGTTTCTATTAGCAGGCCGGGACGGCAGCCGCTTATGGTACTAACATGTCACACGGCCCGCCATGTCGGCGCGCTACTGTCGAGAATCCGAATTGTCATATATCTCAGGCCGACACGGCAAGGTGGTTGCCGGTTCCTTACTGACCCAGTTTACGGTCATCGGAACGATGTTCGCGTACGGTGTGTTCTTCAAGGAACTGGAAGCTGAGTTTGGCTGGTCTCGTACCTTACTGTCTGCGGCATCGTCAGCCGCGATGCTGATGATGGGCATTCTCGCTTTTCTGGCCGGCCGGCTCAATGACAACCTGGGTCCGCGCTGGGTGTTAACCGGATCCGGTTTGATGTTTGGCCTGGGTTACGCACTGATGGCGGCAATGCATTCGCCGTGGCAGCTACTGGTGCTTTACGGCTGCTTCGTCGGGATCGGACTGGCAACCCATGACGTGGTCACCTTGTCCACAATCGCCCGCTGGTTTCCGAAAAAGCGCGGCATGATGACTGGTATCGTCAAGACCGGAACCGGGTTTGGGCAAATTGTGTTGCCCCCGGTCGCTGCTATTTTGGCCGGCGCAATGGGCTGGCGCATGGCCTGCCTGGCACTGGGGCTGGGTGCGGCGTTTATCCTGGTCGCAGCCGCCCAACTAATGCGAAATCCGGCAGTCAAAACAGACCCCGAAAACTTATCCGAACCAGGATCGGCCTCAAACGCAGCCACAATCGCAGCCTCAACCTCAATGTCTGCGCCGGTAGCGGGTCGCTCGTTCCGACAGGTCGCCAAGACCCGCCACTTCTGGTTGTTGTGCGCCATTCAGGCCGTCTTTTTTCCAGTACTGACCACCATCCCACTGCATATTGTTGCCCACGGCACAGACTTGGGCATGACATCGACGACAGCCGCCGGCATCCTGTCAGTAATTGGTGCAACCAGTATTGCCGGACGCCTGGTCGTTGGCGCTGGCGTCGACCGACTCGGCGGACGCAACGCTTACCTGATGTGTTTTGTCATGCTGTTAACGTCACTGTTGATTCTGCGTTTCAGTTCCGCCAGCCATTGGCTATTTTTCTTTGCCGCCTTTTATGGTTTTGCCCACGGCGGTTTTTTCACTGTGGTTTCACCAACGATCGCTGAGTATTTTGATATGAAGGCCCACAGCTCGGTATTTGGCGCAATCGTGTTTTTTGGCACGATCGGCGGTGCCACCGGCCCACTGCTGGCCGGATTATCATTTGACACAAATGGCAGTTACGCCCTGGCTTTTTCGATTCTTATCGGGCTGGCCGTGCTTGGTCTGATTCTGGTCGCTGCCCTGGGTCGACCCGCCCTGGCACAGCCAGCCGGAACAACTGCCCCGGCTTGACGCGATTCTGTTGAAATCGTTTCGGCGAATCAGCGGAAAAACAGGGTCGCCAGGCCAAGGAAAATCAGAAAACCAAGACTGTCAGTACTGAAGGTCAGCAGCACCGGGGAGCCCATCGCCGGATCACGCCCGATGCGTCGCAGGAAAAGTGGTACGGCCAGGGCAACTGCGGCAGCGAGCAACAAGTTGATCATCATGGCGAGCATCATCGTCATGCCCAGGGTCTGCCCGTGCGGGCCATCACTGTATAACCACCATGCAAACAAGCCGGCAAGGCCGCCCCACAACAAGCCGTTCAGCAATGCGACGGTGAGCTCTTTACCAAACAGGCGACTAATATTCGAACTGTTCAGTTGACCCTGAGCCATGGACCGAATGACCAGTGCCATCGTCTGATTGCCGGAATTACCCGCAATACCGGCAACAATCGGCATCAGCGCCGCCAGCGCGACCACTCTTTCGATAGTGTCGTCAAACAACCCGATGACCCGGGAGGCAAAAAACGCAGTGCACAGGTTCAGGGCAAGCCATAAACCCCGATTGCGGGCTGAGTTCCAGACATTGGCAAAAAGATCTTCTTCTTCAAACAAACCCGCCTGGTTCAATAAATCGGTTTCCACATCTTCGCGGATCACATCGACAACTTCGGACACGACCAGACGACCAATCAGCCTACCGTGTGGCCCAACAACCGGTGCCGAGACCAGGTCGTAACGTTCGAAAGCCTGGGCAGCCTCGAAAATATTGTCCGGAGCATCAAAGGTTAACGAATCGGCAAGCATCACCTGACTGACCAACTTCTCTGGCTCTGCAACCAGCAGGCGATCGGTTGGCAGAACACCTTTGAGCATATCGTCGCGATCCACGACAAATACTGAATCGGTATGTGGGGGCAGGCTTTCAAAGCGGCGCAGATAACGAAAGACTGTCTCAACGGTGACATCTTCACGAATCGTCACCAGGTCAAAATCCATATGGGCGCCAACGCTGTCTTCGTCCGAGCTCAGCGCAGCCCGCAACTGCTGGCGTTCTTTTTCGGTCAGCTGCTCCTGGACGAGGGTAACAATATCGTCAGGCAGGCACTCAGCTAACTCGGCCAAATCGTCCGCATTCATCGTGCGTGACATCTCGACCATCTCGTCCAGCGGGGTTATCGATATCAGGAACTCGCGTACGGAGTCAGAAACCTCGAGCAATACCTCAGCATCACGATCCGCACCGATCAGCCCCCACAATTGGCCGCGCTCGTCGGTCGGCAATGCTTCGAGGATGTAGCCAACGTCTGCCGGATGCAACTTTTTCAGCCGGGCCTGCAAATGGGACAGCAATTGCTGTTCATTAACCCGCTCGACAATAACAGAACGGTCATCAGTGCGATCACTGTGACCCATGTCCCGAATTAAATCCAGGCGCTGCAACCATTGCTGCACTTCGGCCAGGGCTATCTGAGCAGCCTCGTGATCGCGCGGGGGACGCACCTCAATCGTCTCGTCACCGGTTTGCTGGCCCGGGGCGGACGACGACAATGAATCGTCCTGCTGGCGGGGGTTGGGTGTATTTGTCATAAGGGGGTGCAAAGATTCAGCAGTCGCTTGTTTGTTGCGCAGCAACTGCCCAACAATCATTATGTCCGAGGAATACGGAAACGGCCACCGATAGTGTTAACACCTGTCGTAACAACTAAGCGTGTCGATGAATGTCAGCGCAGATCGCGGTATATCGTATCGGTCGCGGGGCGAACGCCACGCCAGATATAAAAAGACTCAGCCGCTTGTTCAACCAACATTCCAAGCCCGTCAGCTACCTTGACGCAGCCAACTGTTAGCGCCGCCTTCATAAACGCCGTGGGCTGAGTCGAATACACCATGTCGTAAGCGATCAACGCCGGGGCCAACAACTGCCCACTGACCGGGCTGACGTCAGAATTAAGACTGGCTGCCGTTGCGTTAATCCATACCGGACGTGCCAACGAGCGAACGACAACGGCAAGCTCACTGGTTTGACAAGCGCTTAACTCAATTGCCGATTGGGCGGCGGCATCATGAAATAATTTCACCAGTGACAACGCCCGCTGATGGGTTCGGTTCGCAATCAATACACTGCCAACCCCTGCCTGTATCAAGGGCAATAACACGCCGCGGGCAGCACCGCCGGCACCGAGCAGCACAATATTGGCACCGGCAAGGTCCACACCCTGCCGAAGAGTGAGATCGCGAACCAGCCCGATACCGTCAGTATTGTCAGCGGCTATACCGTCCGGGCCAAAGCTCAACGTATTGGCAGCACCAGCAAGGCGGGCCCGGTCTGCGCAATGGTCGGCTAGCGCAAATGCCTGCTCTTTGAAGGGGACGGTAACGTTCAGGCCACGCCCACCTTGTTCGGCAAAATCTCTGACGGACTCGATAAAACCGTCAAGCGGGGCCAGCAAACGTGTATAAGTCAGCGCCTGCTGATGTTGCTGCGCAAAGCTTGTGTGAATCTGTGGCGACCGGCTGTGCGCAATCGGATTTCCGATCACTGCATAGCGGTCACCTGGCCCGGGCGCGACTGGCGCATTCACTTATTTTGCCGGTGCGCTACTGGTTTGCAGCGAGCGATTCGTAAACGTCCAGGTGCGGACAATCTGCAAAATATCTCCTTCAGCCGCCATCTCTTTGGTGAACTGTTCATAAGGCGCGCCAGCCAGGACAATTTCTTTGATTACTTTATTAAGGACGTTGAACTTTGACTTACGCTTTATTTGAATATCACCGACGTGACCGTCTTTCTGAATTTCCACCATAATTACCAGAGAGTCGTAAAACTTGCCCCGGGCAGCGGGTGGATACCGTTCCGTACCAATTTCTTCGATGCGGGCTGCCCAGTCAGTGACATAGCGGGCATAGTTAGCACCAACCGCATTCACCCCGTAGGTGAGGCGCTTTGGACGCTTGTTGTAGTCAGAAATGTTCTTGGCGATTTGAGCCTGCAGCCGTGCGATAACAAATTGAATATCTTCTGAGTCGTTGCCAGCATCATTGCTCTTTTTCTTGGTGTCCTGGCTTTCAACAAAAGTAGTTGGGCTGCGCGCCATGGTCATGAGTTGACGCTGCATCGCTTCCAGATCAGCAACCTTACGTCGCTTACGCACGATATCCTGACCGTTCTCTACTTTTGCCTCAGCCTGAAGCGGCGACGTTGCCCGGCCCTTGTCCCGGTCGCCGCCAGCCTCCATATTGACCTGGGCTACAACTTCCGGGTTAACCGGTGCAGTGCGGCTTTCTGCATTGACCAGAATCACTTCCAGCCTTGAATCCAGCGGCTTGAGCTTCAAGGGCTCCGGCGCAGCAAAGTGCACGCTCATGAGCAGGCCGTGCAACGCAAGTGAATACACAATGCCCTGGCTGACCGGTTCTTTCAGGCGGGAGAGCAGACTGCGAAGCCGAAACGGGTTCATTGCCCCCCCCTCACTGCGGCGCCGGATCAGAAGCCACTACCGGCGGATCGTCGAATGACTCGTCCAGGCCAATATACCGGGCGCTCACGGTCAAATCCAGTGGGTTATAGCTGTCAATAACGACAATGATACGACGCCCGGGCGCCAGAGGCGGTGTTGAATCCAGGCGAAAGTACAGCGGCACCTGGGCCATCCGCACGAGCTCGTCACGGACCACAACCGCCGCATATTGTCGCTCGCGGCGCTGACCTAACCAACGCATACACCAGTAGCGCTCCATGTTCTGCTGAAACGCCTGGTAGGCCGAATGGCGGGCTTCGAATGACGGAATGATCGAAAATAAGTCGGCACTGTTTTCTTCCAGTGCAGGAGGCGTCTGTTCGATCATGGCAATCAGCTGGCGCTGGTTGACAAGGTCGATATAACGCCGCAACGGTGACGTTGCCCACATATACTGAGCCACCCCAATGCCATCGTGCGGCAATGCCTGGCTACTCATCCGAACCCGCCCGGCTTGCTGTGAACGGTAAATGCCCGCAATCGATGCTTCAGCGAGCATCCGACCCCACTGCGAATTGGCCAGAATCATCATCTCAGCCACCAGGCGCGACAATGGTGCATCACGCCGGCGCTGAGCGATGCTGACCACATCATCAACGATGCTAAAAATGAAGTCAGTTCGAAACCGCGGCTCAGGTTTACCGCGTACTTGCTCTCGGTGGGCGAGTAAACCATGCATCAGTTTCCATAAGACACGCAGCGCGTCACCATGCGGCAAATCGGCTTGCGGGTCTTCAAGTGCGGCCTCTGTGACAATTGTGTCCAAGTGGTCGTCGCGCAGGTTATCAGCTACGGTTATTTGCTCAAGGGCACTCCAGACTTTTTCGAAGCCGGTACCGTTTTCATCCAGTTGAACATAAAGTGACACAACCGGAACTTGTCGCCCAGCGTCAAGAGAAAAACTATCGACCACCGACGGGGCGAGCATAGTGATCTTGTCACCCGGCATGTATACCGTGGACATTCGATCCCGGACAATATTGTCGATTTCGTCTCCCGGGCTTATTGCCAGGGACGGGGCGGCAATGTGAACACCGACAATGTGTCGACCATCACCCATTAACTGGACCGACAATGCATCATCAATCTCGGTGGTCGAAGAATCATCAATTGAAAACGCGACAACATCAGAAACAGGTAATGCGTCGATACGCGACAGCAACCCGTCCGACGGCTGCCAACCGGTCAGCTTTTCGTCAAAGCCAACACCACGGGGGAACTGCTCTGCCGCAAAGCAAGCGATGTGCAGTGCGTAATCAGTTGCAAACGCGCCCAGATCGAACAACATCTGCATCGGCGTCTTGCCGGCAGCGGTCAGCGCCCGATCGAGGGCTTTGAATTCGAGGCTCATTTTGTCCGGTCGGGTCAGCAATTGGGCTGCACATTTCTGGACCGTCGCCGGCAATTCGCCGGCCACCATGTCATCGGCCATTTTCTGAATCTGCAATTCCTGTTCTTCGCGCTTTTTAACAGCTGCCAGCGCAGCATGCACGGTTTGTTCCGGTGCGGCCTTAAAACGCCCACGCCCTTTACGTTGAAAATAAATAGGCGCCGACTTCAGCTTGGTGAGCAAGGCCGTGGACTGAACTGCAGTTGGCTGCCCGCCAAAATAGTCAGCAGCCAGAGTATCAAAACCGAATTCTTCGCCTGGCGCACATTCCCAAAGAAAATCGACATCGATGGCTTCGGCGGTGCGCTGCGCTTCGGGGAGCAGCTCCTCAGCCAGTGGCGATTCGAAACGCAGGTAGATATGGGTCGCTTTGACCTTGGCACGGCGCCCGGTGACCAGCTCAATTTGAAGGCTGGTACCGTTGTCTGCCAGGATAGTGCCCGATTTCAGGTCACCGTTTTCCTCAAAAAGTGCGAACGCCATAAATCGAATTATACGTTGCGGGCACTGCTGGCCCCGTAATGTGAGAGGTTAAAACCGGCAAATTCCACTACCTCATCCACGTGCTCGGCAAACTCGGATAATCCGTGATCGCTGGCCTCGCGCAATACGGTACGAACCCCCGGGTAGCGGGCGACCATATCGCGCCAGTCGATTAATTCGTCCCCTTTGGCCGCGATCAGGAAGTAACGTTCGGTTAGCGTCACCGGCGGTGCCACGAGGGCGTTGAGCTCGTCGATATGCTCAGCTAACAATTCCATGGGTTGATCATCATGGTAGGTTCGCAGTGGTCCCACATAAGAGCGCAGATCGCGGGCCGGAAAAATCGCCGGGTTGACCAGCACAGCGCGGCACCCGGTCAGTTCTGCCAGCCAGGTTGCGTAGAACCCGCCCAGTGAACTGCCGACCAGGGTATCTTGTTTGCCGAGCTGAAACTGGGCCGAGATTTGTTCGATTGCCGCCCGCGGGGAAACCGGAAGTTGCGGGCAGGCAAATTGTGATTCCAGGCCACGACTACAAAAATACTCGTGCAATAAACGCGCCTTGAATGATGCCGGCGATGATCGAAAGCCGTGCAGGTAAATCAGCATTGGGCTTGCAGCGCCGATAACAATTGCTCGTGGATACCGTCAAAACCGCCGTTGCTCATGACCAGTACCGCATCACCCGGCTGGGTGTCGTTCACAATCGCCGCCACCAGATCGGCAACTCGCGTACAGCCGGTGAATCGGTCCGCAAGCGGGGCAAATACGTCGTCGACGTCCCAGTCCACCCCGCCGGAATAACAATAGATGCGATCGGCTTTGGCCACGCTGTCTGCAAGGCGGGTATTCATCACCCCGGAACGCATCGTGTTTGAACGCGGCTCGAGGACGGCAAGAATCCGCCCATTGTGCCCCATACGTTCGCGCAAACCATCTATTGTCAATGCAATAGCGGTCGGATGGTGGGCGAAGTCGTCAATGATGGTGACCCCCGCGGCAACACCTCGAATTTCGAGCCGACGGTGTACCCCAACAAAGGACCGCATCGACGCAACCGCATCAGCCGGTTCCACCCCGGCGGCAACCGACGCTGCAATCGCAGCCAGCGCATTGAGACGGTTATGTGCACCGGCCATGCCCAGGGAGCATTGCCCGACCAACCGTCCCTGGTAGTTCACATCAAATTCGCTGCTAGCGTCATTTTCCTGCAGTCCTGCCAGTGTCCAGTCACCACCTGGCCCAAAGCTTTGCACCGGAGTCCATGCGCCGCGCTGTATCACTTCGTCCAGAGCCGGACACTCGTGTGGGCGGATAATGCAGCCGTCTGCCGCGACCGTACGCACCAAATGATGGAACTGCGTCTGGATACTGGCCAGGTCGGCAAAAATATCGGCATGATCAAACTCAAGGTTGTTCAAAATGGCAATGCGCGGCCGGTAGTGAACAAACTTGGAGCGCTTATCAAAGAAGGCGGTGTCGTATTCGTCAGCTTCGATCACAAACGGCGCGGCCTTACCCAAGCCTGCCGAGGGTGAATTATCCCCCGGTACGCCACCAATCAACCATCCCGCTGCTATGTTGTTGGTGGTCAGGATATGGCGCAACATCGCGGTCGTGGTTGTTTTGCCATGAGTGCCAGCCACGGCAATGACCTCGCGCCCAACCAGCGCGTGTTCATACAACCACTGTGGCCCGGATGTATATCGCTGGCCGGAGTTAATAATGGCTTCCATCAGCGGGTTGCCCCGGGAAACCACGTTGCCAATGACCCATAGATCCGGACCAATTGCCAACTGGTCTGCACTAAAACCCGAAATCAGCTCAATACCGAGTGCTTCAAGCTGGATGCTCATTGGCGGGTATACACCCTGGTCACAACCAGTGACGGTGTATCCCGCTTCACGGGCAATCGCTGCAATGCCGCCCATGAAGGTGCCGCAAATGCCGAGGATGTGGATGGAAGGCACAGTAATTAGGCCTATCGGTGAACGATTAGGCACGACTGGTTAGAATCAGGTTGAGTTTACCTGAGCAAACCATGCAACCGCCCTCCGAAGAACCTGGCCTGCGCGAAGAAATTGCCGCCCTTGCCGCCACCTTGATCGCTGATAGCGGACTGGACTATGCCAGCGCCAAGCGCAAGGCCCAGCAGCAAGTCCTTGGCAGCCACCATGCGCCCCGCAATACCATGCCGGATAACGATCTGGTTGATACGGCCCTGCGTGAGCACCTCAGTTTGTTTGACGAGGGCCACGAAGACCGGGTGAGCCGGCGCCGGCGCGCCGCGCTTGAGCTGATGACACTCCTGGAGCCATTTAATCTGCACCTGACTGGCGCTGTCTGGAAAGGAATTGTCACCGAGCATGCCCCGATCCACCTGCAGTCATTCAACGACAATGCCAAAGAAATGGCCATCGAACTGCTCAACCGTGGCGTACGATTTGATGCTGTTACTGTTCCCCACTTAAAAGGTACCGGAGAAGCTGAAGCAATGACTTTTTATTGGCTGGAAGAACCCGTGATCCTGTCCGCGTACGAAGCCAGGGAATTTCGCTCGAATCGGCAAAACAGTGCCGGACAGCCGGAGCGGGGAAATCGTAATGCCTTGCTAAAACTGATCGCGGCTGACCCCGCATGAGCCGGACCGGCATTGTTACCCTGCTGGTCGCCTTCCTGGCTGCCGCCGGCGGGCTCGGGTATTCCGTTTGGTCAAATAACACTGAGCCAGTCGCAGCCCCGTCGCCAATAGAAATATTGTTGCAGCAAAAATATCCTGACGCTTCGGGCAATCTGACCGATCTGAGCGCCTACCGAGGCCAGGTCATTGTGGTGAATTTCTGGGCTACCTGGTGTGCGCCCTGTATTGAAGAAATGCCCGACTTGTCCCGATTGCAAACCGAATTGACCGAGCACGGGGTGCAGTTTCTCGGCCTGGGCATCGACAACGCTGAAAACGTCCTGGAGTTCTCACAAACCAAAGTCAAAGTGTTGTATCCGTTGCTGGTACTGGGTGCCGCGGGAATCGAAATGGGCAAAAAATTTGGCAACACCGAGGGTGGCCTGCCATATACCGTTGTTGTAGACCGTAACGGTAAAATTGCTGACCGGACTATTGGACGGGTTGATATTGAACGCCTTCGGCGTGTCATTCTGCGCACAGCTGCCCTCGAGTAAAGCAACAAATCGATTTTTATCGCTATTGCCGATAAATAACTGGACAGCGGGCGAATCAGCCGCCAAAATTCAATAACTGCGCGCAAAATCACTCGATTGCACGAGATAATCGTGCCGCATGCAGCTTATCTGTCGATTCTGACGCTTATGCATTTCGAATCAACACCAGACAATTAAGCGCGAGTTGTCAGCATTTAGGTGATTTTGAAAAACTTTAAGAACAATTCATAATGAAACACAGTATCTGGGTGATTCACGGACCGAACCTGAACCTACTGGGCTCCCGGGAAACCGATGTATATGGAAAAACCACCCTCGCCCAGATAAATTCGGCGCTGGAACAACACGGCTATCAGCAGCAGGTGACAGTTAACTGCTTTCAGTCCAACACCGAAGGTCTGCTGGTCGATCACATCCAACTCGCGCAAAAGCAGCAAGCAGACTTCATCATCATCAATCCGGCTGCCTATACGCATACCAGCGTAGCCATCCGGGACGCCCTTGCTGCTGTACAAATTCCCTTCATTGAAGTCCACCTGTCCAACATTTACCGGCGCGAGGCGTTTCGGCACCACTCATTTGTGTCAGCAATTGCGATGGGAACAGTGGCTGGGCTCGGCCCGGCCGGCTACCGGCTCGCCCTGGATCGCGCAATTGAACACCTGGCCAACAATGACTGGCCCCAGACCGGCAACTGACGAATACTGCCCACGGAGAAACCATGGATCTGAGAAAAATAAAAACACTGATTGACCTGGTTGCTGATTCAGGCATTTCAGAGCTGGAAATTACAGAAGGCGAAGGCAGCGTTCGTATTGTCAAAAACGCGGCACCGGTTGCTGCCGCGACT
Organism: Burkholderiaceae bacterium; assembly: GCA_049680625.1. Lineage (GTDB taxonomy): Bacteria > Pseudomonadota > Gammaproteobacteria > Burkholderiales > Burkholderiaceae_E > JAUIAI01. The sequence goes on along the minus strand of JBAUID010000190.1, from coordinate 57,342 downwards.
TTTGCAACGCCGACGCCCCCGGTCACCACCATTGGCGCGACCGCCAACCCGCCGGCTGCGCAGGTGCCGGCACCGTCACCAGCCAAATCTGGTCATACCGTGAAGTCCCCAATGGTCGGGACCTTCTATCGGGCTTCCAACCCCGAATCTGCGCCTTTTGTGGAAGTCGGCGACCGGGTTAGCGAAGGTGACACCGTCTGCATTATCGAAGCGATGAAACTGCTCAACGAAATTGAGGCCGACAGAAGCGGCACAATTACCGCGATTCTCATTGACAATGGTGAACCGGTCGAATTCGGGCAACCACTTGTTGTTATCGAATAGTCGCGACTTATGTTCGATAAAATCCTGATCGCGAACCGTGGCGAAATTGCCCTGCGCATCCAACGCGCATGCCGCGAAATGAATATCAAAACGGTTGTGGTCCATTCACAAGCGGACACTGAAGCCAAGTATGTGAAATTGGCTGATGAATCGGTTTGCATCGGCCCCCCGCTGTCGCGGGACAGTTACCTGAATATGCCGGCCATTATCAGCGCTGCCGAGGTTAGTGACGCCAGCGCTATCCACCCGGGTTACGGCTTCTTATCCGAAAACGCCGACTTCGCTGAAAGTGTCGAGCGCAGCGGCTTTGTCTTTATTGGGCCCAAACCAGAAAATATTCGCTTGATGGGTGACAAAGTATCGGCCAAAGAAGCGATGCGTATCGCCAAAGTACCCGTTGTACCCGGCTCAAGCGGCGCTTTGCCCGTGAACGACCCGGCAGAAATTATCCGAACAGCCCGCGATGTCGGCTATCCCGTCATTATCAAGGCTGCCGGCGGTGGCGGTGGCCGCGGTATGCGTGTAGTGCACAACGAAGCAGCGCTGATCAATGCCGTTTCAATGACCCGATCTGAAGCGGAGTCAGCTTTCGGAAACCCCGAAGTCTATCTGGAAAAATTTCTGCAGAATCCTCGCCATATTGAAATCCAGGTTCTCGCTGACGAGCACAAGAACGCGGTTTACCTCGGCGAACGCGATTGTTCGATGCAGCGCCGTCATCAGAAAGTTCTCGAGGAAGGGCCTGCCCCGGGTATCGCACGCAAGCTAATCGAGAAAATTGGTGACCGCTGCGCTGACGCCTGCAAACGCATCGGCTATCGCGGTGCCGGCACTTTTGAGTTCTTGTTTGAAAACGGGGAGTTCTACTTTATTGAGATGAATACCCGGGTCCAGGTTGAACATCCAGTCACCGAGCTGATCACCGGCGTTGATATTGTGCAGGAGCAGATTCGCATTGCATCCGGGGAAAAATTAAGCATGCGTCAACGAGATGTCTCTCTTACCGGCCATGCCATCGAATGCCGGGTCAATGCAGAAGATCCATACAACTTCACACCCTCGCCAGGGCGAATCACCGCATGGCATGCTCCGGGCGGCCCTGGCGTACGCGTAGACAGCCATGTCTACACCGGCTACACCGTTCCTCCGTACTACGACTCAATGATTGCGAAAGTCCTGGTCCACGGAAAAACCCGGGAGCAGGCCATTGCCCGAATGAGGATTGCTTTATCTGAGATGGCAGTCGAGGGAATTAAAACAAATCTCGACCTGCACCGCGATCTCATGTTTGACCCCGGCTTTGTCGCGGGCGGCACATCAATTCATTATCTTGAAGAGCTGCTCAAGCAAAACGACGGACGAGTAAAACGGTGAGCAAAACGCCGGCGCAAGTCAGCAATAGCGAACCCAATTGGTCGCAGCTGTCTTTCAACTGCAGCCGTGAGCAAGCCGATCAACTCAGCGATGCTTTGATCGAACTCGGTGCACCAAGCGTGCAAGTTGGCGATGCCAATGCCGACACCGAAGAAGAAGAAGCTATTTTTGGAGAACCTGGTAGCGAAGACGCGTTTCGTGGCTGGCGTGAGTCACGCCTGACACTTCTCGCCCCGACGGCAGAGCAAGCCCGCGACTTGCTGGCCCAGGCCAGCGCCGAAACCGGCGTGCCGATACCCGAGCAGGTGACTATTAGCGAGTTGATTCACCAGGACTGGGTCCGAACAACCCAGGCACAGTTCGACCCAATGCCGGTTGGTGATCAACTGTGGATTACACCCTCCTGGCATGTTGACGCCCCGGTCACCGACCGCCGGATCAGCATCGTTCTTGACCCCGGTCTTGCCTTTGGCACCGGCAGTCATCCGACCACCCGGATGTGCCTGCAATGGCTCGACGCCCACCCGCCAGTGGGCCAGACAGTGATTGACTACGGCTGTGGTTCAGGCCTGCTGGCAATCGCCGCAGCCAAACTTGGGGCCAGCCGTGTGATTGCCATAGATATTGATGAGCAAGCGCTGACCAGCACCCGCGACAATGCCGACATTAACCAGGTGACGATTGAAACCCGGTCGACCCGGGTCGCCATGCCAGACCCGGCGCCGGTGGTTGTGGCCAACATCCTGGCCGGTCCGCTTAAAGTACTGGCACCATTACTACAAAGCCTCGTCCTACCCGGCGGGCAGCTAATCCTTGCCGGCCTGCTCGACAGCCAGGCTGACGAGGTTGCGTTGGCCTATCCGCGCATTTCGTTGCTGCCATGGCGCAGTGAGCATGGCTGGACCTGCCTGGCGGGCAAGGCTGCGGGCAACGGCTGAGGTCCGTTCTGATGTTACCCTTAACAGTTAACCGCATGCCCTCCGAGACGCGAGTAGACCTTCCCGATGGCCCTGGCAACAACCTGTCCAACTTGTAAAACCAGCTTCAAGGTCAATCCGGACCAGCTAAAACTACGCAAAGGCCTTGTCCGGTGTGGCAAGTGCCAACACGTATTTTCCGGTATTCAATACCTGCGTTACGTCAGTGAGTCGCGCGGCAAACGGGCGAAAAAATCGCGACCGGCACAAGCCAGCGTGGTGGCACCGGAAACAGTGGCTGAAGACCTTAACACTGCCTTCTTCCTGCCCGAAACACAGTTCGCGCCAGACACGACAGTCAGACAAGCCGGGGCCGGACAAACCGACACCCCAGAGTCAGAGTCAGAGTCGCATTCCCGGCACCCCCGACATTCCGGATCGCCAATCAAGTCGCCAATCGAGGTTCAGGCATCCGGCAGCGAGCCAGGCATAGCAAGTACAGTAGCGCCGGTGGCGGCGAGTGATACACCTGATGAAGCCAATACTGCAGACAGTAGTCGTTCGCGCAAGTCGCGACGTGCGAACCGACGGAAAAACCGGCGGCGACGCAACAAGGCGACCACGGTCGGCGTAGCTGCGCCTGATGATAATTACGATACACAAGATTCGGACGCAACCGATTTTGACGACACGGTTGCTGACACCACGGTCGACACCCCGGTTGACTCAGTCGACACCGTCGCACAACCGACCAGCCCTGCTGAAACTACCAGGACTCGTAACCCCGATCCTGCCCCTGATACCGAGCCGTTCGAAGACACATTGCAGGCAAACCTGCCACAGGCATGGCAAACCACTACCAGCTGGCCTGAAGTCGATGAAGATCTGGTCAAAAAATCATTGCCGTCCCGACCTGGCGATAACCCCACTTCACCAGGCACGAGAACGTCAACGCCTCGCCATGAAGCCACTTCCGTGTCCACCCAAAACCGAAAACCCGGTCATGCTACGGGGCATCTACCCAACTTATCGGGTGACGAACCATCTGAACCGGCACACTGGCTGGATGACGTTACTGACGCAGCTGACAGAGCAATTGCCGATGACGATGAAGAAGATGCGATCGATTTCTTCGGCCAGACCTCCCGCCCCGTTTTCGACTTCGACCTGCCGCCACGTAGTGTCTGGATAACCGCCGCTGCACTGGCTTTCCTGCTGACTTTCCAATTAGCTCTTGGTGCCCGCGATAGCTTGGCAGCCTTGTTTCCGGCAGCCAAACCGATATTGGAAAGCATCAGCAATCCGCTGGGCCTTAGTGTCGAGTTGCCGCTCAAACCCGAAGCTATTCGCATTGAATCCCACGATCTGGCCAACGCACCCGCCCGTGACGGCAAAGCAGCCTACGTGTTGAATCTGCTGATCCGCAATCATGAGAACATCAACTTACGCTGGCCGGCGATTGAATTAACCCTTACTGATCGCACCGGCGCCAATATTCTTGTCCGCAAGGCCTTAATGCCCGGTGACTACCTGAGCGACCCCACCCTGGCGATCAAAGGAATGCCGGCGCTTTCGGAAAAAGCGGTGCGCTTAAAGCTGCAGGCCAAAGGCATTGTTCCGATGCATGGCTATACGGCAGTCCTGTTTTACCCGTGAACTTTGCACTCGGTGCCTTGCAGCGCTGGTTTCGGCACTGCTGCCACAGACGACACAGCAGCGACACTGCCCCACTCACATGCTGATTGTCCGGTGATCCGGTATCAGTCAATCACCACCCGGCCACCCGATCTTTGGAGTCCCCGTGACCAAATCTGCTTCATTTATTACAAACAACAATCAACTGGCCCGCGTGCTGGTCAGCGGCTCGGTAGCTTTTGACACGATCATGGTCTTCGAAGGGCATTTCAAAGACCAGATCCTGCCCGAAAAAGTTCATATGCTGAACGTCGCATTCCTGACCCCCCAGCTCAAAAAAGAATTTGGAGGATGCGCCGCGAACATTGCATATAACCTGACCGGGCTGGGCAGCCAGGCAACCGTACTGGCCACCGTGGGACATGACGCTGCCGCTTACCTTGAGCGACTTGCCTCGCACAATATTGACACCAGCGCAATCAAGACGATCGATGACGCGTTTACAGCCCAGGCGTTTATTACTACCGACCTCGACGACAATCAGATTATTGCTTTTCATCCCGGAGCGATGGCACAGGCCCACCAGGTTTCAGCAGCAGCCGCGGCAAAAGTCGGTACCGCAACGAGAAACATCGGCATAGTCGGCCCGAATGGCAAAGAAGCCATGCTCCAGCACGCAAACGAGTTTGCGCAAGCCGATATACCCTTTATTTTTGACCCTGGTCAGGGTTTGCCAATGTTTGATGGCCCTGAGCTGCAACTGCTGATCAATCAGGCGACGGCAGTGACCGTGAACGACTACGAAGGCCAGCTGCTGGTTGACCGTACCGGCTGGACCGAACAAGAGATCAGCCGGAAGGTAGAAGCACTTATCATCACCCGGGGTGGCGAAGGATCACATCTGTACCTTGACGGTGAAAAGACTGTAATCTCGCCGGCAGCAATTTCGAAAGCCCTGGACCCGACCGGCTGCGGCGATGCCTTTCGCGGCGGCTTACTGCACGGCCTTGCTAACGGATGGAGCTGGCTGGACAGCGTGCAACTGGGCAGCGTAATGGGCGCCGTGAAGATTGAGCAACAAGGCCCGCAGAACCATCAGGTCGACAAAGCCGAGATTGGCAGTCGCTATCAGGCAACTTACGGTCGTAATCCGCTATCAGCGCAATAAGTGCACTAGCAGCGGCGGGGAAGCCAAACAGCTGCCGACCAAATTAGCATGAACACCGGCTGAATCTGCCGGCGCTATCGAATTGTCAGAAAATTGGCCGGATCACGCTGCGCAGCAATTCCTGCAAAAACATCAAGCCAATAATCAATACCATCGGCGACAGGTCGATCCCGCCAATTAGTGGGATAACTCGCCGCAACGGCATCAGAAATGGATTGGTGAGCGCCGAGATTGTCGGTGCCATCGGCGCATGCGGATTGACCCAGGACAAAACCACGGCCGCAAACACCAACATTAACAACAGGAATACGGCCGATTTAAACAACCAGTAAACGGCCGCAAGAAATACCGAACCAAAACCCGGGACCATTGCACCCGCGCCAGCCGACAACGCCACAATGGCCGCCGCCAAAGCCACCGCAATCAGCACGGCCGCCGCCAGGCTTGGCCAGTCAATGGTTCGTGATGACGGCATCAGTCGACGCAACGGTTTGATCATCCAGTCGGTTATCGCGGTAACAAAATGACCAATCGGGTCGCGGGCACCCATTTTCAGCCAGTACATATAGGCGCGCAGTAAACAAGCCATCGCCAGCAAGCTACCCACGGTATCCAGCAAAAACCATACTGCTCTTGTCATTTCAGCCGCCTTCTTTTTCAGTCACAAGACCGAGTTTCTCATAAAAAAACCCCGGGACGACTCGCCCCGGGGCAGCACACTTTCGCGTGATTGCCAGTGGTCAAGGCCGGTTTCCCGTTGGAAAAGGCCAGGCTACTGACGGATTCAGAGGCGCTGATTTTTGTCGGGGCGCCCCTTGATTACTACTTTTTGTTACCGCTTTTTTTTTGCTACCCGCTTCTTAGCTGCCTTTCGGGCAGGCTTCTTAGCGGTTTTCTTGGCAGCTTTCTTAGCAGGACGCTTCTTAGCGGCCTTCTTAGCAGGACGCTTCTTCGCTGCTTTCTTAGCAGGACGCTTCTTCGCTGCTTTCTTGGCAGGACGCTTCTTAGCTGCTTTTTTGGCTGCTTTCTTGGCAGGGCGCTTCTTAGCTGCTTTTTTCGCCGCTTTCTTGGCAGGGCGCTTCTTCGCTGCTTTCTTAGCGGTGCCCCGCTTAGCCGGTGCTGCTTTACGCTTTACCGTCTTCTTTGCTGCCTTACGTGCGGCCGGTTTCTTGGCCTTCTTGGTGGTCTTTCTTTTAGCCGTAGCCATGAGTTAACTCCTAGGTTTAATGGCAATTCGGAAACCCGCTGTGACGGATCTGTCCAACGGGCTATTCATCGGCGCTAGAGCTTCTAGTACTTTTGGGTTCACCCCAACGCTAATGAATTCGGTAACGGGTTGACCTTCGGTTACGGTCAACCCGTGAATCGGTGAGTCGTGATGCTGGCGGTTTGTTGCTGTAGCTCTCGATGTCATTTGTGTGACAAGATCCAGTGCGTCATTTTTTTTCGCGCGCGTGTCATTACCCTCAACTATCAATCCTTTGTCATGGCTGTACCACTTTCAATGGCATAAACGGCGCTTAATCCCAGCTGAGTGCGCCACCAGTTTGATATTCAATAACTCTTGTCTCAAAAAAGTTACGTTCTTTTTTAAGATCAATCATCTCACTCATCCACGGAAACGGATTCTCTTCGTGTGCAAACATCGGTTCTAAACCAATCTGTTGCGCCCGACGATTTGCGATAAAACGCAAATAAGCCTTGAACATCGGCGCATTCAATCCCAACACCCCACGCGGCATCGTGTCTTCCGCGTAAGCGTACTCAAGCTCGACAGCCTGCTGGAACAAACCAGTCAACTCTTTGCGAAACGCCGGCGTCCACAGATGCGGATTCTCGAGTTTGATCGTATTGATCAGATCGATGCCAAAATTACAATGCATGGACTCGTCACGCAGGATGTACTGATATTGCTCAGCAGCACCAGTCATTTTGTTCTGACGCCCCAGGGCCAGGATCTGTACAAAGCCGACATAGAAGAACAATCCTTCCATCAGGCAGGCAAATACGATCAGAGACTTGAGCAGTGACTGGTCTGCCTCTGGCGTGCCGGTGACAAAATGTGGGTCTGTCAGGGTATCGATGAAGGGAATCAGAAACTCGTCTTTATCCCGAATTGACGCTATTTCATGGTAGGCATTGAATACTTCTGCCTCATCAAGCCCAAGAGATTCAACGATATATTGATAGGCATGGGTATGAATTGCCTCTTCAAATGCCTGGCGAAGCAAAAACTGGCGGCATTCAGGGGCAGTGATGTGGCGATACGTGCCCAGGACAATATTGTTGGCCGCCAGGGAGTCGGCGGTGACAAAAAAGCCGAGGTTCCGGGTGACGAGGCGGCGTTCATCATCCGTCAGGCCATTGGGATTTTTCCACAGTTCGATGTCGCGGGACATGTTGACCTCTTGCGGCATCCAGTGGTTAGCGCAAGTAGCGAGGTACTTTTCCCAGGCCCATTTGTACTTGAACGGCACCAGCTGGTTGACATCAGAAGCACCGTTAATGATTCGCTTGTCTTCGGCCCGTACCCGGCGATCTTTAGGATCGATGACCAAATCTTCTTGCGAATCGCCACCCGTTTTAGCCGTCGTGCCAGCGCCGGGCCGGTTCAGACCTGGGGTTTTGTTGGCTGCTGCCGGAGAAAACGGACCATTTGGACCATTCGCAGCAGGCATCGCACCTGCGGCAGGCACGATTCCGTCAGCTGAGCGCTCAACGGAAATAACGTTCGAGGCCGTCGCTGCCGGCATTTTATTTAGCAAACCCGCAGGATTTGCTGCGGGTTGGATTGGATCGTCCCAGGAAAGCATCTTTGATCTCGCTATTTGTATACGGTTAATTCAATGTGCCGGCTTAGTACTGCTTGGTACTAATTACTAGCCTTAGTACCTTTACTGCCCTTACTGCTATCGCCTGCACGGCGCTTATGCTTGTAGTGCTTTGAATTCAACTCGTAGACGAGCGCAAGATTCCATTTGTTATTAACAGGGTGAATCTTACTTTCGTTGTGTATCTCTTGCAACGATAGAGACAATCATCTTGACATCTCTATTGGCAATTGTGCAACAAGGCGAAAAATTTTGCACGTCGCAACGAGTGAATTTTTTGATTTAGTTTTCTTCAGTCATTGATCTGTTCGATCTCTTTCTTATTACTTCAAGCGCGCAAAAGTTCGTGAGAACCTCAATCGGGTTTCAAAGTTTTTGCGCTCTGATAAATGATTAGGCTGGAATACGTGACAATCGTTGCCAGCGCGCCGTGATGAATGTGAGTCGAAGCCCTCGCGCTGTATGACCCGATTGCCCCCCCTGCAATGTCGCAGGCAGGAGGTCCAATCGGACATACATACGTGATGCAAGCTACTGACAGGCTTCGCAATCCGGATCGTCGATCGCACAGAAGGCCGGCGCTTGCGACTCACGAAGCAACTTGCCAGAGCCAAAGTCACCAGCAGCGCCATCAGATGTCACCGCGTTAAGCTGGCCAATCTTTCCAGTGGATTTCTCAGCACTGGTGGCACCCATCGTCCGCAGGTAATACGTCGTCTTCAGGCCCCGCAACCAAGCCAACATGTAGGTATCGTGCAGCTTTTTGCCCGAAGCACCGGCCATGTAGATGTTTAGCGATTGGGCTTGATCAATCCATTTTTGGCGCCTCGCAGCCGCCTCAACACACCAGGACGAATCCATTTCGAAGGCAGTAGCGTACAAAACGCGCATCGATTCAGGAATGCGATCGATGCTGGCCAATGAACCGTCGAAGTACTTCAGATCGGAGATCATTACTTCGTCCCACAATCCAAGTTTCTTCAGATCACGTACCAGATACTCGTTAACAACCGTGAACTCACCAGACAGGTTGGACTTAACAAATAAGTTCTGGAATGTCGGTTCGATACAGGCTGAAACGCCAATGATGTTCGAAATGGTGGCTGTCGGGGCGATCGCGATGCAATTCGAGTTACGCATGCCATGGCCAGCGATACGCTGACGCAAGGCGTCCCAGTCCATCGTTTCTGACATATCGATGTCGACCAGAGATGTAGACGGATCACCCGCCAGATGCCCTCGGTGCTTACGCAGGATCTCAAGCGAGTCCTTCGGCAGGATGCCCTGATCCCATAACGACCCCTTAAAGCTCGTGTAGCTGCCACGCTCCTCTGCCAGCTCGGTTGATGCCCAGTAGGCGTAGTAACACACCGCTTCCATTGAACGATCAGCAAATTCAACGGCTTGCTGGCTGGCGTACGGCACACCCATCTTATGCAGGCAGTCCTGGAAACCCATGATGCCCATACCAACCGGGCGATGGCGTAAGTTGGAGTTCCTGGCCTTACCAACGGCGTAATAGTTGATGTCAATCACGTTATCCAGCATCCGCATTGCCGTGCGAATCGTCTTTTTCAGCTTCTCCTGATCAAGGATCCACTCACCATCACGTTCGATAAGGTGAGCAACCAGGTTGACCGACCCGAGATTACAAACCGCAATTTCAGACTCGCTGGTATTCAGGGTTATTTCAGTACACAGGTTCGAGCTGTGTACGACACCCGTATGCTGCTGCGGTGAACGCAGGTTGCACGGATCTTTGAACGTGATCCACGGATGCCCGGTTTCAAACAGCATGGACAGCATCTTGCGCCACAATTGGGTAGCAGAAACCCGCTTATACGGCTTCATCTCGCCCTGATCGGCCAGCGCTTCGTAGCGGGAATAAGCCGCTTCAAAGTCGGCACCGAACTTGTCATGCAGGTCTGGGCAGCTGGACGGTGAGAACAAAGTCCACTGGCCATCCTCCATTACCCGCTTCATAAATAAATCGGGTATCCAGTTGGCCGTATTCATGTCATGGGTGCGACGGCGATCGTCACCGGTGTTCTTGCGCAGCTCGAGAAACTCTTCAATATCCAGGTGCCAGGATTCCAGGTAGGCACAAACCGCTCCCTTGCGCTTCCCACCCTGGTTAACCGCTACCGCAGTATCGTTAACAACCTTCAAAAATGGAACAACACCCTGGCTCTTGCCGTTGGTCCCCTTGATGTGGCTGCCCAATGCACGCACCGGTGTCCAGTCGTTACCCAGGCCACCAGCATATTTCGCCAGCAAAGCATTTTCCTTGATCGCTTCGTAAATGCCATCCAGATCATCAGCAACCGTGGTCAGGTAACAAGACGACAGTTGCGAGCGCAGGGTGGCCGAGTTAAACAGCGTTGGGGTTGAGCTCATGAAGTCGAAGCTCGACAACTGGTTATAGAACTCGATAGCCCGCTCTTCACGATTGATTTCGTTCAGGGCCAGACCCATTGCGACGCGCATGAAAAAGACCTGGGGTAGCTCAATGCGGCGCTCATCGATATGCAGGAAATAGCGATCATACAGAGTCTGCAGGCCCAGATAGGTGAACTGCTGGTCACGATCCGCTACCAGGGCCTTGGCCAGTCGGGCCAGATCGTACTGCTGCAAACTCGAGTTCAGTAAGCCGGCTTCAATACCGATACGCACATAACGGGGGAAATATTCCGAATAACGCGCGGTCATTTCTTCGTGAAACACTGTTTCACCCAGCACTTCGCGGCGCACCGTGTGCAACAACAGGCGGGCTGTCGCCTGACTGTAAGCCGGTTCTTTTTCAATTAGCGCCCGTGACGACAGAATGGCCGACTTATAAACTTCTTCTATTGGCACCCCGTCATACAGATTCTTAAGGGTTTCGGTCATGATTGGCTGACCAGACACCGCCTCACCGAGGTTGGCGCAGGCCGAGTCGATCAGGCGAGCCAGTGCCGTCTGATCCAGCGGCGCGGTGACCCCACCGTCGGTGATATTAATAACCGGCCCGCTGGTTTGCCCTGCAGCCGCCTGCTCACTCGATTTAACCGCTCTTTCCTGGGCGCGCCTCTCCCGGTACAACACATAGGCGCGGGCGACTTCGTGCTCACCAGAACGCATCAGGGCAAGCTCAACCTGATCCTGAATATCTTCAATATGGAAAGTGCCACCGCCTTGTTTACCACGTAACAAGGCACTGACAACGCTGGTTGTCATCTCTTCAACCAGCGCGCGGATACGGGCCGATGCCGCGCCCTGACCGCCGTTGACCGCTAAAAACGCTTTGGTCACGGCAATCGAAATCTTCTGCGGCTCAAAGGTCACGACCGAGCCATTGCGTCGAATGATCTTGTAGTCCTGATACTGCTGTTGCGCCTTGGTTTTAGCGCTATCTAATTTTCGCCCTGCGACGACACCATCAGCTGGCGCAGTCACAAAGTCAGTAGGGTGGTCGGCAACCCGTTGCATCGTCATTCCTCTTTTTTCTGGAGTGTGTTGTCATTTATTGGCCAGTTACAGCCAGATCTTTTTATTTGCGGAAACTGCAGATATCGATGGTCAGCCTTGTTCACCCAGCCTTGCTAAACCTAACCCGATAACGCCGGGACCCGTATCCCGTAAACCTCTAACCCGTAACCTCTTACACTGAATCGGCGCCCCTGGTGGCAAAGCGGTACGGTTCGATTCGATCAAGCCGTGAATTACAAGAACTAACACGAACTAGCACGAACCACATGAACCCGCTCAAGACCACACATTATCCGCCGGCACAAAAATCTGTTGCGACCAAGCCGCCCAAAAACTAATCACGCTGCTCATGGCGCACATTAATAACTAAATAACCTGATAACCGGTTCCAATCGTTGTTCTTACTCGTTGCCTGATCCCGGCTACCGCTCAGAGCGCACTGTATCGCACATAAAAAACCCCCGGCTTAACAAGCTGTGGACCAAGTTGTGGATTGCTTGTGTATGACCTGTGCATAACTTGCGAATTTTTCATGAACAACCCCGTGAACATCCGATTTAAATCGGCATTTTTTTATTTCAACGCTCTGTCAGTCAGCATTTTCAGCCGGCATTTACGCTGCCAACGTTTTCTGTTTTCTTTTACCCGGCTCCGCACCTGGTCAAAATTCATGATGAAAACTCATGATTAAAAACTGCGCACTGCTCGCAGGCCGGTAACACGCGAAACTTCTATCTAGTGTTGGCCGCACGTACCCGTCGATTTCAGTACCGCGCTCGCATCTTCTAAGAATGCTGACAACGATCTGGTTCCGGATTCAGAACTGCCCACCAATCTGCCTGCTCCGCTGTCACGGCATACCGTTCGAACGGGAAGACCAGACCCGGGCCAGCGCATCGCGGTTAATTCCGGCTGGCGTTTGGCGTACTAGCCACCGCCTGATTTATCGCCTGATTTATCACCCGAACCACCGCCCGCTGCCCGATTGCTTTGCTATCAGCTTGCCGGCCACACACTAGATGTAGTGTTTCCCTTTACTACAGCTACTAAGTGTAGTGATTCCTTGGCCACGAATCAAATCGATTTACCTTCTTTGACCCACGCGCAACAACAACGGGCTCCGATGGCGCAACCCGTCAAATCAGAGCAACAAGACGCACACTTTGTGCCAAAAAAATGACGCAATACGCGTCAGAACCGACACCTCAATCCGAGGTTTCTCATTGCAGCGGACGAGACAGTCCGCGCACCGGTGGTGTGGCCAGAAATTTGCCCCAGTCAAACCGGGGGCCTGGGTCAAATTTCCGACCCGGCGCAATATCACTGTGGCCAGCAACAAAGCGAAGCGGTAGTACCTGCCGCAGCGCTGCCGTCAGCAACCCCAGTGAGCGGTACTGGGCTGGAGTAAACGGTCGCTTGCTATCACCTTGCAACTCGACGCCAACCGAAAAATCGTTGCACGCGGACCGTCCTTGAAAAGACGACACCCCGGCATGCCATGCACGCTCATAAATGTCAACAAACTGACGTACTCCCCCGTGTCGGGTCACCAGGAAGTGACTCGATACCCGTAGTCCGTCCAGCGCCGCGTACGCCGGGTCTGAAGAGCAATCCAGCGTATTGCAGAACAGATTTTCAATAGCATCGCCGGAAAAATAGCCGGGGGGCAAACTGATATGGTGGATCACGAGCAGATCAACCAAAGCCCCAGCCGGACGGCTGTCAAAATTAGGGGAATCAACCCGGCGAGCACGGCGCAACCAACCTGGGGCACGGTTATCCCATACTGCGGATGAATCTGTTTTACCAGCCACGGATCAGGCCAGTCAGGTGATGTCGAGCCGCTGCATCCGGTAGCGCAATGCGCGAAAACTAATACCCAGCAGCTTCGCCGCTGCGGTCCGGTTGAAACGCGTTTTCTTTAATGCCTGGGAAATAGCCTCACGCTCAACCTGGTCGAGATAATCTGGCAATGACGACGGAATGCCGTCACCCGACAAATGATCCCGACTGCTGGTCAGCTCAACCGGAGCGACCGCAGCTTCCTCGCCAGTTGCCACTTCATCAGGTTCAGCCGTTTCGGCAACAGTTTCGTCACGCTCGTTGGGGGCATCCGCCGCGCTTTCGGGGCGTAGGCCGAGATCTTCGACATTGATTACTTCGCCGTTGGAAAACGCCAGTGCGCGCTCTAGAATGTTCTCCAGCTCACGTACGTTGCCCGGAAAGCCATAACTTTGCAGGTAACTCAGGGTTACCGAGGCCAGCCTGGGGACATCGGTCATACCGGCTCTTGCGGCCAGGCGCTTGAGCACTGATTCGGCCAATACCGGGACGTCTTCGCGCCGTTCGCGCAATGCCGGCAACTTCAATTCAATGACATTTAGTCGGTAAAACAAATCTTGCCGGAAGCGGCCCGCGGCCACACATTGCGACAAATTCTGATGGGTTGCACTGATAATACGAACATCGACCGGCTCTTCAGTGGTTGCGCCTACTTTACGAACCCGTTTTTCCTGGATCGACCGCAATAACTTGACCTGCATGGCGAGCGGCAAATCGGCCACCTCATCAAGAAACAAGGTGCCACCATTGGCGGCCTGGAAAAACCCGTCACGCTCCTGATCAGCACCGGTGAACGCGCCCTTGCGATAACCAAAGAACTCTGCCTCCATCAGGTTTTCCGGGATCGCGCCACAGTTCACGGCAATAAACGGTTCTTCCGCACGCGAACCCGCTTCGTGCACGAGTCTGGCGGCCAGTTCTTTGCCAGAACCAGACTCACCGGTAATTGCCACCGGTGCCATGCTGCGCGCGAGTTTGACAATTTGCGCACGCACGTCACGAATCGCGGATGATTCACCCAGTAATCGGGTCGCTGCGTCAGATTTGCGGGACAGCGGCTGGCCGCCGGTAGCCCCCGGAACACGAACGGCAGAGCGCACCAGGGTACGTAATGCATCCAGTGCGATTGGCTTAGCAAGGTAGTCAAAGGCACCGGCTTTAAGCGCCGCCACCGCATTTTCGGCACTGCCAAAAGCGGTGATGACTGCCACCGGGGTGTTTGGATGCGACTCGGAAATCAGTTCAACCAGTTCCAGGCCGTCACCATCCGGTAAACGCATATCCGTCAGACACAAGGCATAACCCTGCTGGCCAAGAAATTCACGTGCCTGTGCCAGGTCTGCCGCACAGTCCACATCCAGACCCATACCAACAAGGGTCAGTTCGATCAGTTCGCGAAGGTCAGCCTCATCATCGAGCACCAGTACGCGCGGAATTGTGCCCGCCTTGGACACCGTCCTGCCGAGGGTTTCAGCTTCACTCATGAACTCAGGTCTTCCGGGCGCGGCTCAATCAGGAACGCACCACTGTAGCGATTATCGTCTCGAAAAGACTGGTAGCGCAGGCTGGCTTTATTGGCATTACATAACTCGCGCGCGAGATACAGACCCAGGCCGGTGCCCTGGGCATCAGTGGTAAAAAATGGCTCAAAGGCATGTTGCACTGCATCAGCTCCGAGGCCGGGGCCGTCGTCCGCGATAGACAATTCGAGCCGGCCATCTGGCAGTTTACGCCAGCTGATCAAGACTGCGGACGAATCGTTGGATGCATACCGCAGCGCATTGCCTACCAGGTTAACCAACACCTGGCGCAATTGGTTTGAATCAAAACGCATGAATTCATTGGTTTCAAGTGCTAATCCGAGCCTTGAACGCCGGGCACCAGACTGAACAATGAACTCGGGCAGAAACTCATTCAGAAAGGTTTCCATATTGACTCTTTCATCAACCGACTGCTCGCGTCGAGAAATCGATAAAACGTCTTCAATCACTCGGTTGATCCGCACCGTGTTGTCCTCAACAATGCCGGCCAGCCGCGACAACGGGACTGAATCCAACTGCTCTGCCATCAAGCTGTTGGCATGGCGAATAGCCCCCAACGGGTTCCGGATTTCGTGCGCAATCGAAGCGGACAGACGGCCCATTGATGCCAGCTTTAACTGCTGGGCACGCTGCTCAATTTCGCGCAGGTTTTCCACCAGGATCACCGAATCGGACTGCCCCTGGCTCAGGGCAGCCATAAAGCGAACCCGCAGGCGGCGAATTTCGCTGACCTGTGCCGCCTGGTCTGAGGACATTTCGATTTCATCAACAATTGCACCAGACCCTACCCGCCAGGAAGAAAATTGTTCGTACAACTCACGCCACTCGGGGCCAAGCACATCACGCAGCCGCGATGGGCGGGTCGCATCAAATCGCTCCGGTGACACGCCAAGCATTTCCTGGGCTGCCCGGTTCATTACCCGCAGCCGGCCATCTGAGCTGACCACCAGGACACCTTGCTGCAACTCAGCAATCACCCGCCGTGTGACCGCCAGTTGATTACGAACATCTTCACCACGGCGCTGGGCCAGTTCTTCCTGGGTTTGCAATCGAAATGCGAGCCAGTTCACGGACAGCGCGGTCAGGAAACACGCTGCGCCGATGACCCCGGCCTGGCCAAGGGCAGCGGCGTCCCCAAAGGTGCGGGCCAGCCCGTAACCGGTTTCAAACAACAACAACAAGGTGGCGCCGGCGGCAAAAGTCGCAGCCAGCCGACGTGAGGCCAGAACAGATCCTGCTGCCACGGATGCAATCATCAACGCACCCAGCCCGCCACGCACTC
This sequence comes from Burkholderiaceae bacterium, assembly GCA_049680625.1. Lineage (GTDB taxonomy): Bacteria > Pseudomonadota > Gammaproteobacteria > Burkholderiales > Burkholderiaceae_E > JAUIAI01. The sequence continues at coordinate 40,960 of JBAUID010000190.1, read as the reverse complement.
CGCCGCTAAAATGCACGAGAGCGGTTAGCACCAGTAAATCGGTTGCGACGTGCATGAACAACTGCCATTGCAAATGTGGGCGCAAGACATCGATCAATAATAAGAACACCGCAGCCACGAACAAGTAGGCGAGCGAAATATTTCGAAATAAAGGGGCATTGCTCAGGTTCAACCAGTCGCTGCTCTGAGCCATATGCGATGCCGCCCACAGCAGCAATGAGACCACTATCCGGCTCACGCCATACCATTTCAGCGCCTGCCAGTATGACTCTGGGGTTTGTCGACCAACGTCGGGTTCCGACGATGTACTGCTGGCAGCAGAATATTCAGTATTCAACCTGTTCATCCCGCCTGACGGTGGGCCTCGCTGCAATAGGCATGCTCACCGTCCATTACCGCTTCGGACGCGGGAATATGAACCCCACAATGTCGGCACTGCATAACCAACTCACGCGGCTCTTCCGGGTCGGGACGCTGGTCGCGCGCCTGTTGCGACTTGCGTTCCATAATCTGCAGCAACCGATAGACGCCAAAGCCGATTGCAATCGCGACAATCCAGAAAAGAATTTTACCCATCGTGTCTCCGGTAAGAACTCGCCACCGGTCTAGATGCGACCAAGAATGACCTCCAGAACAAAGCGACTGCCAGCGTAGCCAAGCAATACCACGACGAAGCCAATAATTGTCAATCGAAGTGCTGTACGTCCGCGCCAACCCCAGAACCGGCGCCCCAACAACAATATGCCGAATACACACCAGGCCAGCAGGGTAAAGATTGTCTTGTGATCAAGGCGTAGGGACCGGCCAAAAATCTCTTCAGCGAAGAACAACCCGGAAACGGCTGTTAAGGTCAGCAGCACAAAACCAACTGACAGCAGGCGAAACAACAACCGCTCCATGCCAAGCAGGGGTGGCAGGCGCTCTAACGCCCCCGCCAACAGACCGGCGCGGCCGCCGCCAATATCGCCGTGCAGCGCTCGCTCGGCCAGGGCCATCAGCAAAGCATGAACAACGGCAAGCAGCAGGACGGCATAGGCAAGCACACCAACAATTAGGTGCGGTAAAAATAATGGACGGGTCGATATATCGCCGATCAGGGCACCAGGAAACAGCAGCGGCAACGGAGCCAGCACTGCCGCAATGGGCAGAACAAGGGCGCGCATGGCACTGCTATGCGGGTGGTCCCCGTCCAGCCACAACAGACCGATGCCCACCCATAGGGCGGCAGACAAGACATGGGCGAAGCCGATATGTACACCGTCGTGGGCATCAAAGCCCAGGTACAGTGCATAAATATGGGCCAGCAGCGCGGCCAGCAGAACGAGGGACAGGGTCGACATAACGCTCGACAGACGTCCGCCGGCCTTGACAGGCTCGAGAGACGGGTCGACAGGGCCGGTTGCACTGACCCCAAGCCGCCATGCGGCAAGGTACAGTACGACAGGCAACAAACCAGCAGTTATAAGTAAAATCCCCACTGACCCAGTTTACCGGACACCCCCCAGCCATGCTTGAGAACCTGTCACAACGGCTGTCCCGCGTCGTCAAAACGATGCGCGGCCAGGCGCGACTAACCGAAGCCAATACCAAGGAGATGTTGCGGGAGATCCGCGTTGCCCTGCTCGAGGCTGACGTTGCCCTGCCCGTCGTGCGCGACCTCATCGCCGCGATTCGAGAAAAAGCAGTGGGCCAAGCAGTGGCTGACAGCCTGACCCCGGGCCAGGCCCTGGTTGGGGTGGTTCACCAGGAACTGGCCACATTAATGGGTGGGCAGGCAGCCGGTTTGAACCTGGCCACCAAACCACCGGTTGTCATCCTGATGGCTGGTTTACAAGGTGCCGGTAAAACCACCACGGTAGGCAAACTGTCTCTTTGGCTGCGCGAGAACCACCGCAAGAAGGTACTGACGGTTAGCTGTGACGTATACCGCCCGGCGGCAATCGAGCAATTACGTACCGTGACAGCCCAGGCCGGTGCCGAGTTTTTTGAATCCACCGGTGACCAAAAACCTGCCGACATCGCCCGGGCGGCGCAGGAATGGGCACGAACTCACTACTTCGACGTACTGCTGGTTGATACCGCCGGCCGCCTGGCAATCGATGACGCCATGATGGCCGAGATCAAAACCTTGCATGATCAACTGGCACCGGCTGAAACCCTGTTTGTTGTCGATGCCATGCAGGGTCAGGACGCAGTGAATACCGCCAAAGCGTTTCACGACACCCTGGCACTTACGGGCGTGGTTCTGACCAAGCTCGACGGTGATTCTCGCGGTGGTGCTGCTTTGTCAGTAAAAGCCGTTACCGGCGCGCCGATCAAGTTTGTTGGTATCGGCGAAAAGCTGGATGGTCTCGAAGGCTTTTACCCCGAGCGGATGGCGAACCGAATTCTCGGCATGGGTGACATCGTGTCGCTGGTCGAAGAAGCTCAGAAAAACGTCGACACTCAGGCCGCCGAAGCGCTCGCCGTTAAGCTGAAAAAGGGCTCTCGCTTTGATTTGAATGATTTTTCCGCCCAGCTTGGGCAAATGAATCAAATGGGCGGCCTGGGTTCAATGATGGACAAACTGCCAGCCCAGTTTCAGCAGGCAGCCGCTGGCGCAGATATGGGCCAGGCCGAATCACAAATGCGGCGAATGAAGGGAATTATCGACTCGATGACACCAACCGAGCGCTCCAAACCGGACCTGATCAAAGCCTCCCGCAAACGCCGTATCGCAACCGGCTCAGGCGTCTCCGTGCAAGAGGTAAACCGCTTACTGAAGCAATTCGACCAAATGAGCGGAATGATGCGTAAGATGCAAAAAGGCGGCCTGGCAAAGATGATGCGTAGCATGAAAGGCATGATGCCCGGTATGCGCTGAAACCCATTAACAGACTTATTGAATGAATCCACTATCAGAACAAGACCTGTCTAATCTGGCCGCCGCTTTTACGGGTAAATTGATCACTGCTGACGATGACAAAGCCCCTTTCCTGCTGGATTGGCGGCGACGCTACCAGGGCAAGGCTGTTGCCGTGGCCCAGCCTGACACCGTCGCCGATGTCTGCAAACTCATCCGCTGGTGCGCGGACAACAATTGCAAGGTAATACCCCAGGGCGGAAATACCAGTATGTCGGGTGGCGCGACCCCGGACACATCAGATCGCAACCTGGTGTTATCCCTGGCGCGCATGAAAACCGTCCGGGCCATTGACCCGGTCAACAACACGATTACCGTGGATGCCGGCTGCACTTTGGCAGAGGTCCAGCAGGCGGCTGAAAAAGCGGGGCGTCTGTTTCCGCTAAGCCTGCCGTCAGAAGGCAGTTGCACAATTGGTGGCAACTTGTCGACCAATGCCGGCGGATGCCAGGTTTTGCGTTACGGCAATGCACGAGAACTGTGCCTGGGGCTCGAAGTAGTCACTGCCCAGGGCGAACTGTGGGAAGGATTACGCGGGCTTCGAAAAGACAACACAGGCTACGACTTGCGCGACTTGTTTGTTGGCGCAGAAGGCACATTGGGCGTGATTACGGCGGCCACCCTCAAACTGTATCCGATGCCAGCGGCCAAGGTCACAGCATTGGCTACGGTTGCCAGCCCCCACCAGGCGCTGGCACTGCTTGGCCTGGCCCAGGCACATTTATCGTCAACGCTGACCGCCTTCGAAATGATCAGCGATATTTGCCTGGACCTTGTTGCCGAACATTTTCCACAATGCCCGAAGCCTTTTGGGCAATCCAGCCCTTACTATGTTTTGCTGGAATGCTCTGACGCAGAAAGTGAAGCCCACGCGACGGAACGCTTCGAAAGTCTGATGGAACAGGCTTTCGAGAAAGGGGTTGTGACCGACGCCATTGTTGCTGACTCAATTGCCCGAAGCAAAGCCTTGTGGGCCTTGCGCGAGAACATCTCAGAAGCCCAGGCCGCCGCTGGCAAGAACATCAAACACGATATTTCGGTACCAATTTCCGCAATTGGCGATTTTGTTGAACAAACCAACGCCTTACTGGAAACAAGCTTTCCTAAAATACGCATGGTGGTTTTCGGCCACTTGGGTGACGGCAACCTGCACTACAACGTGTCCCCACCTGCGGACCAGGCAGGGCCCGAACACGCTGATGCGTTTTTGGCCCTCCAGCCGCAGATCAACCGGGTCACCCATGATGCAGTCGTTGCCGTTGGTGGTTCAATCTCCGCTGAACACGGCCTTGGCGTTCTGCGGCGTGACGAAAACGCCCGCTATAAGTCTGCTGTCGAAATGGCAATGATGCAGGCGATCAAACAAACGCTTGATCCGAACCAACGAATGAATCCGGGCAAAGTGTTGCCCATGGCACCGTCCGCACCCTGAACAGATTACGACCCGGGCAGTTTGACGTCGGACCACCGTCGCCACGCTTTCAATACCTTGTTCGGATATTTTGAACGGCCCAGTGAGCCGTTGTACCGTCCGAGGGCCCGGAATAAATTGCCTTGTTCAATGTCGATATAGTGCCGCAGGATTGTGCAGCCAAAGCGCAGATTCGTCCGCATATCGAACAATGCACTGCGGTCGCCGTTACCAATGTTGTCGACCCAGAACGGCATCACTTGCATGTAACCACGGGCACCCGCACTCGAAATTGCATACCGGCGAAAGTTGCTCTCCACCTGAATCAGACCAAGCACCAGTTCCGGCTCCAGGCCGGCGCGGGTTGCCTCGTAATGAACCAGGTTCAGAAATTCAACTCGCTGCTGATAGGTTGGTTTCCACTTACGTGGTAGCAGGCTCGCCATTCGGGCCAGCCATTGCACTTTTTCCGTTACTGAATCGAACTGAGCCTCAGCGTGCAAACCGGAGGCATCACGGGCAACCTTTGCTGACAGAACCGTTCGAACCTGATCAGCCAGTTCCTGCTCCTGCTGTGCGCCGGCAGATACCGAACCAACCCAAACACACAGCACAAACACCAGGGATGAACGCATCGGGAACAAAGTATCCGGCATTTTTGGTAACTTAATTAGCTGCGCACCTATTGATTACCGGATTTCAATCCGGCAGCCAGAAGTTTTGCCCGTAATTGCATCACCTGGTCCACGGCAGCATCCAGTGCCACCGGTTGGTTGACCATATCGTGACGAGTCAGCACTTCAACCTGCCCTTCTTTCAGACCACGATCGCCAACGTTTACCCGCAACGGCACACCAATCAGTTCCCAGTCCGCAAACATCACACCGGGACGCTCGTTTCGATCATCAAGAATCACATCAACTCCGCGCTTGGTCAGCGCATTGTACAAACCGGTTGCCGCCTGCTGAACGGCCTCAGACTTGGCCCAGCCCAGGCCACAGATCACCACTTCAAACGGTGCAATCGACATTGGCCAGACAATACCCCGGTCATCATGATTTTGCTCAATCGCAGCGCCGAGCAACCGGGTTACCCCGATGCCGTAACAACCCATTTCAAACAGTTTGGGTTTACCGTCCTGATCAATAAAGGTGGCATTCATTGCCTTGGAATACTTGGTTCCCAGGTAAAACACATGCCCAACCTCGATACCGCGCTGAATAGCCAGTAGCCCTTTGCCGTCGGGTGACGGATCACCAGCCAGCACGTTGCGAATATCAGCGACAAGCACCGGGGTCTGGTCATCAGCTTTTTCTGCGGGCACTGGCTCGGGGGTATCCCGACCCCAGTTCACACCGGTCAGGTGGTAGTCGATTTCGTTAGCACCGCAAACAAGGTCGGCCATATTGGCAACGGTGCAATCAAGCACAACCTTGACCGGTTTTTTTGTATTGATTGGCCCAAGGTAACCGGGCGGACAACCAAAACGGTCAATGATTTCTGCTTCAGTCGCAAACCGGAAACCCGCCAGGCCAGGCACTTTCGCCGCTTTGATCTCGTTCAGGCTATGGTCGCCGCGCACGATTAACAACCAGACGACAGCCTCCCCGCTGTCACCTTGCGGCGGGTCAACAGCCAGCACCAGGGACTTAACGGTTGCTGATAAATCAATACCCAATAATTTGGCTACGTCTTCACATCGTGCGGCACCCGGGGTAGGTGTTTTAGTCATTGTGCCGCTGGCCGGGCCACGCTGCGCAATGAGTGGCAGTGCTTGTGCAAGCTCAACATTAGCTGCGTAATCAGACTGCGGACACCAGGCAATCGCATCTTCGCCGGTGTCAGCGATTACCTGGAATTCGTGGCTGGCATCTCCGCCAATGGTGCCGGTGTCAGCGGCAACGGCGCGAAACTGCAAACCTATTCGATCAAAAATCCGCACGTAGGCGTCGTACATCTGCTGATAACTCTTTAGCGCGGCCTCGTGATCACGGTCGAAAGAATAGGCATCTTTCATCGTGAACTCGCGCCCACGCATCACCCCGAACCGGGGTCGGCGTTCGTCACGAAACTTGGTTTGGATGTGATAGAAATTGCGGGGCAACTGACGATAGCTGTTGATGTCCTGACGGGCGATATCGGTGATCACTTCTTCAGACGTTGGCTGAACAATAAAAGCCCGGCCATGGCGATCAGCGACTCGCATTAATTCCGGCCCGTAGGCGCCGAAGCGTCCGGACTCTTCCCACAGCTCGGCCGGTTGAATTACCGGCATGAGCAATTCTATTGCGCCGGCACCATCCATTTCGTCGCGAATAATGCTCTCAATCCGGCGCATTACCCGAAATCCTAATGGCATATAGGTGTAGATGCCTCCAGCCAGGCGCTTAATCATGCCTGCCCGGGACATTAGCTGATGGCTAATTACTTCAGCGTCTCCGGGCGCTTCTTTCTGGGTTGAAATGTGAAAATTTGACGCTTTCATGCTGAATCCTGTGTCACTAAAAGAGGCTCCGCCCCCGGGGTTGGCCGCTGATCGGCACGCATATCAGCATTACCGGCGTTCGATCAGCGGGCTATCGCTGCCAATCGGCCAGATTTGCTCTATATAATGAATGCAAGTTTAAGTGTTTAATGGGGTAGTAGCCATGCTCGACCGAGAAGGCTTCCGTCCCAATGTCGGCATCATTCTGACGAATCAGCAGAACGAGGTTTTTTGGGGCAAACGAATTCGTGAACACGCGTGGCAATTTCCGCAGGGTGGCATTGACCCGGGGGAGTCGCCGGAGCAAGCCATGTACCGGGAACTCGAAGAAGAGACCGGGCTGCTTGCTCACCACGTTGAGATTATTGGCCGTACCCGGGACTGGCTTCGCTACGAAGTGCCGGAAAGGTGGGTCAGACGTGAATGGCGCGGACACTATCGTGGTCAAAAACAAATCTGGTATTTGCTGCGCCTGACCGGTCGCGATTCTGATATCGACCTTCGGGCCTCCGGCCATCCGGAGTTTGATGCCTGGCGTTGGAGCGAGTTCTGGATTCCGCTGGATTCGGTGATCGAATTCAAGCGTGATGTATACAAGAAAGCACTGAGTGAGCTTGCTGTTGTCCTGTTTCCGGGCGTTGATCAAAAAAATTCGTCCACGTAGAGGATTGCAACATGGGTTCAACCCGGCGTTTTGGCATTGGGTTCAGACAGAGTGTTTCACCTGAGAGAGTCTTACGGTACGCGCTTGGGCGATGTGTGTCGTATGTATCGCTGGCATCAATCACTGCGATTATCCTGGCAAATGCCGACCCGGTTTTTGCCCAACCCAGTTCGGGTGATCGCGACCGCTACAACGCCATTGCGCCAAAAGTGGATCAACGCCTGGGTGACAGACTGGCGCTGCCAGACCCAATGCCAGTCGTGCCGGCATTCGACACCCTGACCCCGTTTCAGGTTGAAGGTGCAAGGGGGCGGGAATACGCCGTCGACCCAAAATCTATTCGCCTGTCCGACCACTTCGCCATGATGACGCTTAGTATCCGGCCCAGCGGCGGTGCGATGAACAGCGGGTATTACGCGATCGATTGTCAGCTTCGAAAGTATCGCATGATGGCGCTGTTCTCCGGCGGTACCTGGAAACCGAGCACTATCAGTACCCAATGGAAAGATGTCAGCGACCTGCAAGAACGGCGTAACCAATTTGTTGCATTACACGCAGCGAGCTGCGAGCTGGGTGGGTTTCTGGTTAAAAGCACCGACCAGTTGCTTCGACGGCTGACTCAGTCTTCATCCGGCGAACAATAATTACAACCAAGTTGGACTACTAACCGATGGCTTCTCCAAGCGTATTGATTCTCGACCCTTTGCACACCGAAACCCAGGCGGCCCTGGAAAAGCGGTTTCCTTGCATTCGCCTATTCGATGCCGGTGACAAGCCGGCTTTGCTTTCCAGCCTGGCAGACTCAGTTCAAGTGGTTGCCACTCACAGTGCTTACGGCATCAGCAATCACGAACTCGATGCGTTGCCCAGGCTTAAGCTGGTATGCAATTTTGGGGTTGGGATCGACACGATCAACGTGCCAGACTGCACCGCACGCGGAGTTCGCGTTTGTAACACCCCGGATGTGCTGACCGAAGATGTTGCTGACATGGCACTGGCCTTGCTGCTGGCAAGCGTGCGCCAAATTGTGCGCGGCGATCACTACGTTCGTGCGGGTCGATGGCTCAACCAGAACATGGCATTTACGGCAACGCTGCAAGAGCGCAAAGTCGGGATTGTTGGCCTGGGCCGAATCGGCCGGGCAATTGCGCGCCGCTGTGAGGCGTTCAACACGGCAATTGCCTATACGGGGCCAAATCAGAAAAGTGATGTTGCTTACGAGTACCACGCCGATATTGTTACCCTGGCACACTGGGCTGACGTATTAATTGCGGCATGCCCGGGCGGACCGGCTACTGCTGGTCTCGTATCAGCCGAAGCACTGACCGCCCTGGGTCCCTCGGGTGTATTTGTGAATATTGCGCGTGGTTCGGTTGTTGATCAGGCGGCCCTGATTACCCTGTTGCAATCCGGTCAGCTGGGCACTGCAGGGCTTGACGTGTTTGCGGACGAGCCGGTTGTCCCTGCTGAGCTGATGGCAATGGATCACGTGGTTTTACAACCGCACCAGGGCAGCGCAACCGTGCCTACCCGCATGGCAATGGGGCAGCTGGTCATTGACAATATTGCCGCGTGGTTTGACAACAAGCCTTTGTTAACCGCCGTCAATTAACAGCCGCTAATTAGACGCTGTTATGCCGCCGTCATACCGTTGTTATCGGGGCCGGCAATTGCAGCCCGTATTGTGATGCCAAGTCTTGCAGGCCGGGCAAAATTTCAGGATGCAGCAATACGCCCTGCTCGAGTTGTTCGCGCTTACGGGCCAGCCCACGGTGGCCCGGTAGTCGCACCGGTTGCTGCGGATCTCGCGGCGGATTTTCCTGGCAGGTTTTCACAATCCAACTGGTCTGCCGGTTAAATTGGTCCAGACCGGCAAAAGCCTCCGGGTCGGTCATCTGAACAAAAACGGTCGCACCAAAACCTTCTTTCGGGTCTGCCCGCCCATGACCGGCGAGGCCGCCGGTCAGTGCCTCAACCTGCAGGGCAAGACCGTACCCCTTATGGCCGGCATCCAGCCCCCCCAGGGGCAACACCGTTCCAGGTGGGTTGTCCAACAATACGGCCGGGTCGTTGGTCACATCACCACCCGCTGTCATCCACCATTGATAGGCGCCGGTCTGACCCGCCCGGTGCAATCGATGTGACATCCCGTTCGTAGTGACTGATGCTGAGATGTCGATAATGATCGGGTCGCCATCGGTGGGAATGCCAAAAGCGAGCGGGTTCGGCGTAAATACGGCCCGGGTACCACCAATGGGTGCAACGGTTTGCTCAGCCGGATCTGAACTCAGCACGGTACACATCAGGCCGGCGCGGGCCGGGGCTTCGAGATAAGCCGCCAGGCAGGCAATATGATGGCTGCGTCGAATGGCCAGGGTTGCCGTACCATGCTCTCGGGCTCTGCCGCTGGCCCATTCAATGGCGCGCTGGACAAGGAAAGGCCCTGGCAGACGCCGGCCATCCCATACGCCGACACTGGATCGCTCCGACACCACCTCGGGTTCACCATTGCCGCGCATCGAGCCACTGGCCAGCTCAGCCGTGTATTTGGCCAACAGCTGCATACCGTGTGTGTCATGCCCCAGCAGGTCACCTTCCACCAGAATTTGTGCAGTCACTTCGGCAAGTTGGGTTTGCATACCAGCGGCTTTGAGTAATCCACTGGAAAACGAAACCAGCGCTGGTGCCGCGTACCTTTTTTGTTGGTTCTGATCACTCATCAGTACACCGCCCGCCCGCCGGACAAGTCGAAGACGGCGCCGGTTGAAAACGAGCATTCCGCAGAACACAACCATGCGATCATCGCGCCCATCTCATCAACCCCGCCAAATCGACCGAGGGGGATTTTTGACAACATAAACTGGATGTGTTCTTCAGTCATCTGATCAAAAATTGCCGTGCGTACCGCGGCCGGAGTCACACAATTGACTCGTATGCCCGTATTCGCCGCTTCTTTCCCAATTGATTTTGTCAAACCAATGACAGCTGCTTTTGACGCACTGTAGGCGGGGGCATTGGGATTGCCTTCTTTGCCGGCAATCGATGCAATATTTACAATGCGGCCATAGTCATTGGGCAACATGCGTAAAATAACCGCCTGATTACACAGGAAGGTGCCGTGTACGTTGACTTCAAACACCTTGCGCCAGTCTTCGGAACGGTACTCCCATGTTTTCAGGTTTGGGCCGGTAATGCCCGCACTGCAAACCAGTATGTCGATGCGGCCAAAATCAGCATCGACTTTTTCTGCGGCCTGGGCCACAGCGGCATCATCACAGACATCGAGGCGAATGGCTTGATGCGGGCCTTGTTCAACCGCCGGTAGTGCCGCCGCGGCTTCGTCAGCATCGGTGAGATCCCAGATCGAAACCCTGGCCCCACTCACCGCCAGACGCTGCGCTACCGCCAGGCCAATACCTGTACCGCCCCCGGTCACAATCGCATGCCGGTTTTTCAGATCGATTTGATTCATTTAGCTGCCACTCCACGCTTCAACTTGATTGGCGCTATTTTGCACTGTGTTCGCGCTGACAGCACAAAGCCCGGGCAATCATGACGAGGCAGGCAATGGCGGCAAGCCAGGCAGCCGTTTATTTTTCCAGCAAAGAATCAGGAAAAGACGCCACAAAACAACTGCCACCGCCAGGGCGTGACTCACAGCGCACTTGCCCACCATGATGCTTGGCAATCTGGCGAACCAGCGACAAACCCAGACCAACCCCACCGGACCGTTCGCTGGCTCCCCTGGCCCGGTAAAAAGCTTCATATATTTTCTCCGCTTCATCGGATGGAACACCGGGCCCCCGGTCGCAGACCGACAACACGATCAACCCCTGCCTGACCAACAAACTGATATCGATGTCGTTGGCCGGCCTGGAAACCGCGTCTGACGAAGCGCGAACCCCGTAGCGCAATGCATTTTCAATCAGGTTACGTACCAGGCGCCGCAACAATCGGGCGTCACCAACAATCAAGATCGCAGTCACCCGCGGGGACAAGCCACAACGGGCGCTTTCTTCAGCCACCAGGCCGCCGAGATCAAGCTTAGACCATTGCGAACGATCAGCCGACCTGGCGTGAGATGCCTCAAGACGACTGGCAAGCAGAATTTCATCAACCAGACTGTCGAGTTCGCCAACGTTACGCAACAATTCGGCACTGGCTGGGCTGGATTTCTCAGCATCATCGACTGGACCTGACATCAGTTCAGCAGCCATACGTATTCTGGCGAGCGGCGATTTCAATTCATGTGACGCGTTAGCCAGCAAAGTCCGCTGACTGGCCACGAGTTGTTCGATATAGTCGGCGGACTGGTTAAAACGCACAGCCAGCCTGGCAACTTCATCTTTGCCCCGAACAGTCGCGCGGGCCGTCAGATCACCGGCGCCGAATGCCTGCACAGACTGCTGTAATTGCTCCAGACGGCGGGTTAATCGACGCGCAACCGGCCAGGCGACAATGGCGACGGCCAGACCAACCAGAGTCAGCACGCCAATCAGAAACAACAAGCCTCTGGACCCTGCCCGCCACCCACGAACCCTTCGTTCATCAACGGCCACCAGAAATCGATCACCGGGTAACCCAAAAATTAATTGCGGACCGAATTTGCCATGAGACCAATAGTCACCCTCGCGGGCATTGTGCAAAGACCTTGGGTCGGGAGGGTGCATTTGCCGGGCTCCAACCCAGGCGATCAAATCGCCACGGCCATCGAAAAGCGACAGGTTGGCAGCAAACTTCTGATGCCAGCGATCCAGGGTTGCCTGGGTTCGCTCAATATCTGCATCGGCTGGTAGTAATTCCGCCGCCAGTTCGCGTACAACCCCAACCATTTCCCGGTCGTTCGGCTCGCCCCAGCTCATTAACTTGAAGCTCAAGCCAGCCAGCAATACAAACAACACCAGTGCTGCCAGCACGGCAAAATATATGCGCAGGTACAGTTGGTGCATTAATTTGACCAGGACAAGTCGACGATCAGAAGCATCAAGGGGGCCTGCTTAATTTTGTGCCTGGGCAAACACGTAACCGGCACCGCGAACCGTAATTACCCGAACCGGGTTTGGGGGATCATCTTCGATTGCGGCACGAATCTTGGCGACATGAACATCAATCGCGCGGTCCATCGATTCACCGCTGTCAGTTCCGACCATGGACAACAACTGGTCGCGCGACAATACCCGTCCAGCCCGCTGCGCCATGACCAGTAGCAAATCGAATTGGCGGGCAGTCAACACCACCGGTTGACCGTCAATCCGTACCTGCCGGGCCGCTGAATCAATTTCCAGCCGGCCAAAGCGCATCAATTCGTCACTGCCATCAACCTGTCCGCGCCGCCGCATAACGGCCCGGATCCGGGCCAATAACTCGCGCGGTTCGAACGGCTTGGGCAGGTAATCGTCAGCCCCCATTTCCAGACCAACCACCCGGTCCATGGTGTCCCCACGGGCGGTCACCATAATGATTGGCAACCCCGCATTGCGTTGGCGAATTTGCCGGCAGATGTCCAGCCCGTCAGCATCAGGCAACATCAGGTCTAGTAATACCAGGTCGTAGGGCTGGCGCTCGAGGTGGCGTAATCCGCGGGCGCCGTCGTCGGCAACTGCTACGTGAAAGCCCGCATCCTTCAGATAGGCGCGCAACATTTGTGCGAGGCGCTCATCGTCTTCAATCATCAGAATGCGCTTGCTTTCTTCACTCAAAACGGTCTCCCGACAGGTTCAGATGATGAGATTACGAACGGTGCCCCCACCGGCCCCAACCACGACGTTTATTCATATGCTCGGTCAGTTTCTCGCGCACCTGGGCACGCTGCGCCGGGGTCAGAACTTCTGCAATATCAGCCATCGCGCGGGTGGCACGCTCACTCGCCTTATCAAGCTGCCCAATTTGCCCGCTGCGCAAGCTCTCGACGGCTGCCCGGTCGATACTGTCAGCGGTTAGCAGTTCCACCGCTTTTGAGCGGCCTGCTTTTAACTCGCCACGTAATGGCGACAGATCCTGATAAGCGGACTTGGCGATTTCAGAAATTTTTGCCTTTTGATCATCGCTGGCATCGACGCGCGAAAACACCTTGTCCACCATGCGTTCGATGCGAGCAGACGGATCGCCGTCATTATCGTGCCAACCACCGCTTCGCTGATGGCTACACGCACCAAGAGTGGCAAGACTGAGGGTGCCCGCCAGCGCGCCGGCTATCCAGAATCGACGACGTGAGCGGCCGCCACGGGGTACCGGATGCGGGCTGTGCTGATTTGCCTCAGGGGCTGAGTTGGCTGCGTTGGCTGAATTCGCTGAGTCGGCTGAGTTGGCTGAGTCGGCTGAGTCGGAATTTGCGGTGTTCATTGAGTACTCCAGTGGGTTTTATCAGAGGAGGCTCAATCTTCATACATGCTCATCAACCGTTGATGAGCACACATGAAGAAATGTGAAGTTACGGCTTGTACTTCACCACTTTCTGGCTGCTTTCACCCAATCCCTTGATCCCCAGCTTCATCACATCACCTGCCTTGAGAAACACCGGCTTGGGTTTGATACCCAGGCCAACCCCGGGCGGCGTGCCAGTAGTAATGATGTCCCCGGGGCAAAGCTTGATGAACTGGCTGACATAAGAAACCAGAGTCGCGCAATCAAAAATCATGGTGCGGGTGCTGCCATCCTGGCGCATCTTGCCGTTCACCGACAACCAGATGTCGAGTTTTTGCGGATTGCCGACCTCGTCAGCCGTCACCAGCCACGGACCAACCGGGCCAAAAGTCTCGCAGCCTTTACCTTTATCCCAGCTGCCGCCACGTTCATTTTGAAATTCACGCTCTGACACGTCGTTGACCAAAACGTAGCCCGCCACATGCTTCAACGCGTCGCGCTTGGAGACATTACGCGCTTCAGTGCCAATGACGATGCCGAGCTCAACCTCGTAATCACTTTTCTTGGACCCTTTTGGCAACATAACGTCGTCGTTTGGCCCTTGCAAACATGAAATTGCCTTGGTGAAAACGATGGGCTCTTTGGGGATGGCGGCGCCGGTCTCGGCAGCGTGATCAGCGTAGTTCAGGCCAATTGCAATAAATTGACGTGTACCAGAAAATGGCACGCCATAACGCGGCTTGCCCTTAACAGCCGGCAGCGACGATTCTTTGACTTTGGCGAGCTTTTTCAGGGCCTTGGGCGACAATTGATCCGCATCTATGTCGGAAATCACTGATGACAAGTCCCGAAGTTTGCCTTCTGAGTCGATCAGCCCGGGTTTTTCTTTGCCGGCTTTGCCGTAACGAACCAGTTTCACTGTTGTCTCCTTTTCTCTTGGTGGTTTTTGGACGCGTGCGCCTGTCGTTAACATCGTTACCATGGTGACATGGTTACCATCGCCGCAGTCTGTCGACGGCAATTGTATGCTCTGTACGGTTTTTTCGCAGTAACTCGATAACTTTGGCTGATGATTGGCGCGGCATAATCGCGGGCTGTCCCCTCGCCGCAGCGATCGCAATTAACCGAAGCCAAGAAATCGAAAAACTATGCTGATCGACCTGTTGTTGTTTGCCGTTGGACTGACCGCACTGATTGTCGGCGCCGACTTGCTTGTCTATGGTGCCAGCCGGGTCGCTTCGGCCGCGGGGGTTTCGCCCCTGGTGATCGGCCTGACTGTTGTCTCTCTGGGCACCAGCGCGCCAGAAGCCGCGGTATCAATCGATGCGGCTATGTCAGGCAGCACGGATCTTGCCCTGGGCAACGTGATTGGCAGCAATATTTTTAATATCCTGCTGATTCTCGGCCTGACCGCAGTCATTGCACCAATTACAGTCAACAGCCAGCTAATTCGTCAGGAAGTCCCGATCATGATTGGCGTCTCTTTGCTATTGATTGCGCTGATCGCCGACGGTGCTCTGAGCCGGCCGGAATCTGCCGTGTTGCTAGCCTTGCTGGTTGTATACATCAGCTTTCTGGTTTTCCAGGGCAAACGCAAAGGCAAATCACTGCAAGCAGATGTTGAGTCTTTTGTCCAAGCGAGTGCTGAGGGTGGACTGTCCGGCATGACCCATCGGCTACCGGCCCCCCTACTGATCCTGATTGGTCTGGCATTACTGGTAGCCGGCGGGCACTGGCTGGTGACAGCAGCTACCAGCATAGCCCGCGAATTTGGTGTCAGCGAGTTAATTATTGGCCTGACTGTTGTCGCCCTTGGTACATCAATGCCGGAAGTGGCTACGTCGATAGCAGCGGTTCTGCGCGGTGAGCGTGACATTGCAATCGGCAATGCCGTGGGTTCCAACCTGATGAATATCCTGGGTTGCCTTGGTGCTGCCGGGGTGGTGTCAGCAAACGGACTGATCGCGCCCCCCGCACTTTTGAACTTTGATATCTGGGTCATGCTGGCGGCCGCGGTGATTTGCGTACCAATTATTATTACTGGCAAGCTCATCAGTCGCAGCGAAGGTATGTTGTTACTCGCCTATTGTTTCGCCTACCTGACATACACCTTGCTGGTTGCAACCCATCATGATGCACTGCCGGCTTACTCAACCGCAGTTATCTGGGTGGTTGGTCCGCTGACAGCGCTAATACTGATAATGAGCATGATCAGGCAGCGTTAAGTCGCAATACACGCGGCGACACCGCGCCATGCCTAAATAGAAATACCGCCGTCAATATTAAATATCTGTCCGGTGGCAAAAACACTCTCGTCACTGGCCAGATAAATGACAATTGGCACAATTTCGCTGGCTTGCGCGAGTCGACCCATCGGCTGGCGGGCAACAAACATCTTGCGTGCCTCTTCCACGTCACCCAGCTCCTGCATGCGGCCGTGCAGGCTTGGCGTTTCCACCGTGCCCGGCCCCACGGCGTTACACCGAACCCCCTGCCCGACGTAGTCGGCAGCTACCGACTTTGTCAGTCCGATGACCGCCGCCTTGGTGGTGCCATAGGCAAAGCGATTTGGCAGGCCTTTGACGGAAGAGCATACCGATGCCATGTTAATAATGGAGCCACCACCGTTTTCCAGCATCGCCGGCAAGGCGGCGCGAATCGTATAAAACATCGAATAAACATTGATCGCCATGCTGCGCTCTAAATCTGCCGGATCAGTATCAAAAATGCCGCCTTGATGGACGTAGCCTGCACAGTTAAATAAGACATCAAGGGCGGGCAATGGCTCGATCAGCGCCTTGATTGCTGCCGGATCGGTCACGTCCAGAGCAGCGGTGCGAATCGGCCGGCCGCCTCTTTTTTCAGCCTCTTCAGATAAATCGGCGAGTAAATCTGTGCGAATGTCTGTTGCCAGCACATCGGCCCCTTCAAGAGCCAGGACAATTGCGGATTCCCGTCCCATGCCCTGGGCTGCTGCGGTCACCAGGATTGATTTATTTTCAACTCGTCCGCCCATTGTGTTTCCCCCGTTTAATTTGGATAGGTTTTAGCGCGCCATTCAGGCGTCAAACTGCATCGCCGCAAGACGGGCGTACAAGGCACCGTCCGCCAACAATTGATCATGAGTGCCCGATTCAACCACCCGGCCGCTTTCGAGCACAATTATTTTGTCTGCATTCACAATGGTTGCCAGCCGGTGCGCAATCACCAGGGTGGTTCGACCCCGCATTGCGACACCCAAGGCCTGCTGCACAGCGCGCTCACTTTCCGCATCCAATGCACTCGTGGCCTCATCAAGCAGCAGCAGCGGCGGATTTTTCAATAGTGCGCGAGCAATTGCAATGCGCTGACGCTGTCCACCTGACAAACGCACTCCGCGCTCACCGAGATAGGTATCGTATCCATCTGGCAAGCGCTGAACAAACTCATCAACCCGGGCGGCTTTTGCAGCGGCATACACCTCGGCATCGGTGGCATCGAGCCGCCCGTAGCGAATATTGTCGCGAGCGCTGGCAGAGAACACGACGTTGTCCTGGGAGACCAGACCAATACTGGTTCGCAAATCGTCGAGCTTGAGATCACGAATATTGACCGATTCGATACGAATTTCGCCCTGTGACGGATCGTAGAATCGCAGCAATAATTGAAACAGCGTGGTTTTACCCGCTCCCGAGGGCCCGACCAGGGCCACCGTTTGCCCCCGCTCGATTTCTATATTAACTGTCTGTAAGGCCGCCTCATCGGGGCGTGACGGGTAGAAAAATGTCAGGTTTTCAAATACCACCCGAACCCCACCACTTTGCCCGTCATCACCAGAGCTCCCCGCTTGAACACCGTGCGTTCGCGGCAGATCCAGGCTGCCCTGACCCGACGTAATCACCGGTTTGGCTTCCAGCAATTCGAGCAAGCGTTCGCTGGCGCCGGCGGCACGCTGAACATCCCCCAGGACTTCCGCGATGGCGCCGGTCGAACCGGCAACCAGGGCTGCGTACAAGATAAACTGGGTCAGCAGGCCCGGAGACATCCGGCCTTCAAGCACGGCATGGGCGCCAAGCCAGAGCACAAATACGATGGCCCCGAATATCAGAGTGATGGCGGCAACGGTTAACAGAGAGCGGCTTCGATTGCGACGAACCGCGGTGGCAAATGCAACATCGGCAGCACTGGCGTATCGATCGAGTTCCATCGATTCGCGGACAAACGCCTGCACTATCTGCATGGCATTCAGGGTTTCGCCGGCCAGGGCCCCGGTATCGGCCAGTTTGTCCTGGCTGTCGCGCGACAGCCGGCGAACCTTGCGCCCAAATAATAGAATCGGCAAAACAACGACCAGAAGCAAACCAACGATGACACTGGCCAACACCGGGCTGGTGACAATCATCATCGCCAGCGAGCCAATGAATAACACGGTGTTGCGCAGGCCCAGCGAAATACTAGTGCCCACCAGGGTTTGAATCAGCGTCGTGTCGGTCGACAATCGGGACAAGACCTCACCACTTTTCAACGTCTCGAAAAACGTCGGATCCTGGCGCAGGATATTGCCGTAGACATCGATCCGAAGGTCGTGACTGATTCGTTCGCCAAGCCAGCTCACACAATAAAACCGAACCGCTGTGCTGACCGCCAGCACAACGGCAACACCAAATAAACCGAGGAAGACAAAATTCACGTTGCCCGGGTCACTGCCCAATTCGGGCTTCACAAAACCCAGGTCAATCAGCTGTCGGAACGCCAGCGGAACAATAAGGGTTGAGCCAGCGGCCACCAGCAAGGCGAGACCGGCGAGCGCCACCTGGCCGCGATAGCGGCCAAGGTATGGCAGTAACCGGGTTAACACGGACCATGAGGACTGCGAGGCGGCAGTTTTGGGCAGGTCGGCAACCGGATCGTGGGTCGCATTCGCAATAGATACTTCAGACATTCCGGATTATTGCCGAATCCCGGTGGCCTTTTGCAAATTAGCGCCACCCGAGTCAATTTAATTCGGCCCGGCTGACAACGACGCAGGCTCACAACCCCTGATCTCAAAGACGAGTCAGCCTGCCAAAAAATTTAGCCTGGTGCTGGGCCGGCTTCATCACCGGCGGACGAGCCGGTAGTCTAAAATGCCACATCAACTATTCATATCCTAACTGGAGAATTCATGAGCACCGAGGCAATTCCAGCCCGATTTGGCAGCGGTCAGGCCGTTCAACGTATTGAAGACGACGGCTTGCTGCGCGGCGAGGGTCAGTACACCGACGACTACACCCTTCCGAACCAAACCTGGCTTGCATTTCTTCGTTCACCTCATGCCCATGCCCGAATTGTCTCCCTCGACACCGCCCAAGCCAGTGCGATGCCCGGGGTAGTAGCGGTTTACACGGGCGAAGACCTGGCCAGTGCCGGGGTGAAACCCCTGCCTCCAGCCGGAGCTGGCTGGAAACGCGCGGATGGTTCAGACGGCATCTCACCGCCACGCAATGTCCTGACATCCGACCGGGTTCGATTTGTTGGTGACGCCATTGCCATGGTCATCGCAGAGTCAAAACAGCAAGCCCTTGATGGGGCTGAAGCCATTGCCATTGAATTTGAAGAGCTGCCAACCGCGGTCACTTTACAGGCGGCGCTAAAACCCGGAGCCGCCATTATTGTCGATGGTGCCAGTGACAATATCTGCGCTGAAATGCGCCATGGCGATATCGTCAAATCTGATGCTGCGTTTAAAAGTGCGTCCCATGTTGTCTCGCTCAACTTACTAAACCAGCGTCTGGCACCCACATCTATTGAGCCACGCACCGTCCTGGCGTACAACGGCGAAGACGGTCGCCTGACAATTCGTATGAGCACACAAATGCCAACCGGTGTTCGCGGCTCCCTGGCCGACTTCACCTTTGGTATCGATCCAAAAGAAATTCGCGTACTGGTTGGCGATGTTGGGGGTGGCTTTGGCATGAAAACCGGCATCTATCCCGAAGACTGTGCCGTTGCCTGGGCAGCACGAAAAACCGGTCGCCCGGTGAAATGGGTTGCCGACCGCGGTGAAGAATTGTTGTCTGCCGTGCACGGACGGGACGTCACCACCAAAGCGGAACTCGCCTTGGACAAAAGCGGCAAGATCCTGAGTTACCGGATTCAATCTGATGCCAATGTTGGTGCCTATGCCAATCCAACCGGGGTTGCTATCCAACTGATGATTGGCCCCTGGGTTGCCACCAGTATCTACGATATTCCGGCGATCGACTTTCACATGCGGGCGGTACTGACTAATAACGCCCCAACCGCTGCATACCGCGGCGCCGGACGTCCCGAGGCAATCTACATCACCGAACGCCTGATGGACGAAGCTGCGCGCCAACTCGGGCTAGCCCCGGACGAAGTGCGCCGCCGCAATCTGATTAAACCCCAACAAATGCCATACAAGAATGCGATGGCACAAACCTATGACTCCGGTGACTTCGGCAAGATTCTTGACGCCGGCCTGAAACTGGGCGACTGGCAGGGCTTTCCAGCGCGGGCCGAACAAAGCAAAGCGAAAGGCAAGTTGCGCGGACGCGGTGTTGCCTCTTTTCTCGAATGGACTGGTGGTAACGTTTTCGAAGAAAGTGTGACCGTCAACGTAACGGCCGACGGCATGGTTGAAATCATGACCGCATTGATGCCAATGGGCCAGGGAATCAACACCAGCTTTGCACAATTAGTAGTTGATACCTTTGGCATCCCAATTGAAAAAGTGCGGGTGTGTCACGGTGACACCGATCGCGCCAACGGCTTCGGCAGTGCCGGATCACGCTCGATATTTGCAGGTGGATCAGCTGTCAGAGTAGCGTCAGAGCGCACAATTGACAAGGCAACCGAGCTTGCCGCCGAAGCACTCGAGTGCGCAACCTCCGACCTCGAATACAAAGACGCAATATTTACTGTTGCCGGCACCGACCGCAGTGTCGGTTTATTCGATCTTGCGGCAAAACAACCCAAAAGCCAGATCTATGTTGAGTCGACCAGCGCCACAGATGGATCAACCTGGCCCAACGGCTGTCACGTCTGCGAAGTTGAAATTGACCCGCAAACCGGAGCAACCGAAGTGGTGTCTTATGCCAATGTCAATGACGTTGGCAAAGTCATCAATCCTATGATTGTCACCGGCCAACTCGAAGGTGGCGCAGTTCAGGGCATCGGGCAAGCCCTGTGTGAGCAAATTGTTTACGAAGACGAAAGTGGTCAGCTCCAGACAGGCAGCCTGATGGACTACGCGATCCCAAGAGCAGATGTCATGGGCGTATTTAAGACCGAAATGGATCAAAGCATTCCGTGCAAAACCAACCCGCTTGGTGTCAAAGGTGTTGGCGAGCTGGGCACTATTGGTGCCACCCCGGCAACCGTCAGTGCAGTTCTTGACGCACTGCTAAGCGCCGGTGTTGCCCCTGAGACAGCCCTTGCTCTGCAAATGCCCTTAACAGCTGACAAAGTCTGGAAGGCATTGCAAAGCATTTGAATCCGTTGGGTTGGCCACGGGCCGTGTTGAACCAAATCATTGCGCTCATCACGACGCTATTACTGCCGTGGCCGGTGATCGCGGCCAGCCCGGTCGTAAGCCCCGTAGTTAGCCCCGTAGTCATTACCGACGACAGCGGAACTCAGGTCACTGTAGCCCAACCACTTAAACGGGTAATTTCGCTGGCACCTTCGCTGACCGACATGATGTTTGATCTCGGTGCGGAACGAGCGTTGGTCGGTGCAATCGCTTACGACGATCACCCGCCGGGAGCCAGACATATCCTGAGTGTTGGCACTGTTGCGGGTCTGAACTACGAGAAAATCCTCAGGTTGCGTCCCCAGGTGGTTCTCGCCTGGGCGGGGGGGACACCCACGGGCTGGATACAGCGGCTGCGCGAATTGAGTATTCCCGTGTACGTAAGCCGGACAGATTCGCTAGCCGATATCAGTAGAGCAGTGCGTCAACTCGGCAAGATAACCGGGGAGTCTTCACAAGTTATCGCTACCCAGTTTGATCAGCGCCTGGCTTCCCTGAACAAGCGCTTTGCCGGCAAAGCGCAGGTCCGGGTGTTCTACCAGGTGTGGGCACGCCCGCTGATGACACTGAATAAACAACATCTCATCTCTGATGCGATGCAAATTTGCGGGGCCACCAATGTATTTGCCGACGCGCCGACCCTCGTACCCAGAGTTGACCCCGAAGCCGTACTCGCAGCCAAACCCCAGGTAATTGCAACCTCCGTCGCTGGTGGGAAATCCGCCGGCAAATCCGACGGGTTGGAACCCTGGCTAAAGTTCACCACATTACCTGCAGTACGCGACCAGCACTTTGTTGTTCTGGACGCTGACCAGATAACCCGACCCACCCCAGACATCCTGGACGCTGTCCAGGCTTTGTGCGAAGGCATCGACCGCGCCCGCCAATAAAAACCATCGGTTATATGCACTGGCGCAGAAAAATCCTTGGCGCAGGCAAACCGGTTACTTCGGTTGGTATCGCAACCCCAACATCGCAAAACGTCCTTGCGATGCAAATCCACCCGCTGTTGTGTAATCTTTATCAGTTGCATTGGTAACAGTAAGGAATCCGGTCCATCCCGTCGCAAACTGGCGGCGAATGTTGACACCAATCAGTCCATAGCCACCGAGCCGAACCAGATTGCCAGCATCATCAAATCGTGATGACACGCCCAGCAAGTCAGCGCCCAAAAGCCACTGCCCAACCCGATAGTCGACAGAAACTTTCAGTTGTCGTTTGGCGCGACGCGGCAAGACTTTGCCCAATGTTCTGTCGATCGAATTGGTGAAATCAGCATTGACCCGCCAGCTCAAAGCACCAAGGCGACGGCCGGCTTGTATGCTGACCCCACTCAGACGGGCTCGGTTCACATTATCGGCACAGCCAAAGCTAAATTGCGGGTCCGGGTCCGGGCATATCGGTGCATAGACGATGAGATCTCGAACTGAATTGCTGTAAGCCACCAATTTGCCGAACCAGGCACCGGGCTTTTCTTGTGTCCGCTGGTCGAGGTAATAACCCAACTCGATATTGCGTGAGCGTTCCGGTTTAATATTCGGACGACCATAGCCGGGAAAATACAGATCGTTAAATCCGGGGGCCCGAAAACCTGTGGCAATGCTTGAGCCCAGTTTTGACGCCCGCGACAAAACGTAACCATAAGTCAGTGTGCCGTTAGTCTGTCCGCCATACTGGTTACTGTTGTCGCGGCGAATACTGGCCTGGAGAATGTGTGCACCTGCGCGCCCGGCAACAGCCATGCCTACTGCGTTGCTTAATCGGGTTTGCGCACCATTCGGTGCGTAGGCACCGGCATCAACATCTTGCTCCAGACGTTCGTAAAGAACAGACAGCTCCGTTGTTTCGGTCAGGCTCTTGCGTGCAGATACCGCAAACTGCTGTTGAGTACTTTCATAAACCCCGGGGAAGCTGCTGATGCTTTCGGACCGGTCTTTACTTTGACCCAGTTTCAATTCAATGACCGTTGCATCAGCCATCACATGCTCTACCGTCAGCCCCATTAATCGGGTCGTGGTCAGCGTGCGGGCATCAGCAAAAACACCGTCGTCGTACTCTGTATCGAGTTCATTGCGCAAAAAGACCAAACGCAAACCGGTGCTGGACGACAGATCTGCAGACAGATTGGCAACCACGCCATTGCGTTGATATCCGTCGCTATCCGCATTGAAGGCGAAATAGTCGGGACGAGTGACGTTATAACCGTCGCTGCGCTCCCGGCTGACCCGCAGTGATGCGGACAATCCGCCAGACCCGCCACTGACACCGCCCAGCAGGCGATAAGTTGCCTGAGAACCAGCGGCTAATTCAGCATCAAAGTGACGACCCGTTCTCGGACGCGGGCTGAACATTTGAATAACGCCACCCAGCGCATCCGCTCCGTAATACGCAGAACCCGGCCCGCGCAGAACTTCGATACGGTCAGTCAGCATTAACGGCAACGCTTCATAAGTTGGCTGGCCGAGCGAAACCGACGACATGCGAAAACCGTCAACCAGGGTGAGTGTCTGGCCGGCGCTTGCACCCCGTAACAATATGGCACTGGTGGATGCCGGACCGCCGTTTGTGGTGAGCGTGATGCCAGGCATCATACTGAGCCCGTCGCCGACACTAAGCGCCCCGCGATCGCGCAGAGCAGCGGTTGTGCTCGACTCAACGTCACTAACAAGGTTGACCGTCGCCTGCGGCGAGCGAGTGGCGGTAACGACAATCGGATCCAGATCATTATCGGATTCGACATCAGATTCAACATTAGACTGCGCCAGCAATCCCGACGGCGCTGACAAACCAATCGCCAGCAGAGCGGGTAAGCAACGCGCCGGCATAAATCCTTCAATCATTTGGACTCAATTCCTCCATGGCACGAGGATCACCCCGACCGCGCCAAAAGTGCAGACAACACGAGCCACAAACGGGTCTGATCAGGAAGGAATGAGCATGAACGAACAGACCACCCGCCGTGGCATCGTGAACCATGCCCATGGCCGGTATCCGGGCTGGCAGCTATACGAACAGCCCCTTCCCGATCGGCGTGAGCCGTCAGTGGATTGGCGTATTCGCTACTCAAATTACAATTGATCAGTGATGCACATGATGTGCACGTGGCATGTGAGGCCGTGAGAACGTGAGAACGTGAGTAATTTGAGAACAGCTGCTTACCGTTGCGGGGGCAGCGCAGTTTGGGCAGCATATGCTGCCTCACTGCTTCCCGTTTAACCGTAACAATTTACTGTTACGAGCACCGTGAGCGGGACAATTGTAATGTAAAAGCGTAAGGTGATACGCACGCGTACCGACCTATCAGACGACCCTATTTTCCAATCTCCGGAGATCACCATGAACAACAGGCAGTCAAGCACCACCAACTTGAAACATTCTCTACAAGCGGCCTGCATCGCCGCCCTCCTGCTGAGCAGCGCGGTTGCACAGGCGGCAGATGGCTTGATAGCGAGCAAAAGCAGTTTCAGTGTCAGTGAGACTATGGATCGATTCGAAGCCGTTGCCAAAGGCAAGGCCATGAAAATTTTTGCCCGTGTCAACCACGCTGCCGGGGCCAAGACAGTTGGCCAGGATTTGCGCCCGACCGA
Source organism: Burkholderiaceae bacterium (assembly GCA_049680625.1). Classification (GTDB taxonomy): domain Bacteria; phylum Pseudomonadota; class Gammaproteobacteria; order Burkholderiales; family Burkholderiaceae_E; genus JAUIAI01. The sequence continues at coordinate 16,035 of JBAUID010000190.1, read as the reverse complement.
ATTACTGATTTTTGGCAACCCCAAAGGCGGCACCCCGCTGATGCAGTGCAGTCAGTCTTTTGCGATCGACCTGCCACTCAAGGCGCTGGCGTGGCAGGACGACCAGGGCCAGGTCTGGCTCGGGGTTAACGACATCGAGGCGCTGGCCAGTCGCCACGAAGCCAGTGACTGTCCGGCCGTCGCCAAAGTAAAGGGTGCCTTGTCCAAATTTATGGCGGCCGCCCTGAAATAACCGGTTCCGCCCTACCGTCGTCTGAGTTTCTCAGGATCTGTCCGGTTCGCACGACGCCACCTGAATCCAGTCCATCCGGTTCAGGTGAAAAATTGGCCGACGTGACTTTTGTCACGCCCCAGCCAATTCCCAGTTCAGTTAGCGGCATTAGTTCACTGCCGCTTCCCTGTCGAAAATTCTACAGTGCATACATCGCCGCTTAAGAGCGACCTACTTCTGGACATGTATGCTATGAATATCAATCGAGACAAACCTGCAAGCACACCAAGCGTTTTCGCCGGATTATTCGATAACCGCGCCGCAACCGCTGCTGCAAATCGCTTGTACAACACTCATGACGGCATTCGATTTTGTTCGGCCACTGGTGAACGGCTGAGCGCTGCCGAAGCCCGAAACCTGGATGCCCGCGAAGCCGCACGCCGTGGCCTCACGTTACGGGACGACAACTTCGACGACGGTCTTGGCGAACCCGAAGTATTCGCCCGTCACCTTGCAGACTCAGCGGATCAAACTGAATTTGACGACGAAGAAATAGAAATTGAGGCCGCATCTGATGAAGATCACTTGATCGACCTTGATGACGAAGACATTGCCCTGACTGACGACGACGACCTGATTGCTATCGAAAAAGACAGCAAGCTGTGCGAACTGTTCGACGAAACGGCATAGGCTAAAAAATAACCGCCGTGCCGGCTGCCGGCCGGCTTATTGGTTCATCAAAACCATATTGCTGCGATGAATGAGCTCGGGCTCTTCGACGAACCCGAGTCTTTCTGAAATATCGCGGGATGCTGTTTTCAGGATGCGCCGCGTCTGATCGCTGGAGTAATTGATCAGGCCCCGCGCGATCTCCGTGCCCGAATCGTTAAGGCAGGCGACAACCTCACCACGCTCAAACTCACCGTGTACGTTGACGCAGCCTATCGGCAGCAAACTCTTTCCAGACTCGAGAACCGCGCGCACGGCTCCAACGTCAAGCACAACAGCGCCACGCATTTTTAGATGTCCGGCGAGCCATTGTTTGCGTGCCGCCATGCGTGGCAAACGCGAAATAAACTGCGTGCCTAACAATTCGCCGGCGGCGAGACGGGCCAGGACTGATGGCTGTCGACCCGATGCCACTATCGTGTGCGCACCGCTACCCGCCACCCGGCGCGCTGCCGCCACTTTTGTCTGCATACCGCCTGTGCCAATAGAAGACCCTGCCTGCCCAGCCATTTTGCCGAGTGACGGATCCGATGCCGAAACCGAGCCAAGCAGGACGGCTTCAGAATCCTTACGCGGATCGGCTGTGAACAAACCTTCCTGATCGGTGAGAATAATCAATACATCGGCTTCGATCAGATTTGCAACTAATGCCGCCAGCGTGTCGTTGTCGCCAAACTTGATTTCGTCAGTTACTACGGTATCGTTTTCGTTTACCACCGGGACAACACCGAGCGCCAACAAAGTCTGGATGGTAGAGCGAGCATTCAGATAGCGTTTTCGATCCGACAAATCGTCATGGGTCAGCAAGACCTGGGCAGTTTGCATCCCATGCTCCAGAAAGCACGACTGGTACACCTGGGCGAGCCCCATCTGGCCAACAGCCGCCGCTGCCTGTAGTTCATGAACCTGGTGCGGACGTTGGGCCATGCCTAGGCGCAGAACACCTTCAGCGATCGCGCCGGACGAAACAAATACCACTTCTTTGCCCGCATCACGCAACCTGGCGATTTGCGCTGCCCAATCAGAGACGGCACTTGCGTCCAGGCCTTTGCCATCATTAGTCACCAGGCTTGAACCAACCTTAACGACAATCCGACCCGCTTGCTGTAACAGCGGACGGGGTTGAATGACCTCATCAACAGCGGCCTCGGCGACGGTCAGCTTGGAATCACGCATGAGGCACTCAGCTGTCACTTTCACCAGCGGTTGGCGCCTGCAGCTGACCACGACCACCGTCGTCAAACCGGATATCAGCATCGGGCGCAACCGGGGCCCGCTGTCGGGAGATAAAGGTGCCCACAGCACGGCATAAGGCATCACACCCCTCGCCAGTCAGCGCCGAGACCGCAAAAACGCATTCGTCGTCAACGGCAATAGCCTCTCCGTCGCTACCACCGCGGATACGGTTTACCAGATCAGCCAGATGCTCAGCACGGTCTTCTTGCGGAATCATGTCAATTTTATTGAGTACCAGCCAGCGGGGTTTCGCGGCTAGTGCCGCATCGTACCGATACAGCTCGCGCAAAATTGCGTGCGCATCTGCCGCCGGATCTGCCAGGGGATCAAGCGGCGCAACATCAATTAGATGCAGTAGTAAGTCGGTCCGTTGCAGATGTTTAAGAAAGCGATGTCCAAGCCCGGCACCATCAGCGGCCCCTTCAATCAGACCCGGAATATCTGCAATCACAAAACTGGACTCGGGTGCGGCACGCACAACGCCAAGATTTGGGTACAAAGTGGTAAACGGGTAATCCGCCACTTTTGGGCGGGCGTTACTGACTGATCTGATAAATGTTGATTTACCCGCGTTGGGCAAACCCAGCAAACCAACATCAGCCAGCACGCGCAATTCAAGCAGCAAGGTCATTTCCTGGCCTTGCTCACCGGGGGTGCTCTGACGCGGTGCGCGGTTAGTACTGGATTTAAAATGAATGTTGCCCAAGCCACCTTTGCCACCCTGGGCAAGCAGGCATTGCAAGCCGTCTTCAGCAAGGTCGGCAATAATCTCGCCGGTCTCGGCATTGCGAATGACAGTGCCAACCGGCATACGCAAGATTATGTCGTCAGCACCGGCACCGTATTGATCTGACCCGCGGCCAGGTTCACCATTGCGCGCCTTGTGCTTACGCGCATAACGGTAGTCAATTAAGGTATTGATGTTTCGGTCGGCAATCGCATACACACTGCCGCCGCGCCCGCCGTCACCCCCGTCTGGCCCCCCCTTGGGAATAAATTTCTCTCGCCGAAACGACACGATGCCATTACCACCTTTGCCGGCAGCAACGTCGATCTTGGCTTCGTCAAAAAATTTCATGGCCTTGGCTTAAGGAAGCAGTAGTTTTCAATTTATCTGGCGCGGCACCGGGAGAAACAAAAGCCCCGCAAAGGCGGGGCTTCTGGTTCGAGCAAACCGCCATTGCGCAGCGGCTATCGTGGGACGATACTCACCATCTGGCGGCGCAACGGCCCCTTAACGGCAAACAAGACTTCTCCGTCAATTTTGGCAAACAAGGTGTGATCTTTGCCAATGCCAACATTGGTGCCTGGATGAAACTTTGTGCCGCGCTGGCGAACAATAATCGAACCTGCACTGACCACTTCGCCACCGTAGGCCTTGACGCCCAGCATCTTGGGCTTGGAATCGCGACCGTTGCGGGTTGAACCACCACCTTTTTTATGTGCCATTTTTTAATCCTTATTCAATTTGCAGTGAACAGCTGATCAGGCGCGGCCGCCGTCCAGTTCGTCTTGCCATTTTTTCAGCTCATCCCACTTGCCGTCAGCAGCCAGTTTCGCCTGAGCCGGCCAGGTGCCCGGATCTTGAGCAGCGAAAGCGCCGCCGGCAGCTTTCAGCATTTCTTTGATTTTTTCAGCATCAGTTGCCGCCAGTTGGGCAAAGCTTGTGATGCCCTGCCCCTGGAGGACTTCGCTGACTTTGGGGCCAATACCTTCAACTTTAGTCAGGTCATCCGCCGCAGCCGCGCCCGCCGGTGCAGTGGTTGGCTTTGCAGCGCTTGCCGCGTCCTCGGATGAAGCGCTGGCAGTATTACCTGCCTGCACTGCTCCCGACTTAGCCTGCTCAAGTTTTGCTGCGTACGCCGCCTTGGCTGCTGCTGCTGCCTGAGCTTCAGCTTCTCCACCGGCAGTCATTGCAGCAACCCGTTCGCGTCGCGCACTGGCTGAGTCAAGCGCTTCTTTCGCATCTGCGGAATCGGCACCCAATGACGACTCGATTTTACTGACAAAAATCTCGGTAAAACTCTGGCGATGGCCTTGAGTCTTGCGGTAGTGCTTGCGCCGCCGCAACTTGAAAATTTTGACTTTTTTGTGTCGACCCTGGTCGATAACAGTCGCACTAACCGATGCGCCCTCGACAACCGGCTCACCGATGAGCGATTGTTCGCCATTAGTCACGGCCAGGACTTGATCGATAGTGACCACGTCACCGATACTCGAACTCAGGTGCTCGACCTTAATTTTGTCGCCCGGTGCTACCCGGTACTGTTTACCACCGGTTTTGATAACCGCGTACATGAAAACCTCTGTGTTGGCCTGTCCGGGTCAGCTACCGTATAAATCATTCCCCTCATTCCCCAAGACGGGATGGGAGTTATACATGCATTGCCCGGAACGGCGGCCGCACCGTGCTAGCTGGAGTGCCAAAGCGCGATACCGCCAATTAATTGATTACTTTGGGGGAACCCGAAATTTTAGCCTACCAGAATCCACCTGCGCAAGCTGTCATTGGATTAGAATGCCGGTCGAGATGAAGCCATCCGAACTTTTTCCAATTCTCGCGTCCGATCTGGCCGAAGTCGACGCTGTTATCCGGGCCCAGCTGCACTCTGAGGTTGCGTTAATCAACACGATCTCGGACTACATTGTGGGCGCCGGCGGCAAGCGTATGCGCCCGGTTCTGCTGCTTTTGCTGGCCAGAACCCTCGACTATCGGGGTGAACGCAATCATTATCACCTGGCGGCGGTGGTTGAATTCATCCATACCGCGACCTTACTGCACGATGATGTCGTTGACGAATCCAGTCTGCGCCGGGGCCGATTGACGGCTAATGCCGCATTTGGCAATGCCGCTTCCGTCCTCGTCGGGGATTTTCTCTATTCGCGCGCATTTCAGATGATGGTAGATATTGACCGGATGCGTGTCATGAAGGTGCTCGCCGATGCCACCAATATGATTGCCGAGGGGGAAGTCCTGCAATTGCTGAACTGCCACGACCCAAACGTCGATGAAGCGCGTTATATGCAGGTTATCCAGTATAAAACCGCCAAGCTGTTCGAAGCGGCAGCCCGCCTGGGCGCCATTTTGTGCGATGCCCCCCCCAAAGCAGAAGAGGCGGCCGCAGCTTACGGCCGTCATCTGGGCACAGCCTTCCAGATTGTTGACGATGTCCTGGACTATTCCGGACAAATTGCTGACACCGGCAAGAGTGTTGGCGACGATTTGCGCGAAGGCAAGGTCACGCTGCCGCTGATTCACGTGATGCAGACGGGCAACCCTACCGAACGGGCTACAGTCCGCCAGGCAATCGAAACAGGCACATCCAATGACTTTTCGACCATTATGGCGGCCATCGAGCGAACCGGTGCTCTGGAGTACTCAAGACAGCAGGCAGCAGCCCAGGCCGACCTGGCGCGCGACCAGGTAGAGCTGATCACCAGCGTTGCAAATGCGTCTTCCGACTACCGCGACGCCCTGTTATACTTCGCGACCTATGCGATCGACCGAGATCGCTGATCGTCGCTGATCGTGTATACCTTGCAGGTCCTGAACTGCAGGGTCGTCAGCCAAAAAATTCAGCGAGAAGAATTAGCCGCGAGGTGAGATTATATGGGTCGGATCGTTTAGACCGGGTCGTTTAGATCGCATTGAGTACGAGTACGGGGTGTAGCTTAGCCTGGTAGAGCGCTACGTTCGGGACGTAGAGGCCGGAGGTTCGAATCCTCTCACCCCGACCAGACTTTTCAGCCCGGATCAGCCCAGGGTCGACATCATGTCAGCGACCCTGAATGATGCCAATTGATGCCGATTGATGGCAGTTGCCGCCAACTGATACCGCGTGACGCTGCTCACGCTGCTCACCCTACGACGTCACCGACATTTCTTCCAGAACGGCCTCAAGGGTTGCCTGGGTAACTTGCGTGGTGGTCGCTTTGCCGCCGAGGTCCCCGGTGTGCAACGCCGGGTTTGAGGTCACCCGCTCAACTGCCCGCATCAGGCAGTGAGCTGACGCGGTTTCACCCAAATGCTCAAGCAGCATGACACAGCTCCAGAAAGTGCCAATCGGGTTTGCCAGACCTTTACCCATGATGTCAAAAGCCGAGCCGTGAATGGGTTCGAACATGCTGGGATAGCGGCGTTCCGGGTCAATATTTCCGGTTGGCGCGATACCGAGGCTGCCGGCCAGGGCAGCTGCCAGGTCTGACAGAATGTCCGCATGCAGATTGGTGGCCACGATTGTATCCAGCGATTGGGGGTTAGTCACCATACGCGCCGTCGCCGCGTCGACAAGTTCTTTGTCCCAGGTAACGTCTGGAAACTCTGCGGCTATCTGAACGGCGATTTCGTCCCACATCACCATCGCATGGCGTTGCGCATTGCTCTTGGTGACGACCGTCAGATGCTTTCGTGGACGCGTCCCGGCCAACGCAAACGCGTATCGCATAATGCGTTCAACACCGGCACGGGTCATCATCGATACGTCAGTCGCCGCCTCGGTTGGATGCCCCTGGTGGACCCGCCCCCCAACCCCGGCATACTCCCCTTCCGAGTTTTCGCGCACTATTACCCAGTCGAGATCTCCGGGCGCGCAGCGCTTCAGCGGCGCATCAATACCCGGCAGAATGCGCGTCGGACGGACATTCGCATATTGGTCAAAACCCTGGCAGATTTTTAAGCGCAGGCCCCATAAGGTGATATGGTCTGCAATGTCGGGGTCACCGGCTGAGCCGAACAAAATGGCGTCTTTGTCACGCAATTGATCCAGACCGTCATCCGGCATCATGACGCCATGGCGCCGATAGTAGTCGCCACCCCAGTCGAAATCTTCAAACTCCATCCGGAATGTCGCACTTGCTGTAGCGATCGCCTCAAGTACTTGCCGGCCGGCTGGCACAACCTCTTTCCCAATGCCGTCACCGGGAATTGTCGCGATTCTGTACGTTTTCATAGGAGGCAGCTTTCGGGCGGGTTTGAGTGTGGGTTTGAGAGTTTTATTAAACCTGATTGCACAATCTTATCTTGAATCAGGCGCGTTTCTTCATTGCCCCCCTGGCCCAGCGCCAGCCCGGCGCCTTGCATTCGCCGATTCGCGCATTTCAAGCGCTGCATCATAATGACTAACCCCAACCTGTTTATCCGACAAATTCCACCAATCCGGAGACCCCTATGATAGATGCCGCACCACAACTGATGAGCGCTGACTTTCAACGCATCGCACCGGAAAAGCTAAAGTCGTTTCAAGGCGCCCAGACCGCGCAAGTGGTCGATGCGCTTGGTGGACGGGGTGCGCTTGACTACCGAATTAAACCTTTGTTTGCCGACCAGAGCCTGTTGTGCGGAACCGCCCTGACTTGTTACGCCGGCGCTGCCGACAACTACGGCGTTGCTGCCGCCCTGGACCTGGCCAAGCCCGGAGACATTCTAATCGTCAGCACAAACGCCCACCTGGATTGCGCGGTTGTTGGTGACCTGGTGCTTGGCATGTGCCGCAACGCCGGCATTGCGGGTTTCATTACTGACGGGGCCGTGCGTGACTCGCGCGGCATTCGCGCTGCGGGTCTGCCATGTTTTGCCGCCGGCATCAGCCCCAATTCACCGGCAATGAACGGGCCGGCGACGGTTGGCAAAGCCATTGTGATGGGTGGGCTGGCGATAAACGCCGGGGACTTAATTGTTACTGACGAAGACGGGGTGGTGATTGTGCCTGCGGAACGCATTGATCAAACAATCAAACGACTGGCTGCTGTGGTGCAAGCTGAGCAAGCCCTACTCGCACAAGTTGACGCTGGCAAGCGGAGCATGCTCAAAAACTGAATTGAAAACGCGCCAAATTGAAGTCGCGCCGATCTGATGCATTGCGCCTCTGATAGCTTTGCGCGATGCTGCGGCGCAATATCGCGGTTTACAGCGTGCAGAGTCTCACCGGAAAAATTTCAGGTAACCCGCCTGTAACAATGTGCTAAAGTCAGCCGCAAGCCGCACCGCTGTTACTTTCCGGTGCTGTGCGAAGAATACAAACACCACCAACAAGGAGGCAATATGCACACAGGTGTTCTAAAGAAAGCGACCATCGTTACCGCGGCCGTCATGGCCACGACATTTGCGATGATGCCACCAGCCGAAGCTCAAAAGCGGGTTCGCTGGAAGATGCACTCAGCATTCGGTACTAACCTCGCGGTGCTTGGTCCGGTTGGTCCACGCGTCACCGACTCAATTCGTGCCATGTCCGGTGGCAAATTCGACATTAAGGTTTTTGAGCCCGGCGCGCTGGCTGGTGGCTATGCTTACTACGATCCGATTTCCAAAGGTGCGTTTGAAGTCGCCTACGGCACCCCTGGTGCGAACCAGGGTAAAAACTCAGCCCTTGCGTTTATGTCAACCTGGCCGTTTGGCCCCGGTGTTGGTGAATTCCTGGCCTGGATGAAGTACGGCGGCGGCGAGAAAATCGCCAGCGACCTCTATGCCAAAGACAACATCAAGTATTTCTTCTGCGGCATGATTTCCCCGGAAACTTCTGGTTGGTTCCGCAACGAGATCAAGAGCCTTGATCAACTCAAAGGCCTGAAGATGCGTTTCTTCGGTATGGGCGCAAAAGTCATGCAGAAGTTTGGCGTCTCAACCCAGCAGTTAGCTGGTGGCGATATCTACCCCGCGCTTGAGTTGGGCACGATTGACGCCACTGAGTTCTCCATGCCCGCTATTGACCGCACCCTCGGTTTTTACCAGATTGCGAAGTACAACTACTTCCCAGGCTGGCACCAGCAGGCAACAACCAACGAGTTCCTGGTCAATGCTGACAAGTGGAAAGAACTGCCGGATGAGTACAAGGCTATGTTCGAATCTGCCTGTACCGCCAACCTTGCCGTCATGATCGCAGACGGTGAAGCCAGCCAGTTTGCGGCCATGATTGCTAACGAAAAAGACGGCGTTAAAAACGTGACCTGGTCCCCGGAAATCCTCGCCCAGTTCAAAGAAAAGTGGGACGAAGTTCTGAAAGAAGAAGTCGCTGCCAACCCGGACGTCAAATTGCTCTGGGACAGCTACTCCAAATTTAATGAAGGCTATAAAGTTTGGGGTGACCGCGGCTACCTGAAGTAATCAGGCGCCAGCAACAAACCGCGCCTTCCCAGTTCGAAGGCGCGGATTTTTGATGAGAATGACTCTAATGACAAATAAGGAGACAGCATGCGTTTAGGTGCTCTAAAGAAGGCGACCATCCTTTCCGCGGCCGTAATTGCCACAACGGTTGCGATGATGCCGCCAGCCGAAGCTCAAAAACGGGTACGCTGGAAGATGCACTCAGCATTCGGTACTAACCTCGCGGTGATTGGACCGGTTGGTCCACGGGTCACCGACTCAATCCGAGCCATGTCCGGTGGCAAATTCGACATCAAGGTTTTTGAGCCTGGTGCACTGGCTGGCGGTTTTGCCTACTACGACGGGGTATCCAAAGGTGCGTTTGAAGTCGCCTATGGAACATCAGGCGCCAACCAGGGTAAAAACTCTGCCTTTGCGTTTCTGTCAACCTGGCCATTTGGCCCTGGTATTGGCGAGTTTCTGGCCTGGATGAAATACGGTGGTGGCGAGAAAATTGCTACCGACCTTTACGCCAAGGACAACATCAAGTTTTTCTTCTGCGGTCTGATCTCTCCAGAAACCTCTGGCTGGTTCCGTAATGAAATCAAGAGCCTTGATCAGCTCAAAGGCCTGAAAATGCGCTTCTTTGGTATGGGCGCAAAAGTGATGCAGAAGTTTGGTGTCTCAACCCAGCAGTTGGCTGCGGGTGATATCTACCCGGCGCTTGAGTTGGGCACAATTGACGCGACCGAGTTCTCGATGCCGGCTATTGACCGGACGCTTGGCTTCCACCAGATTGCGAAGTACAACTACTTCCCGGGCTGGCATCAGCAGGCAACAACCAACGAGTTCCTGGTTAATGCCGACAAGTGGAAAGAACTGCCGGATGAGTACAAAGCCATGTTCGAATCGGCATGTACCGCCAACATGGCGGTTGAAATTGCAGACGGTGAAGCCAGTCAGTTCGCGGCCATGATTGCTAACGAGAAAGACGGCGTTAAAAATATGACCTGGTCTCCGGAAATCCTCGCCCAGTTCAAAGAGAAGTGGCAAGAAGTTCTGAAAGAAGAGATTGCTGCAAACCCGGACGTGAAAGTCCTCTGGGACAGCTACTCCAAGTTTAATGAAGGCTATAAAGTTTGGGGTGAGCGCGGCTACCTGAAATAATAAGGTGCTACGGTGGTGAGAGCTATGCTCTTGCCCCGGTTGATCTGCAAGGCGGCGTGCATCTGCTCGCCGCCTTTTTTCTCGGTACGACCAAAGAACAGTTTGATAGATAAAGAGTGTGATTGAGCCGACGCGCTTTCGGCGGGGGACTGGAAACAAATGAATTTCTTATTGAAGCTGGCGAACTTCCTTGACGGGTTGGCCACAAAGTTAGGGCGACTCGCCGGCTGGATCATCATTCCGCTGATTCTTGTCATCATGTTTGATGTGATTACCCGCAAACTTGACTACACCCGGCTATTGTTCTCTGATATGTCAATCGCCAGTGGCGGTTTTTCAGTATCAACTATTCTGCAAGACATGCAATGGCATTTTCACGCCATTATTCTGATGCTGACATTTGGTATTGCCTACCTGGCCAACGCCCACGTCCGAGTCGACATCTTCCGCGAAATGTTGTCCCGCAGAAAGCAGGCATGGGTCGAACTGATCGGTTTGATTGTCCTCGCCCTGCCATTTTTGTTCATCATGTTGCAGCAGGCATTTGAACTCACCGAGCTGGCGTACCACCAGGGTGAAGGCTCGGAGTCACTGACCGGTATTCCGAAACGGTGGATTATCAAATCTTTTGTTGTCATCGGTTTTGTACTCGTACTGGCGGCAGTCTTTGCAACTATATTCCGACTGATGGGGACGCTGTTTGGCAGCCCCGCCAATCAAGGAATCGCGAATAACGGGCTATCGATTTTCTCTGACAGTAATGATGAATTAGAAAAAGCACGCCTGGCCGCTGAAGCGGCACTACAGGCAGAAGAGGATGCCCTGGTTGCGTCCGCTGTGGCAGCTAAAAACGCGGGAGGCAATTAATCATGGCTGAACTATGGGCCCCAATTTACGACCACCTTTATGTGTACATCGGTGCGTACATGTTTGTGGTGCTTGCCCTCATGTTGTTTACCGGCCTGCCCGTCGCATTTGCACTGGGTGGTGTATCGATTCTGTTTGGCTTGTGGGCAATTTATCTAGAGTTTTTAGACTACGAAGTGTTCTTCCAGGTGATTCAACGTGTCTGGGGAGGGGACGGCGCATCCGGTGCAATTCAAAACCCGATATTGGTTGCCATACCCTGTTTTGTCTTTATGGGCACCATGTTGGAACGCTCCCGCGTTGCTGAAGACCTGCTGCACATCCTGCAGGTTATGCTGCGCAGAATCCCTGGTGGCCTGGCCCTGTCGGTCACGGTCATGGGCACGATCATGGCAGCCACCACCGGCATTATTGGTGCTTCGGTTGTGATGATGACGCTATTGGCTCTGCCCACGATGCTCAAGCGGGGTTACCACCCGGCACTGGCAACCGGCACTATTGCCGCCAGTGCCACCCTGGGTATTCTGATCCCGCCATCGATCATGCTGGTGCTAATGGCCAATCTGCTGGCGGTGTCGGTTGGCAACCTCTTCCTTGGGGCAATGCTGCCCGGCCTGGTGCTGTCCGCTTTGTACTTCTTGTACATCATGGTGGTGGCTACGGTGAAGCCGTCACTGGCACCACCGATTCCGCCGGACGCTATCCGGATGGATCCAACCCGTCTGAAAAACGTCGTTTTGTTTCTGGGCGTGGCGGCTGTCTTTGTTGCTCTGGCCTACGTAATGAACCAGACTAGCTGGGCCAGCGTAGTGAATTGGGGCTTCATCGCCTTTTTGGGTGTCTTCGTTTCGGCTATGGTCATTGGCCGAATTGAGGGCAACACTCTGCTGGGCGGCATTCTGAAAGGGTTTGTGCCACCAATCTTCCTGATTGTTATGGTGCTGGGTTCAATCTTTGCCGGCTGGGCAACACCAACCGAAGCCGCCGGAGTTGGCGCTTTTGGCGCGATCGTCCTGGCCGCATTCAACGGCATGCTCACCAAAGAAGTGCTGACCAGCGTGGTGAACCGAACCGGTATCACCACGGCAATGATCTTCATGATCTTTGTAGGTGCTACTGCGTTCTCGACCATCTTCCGGAACGTTTACGGCGAAGACTTGATCATCCATTTCATCGAATGGCTGGAGCTTGGCCCTTGGCCATTGTTGTTCCTGCTGATGGGCACGGTGTTCTTACTGGGTTTCTTCTTCGACTTCCTGGAAATCACCCTTATCATTCTGCCCGTGTTCGCGCCGGTTATCCGTACCCTGGCACCGGCTTTCGCTCCTCACTTAGGGATTCCGGAAGCAACCAACGCCGCGCAGCTACAACTGGTGCAAACGGAGGTGATTTACTGGTTCGCGATTCTCATTGCGGTGAACCTGCAAACCTCCTTCCTGACGCCACCGTTTGGGTTTGCCTTGTTCTATATGAAAGGCGTTGCGCCTTCGTCAGTCAAAATGCAAGAGATCTACAAAGGGATTATTCCTTTCGTTCTATTGCAACTGCTTGGCCTGGCGATAGTTCTTGAGTTTCCCGAGCTGGCCTTGTGGCTGCCAAGGCAGGTGTTTGGCGGCGGCGGTTAGCGCCAGCCTGCTTGATGTCGAAACTTGCTGTAGAAAAAATGGCCCCGGGTTCGGGGCCATTTTTTTCGCTGACGCGAGCCGATGGGAGCTATCGAATCAAGGACTCGAACGCACGGCTGCCGGCAGAAAACCTGCTCCAGGACTGCCAACCCGTGGCAAACCATTCATTAGACTCGGAAAGTTTCTCCGTGACGCCACGCCAGGATTTCTCGATAGCTGCGGTTGTTTCGGGGCTAAAGCGGTAGGAATTGACCTGCTTTTCTTTCAAAAAGCTGACTGCCTCGGATCTGGCTGCCTGACTACGTGCCAATTCTTCTACTGTCAGGCTGTTGCAGGCACTGCGAACAATCGTGCGATGCGCATCACTCATGCTGGCCCAAAACTGGCGTGACACGATTAACACCCGAATGCCGGTCTGTTGGCCCCATCCCTGTGGGTAGTAATACGGTGCCTGATCACCGACAAAAGCATACTGCTCAGCCAGTGACAATGACTCGACCCGAACGGCATCAATACTGCCATCTTTCAATGCCGACGCGAGGGACGCACGTGGCAACTGACTAACGCGGGCGCCGACCCCGGCCATAACGGCTGCACCCAGTCCGTCAGCACTGACTTTCAAATCGATAAGATCGGCCGTTTTCTCTATCGGTTTTCGCAACCACAAGCCGGCAGGCACCATAAATGCGCCACAGAGTTGAGCCTCAACGTTGTAGCGCGCATAGAGCTCTTTCATCAGGCGAGAGCCTTCCCCACGTTCAACCCAGGCGATGCCGTGCAAAACATCGGGGCTGAGCGGCATGCCGGAAAACAATGCAAATGCCGGTTCCTTGTCGACCCAGGTAGCCGGGTCGGTAAACGCGGCCTCCAGTGAACCGTTGGCCACCGCATTGAGCACTTTTTCCACCGGCACCACCTCGCCTGGTGGAATCAGGGTGGCAAGGATTGAACCACCGCCGGCGTTGTTGATTAAGTCGAGCAGCCTCTGTTGCGCTTTACCCAGGACAGGCGTACTCGAAGGGTAACTGGCGGCAATTCGAAATTGCTCAGCTGAGGCAGTATCGGGTGTCGGCTTGTTTTGTCCAAAACCTGATGTTGGTAAACACAACAGGGATACCAGCGCCCCGACCGTTGCCTGTTGGTAGAAACGAACCATCGGCTCATGTTGATGTAAAGACTTCACGGACATCGCGGATACCGCGCCAAAAAAAAGGATTTATCGGTCAGCCCGCCGCAGCGCGGCGTTAGCCAGCACCTGGACCCCCGCAATACTGCGCTCAAGCGTCGTATGCTCATTGTTATTGTGGGTTATGCCATCCCGACAAGGTGTGAAAATCATCGCAGTTGGTGCCATTCGTGCCATGAAATACGCATCGTGGCCCGCCTGGGAAGCAATATCCATTGTTGGCAGGTTCAGTTCGGCAGCGCAATCGCGCAAACTTTGAATGCACTCGTCGTTAAAAATATTCGGATCCCAATGCCATTGCTCGAGGATTTTCATCTCTACGTTGGCCCGCTGCGACGCGGTTTTGACTTCTTCCAAAAACAAGGCGAGCATTTCGTCGGCTTTCTTGGGGTCATCATGTCGAAAATCCCCGGTGAACTGCGCCCAGTCTGACAAGATGCCGGGTCGGTTTGGCCAGGCAACAACCCGCGAGGCAGTCCCTTTGCCTCCGGTGTCATGGTATTTCCAGCCGATCTCGTGGGCGGCCACGGCAAGCATGGAAGCACCCACCAACGCATTTTTGCGCTTGTCCATTGGCCAGGGCCCGGTATGTGCGGTTTCGCCGGCAACTTCAACAATCACCCCATGGGCACTATAACCGTGGGTCACGATTCCAACATCAATGCCGGCGGCATCCAGTAGCGGGCCTTGCTCGATATGTAATTCGAAATAAGCATCTACCGGCCGGTCACCCACCGGAACCGTGCCTGCGTAACCGATGCGCTTTAATTCATCACCAAGGCGTAAGCCATCATCATCTGTCCGGTCCAGGGCCCAGTCAAGCTCATAAGCGCCGGCAAACACCCCCGACGCCACCATCGGAGGGGAGAACCGCGCCCCTTCTTCATTTGTCCAGGAGACCACTTCAATCGGACGACGGGTCGCGATCTGCGCATCATTTAGAGAACGGATCAATTCGAGGCCCGCCAGCACGCCAAGAATGCCGTCGTAGCGTCCGCCGTTAATCTGGGTATCCAGATGACTACCCACGATAACTGGTGCGGCGCTTTTGTCCGTGCCCTCACGGCGTGCGAAGATATTGCCAATCGCGTCTACCGTGACCGTACAACCGGCTTGCTCGCCCCACTGGACAAAGAGATCGCGCATTTGCCTGTCATCATCGCAAAGCGCTACCCGCTTCAGCCCGTTCGGGCGGCCAATGCCAATTTTTGCAGAAGCCTCGACGGTTTCCCAAAAGCGCTCGGAGTTCACATTTATCTGATGGGCTGCCATGCGTTTTCCCTGAATATCTTTATTGATCGTTGTTTGTTGATCGTGGTTAGTAAACAAACTGTTCCGGCGATGCCGTTGCTTTAGTGGTTATCGCGTGGCAAGCCTTTGGTTTGCGCAATTTTTTGATACTTCACCGCCGGCTTTAATACCATGCCGTTATCAAGCCGATCAACCAGTGAGCGCTGTATCTCCTGCCATGGGGTCTGGTGGTCGGGATATTGGTAGCCACCATCAGCGATCAGTTTGTCGATTCGTGATTGCATTTCGTCCTCGTCGAGCAACACATCAACCCGTCGCTTCGCCAAATCAATGCGCACCGAATCCCCTGTTCTCAACACGGCCAACCCACCGTTACTGGCAGCCTCAGGTGACGCATTTAATATCGAAGGAGATCCGGATGTACCGGACTGACGACCATCGCCGATGCACGGCAATTCCTGAACGCCACGTTTTAACAAGGCGGCTGGTGCTCTCATGTTGACTACCTCAGCCGCACCGGGGTAGCCAATTGGGCCAACACCGCGCATAAACAAAATAGAATACTCGTCCGGCGCCAGCGCCGGATCGTCAATTCGTTTGTGATAGTCCTCTGGCCCGTCAAAGACGATGGCCTTTCCCACAAAAGCCTCCGGGTCGTCAGGATTACTCAGGTAGCGTTGACGAA
>JBAUID010000189.1:0-8419 GCA_049680625.1 Burkholderiaceae bacterium | reverse complement strand
AAAAAATAGCCAACTTCGCAATTGGTGCTGCGAAGATGTGTTCGCAAGGCATTGTCAACTCCCGTGAAGCGAAGCAAAGTTGTAAGTGTTAAGAAAAACAAAATCGGCCGATAGATCAGTTGCTTATCTGAAATCATTCTCGCCAAATAGTCAAAATTACTTCGTTTTCAAGAAAAGTAAAGTTGATAATTGCGTCGTCAACGAAGTAAAGATGTTAGTCGCTGAATCAGGAAGTCAGTTGAACTATTACACGAAAACTTCTTGTAAGAAGGCGTTTCGTGGATGTTGGAGCTGTTGCAACCCGTATATACAGCACTGAATTTTCACCCTTCCGTGCCAAATGTCAGCGATTAACACTTTTACTTCGCGCCAGTCTTTAGAAAACAATGACTTACGATGGATGGGCTAGGGCAAAGGCAACGGTTTACCCTCGATTCACAACTTTACTTCGCAAAATTGTCATATTTACTTCGCGTCACGCCTGCTGCACTCTGAACTTGACCCTGTACCTGCTTCAGGGTTTCTAATGATGTGCATAGATGCAACAGCAACCGACAGGACCCAAGTGGCCAACCAAACAATACTTGATCCATGATGTTCGAAAGAAGGTCTAGTGAGCACGATGGTGGCCCGAAAATGCACCGCGACGTTTTAGGCACGCGTGCTTGCACGTTCGTGCGAAAAATCGAGAAAGCAATCCAATGGCTCGGCCTGGCTAGCGCCTTGCTGCTATTGCCGGCACTGATATTAACTCGCGTCATTGAAATCTACACCCGTGTCAATTTGGGTAAGCCCGGTTCTTTGTTTAACAACATGGAAAGCGAGTTGTTTTTAGTCTTCATATTTTTGTCGATCGGTGCTGCCTATCTGAACAATGCCCACGTGCGGGTCGACATTCTGAGCGTTCGGTTTTCGCGGCGCGTCAACGCAATGATTGAATTGGTCGGCGCCGTCTTTTTCGTATTGCCGCTAGCCACTATTGCCATTTGGTACGGGTTGGACATGACTTGGTCGGCGCTTGACGATGGGGAAACTGCGGCAATCGCCTTTGGAGCTCCTGCGCGCTGGGTCATCGTCGCCGCCGTGCCAATCGGCATCGGCTTGTTCGCGTTGTCGGTCTTGGCGCGCACATTCCTTTTGCTGCATAGCCTGTCGCGAGATGAGGTAGATGCGCCTAACGAATCATCACGCACCGAGAATATTCGATGATGCTCGTTGATTCGCTGCCGTTCTTAATGCTTGGGGCGTTGGCCATCCTGCTGTTTTCCGGTCTGCCCGTGGCGATCATATTGGGGGGTATCGGCGTGGCGGCTTGCCTTATTGGCATTGCACTGGACGAGATGCCTTGGGCCGCGTTGTATAGCATTGTGCCAAAAATGATCTACGCAGTTTCAGGCACGCCCTTTTACCCGGCCGTTGTGATGCTGCTATTTATGGGAGTCGCACTGGAGAAGAGTGGCATTGCTCACGATATGTTGGCATGTTTGCGCTTGGTATTTAAGAAGATACCTGGCGGATTAGCCATCGCCGTATTAATTATCGGTGTGTTAGTTGCACCGGCAGCTGGCGTGGTTGGCGCGTCGGTCGTGACCCTGTCAATGATTGCATTGCCCACTATGCTCGCTAACGGCTACCGCGCCAGCGCCGCAACCGGTGTCGTAGCCGCCGCCGGAACCGTTGGCATCATTATGCCGCCAGCCGTGATGCTGTTTTTTCTATCCGGCAAATTTCAAGTGCCAATTGGCAGTATGTTCATGGCTACCGTTATTCCTGGCGTCATCCTGATCGGTTGCTACATGTTGTACTACGCAGTGCAGGGCTGGTTCAATGGCCCGGCGATGCGACGCGCTGACACCGCTGACAGCGAAGCGCAGGCGACGAGCCCAACGGGATGGGCGTTACTGCTGCTTCGCGGATTGGTTATGCCGGTGGCACTGCTTTCTTTAATCTTAGGTGCCATCATCAGCGGTTGGGCGACACCGTCTCAAGCGGGTGGGGTTGGCGCTGCGGGTGGCCTAGTCCTGGTCATCTTTAGTGGACGACTGTCATGGCCATTATTCAAGGATCTCATTCGGACCACATCCAATCTGGCTGCTATGGTGTTTTTCATCATCATGTCCGCTGCAGTTTTCTCGTATCCGTTCCGCTATTTTGGTGGAGATTCTGCCATCCAGGACGGCCTGAACCAACTCTCAACAGGCCCTTGGCCAACCCTACTGTTGATACTGGCGATCATCTTCTTGTTGGGGTTTTTCATTGATTGGATTGAAATCACGGTTATTACGTTGCCGATATTCGTACCCATATTGGGCGGACTGGACTTTGCGGCGCACGCCAATAGCGCACCAGCAACCATGCTCTGGATGGCGGCAGTCATCGCGCTAGTGTTGCAAACGTCATTTCTCACACCACCATTTGGCTTTGCTTTGTTTTTCCTGAAGGGTTCAGCCCCACCTACCGTGAAACTCAGTGATATCTATATTGGAATTGTGCCAATTTTGGTTCTGCAACTGTGTGTGATTACCTTAGTACTGAGCTTTCCGGTACTCACTTCATGGTTGCCTGAACTTGTCTACGGTAAGTAGGAAACAAGATAGCCGAAAATCCTATCTGCTGCCTTGGGGCTATTTCTTAAACAGTATGGCGCGCGAGAGTATTACCCATTGCCTCGCACATCCCGACGTGCTGCGATCAGTGTTCCGCGAATGCCAGAGTGTTTGAGTCCCTCTAAAATTCCGCAGCAGCTAACCGGTTTCCCGGCGTCACAGGTTGCCCGTAGCCGGCGCAGCGTTTTCTGCAGATTCCGAAGCGCTTGAATTTTTTGCGCAACATTCACGATGTGTTGGTCGACCAGTTCATTAATTGCACTGCAGTCCTCTGACGGTTTGTCGCGCAGTCTCAGTAACATTCGAATATCGTCAAGGCTGATATCCAAGGTGCGGCACTGCCGGATGAACAGTAGTTGTTCTTCGTGAATTGCTGAGTAAACTCGATAGTTGTTACCCGTCCGCTCTGGCGCTGGTAACAACCCGGCACGTTCGTAGAAACGAATTGTTTCTACTGATATGCCGATCAACTTAGCCAGGTCGCCGATGCGCATGATGATCGCCTAGTTGCTTGTGAGTTTATGTTTAGTGCGGGTATCCGTACCCAATAAGCGCAGACCATTGAAAACGACGATCAAGCTTGCCCCCATATCAGCGAAAACGGCCATCCACATCGTCGCGTTGCCAAACAGCGCGAGGACCAGAAACACAGCCTTGATTCCCAGGGCCAGTGCAATGTTTTGCCAGAGCACCGATCGGGTTGCCTGTGACAGACGAACGGTGTCCGCGATTCGCCCCAAGTCATCATTCATGATCACAACGTCAGCGGCTTCCATTGCGGTATCAGTGCCTGCTCCGCCCATAGCAAATCCAATGTCAGCCTGCGCGAGTGCGGGCGCATCATTGATACCGTCCCCAGTCATGCCCGTGATCCCATGGTCGGCTTGCAGCGCCTTTATTGCCGACAATTTGTCTTCGGGCAACAGGCCGCCCCTGACCTCGTCGATACCCGCTTGCTTTCCGATGGCTTGGGCGGTGAGTTGGTTGTCGCCGGTCAACATGACCGACCGTAGTCCAAGAGCATGCAGATCACTGAGGGCTTGCCGAGAACTATCCTTGATTGTGTCCGCAACGGCGAAAATTGCCAGAACCGCTTCATTGGTTGCCAACATGGTTATGCTGCGTCCCTGCTTCTCGTGTTCGCGCAGGCGTGATTCAATCTGCTCACTGCAAAGTCCTTGCTCCTCAACCCATCGGTGATTTGCCAGGGTTAGTTGCCGGTTTTCAATGGATCCCTTTACGCCGCGGCCCGGCATCGCGGTAAAGTTTTCCACGCTGATTGTTGGCTGAATACCGCCCTCATTGAGACCGCGCGAGATGGCGAACGAAACCGGGTGATCGGAGGTGGTGGCCAGCGATGCCGCCCAAGTCAGCAACGTATCTTCGTTGAATGTTGAATCAAGTACTTCGGTGGCAACCAGCTTTGGTTTTCCTTCCGTGATCGTGCCGGTTTTATCCAATGCGATAGCCTTGAGCTGACACGCCTGCTCAAGGTACACGCCGCCCTTAATCAGGATGCCGCGTCGGGCGGCCGCGGCCAGTCCGCTGACCACAGATACGGGCGTTGCAATGACCAACGCACAAGGGCACGCGATGACTAAGAGCACCAAGGCCTTATAGATCGCATCCATCCAGCTCCAGCCGAGCAACCAGGGCGTCAGCAATGCGACCGCTAACGCGACCACAAACACCAAGGGCGTGTAGACCGAGGCAAACTGATCAACAAATTTTTGAGTCGGCGCTCGGGTGCCTTGTGCTTGCTCTACCGCGTGGATGATCCGGGCGATTGTCGAATCATTCGCTGGTGCGGTGACGCGCACTTCAAGCATGCCGGTTTGGTTGATCGTGCCAGCAAATACCGTGTCTCCTGTCGCTTTATCCACTGGAATGCTTTCACCGGTAACCGATGCTTGGTCAATGGCACTCTCGCCCTTGGTGATCACGCCATCCAATGGCACACGAGCACCCGGACGGACCCGGACTATCGCATCGATTTGAACATCAGCCGCAAGCATGTCTTGCCAGTTGCCATCGGGCGTGCGCGCTTGGGCCATCTCTGGTGTCAGATCCAGTAGTCCCTTAATGGAATTGCGGGCCCGGTCGACCGCACGCGCCTCAATGAGTTCAGCGATCGCATACAAAGCCATGACCATCGCCGCCTCCGGCCACTGACCAATGAGAAATGCGCCAGTAACGGCAACCGTCATCAGTGCGTTGATGTTTAAGCGTGCCTGACTCAGCGCGACCAGGCCTTTGCGGTAGGTTGCAAACCCAGCCAGTCCAATCGCAGCAACGGCCACCAACATACCGATACCGATAGTGAGCGGAGTCTTAGCGGCGAAAAACGCAATCAACTCAGCTGATATCGCCAACGCTAGCGCCAACGCGTATCGCGTCATCTCGTTGGCAAACAAGCCTGGACGTTGATCTGATTCGGAGCCGTGCGCGATTTCTTGTGGCGTAAAACCAGCGCCGCGGATTGCCGCGATGATCTCAGGAATTTGCGCGACCGGCGCGTCGACTGTGACGGTGCGGGCCGCCAGCTGAAATCGAAGCCCGCGTAATCCGGCAATATCGGTTAATGCCCGCCGAATTTCGGCCTCCTCTGTCGGGCAGTCCATTGACGGGATTCGTAAGACTGTCCCGCTCGGGCCGACAACACTTTTGGAGGGCCCCGCGTCATCACTGAGGTGGTCCGCACTGTGTCGCCCGTCTGACCGATGGTCGTGCTTGTGGTTCTTTGCGTCCATTATTTGGGTTCAAATGACTTGAGATCACTCATTAAAAACCTTAAACTTACTTTAAGGTCAAGGGGAGATTGAGGAACGTTCCACGCTTTTCGAGGCAACTGCAATGAAAATTGGCGAACTCGCCCGTCTTACCAGCACGCAAACTGAAACCATTCGGTTCTACGAGCGTGAGAAATTAATGCCATCGGCATCCAGATCAAGCGCAAATTACCGTGTGTACAACGATGAACACGCGCAGCGCTTATCGTTCATCAGGCACTGCCGCAATCTCGATATGACCTTAAATGAAATTCGTACCTTGCTGCACTTCAAGGACAATCCGCAAGAGGATTGCGATGGCGTGAACTCATTGCTCGAAGAACATATCGGGCACGTTGAACAACGTATCCGAGACCTTCGCCGCTTACGAAAAGACTTGGGCGAACTGCGTGATCGGTGCGACGACGCGCGCGCAGCGGCCGATTGCGGCATCCTTGATGGGTTGAACAAGGCTGCGCGCCAAAACCCGAAAGTGCCAACGGCATCTGCTGGTCATATCCCAGGTACACATCGACCCGGGCATCGCACTTCTTCGCGCTCTACCGTTACTTCTTCTGACAAGCGGGCAGCCAAATAAGCACCATGGCAAACAATTTATGATGACAACATGAATTTCAGGAGATGTATCGACTATCAAAGGCTGGTGCCGATTCATTCGAATCAACGTACAACGCGCAGTGAACACTATTTGCGTGAGACTAGTCTCGGGTTATTGACGATAGTGGGCGGCTACCTTAGCCACTGTTGGATTTATCACTGGCTGGGTATCGTGTGATCACCAAACAGTCAGCTCGGATCGTAATGAATAGCCGCACTCATTATCTGATTCACTGCGCGAAGCGGCACTTTGTGCAGAACCGCGCAGCGCAGCAAACGCCGCTAAGTTCTGTCCGTTAAAAATCCATGATTACGACTTCGATCTTTGCCATTGGTTTGGTTGCCGGCTCCAGCTTGTTACTTCTGTCTATCGTGGGCCTGCTCAGAAAGAGTTTTATATTCTGGCCACCACCGAGCAAGGCGAGTTGGCAATATGCTGTCTTTTGGGCGTTGTTTCGCACCATGTTTATTGCGCTCGTTTTGGTTTGCGTACTTGACTTCGAGGGTTTAGGGTCTCGATCAGGTGCGTTGCAATTGACTGGATGGCTCCTGATTGTGGTTGGGTTTGGCATTGCTACTGCAATTACAATGAAGCTTGGGTGGAGTGTCGCACACGGAGAAGCGAACGAGCTAAAGACTGATGGCTGGTTCGCGTTCAGCCGAAATCCGATATACGTATTCTCAATTGTTGGCATGATTGGGGCCGTAATTGCAATCAATTCATCGTACGCGAATTGGCTGCTAGGCCTTTGGGCAGGTATGTACATCGTTGCTCCCTTCGCGGAGGAATCATGGCTTGAGAAAGAATACGGCGCGGCGTATCGTGATTATTTGAGGCGAGTGCCACGTTTTGTTGGGTGGGTGTGATCTGTTTAGCTCCGCATTGAAAACGCTCGCGGCTTAAGGCCAATTCGGACTTGGCATATACATGGTCAGCGCACCTGGCTCAGATGCTTCAATCGGCGCGCCAGCTCAGCGAGATCTTGCGGATGAAAAAGGTCAGCGAACGCGTTGACGCCTGGCTCGACTGGCTCGACGGCGAATTTCCTCCGAAGGGTCAATGGAAGAGCATCGCCGCTCAGATTGGCGTTTCGGCCGAATCGCTCTATCGGGAACTGGCTACCCGTAAGATTTGAATGTGGCGAATGGCGAACAGGTGCAGTGCTTCTTGTCGATGCCCGATAGAGTCCCCGTCGCGGAATGGATTCCTAGCGTAAGACCTAAATGCTGACAATAAATGGTGTCGCATTGCACGTTATTACCTTTCCGCTACTGAGCCTCCCCTCACGGTTGTCGCGAAATCAACTTGGCATACTATTGTTGACTGGTTCTATCAGCAGCAGCCACTGGTTTATCGCCGCCTTCGTTGGCATTGCTCGCCCCTTGAAAAGCATACCGATAGGGGAACTACTAATCACCTACGTCGCGATCGTGTCGATTCTGTCGGTAGCATCGCCGCTACTGTCGAATTATGTACGAGAGCATGTCACCGAGTGGCAGATCGACGAGAAACTGCGCGTGTTAAAGCGGCGTAAACAGCGACGTAAGCAATCGAGAAACACGAATCGCGTGCGTGTTTCAAAAGCAATGCGGAACCTTTGAGCCATTATCGAGCGAGCGCTTGTGGATTGCTCTCGGATCCGCTAAAGCGCTATCAGCATTCGACCGGGATACTGGGGATACAAGCAGCGTAGCGCGAGGACTAATGACTCGAATGCAGGTTAGTCGGTTCAGGCGGTCACGCGAAAATATCGCGATTCAATCACTTGTGACGTTAGTCAGGATCGTGTTACTGCTCGGACACCTTTTGCACGTCATCGGCGTCAGCGCGGCGATTTTGTGGTGAAGTTGGCGATGTTTGCCCCGCATTCCCACCGTTGGAGGGTCACGAGTAAAAAAACGTGCAGATTTCTCTTGACCTTCCAACCGTTGGAAGCGTTATCTTTTCTGGTGAATGAGGTATTCAATGAAAGGAGGCGGTGATGAACGCACCAGTCAGAGCGCATTTGCAAGCCCAAGAAAAAGTGACCTTCCCGATCGACGGGATGACCTGCGCATCGTGTGTCGGCCGCGTCGAGGCGGCGTTGAAAAGTGTACCCGGCGTGGCAAACGCGAGCGTGAACCTGGCTACCGAAAAGGCGCAAGTAACGCTTTCAGCGCCAGTCGCGCGCGACCTGCTGGCCAATGCAGTTCGAGATGTTGGATACAACGTTCCAAGCACCTCGATCGACTTGACGATCAACGGCATGACCTGCGCCTCCTGCGTCGGCCGAGTGGAAAAGGCCCTGAAAGCAGTGCCCGGTGTAGCCACGGCGACAATTAACCTCGCGACCGAACGGGCCCATGTCACGGGCAGCGCGGAACTTGCGTCATTGATTGATGCGGTCGCGCAGACAGGCTATGAAGCAAAGCTCCTTGACCGGAGCG
>JBAUID010000188.1:0-20053 GCA_049680625.1 Burkholderiaceae bacterium | reverse complement strand
CTCATTAGCCCCCGCTCAAATTACAAAACAGCCGGGTCAATTTTCATTGACCCGGCTTCGTTTCGGATTCGTTTTTCGCTATTTCAGATTGCTTCAGATTATTTTGCCTTGGCACAATCCGGAATTTTCATTCCGGCTTCTTCCCAGGCACGAACCGCACCTGGGTGATACTTTAGCGGGTTTATACCGCACATGCCGGATTCGATTGCTGTGAGAACGCCAAGGCCGACGTTTGGCGCCCAAGTAGCTTTGCCTTTCAGCGCGTCAAGCGACTCGACCACGGCTTTGGTGATCTGATACGCCAATTCTTCATCCATCGACTTGTTCACGAGCTCCGCGCCGGTGATTGACACGGCACGAAAGAGCTCATCTTCGGAATGGATCGTGACCTGGTCTTTGACGTTGTCGTAACCCGTGTTGGCAACGGGGATCCGGAACGGGGCTGAGCCGGGGGTCGATGCATATTTTTGAAATTGTTCAGTTTCGAAAATCGCCTTGGTAGCGGAAAACAGGGTGATTTTTCCTGACGCGAGCGCCGCAGTTACCCTTCGGTCGGGAAAGGTTGCCGGCAAAACAATCGCTTCAGCCGAGCCGTCGGTAATGGTCTTAATATCCTGGCCCCAGTTCACCTGAACCCCGGTGTAATCGGTGCCATCTTTGCCACCACCCATGAGCTGAATGATTTGTCGTGCCTGCACCAGCGCCGCGCCGCGTGGCGGGCCGTTGTAAACCTTTCGGCCTTTCAGGTCTGTCCAGCCCTTAACGCCGTTGGAGTCGAAGGCGTACAAAATCGTGTTGCCAAAGCTATAGGTGAACAATACGCGCAAGTTGGCGGCTAACGGAGCCCCTTTTTTGCCAAGCTTGGAGTACGGGCCGCGGCCTTTGCTCAGGAGGAACGGCAGGACTTGCGGCCCGGAAACAATATCTGATTTTCCTTCAGCCAAATTCAATACTGAGTTTGTGAGCGTCTGACCAAACTGGATTTGTAGATTGCCGATATTCTTGGCGGCAAGTACTTCACCAATGTGCGAGTGCACTGTGCCGGGGACGCTGCCCTGGCCGGCTGTTTCACCGCTCAGGTTGATCTGGGCCAGGGCCGGGGCGGCGGCAATGCCTATTGTGGCAATGGTCGCCATCATTGTTGACTTGATTAACATGTTTGCTCCTTGAGTAATTATTGGGCTTCGAAACTTCAAGAAAAATTCGAGTGGCAACACAGTTCACCAGGTGCACGGAACCAACTGGATGGACAGGATTTTGTTGCATCGATCGACCGCTGGACCAACTAAATATAGCGCTTTTGCAGGGGATAGTTTTACCTCAGAAGACTTAATCAGCCATATTTTTTCGAGGAGCGCAAGTTCGCAATAAATTTGCCAGCTTCTAGCGGCCGAAAAATCCGTATGTGGGCTGAACGGTGCAGCAGAGCTTCCCTGGGTTCAATACGACTCATTGCGCGACTGGTCGGTGAATTCGTGTACCTGCTTTTTTTAATTATCCCGGCCAAATCCCTTGAAAATACAATTTACCAGGCGTAGCAGGTTGCCGGCGACGAATCCGCGTTCTCTGTCATATGCCTGCTTGCAATTGCACTGACCGGCACTGACCGGCATTGACCGGCATTGACCCGTCGCAAGGCGGATTGATCCGCCATCTGGATTCAGTTTTTAACATTTGGAATATTTTTCCACTCCGGTGACTACGAAATTCGACAGAACTGATTTTTCTCCCAGGCCTGCATTCTGGATGTCGCGAGGCGATCCCTGGGGTTCCATCTAAAGCTGAAAGAAGTGCGGCGCAGTGGGTTCCCCGACGCATATCTCTGTGAACCTCGCTGGGGTAAACTGCCGATCCCGATCCAACGAATCAGGCGATATTCATGTCAGTTGCCAAGGTAACGGAAGTGATTCCTGCGTCCGGCAGAAGTTTTGATGACGCGATTGAGAAAAGTATTTAGCGCGCCAACAAAATCTTGCGCAATGTCTATAGTGTCTGGATCGACAATCGGAGTATTGATATCGAGAACGGAAAGCCAACTCGCTTTAAAGTCAGTATGAAGGTAACTTTTGTGCTGAAAGACTAAATCCAAAAATCGAACTCTTGCAACCGGATGCAGTCAATAACCCGGTTGCCTAATACACAGGTTCCCCGATAACCAGATGAAGCCAGCCGAAACCAATTGCGCGCAGCGCGCTACTTTTTTGCCCCAAAACCAGTTTGCCAGCGCGCTGATGTTTGTCGGCGCCGTATTAATCGCAGCCCCAGTAAACGCTATCGCCAGTGATGAAGCCTATCGTTGTCAGAGCGGCGCTGCGGAGCGTTCGTATTCGATCCTTCTTCCAGATCAAGCCGAGGGTGGTGGTTGCCACGTGCTGTACGAAACATCGAAAAGCAGCCCGCCAAGGTCGATATGGCGAGCCAAATACGATATGCAGTTTTGTGTCGACAAGATGCGCGAGTCGATGAGTAAACTGGCGGCGGCAGGCTGGAACTGCGAGATAGCCGAGGTGAAACTGACCCTTGACCTGGTGGCGGCGGGTTTTGTTGACAAGGCACCGGCTCAGGGGGAGCGGTCGGTTCAACCTGTGCAGCGAGGTGCAACCAGGCAGCCTGGTCGGCAAGTGTCTTCGACCTCAGTATCAACTTCAGCAACTGCGGTGGCCACTACTGCCACACCCGTACCCAAGGCAAGCGTTTCGGCCGGGCCGGCGCCGGAGTTTGACGACTGGCTTTATCGCTGGGACGAAGCCCGCCGACGCCTGGTATTTACGCTGTACAACAAAACTGATGGAACAAAAGTGCGCAGCTTTTCCTGGCAACACCGCGCTATGTCGGCTGGGGGGCGCGATCGGCCGAATATCATTTTTGTCGAAAACCCCCAAGCTAAACCGTTACTTATTATTGCCTGGCCTGGCGAGCAGTCGCAGTATGTCGCGGCCCTTGATCCGCTGCGCCAGGACACCCCGTTTTGCGAGCTTGAAAGCGTGGATAAAAGCAAAACTGGCTGGGGTTTTGGTATCAGGCACGACGCGGTTGTCCTGACCGGGCAGCGAGCAGCGGCTGGTGATGCGCAGCGTGCAGGCGCATTCGAGCAGGTTTGCGAAATTTCGAAATAACGCGGCTTATTGTTGCTAATTGATGCTGCCAGGTGCTGCTTGGTTTTTCTAGGGTTTTCTAGGTGAGATCAAGGAAAATTACAGCACTTCGAAAATTCGCATGCGGACAGCTTTGGCGTCACGGGCGCCGGAACCTACAGCAATAATTCGGTTTAGCCAGGCATATCTGGGATCCCCGGTTTCAAACTTAGGATGGGTTCGCATGTAGTACGTTGCCGGGTCGACGGTCTCGCCACGGGCCAGTGCTTGTATGACGGCTTCCGGGCCATGCCGAAAACCGAAATTGCGCACATCGATTAGTGCGCCATCGTCAGTTTTTATTGAGTACCGGGTATCAAGTTCGGCCAAACCGTCCGAAAAAATTGTTTGCCAGTCGGCACCAAGGTTCTGGATGGTTCCGTTCAGTCTTTTGCCGGTCACCGTACCGCCAATAATCGGAATAATCCTTCGTCTGCCCCGTGGGCTGTCGCCCAGCTCCATTGGAGCGGCCAGCTCAACAGTAAATTCACAAAGCGCTTGTAATACAGGGTTTGGGATGTCCATTGTTTATTCCTTGCAGACTATTTTGGTGTTGAGTCCTGACTCGCAAGCGCCTGGAACAAAATGGCTATCCGCTGGTCTCGGACTGACACAGCTTATCGATAATGCGGCGGGCATGAACCCCGCCCGCGTCGATGTTGAGTTTTAAGAGCTTTCGACTGGGGTTCGCCATCAGGTTCTTTTGTTGGCGCTCCAGAATGTCGAGATCTTCGCTGAAGATTTTATCCTGTTGAGTTCTGATTTCGTGGGTCAATGCAGCGTCACTGGCCTGGAAGTGGCGCGCAAGCCCCCAAAAATACCAACACGAAGAATCAGTTTCAGGCGTGATGTAATCGACAACAATTCCGGATGCTTTGTCAGCGCCCGCGGCATCAATTCCGCCTTTGCCTGCCAGCGCGACTCCGACATCAATCATCACGTTGCTAGGCGTTTCGAAACGGCAAACCTGCCATCGATCAACGGCTAGTTCCGGGTCGATCCCGTTACCGCGCATCGCATGCTGCCAAAACGGCGGCGCTTTGACGTTTTTCATGTGACGAACGGTTGATACTTCGTCACCGTGAAAGTTTGTCTCGGGCGGCGCTTCGTCAATTTCTTTTTGCCCAATGCTGCCGGAGTGCACGTAGGTTTCGTGCGTCAAGTCCATTAGGTTGTCGATAAGTAATCGATAGTCACAGGCCACCCGAAACATTCCCCCGCTGAACACCCAGTCAGCTCGGCCCGCCCACTCGGGTTTTGGGATGTTATCGACAATCGCTTTTGTCGGGTCTCCTGGCCAAACCCACAAATATCCATTACGTTCGGCGGCTGGGAAAACGCGATTTACGGGGAATTTCTGAACCCGTTGGCCTGGCATGGCAATGGTTTTTCCATCGCCGCCCATTTGTAGGCCATGATAACCACACACCAGCACCCCATCGCAAACCGCACCAAGTGAAAGAGGGGCGCCTCGATGGGGACAGAAATCTTCAACGGCTTGTAACTGGCGGTTGGCATCAAGGTAAAAGCAAATGTCCCGGCCGCAGATAGTTCGTCCCAATGGTCCGTTGGCGACTTCTTCTGGTGTGCCAGCAACGTACCAGGCGTTCATTGGTGCGTGAACTGTTTTCATTGCTGCTTCTTGTCCAGACCTCGCAGGCGCGCACCCATGTTGCCTTTGTGTGGGTCAAGACCGCCAAAAGTAATCAAATCGTTGGTATTCATATGGGAGGTCCGTGCAGTCTTGACAGTATAGTTATTGTGCATAACTATATTCGGATTGGCAATTTATATATGCCTGAATTTACTCAACTATCATCTGGGGAAACCATTGCCTGACCCTCTTGTTTTTGAAGCCGCTGGCAGCCAGTTTGTGCACTTCACAACTATTGTTGTCACCCGTGCGGCCAATGTCTGGCATATCGAACTTAACCGCGAAGCCAAGCGTAATGCGCTCAGTGATGCCATGGTTGGCGAACTACATGCGTGTATTGCTCTGATGCAGGCTGACGTCGGCGCGATTATCCTCAGCGGCAAAGGCAAGCACTTTTGTGCCGGCCTGGATTTATCCGAACTGAAAGATCACGGTGTTGCCGGTGGCATGCGGCATTCGCAAATGTGGCATGCCGCCTTCGACCAGGTTCAGTTTGGGCCTGCCCCGGTAATCGCAGTCTTGCAAGGCGCGGTGGTCGGAGGAGGTTTAGAGCTGGCCAGTTCTGCTCATGTCCGAATTGCCGAACCCAATGCGTTTTTTGCTTTACCTGAAGGGCAGCGCGGCCTGTTTGTTGGTGGTGGTGGTTCGGTGCGTATTCCACGCCTGATTGGCGTGTCTCGCATGACCGACATGATGCTGACCGGGCGAAGTTTTGATGCTCTGCAGGCTGAGCAAATAGGCCTGGTCAACTATGCGGTTGATGCTGGTGCAGGTATTACAAAGGCGTGCGAGTTAGCTCAGAAAATCGCGGGCAATGCGCCCTTATCCAACTTTGCGGTCATGAACGCCTTGCCGAGAATTGCCGAAGTTAGTCCCGCACAGGGGCTATTCACCGAGTCGTTAATGGCCGCTATCGCCCAGAGTGATGGGGATGCCAAGGCGCGTATGGCCAGTTTTCTAGAGGGCAAAGCGGCTAAAGTGAAACCATCCGACGGTGGTTGATACCGTAACCACGGTATGGCGGTGACGTTTTCGCAGTGAAGTATCGCAATGAGGTGGTCGGGGGTGCCCTGTCGGTACCAATCGAAGTCAACCGCGACCACGGTAACCAGGCACGCCGGTGTCGGGAACATACAAGCCTGCCGGAATGTCACCAGACTGCCAGAACACATCAATCGGAATACCGCCACGCGGATACCAGTAACCGGAAATACGTAGCCACCTGGCTTCAGTAAACCGGGCAATCCGTTTGCCAATCGATACGGTGCAGTCTTCGTGAAATGCGCCGTGGTTTCGAAAGCTGGTGAGATAGAGCTTCAGGCTTTTGCTCTCAATAAGCCAGGCGGCCGGCGCATAGTCGATGACAATGTGGGCAAAATCGGGCTGTCCGGTGACCGGGCATAACGAGGTGAATTCGGGCGCGACAAACCGGGTGAGATAAAGCGTTTCAGGGTGCGGGTTCGGTACGCGTTCCAATTGCGCAGCTTCGGGGGATGTTGGTGAAATGCTTGGGCTGCCAAGCTGATTAAGCCCGGCATAAACATTGGGATCTGGGGTTGGTTCAGTCATTGTCATCCGATCTTAACAGGTGCTGCGGCGGCTAAATCTGGCATGGGGGCAAGTGGAGTGGCTGAAAGCGATACGATACGGTGTCGCTACCAAGCACTGACGAGGTCAAAATGAAATTGGTTACGTATCGGAAAGATATTCAATCCGCAGCCCGCCTTGGCGCAATTGTTCAAGATATGGTGGTTGATATCGCCAGACTCGGTTCTAGCCTGAATCAGCCGTGGCCGGACTCGATGCTCGGACTGATTGACCTCGGTCCGGATGCTACCGCTGCTATCAGTGAGGCCTTAGCGAAAGCTGAAACTCAATGGCCGGTAGGAACGGCAGTGCCGCTGGTTAATGTCAGCCTGCTGGCACCGATCCCACGGCCGCGCAAAAACATATTTGGCATCGGACTGAACTATGTGAGCCATGTCGAAGAAAGCAGCCGGGCCCTGGATACGGCGAAAGATCTGCCAACCAAGCCCGTTATTTTTTCCAAGCCGCCAACCAGTGTTATCGGTCCGAACATGCCGATTGAACATAATGCGTCGATTACCCAGCAGCTGGACTGGGAGGTTGAGCTGGCAGTCATCATTGGCTCGACGGCGCGTAAGGTTGCTGAGGCAGATGCGATGTCCCATGTTTTTGGCTATTCCGTCATGATTGATGTCAGCGCGCGGGACAATCGCCGCGCCGGCCAGTGGATTTATTCAAAAGGGCAGGATACTTACGCGCCATTCGGTCCTTGTATCGTGACGGCAGACGAAGTGATCGAGCCTCACAACCTGGACTTATGGTTAACCGTTAACGGGGTTGAGAAGCAGCGCTCCAATACCCGGCACATGTTGTTCAAGATCCCGCTGCTGATTGCTGATATCTCTGCGGCGATGACCCTGGAAGGCGGGGACATTATCGCAACGGGAACACCAGAGGGTGTTGGTGCAGGCCGAGATCCGCAGGAATGGATGTGGCCGGGTGATGTTGTTGTTGCCTGCGTTGAAGGGATCGGCACCATTCGTCATCCGGTTGTTGCGGTGGGGCCGGTGGCTGGGTCATGAAAGTAACGGCAAGCCGTTGATGGCCTGGATGAACGTATATGCTGACCACCCGCTATACAAGGCGGCGCAAGCCCACCAGGCGTTTACTGCGGTTCGTGTTGCGCCGCTCAGTTTGTAAATCGGCCAGGCAAGCAGCGCAAGCAATTGCATGGCGTGCAAGCCAAAGAAGTGTGCAACCCGCAGATCGCCACCATCGCGGGACCATCCAACCACCGGTAGCGAGCCCGCATCACTAAGAGTGCCGCCAACCCAGTGGCTGGTTTGTCCGCCAACGTAAGCGCCACTGGCTGTCCCAAGAACACAACCGATGATAAGACCCCAACCAATAGCGGTTCGGGCTAGATCGATACTGCCAGCGGCTCGTTCACGTAATATCCACCAACCCAAAACGCCGGCACACGCGGTCAATGACACCGCGCCTATGCCCATTAGCGCGTACATCACTTCGGCTATTGTCGAACTGTTATTGAAATGAGATGCCTGGCCGCGGGCGGCCTGCAGACTGATATAAGACAGTTCAAAAACAGAGCTGACGACCGCTACGATACTGATTGTCTGCAGTCGACGGGCATTGACAGTCGACTGGGCCAGCAGCACCCCGAAAAATCCCAGAGTCAGCAGATGAATTGCCACTGAGATCTGAAACTTCCATGGTTTGATCCAGATATTGATGCCATTGAGTTGTGTTGGATCTATTCGCATCATTACAAGGCTGCCGATACTGGCGGCCAGGCAGGCAATTGCTACCCACCATAACCAAGGTGTGCGAGTGCAAACCATAGCCAGCCATGACCCTGGACGTAATGCGTGTTCAGGCAGTTGCGCGCCGGATGTGATGTCAGTATTCAAAGCGATTAGTGTCGGTAATAATGGGCACTCGATTCATGAGCTCAAGCTGTTGGTTAGAGGTTAGAGGTTAGAGGGCGGGTGCGACGCACGCGCAGACCAAAGTACAAAAGCAATCCCAGCGGACCGAACATGAAGGTCAGCAGCAAGCAGACAATGAGTGTAATCCGATTGGTTTTCAGGGCCACGGCGTCGTCGACAATCCAGCGGCCAATGAACAGATCAAATGCCAGATAATGAATCCAGCCAGCCAGTAAAGCCACGGGGGAAGAGAACAAGATCGCCACGCTGTCTAGTGACGAAAAACCCCCACCAGAACCCGTACCGATCCAAATGATCACGGCGGCTGCGTAGCCAACACAAAGCAGTAAGGGCACAACTCGTCCAGCCAGCAAGCGCAGCCTGGATGTCCAGGCTGACGCTACCGGCAAACAAAGGCTGGCAATCAGGCAAATCCAGCCGAGCAGCGCCAGTGGATTGGCGATCGAAAACCACTGCGCTGGTGTCAAGGGAGCTCCTTTTTCGCGTCTTTACAGTGTCAACATGTGCGTCTCGATCGTAGGCTGGTATTTTGACACTGTCAAGACTAGAATTCCCGAATGACAACTGCCTCCTCGCATGGTCGGCCCCTCGGACGCGCTGCGGCGTCTCCGACATATCACCACGGAGCCCTGCGCAATGCCCTGCTTGTGGCGGCGGAATCTTTATTGCTCGAGAACGGTGTGGCGGGTTTTACGCTACGCGCCTGTGCCCGGCGTGCGGGCGTCTCACACGCGGCACCAGCCCATCACTTTGGTGACACGCGTGGTTTACTTACGGCTTTTGCTGCGATTGGTTTTCATCGCATGGCCGACTTAATGGAGCAGCATCGGGCTGTTGCCAAGGGGGGGGCATCTGCCCGCCTTGTCGCCGTCGGTTTTGCCTATATTTCTTTCGCGCAAAGTCATCGAGCCCATTTCCAACTGATGTTTTCCGGTGATCTGCTGGACTGTGATGATGCCGAGTTGAGGCTCGCCGCAAAGCGATCGCAGGATCTTCTCGAAACTGCATTGTGTGAGGCTGTGCGCGACCGAAATCTGCCACCTGCAGACATCGCTCGTCGTGGCTTGCTCGCCTGGTCTGCGGTTCACGGCTTTGCTACCTTGTTGGTTGAAGGACAGCTCGACGGGCCATTTGGTTTGAATCTAGAAAACACTGAAAGAGTGAACGCGGCCACATCCCAGATGTTGACTTTGCTTAGTCCGGCGCTGGTAGGTTCCGATGCCAGTTGATACCGACCCGTTTCGATATCAACCATACTGGCGCGACAAAATCGCCGACCCGAATGGTTCTCGATTTCGGAAGATGTCGCTCGCGTCGATTGATCAGAAAATGATTGCCGCGGGTTTTGACGAAAACTGGCGGCTGACTGATGAGCAGCGCGAAGCCAATCGGGTCGATACCCTGAACAGTGGCCCGGGCGGTGACCTGTGGGTGATCGGTTGTGGCTCACTGATCTGGGACCCGGGTTTTCTGTTTGACGAAGTTCGTCTTGGCGCAGTAACTGGCTTTGAGCGGCGATTTTGCCTGTATTCGGTTTTGGGTCGCGGGTCCCCCGACAAGCCGGGCCTTATGGTTGCATTTGATCCGGGCACAACCGCCCAAGGTGCCGTGTTTCGTATTCCGCGCGATAAAATTGAACACGAATCCCGGCTGATCTGGCGGCGGGAAATGCTGGTCGGCGCTTATCAACCACGTTTTGTCAGCGTGACTACCGCACAAGGTCCGCTGCAAGCGCTGGCATTTGTTGCAAACCCTGCGTCCAGCGTTTATCGCCCTGAGATTGGTGCCGAAGAAGCAGCTTGTCTGGTTGCCACTGGCGAGGGCTTTTACGGCACTTGTTTCGAGTACGTTGAAAGCCTCGCCAGGCAATTGGCCGCCCTGGGGATTCATGACCACGGGGTAGTGGCTTTATACGAAAGCGCACTTTCTAAACGGCGCAGTCCGTCAATTGAGTGAGGGCTTATCCGCTGCGATTGATGCGCAAGAGTAGCATCGGCAGGTGGCAGCCGCGCTTGTTGTTCTCGCTTGCTGTCTTCACAACCTAATTCTTAGCAGGTAAAAATTGGCATTTCTTGACGCAATCAGGGCCAAGCCCGAGTCTGCAACCCGGCTGCCGGCACGCGTTACTCGCGCAATTCACGCGCAGCGTGAGCGCAGCGAAATCCTGACCGGTTGGGTGCAGGCCGCGCTGATTGCGATCCTGGCCAGTTTGTTTTTCCTCGCGCCCAGTACATCCCCGGATAATGCCGCGGTGCGGCTGGTGCCAACAGTGATTGGCTTGTACGGCTTATTTACCGCCTTGCGATTATGGCTCGCCTACACTGGCCGACTGTCTACCTGGATGCGAGGCGCTTCGGTTCTCATCGACATGGCCTTGCTGACCACAACAATATGGAGCTTTCATGTTGAATACGGCCAGCCCGCCGCCTTTTATTTGAAAGCGCCAACCTTCGCTTACTTCTTTATATTTATTGCGTTGCGAACCCTGTCGTTCTCGCCGGGCTTTGTTTTGCTGGCAGGGGCCAGCGCCGCAGGCGGCTGGCTGGTGTTGCTGTTTTACGCACTGTACGAGCCTGGGGGCATGGAACTGGTTACGCGGGACTATATTGACTATATGACCGCTGCAAAAATCCTGATTGGCGGGGAGGTCGACAAAATTGTGTCCTTGCTGTTGGTTGCCGCTCTGCTGGCAATTGCCGTTTCCCGCAGCCAGAAATTGCTTGAACACGCGGCGGCAGATCAGGCGGCGACGGCTCAACTGGTTCGGTATTTTCCCGCTGAGGTGGCACAGCAGCTAATTGCCGCGGACGAATTACTTGTCCCTGGTCAGGGCGAATCGCGTGACGCGGCCATTATGTTTATCGACCTGCGCGGTTTTACCCGGCTCGCAGCCCACCTGTCACCAACCGACTTGCTGGCACTCATCGGCGATTTTCAGCGCACTGCGGTGCCAATTATCAACTCCCACGGTGGCGCCATCATTACTTATCTTGGCGACGGCATTATGGTGACTTTTGGTGCGGCCAGGCCGTCTGAAACCTATGCAGCTGATGCGCTGCGTTGTGCCGAGTCACTGGCTGATGGAGTCGGCGACTGGGCAAAATCGCGCCAGACCCCAGACATGGGTATCGGTATTGATGTCGGGCAGGTTGTCTGCGGAACGGTCGGCCAGGAAGGCAAGCTTGAGTACGCAGTGCTGGGAGATCCGGTCAATCGGGCGGCCAAGATACAAGTGCACACCAAGCAGGTTGGCGTTCAAACCCTGGCTTCGCGGTTCGCACTCGAGCAAGCCAAGGCCCAGGGTTACGATGGGCAGCGCTACCGCGTCCTGGATGCACCACAGCAAGTGGCTGGTATCGACGGCACGCTCGAACTGGTGACAATTCAGTAGCGAATCGACAAGGCAGAGCGAAACACAGGTATGAAAACGGTAGACTGGATTGTTGATGGATGGTTATGGCCGTCATCCAATTACCTGAACAGCCTGGTTGAACGCGGCGGGATTATCGTTTGGGTATTGTTTGGCCTGGCGGTATTTTCGCTGGCGATTGTGCTGATCAAAACCTGGCAGTTTGCCGGTAGCCGAATCGGGCGACGCCGGCCAGTGAACGATGCGTTATCCAACTGGGCCAATGGCAATACCGATGCTGCTCTCGAATTGTTGTCCGGCTCTCATCAGCCGCTGGAGCATAGCGTCTACAGTGCAATGGCCAGCCTACAGTCGGGGCAGACTATCGACATTGCCCGCGAAGAAGGCCTGCGGGTGGGCAGCCAGCATTTGGAAAACCTGCGCGGGCTGTTGCGCCCGCTTGAGTTTGTTGCCCTGGTTAGTCCCCTGCTTGGCCTGCTTGGCACTGTCATTGGCATGATCGATGCGTTTCAGAGCATCGAAACGGCTGGCAGCCAGGTAGACCCGGCAGTATTGTCTGGCGGCATCTGGCAGGCGTTGCTGACGACGGCAGTTGGTTTGTCGCTTGCGATTCCCGTTACCCTGGCTCACAGCTGGCTTGAGCGACGGGTAGACCGATTAGCCCATGCGATGGAAGACGGTATCAGCCGAGTGTTCACGCGGGCTCGGGGGAGTGTCTGATGGCAGGCGCGATTCGACTATCGCGCTCGAAGCGGTTACGAGTGCTGAGTCTGACCCCGTTGATTGATGTAGTTTTCATGTTGCTTCTTTTTTTCATGCTTGCCCCTAGTTTTAGTCGATGGAGCACTGTTGAACTGGTGACCACCGTGCCAGACTCGGCTGCAGCGACGCCCGAATTGGCCTCTGCCGTACTAACGGTTCTGGAAAAGCATCTGCTATACGACAAAGTTCCGATGACGCTCGAATCGTTCTTTGCCCGATTAAACGCGGAGTCGATTCCACTAAGCAGAACGGTTGTTGTCGGGGCGGCTGATACTGGACCAGGCAGCACTTGCTCTGCTTTACCGCGCGGTACCGTTTCCGGCCCCACCCCAGGCCATTGGCAAGCGGACTTGCACGGTGCCGGTTGGTTACCGGTTGAGCGCAAACTGACAAACCCACCTGAAGGCAACGCAGCGGTAACTAACCGTGGTGAACCGCAAACCTGGAATAGCTTGCTATCCGGTTAGCCTGACTTTATCATGTGAATGAACGTTCATTCACTAGTTGGCGTTGGTCGGCAAACCGGCTGATCCCCATTGTTATCCACTAGTTACACGCTATTTCAGCGCCATTTCCCTTCATGACTCAGCAGCCAGCATCAGCCGTCGATACCAACGTCGATTCATCGACCTCGTCCCAGCGGTCGGAGCAGATTCTCGACCAGATCCGTGAGGTCTTCCTGGCAAAAGGCTTCGAAGAAGCTTCGATGCAAGACCTGGCTAAAGCAGCAGCCATGAGTGTTGGTAATT
This sequence comes from Burkholderiaceae bacterium, assembly GCA_049680625.1. Classification (GTDB taxonomy): domain Bacteria; phylum Pseudomonadota; class Gammaproteobacteria; order Burkholderiales; family Burkholderiaceae_E; genus JAUIAI01. Next base: position 6,887 of record JBAUID010000188.1, on the reverse strand, counting down.
TCTATCGTTACTTCCCGTCAAAAGACGCAATTATTGCCGCCCTCATTGAGCGCGATCTGCAAATGTTGGAAAGTGAATTCAGCCAGATTCGACACGCGTCAGATCTGCGCAAAGAGTTTCGGGCGTCTATTTCCCTGCGGATGGAATCAGCGGGTTGCGAGAATGGCCCGATGCTGATTGAAATCGAGTCAGCGGCGCTGCGGCGTCCGGCAATTCACGATGCCTTGTGTCGGGTGAATGCTGCAATTGAAAAGAATCTGCTTGGTCTGTTTGCACAGCTAACCGCGTTGTCGCCGGAAGAAGCGGCGGAGCGATTCAGCTCACATGCCCAACTCGTCGTCACAATGGTTAAAGGTGTGATGCGCGCAAACCGACTGTCTGGTTCGAATACCGGTCTGTTGCCAACCCCAGCATTGCGTGAACTGGTACTGGCCCAGGTGGACAAACTTATCGACGAAGTCATTCGACAGGCTAAGCATGCGAATCTACATCAAGAGAGAAATGGCAATGGCAACGAATAATTTGCGTAAAACACTTGGCTTCAGCAGGCTGACACCGGCAGTTTTGGTGTTGGCTATGCTGTCTGCGTGTTCAGCTGGGGGCAACGAAACCGACGCGGCACAGAAAGACGCAACGGCGCAAGCAACGGCTACCAAAAACCTGCCGGCAATTTCCGTGGTCACCGCGGCTCGCGAAGTGATTGTTGACACCGTTTCGGTGTCAGGTCTGATTGAACCCGTAGAGCAAATTGCGGTGGCGCCCCAGGTTGAAGGCCAGCCGATTGATTCAGTAAACGCGGACGTGGGTGATACCGTTGTTGCCGGTCAGGTGTTGGCCACATTGTCGCGTGAGTCACTCGATCTTCAGAAAAACCAGTTGACGGCCTCGCAGGAGGCTGCCAACGCCGGCATTGCCCAGGCTAAAGCGCAAATCGCCGAGGCTCGTTCATCAGAGCGGGAAGCCGTTCGGGCGCGCGATCGTGCCAATTCACTGGCTAACAAGGGTGTTGTGTCCAAAGCCAGCCTGGATACAGCCAGATCACAGGCCAGCGCGGCGTCGGCCCGACTTAATTCTGCCTATCAAAGTCTGAAATCAGCTCAGGCCCAGCTTGGTGGTGTGCGCGCCCAGATGGCGAACATCGACTACCTTCTGGCTCGCACCGAGGTAAAAGCCCCTGTCGGCGGAATTGTGACCTCGCGCAGTGCGCGGGTTGGGGCGGTCGCTACGGCGGCGGGTGGCCCGATGTTCGAACTGATTCGTGACGGTGAGTTGGAGCTTCGTGCGGATGTCGCCGAACAAGACTTGCAACGTATACAACCGGGGCAGCCGGTCAGCATTATGCTGACCGGTCAGTCCGGAGTATTGCCGGGCAAGGTTAAGCTGGTTGAGCCCACAGTAGACCGCCTGTCTCGCCTGGGCCGGGTTCGTATTCAAATCGACGAATCAGGCGCTGCCCGGGCCGGCTTGTTCGCACAAGCCATCATCGAATTGAGTCGTAACGAGTCGGTGGCACTGCCGGTATCAGCGGTTGGTGTTAACAGCGACGGCGAAACGGCATTGCTTGTGCAGGATGGCCGGGTTAAGCAAGTAGCCATCGTTACCGGCGCCCGAACTGGTAAAAAAATTGCGATTCTGCAAGGTATCAGCGAAGGCGATTTGGTGGTTGCGCGCGCCGGCGCGTTTGTTCGTGATGGTGACCGCATTAACCCGGTGGGTATTGTTGAGGACGCTAAGGTGGGTGATGTTGGTGACGCTGTTAATGACACCAAGTCAGCCAATGCCGCTAGTTCGCCAGTTTCACAATAGACGAAGCATTAAAACTGCACTAACAGAGTACACAGATGAACTTCTCGGCATGGTCGATACGTAATCCAATAGCACCATTGTTGGTATTTTTTATCCTGATTGTCCTGGGCTGGCAGTCGTTTAACGCCTTGCCGATTACGCGATTCCCGAATATCGACGTGCCCCTGGTATCGGTCACCATGTTGCAGTCTGGTGCCGCACCTGCTGAGCTTGAGCGACAGATCACCAAAGAAATCGAAGACGCTGTGGCTGGTCTGACCGGGGTTAAGAACATCGTATCCACGGTTAACGATGGGACGTCGAACACCGTGGTCGAGTTTCGCATGGAGGTGCCGACTGCCAAGGCGGTACAAGATGTCAAGGATGCCATCGATCGTATTCGCGGCCAGTTGCCGGGTAATGCTGAGCCACCGATTATCAACAGCGTCGAAGTTGAAGGTCAGGCGATTATCACGATGGCTGTTGTCTCACCAGACCTGTCACTTGACGAATTGTCCTGGTTTGTTGATGACGTGGTTAAGCGCGAACTCCAGGGGCGTCGCGGTATTGGCCGGGTTGAACGATACGGTGGTGCTGATCGGGAAATCAGAATCGAATTAGACCCGATGCGCCTGGCGTCTTTTGGTATCACAGCCCAGACAGTCAGTGGACAAGTCCGTGCCACCAATGCCGACGTGGGTTCTGGTCGGGGTGAGGTTGGTGATCGGGAGCAGGCTATTCGAGTGTTGGGTGATGCCCGCTCGGCAGTCCATCTTTCTGAGACAACAATAGCCGTAGGCGGGGGGCGTTTCGTTCGTTTGGGCGACCTGGGAACCATTCGCGACACCTTCGAAGAGCCGCGCGTGTTTGCCCGTTTCAACGGAGACCCGGTAGTGACTTTTGCCGTCTTCCGGTCTAAAGGTGCCAGTGAAGTCAGTGTGGACGAGCAGGTTAAAGAGGCGCTCACAATTATCCGCGCGGCCCATCCGTCGGTACAGATCAAACCCGTTGATGACTCGGTTTTTTATACCTACGGCAATTACGAATCGGCACTGCACACGCTGATAGAAGGGGCGGCACTGGCTGTTCTGGTCGTTCTGCTTTTTCTTCGGAACTGGCGGGCCACGCTTATTTCCGCCGTTGCGTTACCGTTGTCGGCGATTCCGACATTCTGGGTCATGGACTTAATGGGATTTTCGCTGAACCTGGTGAGTTTCCTGGCCATTACTCTGGCCACCGGCATTCTGGTCGATGATGCGATTGTTGAAATCGAGAATATTGCCAGGCACATGCGGATGGGCAAGTCGCCGTATCGCGCGGCAATCGATGCTGCTGACGAAATAGGCCTGGCCGTTATTGCCACCACTTTTACCATCGCAGCCGTGTTTATCCCAGTTTCGTTTATGAGCGGCATTCCGGGGCAATATTTCCGCCAATTCGGCCTGACTGTTGCCGTTGCGGTGTTGTTCTCGCTGCTGGTTGCCCGGCTAATCACGCCGTTGATGGCGGCTTATCTGATGCGGCCGTCCGACGCGCTCGAATCCCATGAAGAGGACGGCCCGTTAACCCGCTGGTACACCCGCCAGGTCGGGCGGACCCTGCGTCACCCTTATATGACCCTGGCTGGCGCCGTGGCCGTGCTCGCCGCTTCGCTGTACTTCATGCTGCAAATTCCGGGTAGCTTTATCCCACCCGAAGATGTTGGTCGAATCCAGGTCAGCGTTGAACTGCCACCAGGTTCGACGCTTGGCGATACCGAGAAAACAACCGAGGTGATGCGACAGCAAATCATCCAGTCCGAAGGGGTGCACAGCGTGTTTGTCCTGGGAGGTAGTTCACCAACCGGCGAGCGCAATATTCGACGCGCCTCATTGGTTGTTATCCTGCAGCGGATTGATCACTCGATTGTCCGCACGCTGGTGAATGCGGCCGGCAAAATTCCGGTGATAGGCTGGGTGATTCCTGAAATGGAAAATCCGGGACGCACGCGTGCGCAAAATGAAATTGCCGCCGAGATTTTTGAAAAACTGGCGCTGATTCCGGATGTTCGGGCCTATAAGCTCAACGACCGCGGGCAACGCGATATCGCGTTTAACCTGTTGTCGGATAACGATGCCGACTTGAACAGCGCCGTCAGTTTGCTTGAAGCGCGTTTGCGCAGCGACCCACTACTAGCCCAGGTGAGTGCTGAAGGGGCGTTGCCACGACCAGAGGTGCAAGTGACCCCGCGTGAGCAAGAGGCGGCCAGGCTTGGTATCAGTACGCGCCAGATTGCGGATATCGTTCGTATCGCTACGATTGGTGATGTTGACGCGGCACTGGCCAAGGTGTCGGTTGGTGATCGATTAATTCCAGTCCGGGTTCAGGTAACCACCAACGTGCGCGGCGATCTCAGCCGCATTGGCGCCTTGCGGGTGCCCGCAGCCAACGGCTCGACCGTGCCACTGGCTGCTGTTGCTGAGGTTCGAATTGCTGAAGGGCCAAGCACAATCAACCGGTTTAACCGCCAGCGTCGTGCCACCCTGGGAGCCAGCCTTCCCCCAGGGGTTGCATTGAACACTGCAACCGCGCGTTTTAACGAAATTATTAGAGAGACGAAACTGCCGGCCGCCGTTAAGTTGTCTGAAGCCGGTGACGCCGAGGTACAACAGGAGTTGACAGCAAGTTTTGGCAAGGCGATGGTGCTTGGCCTGATGTTGGTGCTGACCGTGCTTATCTTGCTATTCAAAGATGTTTTGCAGCCGTTCACTATTTTGTTTTCATTGCCGTTATCAATTGGCGGAGTGGCGGCCGCGTTAATCCTGACAAACAATCCCATTTCTATGCCAGTGCTGATTGGCATGTTGATGCTCATGGGTATCGTGACAAAGAACGCTATTTTGCTGGTCGATTTTGCCGTCGAAAAAATGCGGGTCGGCGAACAGCGCATACCGGCAATGATTGACGCCGGACGCAAGCGTGCTCAGCCAATTATCATGACGTCAATTGCCATGTCAGCTGGCATGTTGCCCTCCGCGCTTGGAGTAGGAGAGGGGGGGGCGTTTCGGGCGCCTATGGCTACTGCGGTTATTGGTGGCATTATCGTCTCGACTGTACTCAGTCTGATTGTTGTGCCGTCGTTCTTCCTGATTATGGATGATGCGTCTCGATTGCTTGGCCGCTTGTTCAAAGGCCTGGTTGGGCCCAAAGAAGAAGAGCCCGACGCACTGGAGCCGGCTGAGCTGACCCTGGCAATGAACGAAAATCGTGAACAAATTAAGGCTTTGCGCGCTAAGGTTGCAAGGTTAGGGCAGAGCTCATAACGATACCGACTTACTGAATATCCAGCAGGCACCTTCCTGGTACTGATTGGTTTTCGTCGTTTGTTTCCCTTACATGCTTTGCCGTTACACTTTGCCTTAACGACTTAGAGAGGCGAATAACATGAAGCCGGTTTGTTTGGTCATCGGGGCGGGGGCTGGCATTGGCGGCAATGTTGGCAAGCGATTTGCGCGCGAGGGATACCACGCGGTTTTGTGCCGACGAACCGATCAGGACGGGTTAAACAACCTGGTTTCTGAAATTGAAGGTTCAGGCGGATCGGCTTCGGGTTTTCTGCTGAACGCGATTCAACCCGATACGATCGAAGACATGATCGATTCGGTCGAAGCCAGTGTTGGCTCAATTGAAGTCGCCGTGTTTAATCTCGGTGCTCAGGTTGGCAGCCGAACCCTTCCCGAAACCACGTACAAGACCTTCGAAATGGGGTGGCGTATGGCGACCTTTGGCTTGTTTCGGCTGGCATCCAGTTTATGCCCGTTAATGGTTAAACGTGGTCGAGGCACGCTCCTCGTTACCCAGGCAACAGCGGCAATGCGCGGCAACCGAGGCCAGCATTCCCATGCGGCTGCGATGGCCGGGCGACGAATGTTGTGCCAGTCGCTGAATGCTGAGTATGGTCCGCAGGGCTTGCATATTGCTCAGATTCTGATTGACGGTGCGGTTGATGCCCCCGATACGCTGGGTAAGATGTTGGGGCCCGAGAAATTCAAAGCCTTGCGAGAAAGCCGGGGTTTGGACAAAGACGGATTGATGTTGCCCGAAAAAATTGCGGATACGTATTGGCATATTGCCCAACAACATCGCTCAACCTGGTCACACGAAATCGACTTGCGCTCGTTCTCCGACATGCCGTGGTGGAATGACAATATCGGAGGTTCGCTTTGAATAAAACGGTACCTGGCCCCGATGGCAAACCCAGGTGTCAATGGTGTGCCTCTGCGCCGGAGTTCCTTAACTATCACGACAGTGAGTGGGGATATCCGGTTGCTGATGACATCCGATTATTTGAGAAGATTTGCCTGGAGAGTTTTCAGTCTGGCCTCAGCTGGCGCACGATTCTGGCCAAGCGCGAGAATTTTCGGCAGGCTTTTGTCGGGTTTGACTACCAAAAAGTTGCGCAGTACAGTCAACGCGACGTTAATCGGTTGCTATTCAACGAAGGCATTATTCGCCATCGTGGGAAAATCGAAGCGACGATCAACAACGCCGCACGTGCCTGCGAACTGGCTGATGAGAAAGGGTCGTTAGCTGCCTACTTTTGGCAGTACGAGCCAGCCCCGGAAGATCTAGGTGAGCCTCAAAGCGTCTCCACGTCGCCGGCATCAGTTGCGCTTTCCAAAGATCTCAAAAAGCGCGGCTGGAAGTTCGTCGGCCCGACAACGATGTTTGCTTTTATGCAGGCAATGGGGTTGATCAATGACCACGCAATTGGTTGCAGCATGCGCACCAAAGCTGAAAAAGCGCGCCGAAAATTCAAGAAGCCAGGCTAGCCCGGGCCGTCGGCATAGCGCCGGAATTCTCTCAATTGCCTGGAGATTCAAATGACCAAAATGCCGATTGTTTCAAGGCAACAGTGGCTTGAGCAACGCCTGGCTCTGCTCGAAAAAGAAAAAGAGCTGACCCGGCTGCGGGACGAACTGAGTGAGCAGCGCCGGGCATTGCCCTGGGTTGAGGTCACCAAGAACTATCAATTCATCGATGTCGACCGTGCAAAAAGCCTGCTTGATTTGTTCGGAGAGCGTCGCCAGTTACTGGTGTATCACTTTATGTACGGGCCGTAT
>JBAUID010000187.1:0-3084 GCA_049680625.1 Burkholderiaceae bacterium | reverse complement strand
GTGTAAGTATTCGTTGGCACCAGAGATTCTTTCGTACAAGCACCGATACAGGTGAGTAAGCATATAACGATTAGTGTTCGTCTAACGTTCACGGTTTACTTACCCATAATGGCACGCCGCTGCATTTCTCCAGTGACGAATGTGCTCGACTGGTCACGATCTTGCCAGCAGCATCAACTGCGTGAACCTGAATGACTCGCTTGGCCAGGTCGACACCGACTCGTACAATCTCACACATGGGACTTCCTTATTAAGGGGTTTCTGATTGACTTCCGAAATCAACCTTGGCACCTTAGTACTGCTGCCTTTATCTGGAAAGTCCCTTCGTATTCAATGCCGCGCGATGCTACCTAAGGTTTAAAACCTCGTTGGCCAGTTCGGCGACGGCCGGCGGATTGCGGTCATATCCCTGGCTGTCCAACTGATTTCTTATCCGATCCAGTATTGCCTTGGCCTCACCCGCCTTTTTCTGGTGAATCATCAGCCGGGCTTCTATCAGATCGACCAGAGGACTGAGCCCAAATACCTGGTGATCCTGGATCGTTTTTCTAAGTGTTGGAATGATCGCTTTGGCCTTGGACACGGCGAACGGTGCCTGGGTGGTCACGAACCAGGGATTGGCAATGAGCGCCCTGGCGCTCGGTTTCACATCCATGCGCGCAATGGATACGTAGGTCAGCGCCAGGAAAGCTTGCAATAGGAAGGTGCTGGCCCGTGCGCCCTGACCCTCGAGCAACGCGGCGGTTGCATGCAGCTTCTTAAGCCCAGCGCTCAACTCTCCCGTTGCCAACTCCGCTGCTGCAGCTGCGCCATTGGCATGTGCGCCATGCCAATGGTTACCGTTTGTTTTGAAATACGGTTGCCATTCGCTCGCAAGCGCCAACACGGGCTCCGGCTTCATATCGGCAATTAGCGCGATTAACTGGTTGTTGGCACATAGCGCCTGGTAAAACGGGTCGGTGGCACATTCATATCCCTTGCGTCCCAGTTGGTAGGCGCGGTCGAAGTTCAATCCGAACAACTGACCCCAGGAAAGAAACGAGTACCCCAATACTGAAGCGCGGGTGTTGCCGCCCCGCTGACCGATGTCAACAAGTTCATCACAAATTTTCCTGGCTTCCCGGAACTCACCAGTGCCCGCCAACACCAGGGCATGAGCGGAGCGCGTTTTGAAATAACGGAACGTCGCTTCGGCCCTGTCGTTGTCACTGAATTCGATAGACCGCCCTAATTAAACCGCCTCGGTTAAACGCAGCCGCTCAAACATTGTGTACATGCGGTAGGCGCTGATAAACAAGTAGTCATCGCGGTTACCCGTTTGGCGTGCCAATTGGTAACCACGTTCCAACTGCGTCTCTGAAGCCGGAAAATCGCCGTGGAAGGTCAGGACATTACCCATCCAGGCGAGATACTGGGTCAACAGACTATCGTCTCCGCAGGCTTCGGCATCTGGCAAATGCTTATTCAGTAAGCCGATCCATTCATCCACGGTGCCTAGGTAATAGTGCAGTTGAGACCAACTGACGAGCAATCTAACCAACGCATGTCGCTTTTCCGGGGTCAAGTCAACCGTCGAGCACAGCGCATAGGCGTCACGAAAATGCTTTTCTGCTTCTGCCAGCGCGTATCGATCAAGGCACTTCGTACCGGCCTGGATCAGGTAGTTGATTGCTTTGTTCGTATCACCTCCGCGTTGAAAGTGAAAAGCCAGCGTTTCAACATACTCACCAATGCGGTCGCTAAACACTTCCTCCATGGCACTGGCTGTTCGCGAATGCAGTTCCTGGCGATCACTTTTCAGCAGGCCCTCGTAGGCGACGTCCTGGGTCAGCGCATGCTTAAACATGTAGGCCAGGCTGGGTTCCAAGCGCCCCTGGCGAATCAGATCGGCTGATTGCAACTGGTTAAGTCCAGTCGCCAGATCGTCGATATTGGTACCAACCAACTCGACCACCTTAACCAAAAACTCCCGTCCAATCACTGCGGCTTCGCGAAGCAGTCTTCGTCGGGCATCATCCAGCCGATCAATTCGTGCAGCGATCACACCGCGGATCGTTGCGGGTACACTCGATTCGGTTAACGGACCTTGCAGCATCCATTGCTGATCTTCCTGGCGAAGCAATCCTGTCTCGCGCAGCGAGTTGACCACCTCTTCAACATAGAACGGGTTACCGTCACACCGGTCCGTGACAAACTGGCTCAACTCCGCCGGTGCCTCTCCACCCAACAGCGAATTGAGCATCTCGCCGGTCTGTCGCGGCGACAATTCGGCCAGAGAGAGTTCCTGCATACCCGGCGGCGGAGTATATCCGGGCCGGTAATTGGCCAACAGCATGATGGCGCTGTTGGTATCGGTCGCCATCTGCGCAACGAGTTCCCTCGTTGACGGATCTGACCAATGCAGATCCTGAAAACAGACCACAGTTGGGCCCAGACCGGCCAATCCCGCCGAAACGCGCCGCATTACTTCGCCAAGCTGCGCACGAAACGACTCACGCTCAATGACTGTCCCGCCATCTTGCGGCAAATCGAATAAATGCAGGAACAGCGGCAAATCGGACTTGTCCGAACCGAACAGGATTGCCAGGCCAGCTTCTATCTTTGTCCGCACAGTTGCCGGGCTGTCACCCCCCTCAATCCCCCAGGTCCGGCGCATCAGGTCGATCAGGGGGGCATAAGGAATGTCAGTGGAGTACGAGTAGGCCCGCCCTTCGAGCCAGTTGACCGTATCGCCGAGTTGCAATCGGAACTCGGTGATAAGGCGAGACTTTCCAGAGCCCGCATCGCCACAGATGCCATAGGCTTGATGACGGCCATCCCGCATGGCTTCCGCGGCACCCAGCAACGCACCGAATTCCGCCTGGCGGCCCACAAAGGCTGATCTAAATGAAACGGCAGCCTCGGGGGACGGGCCGTGATTGGATGCACCACTCAAGCTGGCCACCTTCAACGGCTTTGCCTTGCCCTTGAAGTCGATCAGCCCTTCGTCATTCCATTGAAACTCGGCGCCAACCAACACAGCCGTTTCGGGCCCGACCCAGATCTGGCCCGTTGGCGCCCCGTTCATCAGTCGCGCAGCCGTAT
>JBAUID010000186.1:0-2887 GCA_049680625.1 Burkholderiaceae bacterium | reverse complement strand
GGAGTCGGATCAGCCTGGGTCGATAGAAGACTTTCTCCGCGACCCGTATAAGGTATCCGCCGCTATTGTCGGTACCAGTGCAATCTGGTGGTTTACGCGGGCCGCCGGCCTGGCCGTCAGCCTGCTTATTGGGTCACCAACCTGGCGCGCCATTGATCCGCTGCCAATCGTGATGCCAAATAATGATGATGACGACGACAGTCTGTTACCAACATCAGACGCTGACAATGACAATCAAATCGACGACATTCTGCGCAAATAGAGTAGCGGGCTGCGGGCAGAAGGTTTACCGACCGACAAATACCGGCTTGCGTTTTTCGACAAATGCCTTGGCAGCCCCCTTGTGGTCAGCAGTCTCGAATGCACGGGTCATGTGGATGGCTTCCGCATCCAGGACATCACTCAACGAGCCGTGCAAAGCAATATTGAGATTTCTTTTCATATACCCCAGGGCAATGGTTGGTCGCTGGGCGATTTCGATTGCGTAAGCCTTTGCGGCTTCAGCTAACTCGGCATAGGGAACTACACGGTTCACAATACCCAGTGCATGCGCTTCGTCACCTTTCATCACCCGCGCCGTGAAATACAGCTCGCGAGCCATTGCTGAACCGACCAGGTGAGTAAGAAAATAACTGCCGCCAAAGTCTCCGGTCAGGCCAACATTAGCGAATGCTGTAGTGAGCTTGGCTTCAGCCGCAGCGATCCGCATATCGCAGGCCAGAGCCAGTGAGAACCCGGCACCGGCTGCCGGGCCGGGAATGACAGCCATTGTTGGCTTTGGCATTTCATGAAGCAAGCGACTCACTTCCATGCGCGACCGTAAATCCTGGCTGCGGCTTTCGAAACTCGCGGGCAACTCACCGTCAGCACGGCTGGCAAAACCCTTGACATCACCACCCGCAGAAAATGCCTTGCCCGCTCCGGTCAGTATCACTAACCGAACAGAATCGTCTTTGGCCAGCTGAACCAGGGACGCTTCGAGGTCAGCAGTCATGGATGCCGTAAACGCATTCAAAGCCTCCGGGCGATTCAGGGTTAAGGTGGCAATGCCGTCTTCGACGCTTTGCAGCAGGTTTTCACTCACGAGTTGTCTCCACTAATGACTAGGTATTAAGAATCTAAATTCAAATTCGACCCGGAGAATTTCCGGGCGCAGCGTTGAACTGATGGATGCAATAAGATTAAAGCAGATAATCCACGGAGACAAAGCATGGCACACAGCATCGTAGCGACCATTAAGGTCAAAGAAGGACAAGAGGCAGCATTTGAAGCTGAAGCGCTCAAACTGGTCGCGGCGGTTAACGCTAACGAGCCGGATTGCCTGCTGTATACCTTGAGCAAAGGTGACGACCAGCTTACCTATGTATTCATGGAAAGGTACGCAGACGAAGCCGCAATGGCCACCCATCGCGCAAGTGATCACTTTAAAACGCATGGCAAAGCGATGGGCGCATTCATGGCCGGCGCCCCCGATGTGCTTCGCATGCGTGAGCTGGGCTAGCCATGCTCGAACGGGTCGACCGGATGCAACTGGCCGTGGCTGATACAGCCCGGGCAGAAAACACCATGGAGATCATGCTGGGCGCACAGCTTGCCCGGCGCGACAGCAGCCAGTTTCTGAATGCCAGGCGATCCGTCATGACCATTGGCGACAGCCAACTGGAACTCTGTGAGCCGGCTGGTCCGGGACTAACCCGCACACACCTGGACAACTGGGGTGAAGGCCTGATGGCGGCCGGATTTTCCGTCGCCAATCTCGACCAGTTGTGTACCAGACTCGACACTAAATCTGCCGCTTATCACCGGGAAAACCAACAAGTATTCATTGCGCCTGAGCTAACTGCCGGCTTGCCGATGGTGATATCTAAGACGACGCAACGCGCCACTGTCGGCCCGATCAGCTATTTATACGAAGCAACCAACACCCTGGACACTGACTGGCGTCGTGCAGCCGATCGATATGTCGACTTATTCGGATTAAACCCGGCTCAGTTCAGCCCGATCGAAAACTCCCGCTTCGGCTATCAGGGCAGTCTGACCTTGTTTAACCCCCCAAACCGTCTTGATCGGATCGAACTGTCTCAGACCTTCCCGGATCAACCCGGTGCCATGCGCCGCTTTGTCGAACGTCGCGGCAACAGCTTATATATGTGTTTTGTCGAAGCACATGATTTTCCCGGGCTGAAAAACAGACTGATCAACGCTGGTGCGAGCCTGACCCCAAGAAGCGGGGAGCTCAGCACGGAGCAAGATACGGTGTGGGTACACCCCAAAAACCTGCACGGCATGTTGCTTGGTATATCCCGGCCAGGCTTTGCCTGGACCTGGTCAGGACGGCCCGAACTAGTACCGGCTGTTCCGTGAGGAAACTGATGCGTCCGTCGAACAGACCGGTGGCCATAACGCTACGGTAACAGCGGGTGGATCGCTAGTCGTCAGCCAGCAGCCGCATCACCGCGCGCCAGCCGTGCTCAGATTCGGTTTGTGCAGCGCTGAATACACTTTCCAATTGCAACAACTGGGTTTCCGTCAGCCGTTGTTCGAGACGTTTGCCTTCTGCAGTCAGCCTCAACGCACGTACGCGGCCGTCACTCCCGCTACTTTTGTTGTTGGCAACTAAGCCCATGCTCACTAACTGGCGCAATGGAATGTGTAGCGCCTGCTTGGTGATCTGCAAAACCTGCAACAAATCGTTGACTGATCCGTCCGGATTGCGATCGATGAAATACAAGATTCGGTGATGAATCCGATTCAGGCCGCGCTTGTCCAGGATCTGGTCCGGCCCGCTCGTGAAAGCACGATACGAAAAATAAAGAAGTTCAATTGCTTCGCGCAATGTCTGCTCACGACTCACCTTGCCCGCTCTGTCCGCTCTGACATCCGGCGG
>JBAUID010000185.1:0-14643 GCA_049680625.1 Burkholderiaceae bacterium | reverse complement strand
GTACGGTGAAGCCCGGACCCGTAACATCGAGTAAGAATTTGCCTCTGCCTTTGCGTTTGGAGCTGACAAGCCGAACATTGCGCGGTGGCGCTCCAGGGTGCGGCCCGTTGTCGAACTGCGCTTCGCTAGGGTCGTGCCAGGTAGCGGGGCTGTCTGCGTAATCAATCGGGTGCGAAGTACGCCAGTGCAACAGGCCGCGCACCCAGTCCTGATCGAGGGCGAGCGACAACACGGCTTGTTGCATGACGCGAAATCCGCGCGACGGCGGTGCCATCAGGCGGGTGCTGCGACCCGCTTCAACGCAGATCTGACGGGCATCGGCCACGCGCTCGCTGCTGTATACATCGAGCAGTGCCTCCGGCGCACTCCCGTTGACCACCGCCGCCAGTTTCCAGGCCAGGTTGATCGAATCCTGCACACCGGTGTTCATCCCGCGCACGCCAAACACCGGTAACAAGTGGGCGGCATCGCCACAATAAAGCACGCGACCGTGACGGTAGTTGCCCAGGGTCAGCGCATTGGGTTTATACAGAGTGACCCATTCGAAGTCCCATGGGGCGTCGACGCCGACGTAGGCGAAGTGGGCGTTGATTTGCGCACCGAGGCGCTCGCGGTCCAGGGCCTCGTCGTCGCTCATCTCGTCGGGTACCTGGTAGTCCAGGCGCCAGATATTGTCGGGCGCCTTGTGCAGCAACACGCTTTGGCCTGGCAGCCAGGGTGGATCGAAGTAGCAGCGTCGCCCGGTTGGCGAATCGATATCGACCTTCATGTCGGCGATGACAAAGCGGCTTTCGTAGGCGTTTCCCTCGAAACGCAGCCCCTGCAGTCGGCGTACAGACGAGCGTGCCCCGTCGCAGGCCGCTAACCAATCAACCCGTAACGGGTACGTCCCCTCTGGTGTATCGAGGGTCAGTTCGACCCCGTCATCGTGGCTGACGAGTTTGTCGAGCCGCGTCTGAAACCGACAATCAACTCCCAGCTCGCGGGCGCGATCGACCAGAATCTTTTCGATGGCACATTGCGCCAGGTTGGTCATCGGCATGAACTTGTCGTCGTCGGTGTACGGGATGTCCAGGTGATGAACAACCCGTCCCTTATAGAAGCTGTAACCATCTTTCCATACGATGGCCGAGTCGAGAAAGGCGTCAGCACAGCCACACTGCTCAGCAATTTCCATGGTGCGTCGTGCCAGTGCCAGTGCCCGGCTGCCCGAACAGACATAGGCCTCGGCTTCGATCAACACGGGCTTCAGGCCATGTCGGGCAAGCAGGATGGCCAGCATCAGGCCCACCGGGCCGGCGCCGATAATGGCGACCGGATGATGATCGCGTGTGTCGCCGTCCATCTCCGGGGGGCGGACGAAGGGAAACGCCTCGTAGTCGAAATAGCTGGACTCGGGGCGGTTCAGTTCGGGTTGGTGCATGGGTGTTTCCTTGAAAATGAACGCCGCAGGTGCCGCCGCCTTCAGCGATAACTTCGGTGAATATCCTCAGTCAATGACTTCATTGCTTCACTTGCGTGGCTTACGCCACAGAAACACCAGCGGTATGACTGCAAAACATGCCCATGTGTAGAGCAAGAAGGCATTGTTGAATGCAATCAGGCGCGCCTGTCTGAGCGCTTCGTTGCCCAGGGCCTTGAGCCCGGGCGCGGTTTCCATGTTCCAGTGGCCAGTCACCTGGCCGTAGTTCAGCCGCTCGTTAAACGGTGACAGCAGTTGCACAAGCTCTGCATAGTTGATCTGACTGAAACGCACGATGACAATAAACGACAAGGCGATGTAGATACTCTGACCAACGTTACGCAGCAGATGAAAAATTGCCGCGCCATCGGGCAGCAGGCGATCGGGCAGGCTTACAAAAGCGGCCGTGGTGATTGGTACCCACAATATGCCGCTGCCCAGTCCTTGCAGTAAGCCAGCCCAGGCGATCCAGTCGGCCTGCATCGCCGGGTGAACCGTTGCCAGTGCCCAGCCGCTGAACCCGATCATCGCAAAACCGACCGACATACTGATGCGCGGATCGATTTTGCCCATACGGCCAGCAATATAGAAGCCGCCGATCATACCGATGCCGCGCATGGCCAGAAGCCAGCCAACCAGTGCATCCGGAAACCCCAGCAGACTTTGCAGCATGGCCGGCAAGAGGGTGACCGGGGTGAAGTTCAGCATGCCGTAAAAACACACCAGCATCAGACCAATGGCAAAGTTGCGATCACGCAGCAGTTCGCGATTAAAGAAGGGCCGGTCGCAAGTCCACGTGTGCACAACAAACAAGTAGCCGGCCAATACCAGGCTGGCGGTATATATGATGATTTCAGTCGATTCAAACCAGCCGAGATTTTCACCGCGGTCGAGCAACAGTTGCAAGCAGGCGATGGCCACGGCCAGTGTCAGGAAGCCGGTCCAGTCGAGCGGGTGGCCATCCACCCGCTTGCCCGGCCGAATGAAGGCCAGCGTCATCAGCATTGCCGCAATACTCACCGGTACTAGCAACAGGAAAATCGCCCGCCAGTTGTAGTGCTCAGCAATATAGCCACCGATCACCGGCGCCACACCCATGCCGGCGACTACGGCCATACCAAAAAACCCCTGCGCCATGGCCCGCTTGTCGGCAGTGAACGAAGACAGTACTAACGCTTGTGACACCGGCACGATGGGCGCGCCGAACATCCCTTGCAAAACGCGGTAACCCAGCATGGGTGCCAGCGACTGCGCCGTCGCACACAGGAAGGAGGCAACCGCAAAACCGGCAACACTGAACAGCAACAGATTGCGCTGGCCGAGCTTGGCCGTGAGCCAACCCGTCATTGGTGTCACGATGGCGGTACCCACGACGTTCAGGGTCACCACCCAGGCGACCTGGTCAGGGCTGGCCGACAGAGCCCCCTGCAATTGGGGTAGCACCACATTCACTACGGTGACGGTTGTCGAATAGAGCATCGTGCACAAGGACACCGTCAGCAGAACCAGGTATGGGTTCGGCGCTGACAGATCGCGCGGGGGGGCCAGGGTTTCACTCACAGGTGGCGCTCAGGTTCCTGGTAGGTAGGGGTGGGGGCAGGGCCGGGGGCCGGGCGTTTGCACCCACTGAAATTAAGTGCATAGGCAATAGTATTATTGCTTATTGTTGTCTGAGCAACTAATATCGCCAGATGCAAGAAGAAAGCATGGATCGAAACTTCGGGTTGATACTGCACGACGTAGCTCGGCTGCTGCGTACCAACTTCGATCGCCGCGTGCGAGACCTGGGGCTGACCCGCTCACAGTGGTGGGTTTTGACCCACCTCTATCACCAGGATGGTCTGACCCAGACCGAACTGGCCGACTTGATGGAGATTGAAAAGCCGAGTCTTGGCCGCTTGCTCGATCGGCTCGAGGCCAAGAACTGGATCAAGCGCAGTAACGATCCGACCGACCGCCGCGTAAACCGCGTCTACCTGACCCTCGACGTCAAGCCGATGGTGCGCGAGATGCGCCAGCATGCGCTGGCGGTTCGCCAGCAGGCCATGTCCCGGTTGTCCGAGAGCCAGCGCGAGCAGTTTGTTGACACCTTGTTGCAGGTAAAAGAAAACCTGCTGCAGCCAGACGCGCAGCCGGATCGCGAGCGGCAGGCAGAACAATCTCAGGCGCGACGATGAGTGAAGCTGAACAAACATCCGGCGAACAAGCGCGTGCCGATAGCGCCAGTGGCGGTAGTCGCAAGCTCGGTAGTAAGATTGCGCGCTTTTTTTCCCGCGTCCTGTTGATGGGGGTTATCCCGTTGGCCGCCATTGCCGGCGGGCTGTACTTTTATTACACCGGGGGGCGTTACATCAGCACCGAAAACGCCTACGTGCGCGCTGAAACCATAACGATTAGCCCCGATATCGACGGGCGGGTGACGGCGGTGAACGTGACCAACAATCAACGTGTGGTGCGCGGCAGCGAGTTGTTCCGCCTGGACCCGGAACCGTTGCGCTTAATGGTTGGCGAAGCTGAGGCCCAGGTGCAACTGGCCCGGGTGTCGATCGATACGATGCGCGCCGACTATCGCGAAGCTGTTGCTTCCATCAGGACGGCCCGTCAGCAAGTCCTTTACCTGCAACGCCGGCTTGATCGCCAGGCGAAGTTGATTCAGCGTGGGGTGGTTACCGCCGAGAAACTCGATGATGCTGAACACGAACTCAGAGTGGCGCAGCAGCAGGTGACAACGCTGAACCTGCGCGCGCGCCGCACGCTGGCCAACCTCGGTGGTGATATCAATATCGATTACGACGCCCATCCGGCCTACCAGGCAGCTCAGTACCGACTTGATCTGGCCCGCACCCGTGAACGGCAAACCGTGGTGCGTGCACCGGCCGACGGTGTTGTCAGCAACATGACACTGCAGGCGGGCGAGTACGTCAAACAAGGGCAGGCAATTTTCAGCATGGTCAACGACAGCAATGTTTGGGTTGAGGCCAATCTGAAGGAGACCCAGCTCACCCACTTAGAGAAAGGCCAGCGCGCTACCCTGAGCATAGACGCCTACCCAGATGTTGAATGGCAAGCTGTGGTCAGTGACATTGCACCGGCCACCGGTGCTGAGTTTGCGTTGTTGCCACCGCAAAACGCTACTGGTAACTGGGTAAAAGTTGTGCAACGCGTGCCGGTGCACCTGCATATTGAACTGCAACCCGATGCACCCCGGCTTCGCGCAGGGATGACAGTGACCGCATCAATCGACACCGGTCGCGAACGAGGCTGGCCGGCACCGTTTGGTATTGAGCCCAGCGAGGCGCCCATCGTCGATCCGGAAAGCGCGGCTGTGGGTCAACCCACCGAATTGCCACGAAGACCGACTCTTTCGCTAGACAAAAGTTTGAGACACTTGTTGACTAAAACCAGAG
Source organism: Burkholderiaceae bacterium (assembly GCA_049680625.1). GTDB lineage: Bacteria > Pseudomonadota > Gammaproteobacteria > Burkholderiales > Burkholderiaceae_E > JAUIAI01. The sequence goes on along the minus strand of JBAUID010000185.1, from coordinate 9,774 downwards.
ATGCCGCAGAAGTCAAATGAATGGATTGTCGGAGCACTCGCGCTGCTATCCACTCAGTACAAAGTCTCGCGCAAGCGCGCTTCCATTTCCTGCACAGAGGCATACGGCGGCGCATCCAGCTTGGCATGGTCTTTGAGCATTTCACCCATCGACGGTAATACCGAGCGCTCTGGCCAGGTGTCGGCTTGCCAGAGTTTGGATCTCATAAATGCCTTCGCGCAATGCAGGAATACCTCTTCCGGCTCGACCTTGATAACGGCAACCGGTAACTTGCCGTTGAATTCGAAGGGTTCGAGAATGTCTTTGTCGATATGAATCGATGCTTTGCCGTTAACCCGTAAAGTTTCGCTCACGTTTGGCACCATGAAAATTGTGCCAACCCTTGGTACGGTCAGGATGTTGCGCATGCCATCCAGACGTCGGTTGCCCGGCCAGTCCGGAATCATCAGGTTGCCGTCAACCACGCGGACAAAACCCGGTCGGTCGCCCTTGGGTGATGCGTCCAATCGCACGCCGTCGGTAGTGGACAGAATCAGAAAGGGGGAGCGCGCAATGAAGGCAATACAGTGTTTGTCTAAGTGGGTAATGCCTTTGGCCTGGGCAACCGGGGAAACTTCGCCGTAATGGGCCCTCAATTCAGATTCGGTGGTGATTGGCATGGCTGGCTCCGTGTGTTGTATCTAGTGTTCTGGTGAGTGTAACCGGGCCTGTCATAATGGGCTATTTGCCGGGTTCCTATGCCCCATTGAACCAGTTTTTAAACACAATCGCGCTGAGAAATAATCATGAATACAGCAGTTGAAACACCGCCGGAAGGCGCGGTCCGCCTGTCAATCGATGGCCCGGTCGCCCACATTTTGTTTGATCGCCCTGCGGCGCGTAATGCGATGACCTGGGCCATGTATGAAGGCCTGGTCGATGCCTGCCGGCAGGTTCAAGAGGATCCGAACATACGGGTTGCAACCTTGCGGGGCGCGGGTGGTAAAGCATTTGTCGCCGGAACCGACATTGAGCAATTCACCCGGTTTGGCGGTGGTGCAGACGGTATTGCCTACGAAGAGCGAGTCGCTGGTTTTGTGGCCTCTCTGCAAAACCTGACCAAGCCGACGATTGCTGTTGTTGAGGGCTGGGCTGTTGGCGGCGGCATGGCCTTGGCCAGTGCCTGTGATTTTCGCGTTGCAGCCCACGGCGCCAAGTTTGGGGTTCCCATCGCCCGTACCCTGGGGAATTGCCTGTCGATCAGCAACCTGAGGGGGCTGACCGATATGCTTGGCCCGGCCATGGTCAAGCGTATGTTGTTACTGGCCGATATGATCAGTGCGGAGGAACTGACCGCAAGCGGTTACCTGCTCGCAGTTGTTGATGCTGAAGAACTGAATACCGTTGTAAAACAGTTAACCGACCGACTTGCCGCTAATGCGCCGGTGACCATGTCGGTTACCAAGCAGGCATTGGCAAGACTAGCTACAACGGCGAACCCGTCAGACCTTGATCTGGTTGAGCTTTGTTACGGCAGCAACGACTTTCGCGAAGGCGTTGCTGCTTTTGTTGGTAAGCGGGCGCCTGTCTGGAGCGGCAGCTAGGCGCCGGAGGTTACTTGCTTCGCAGCATAATTGTGATTTCTAGGTGAATCTGAAGTGAAACTGAGGCGCATCGTACTGTGCCAGCCGATACGAAACGGGCCAATATGAGCCAGCAAGCCGATTCAAAAATTATTGACGTCGCAGTCGGGGTAATCAGTCGGCACGACGGACAGGTGTTGCTTGCCCAGCGTCCGCCGGGGAAACCGTACGCCGGATGGTGGGAATTCCCTGGCGGTAAGCTTGAGGCGGGTGAATGCGTGCATCAGGCTCTCGCCAGGGAGTTGTCGGAAGAGCTGGGTTTGCAGGTGCACCGTTCCTCGGCATGGCTGGTGCGTGAACATACTTATGAGCATGCCCGGGTTCGTCTGCACTTTCGACGGGTCACAGATTTCTCTGGTGAGCCGCAATCGCGTGAAGGCCAGGCCTTTACCTGGTCGTTCCCAGGTGAGGCAACGGTTGAACCCTTGTTGCCGGCCACTGTGCCACTCATGCGCTTGTTGTCGCTGCCAGCCCTGTACGCCATTAGCGGTGTCTACCTGAATGGTCCTGATGCTTTTCTCGATCAACTTGATACCGCTCTTATCCGTGGCCAGATAATGGTGCAGCTGCGTGAACCGAAGCTGTCGGCAACTCAGTTTGCGAGTGTTTTTGATCAAACCCATGATTTATGCCGGCAGCATGGTGCCATATTGCTGGTGAACAGTTGTCACCCCGCGTCGTACTGGGAGCGGGCAGACGGTGTTCATCTGCGCAGCGAGGACATGGCCAGTTTGCCTGGCCGTGCCACCGGCGATATTCGGCGGCTCGAGTGGATCGGCGCCTCTTGTCACAATCTGACTGAAGTGCAGCATGCCGTGCGTATTGGTGCCGACTTTGTCACTTTAAGCCCGGTTAAGCCGACCCGAAGTCACCCTGGTGCTGAGCCAATCGGATGGCCGGGGTTTACGTCCCTCGTGGAGCATTCTGCGGCGCCGGCTTACGCCCTGGGCGGACTGGTTCGCGCTGACCTGAGTGACGCCAGGGCCGCCGGCGCCCATGGCATTGCGATGATTCGGGGTGTATTCGGGCCGGGCTAGTTCAGGTCGCCACTGGGTTGCTCGGGTGCTTTGTCGTCAGAGCCACCTGCAACCCGGTATTGATCGCTGGCCCACGCGCCAAGGTCTATAGTCTTGCACCGGTCACTGCAAAATGGTCGATACAAGTTGTCCGGTGAAAACACCGTGGGGGTTCCACACGCAGGGCAGGGCACTTCGGGTTTTTTCCGCTTTGCTGAGTCACTTGCCATTGTTGGTCGCCTTAGAAAGTCTCTGGAAAGGTGTTTAGTCGGGCTCACTTTCGAGATTGCACAAGGTCAGGTCGAAAGTGACACCCCGGCTAATCGGTGTTGGCCGGGATAGACCGTCGAAAGTGCTGAAGCGAATCCACAACAAGTACTTGTTGGCGCTGATATCAGGGACAACCCCGAGGGTTTCGTCGACCCGAATCCTGGCCATCTGAAAGGTTCGGCCGCCAAGCGAATGCTGACAACTGCCGTCAGTTGCGTCAAGCTGCTCTGGTTTGCCGCTTTCGCGAAGCAAACGAAGGCTTAGCTGTAAGGCTTGGCGTAATTCGTTGAAACTGGCATGCCAGTCATCGAGCTGTCGCTGACGACGATCTGCCGGCAGGTTTTGCCAGGCCCAGAACGAGGGCATATCAAAGTCGGTGGCGCCCCCGGCAATCATGATGCGACTGCGAACCGACATCAGCCATTCGCTGTCTTTGATGTTTTGCCCGGGTCGGCCAGACCCCAGACTATTCAGTTTTCGAATAGCTGACGAAACCTCGAGTAACAAGCGCTCAAGGGCTTCGGGCGAGACCCCAGGGCTGTCGCGAAACGTTTTCAGCGCCGTTGACTGATTTTGCAGCTCAGTCATCAATTCGCTGCGAATGTCATTGCGGCCGGTCAGGTCGAGCAGGTCAAACAACAACGCCAGCGCTTGAACGTGGTGATTATGGTCATCGCCATCGCGGAAAAACCGAAACCGACGAAATGCTTTTTCAAGCCGCAGGAAGGTTCTGATGCGTTCGTTCAGCGGATACTCGTAAAGTGTCATGCCCGGCGATCACCGTGTTGATTAGCCAGTTTGAGGTATTTCTGGTGCAACTGATTTGCCTGTTCAATTGCTGATTCGACGCTGCCATTGTTATCGATGACATCATCAGCCGCCGCTAGCCGGGCCTCCCGCGTTGCCTGGGCGGCAATAATAGTCTCTATCCGTTCCCGGCTCAGATTGTTGCGCGCCAGCACCCGGGTGATCTGGGTTTCGACCGCGCAGTCAACCACCAGAACCCGATCGCAGCGATCCCCCCAGTTTCCCCATTCAACCAGAAGCGGGGTATCCATGATGACGTAAGGGCTTGTGCTTTGTGCAATCCGTTCATCGGTGAGCTGGCGAATGAGAGGATGCAGTATAGATTCAAGGCGGGTGCGTTCACTGGAATTGTCAAACACGCGCTGACGCATCCAGTCGCGGTCCATGCTGTGATCGATGCGAATGGCGGCGTCACCAAAAGCCGCGCGTATTGCCGCGATGGCCGGGCCATTTGGCGCCGTTAATTCATGGGCAATAGCATCGGTATCAACGATAGCAATACCATGGTCGGCAAATATCTTGCTGATGGTACTTTTGCCACTGCCGATTCCGCCGGTTAGGCCGATCAGGTAGGGGCGGTGGTTTGATTGATCACTAGTCTTCACGCGACGAGTCTAACAGGCTAGGCCGCCGTCTATAAACCGGGCGGGTGGCGAAAACTGGCGGCGAGGCGGGATCGGGGTGCGCAGATATGCAGGGTTTTCTACAGACCGGCGGTTCAGTGAATGCCGATGAACGCCATCAGGGCCGGCCCAAAATACAGCGTCAACATGCCCGCGCCGGCAAGGTAGGGGCCAAACGGCATTGGCACTTCTTTGCCGCGTTTAGCCAGTACAATCAGCCCGATCCCTACGATGGCGCCGACAATTGACGACAACAGAATGATTGCCGGCAGGGTTTGCCAGCCGAACCATGCACCAAGCGCTGCCAGTAATTTGAAATCACCGTAGCCCATGCCTTCTTTGCCGGTGACCAGCTTAAACAGCCAGTACACAGACCATAACAACAAGTAGCCAGCGATGGCACCAATCACGGCGGACTGCAGGTCGGTGAAAACACCTGACAGGTTAAACGCCAGACCAATCCACAGCAGGGGCAGGGTCATATTATCGGGCAGCAGTTGGGTATCAATATCAATACCGGTCAGGGCAATCAGAATCAGGGTGAGGATCACTGCACCCAGACCGGCCGCTGTGAAACCAAACATCCAGACAGCAAGGCCGCACAACACCCCGGTTGCGAGTTCGACCACCGGGTAGCGAACCGAAATGGGGGCAGCGCAGCCACTGCATCGACCCCGTAAGAACAGCCAGGACACAACGGGAATGTTTTCCAGGGCAGTAATCTTATGTCCGCAGTGCGGACAGGCTGAACCCGGTTTCATCAGGTTATAGGTGGGTTTTTCAGCAATGTCTTCTCCGCGAATTTCCGCCGCCTGCATCTCCCACTCGGTTTCGAGCATGCGGGGAACACGATGAATAACGACATTCAGAAAACTGCCGACCAGCAATCCGAAAACCGCGGCAACCGCTGTTGCCATCGGTGGGGAATTTTGCAATATCTCAATCATCGGGTTTTGGCTGCATCAATAATTGGCGGTTCGAAAAAGAGAAAGGTCCAGCCAATGCTATCAGCCGGACCTTTTTTTCTCGCCTTTCTTAAACTTGAGTGTTGTTGTTAAGACCGTCAGTACGATTGACCGTGTAACGGTTATACAACTTGCCCAAGTTTGAAGATTGGCATGTACATGGCAACAACCAGGCCACCAATAATGACACCCAGTACAACCATGATTAGCGGTTCGAGCAGGCTCGACAGCGACTCAACCGCATCATCAACTTCGCGCTCGTAGACTTCAGCGGATTTGGTGAGCATTGAGTCCAGTGAGCCGGATTCTTCACCAATGGCGGCCATTTGCAACACCATGTTCGGAAACACGTTGGCATGGTTCATGGCGACGGTCAGGCTGGTGCCGGTTGAAACTTCTTGTTGAATTCTCTTGGTGGCTTCCAGGTAAACGATGTTACCGGAGGCGCCGCCAACAGAATCAAGGGCTTCAACCAATGGAACGCCAGCGGCAAACATGGTGGACAAAGTGCTTAGCCAGCGGGCAATTGTGGCTTTACGGATCACGTCGCCGAAGATTGGTGCTCGCAGCAACATACGATCCATAACCGCTTGTACTTTGGGTGACCGTTTCCAAGCCTGCATGAAAAAGTAAACCGTGCCGCCAATGCCACCAAAAATCAAATACCAGTACGAGGTAAAGATATCGGATATTGAAATAACCAGTTCCGTCGGTGCCGGCAGGCTTGCGCCGAAGTTGTTAAAGACCTCTTTAAATGCAGGCACAACAAACAACATAATGACGGCAACCACGACAAAGGCAACCACCAGGACTGAAATTGGGTAGAACAATGCGGATTTGATTTTTCCCTTGATGGCAGCCATTTTTTCTTTGTAGCTCGCCAGTCGATCAAGCAAGTCGTCCAAAATGCCGGCTGCTTCACCGGCGCCAACAAGGTTGCAAAACAAGTTATCAAAATACAGCGGATATTTTCGGAAGGCTTTTGACAGCGATGTACCGGTTTCAACATCACCTTTGATATCCATAAACAGTTTGGACACCGATCCGTTATCAGAGCCTTTGGCAACAATGTCGAAAGCCTGCAGCAGCGGGACGCCAGATTTCATCATGGTGGCCAGTTGCCGGGTAAACAATGTGATGTCAGCATCAGTAATGCGTTTGCCGCGTTTTGCGCGGCGTTTGGTCACCTTAACCGGGGTAATGCCCTGGCGGCGCAAAGTGGCCTGAATAACCACTTCGCTGGCAGCCCGGGTTTCGCCGGATACGGTTTTGCCGGCCCGGTCGCGCCCTTCCCATACGTATACGGCATCGGGTTTGCGTTTTACGTTTGCGACTCTTGCTGTTGCTGTTGCCATTTCAATCTAACTCCTTGTGGGTTGTGGGCAATAATTCGGTCAGTGCCCGTTTCCCGATTTGTTCGCTCACATGTTCACTATTCGTTTGTGACGCTCATGACGGCTTCAATTGACGTATGCCCCTGCATGACCTTGATCAAACCAGAGCGACGTAAGTCGTTGACCCCTTCCTTTTCAGCTTGTTTTGCAATCTCAAGCGCGTTACCACCACCGAGAATGATTTTCTGAATCTCTTCGGTGATGGGCATGACCTGATAAATACCAACCCGGCCTTTATAGCCAGAACCGCCGCAGCGATCACAGCCAACGGGTTTCATCGGTTGCCAGGTGCCATCAAGGTCTTCTTCTCTGAAGCCAACATCCAGCAGAGCGGCGTCATCAAGCTCGTCCTGTGGCAGCTTGCAATTACACAGGCGACGAGCCAGGCGTTGCGCTGTAATCAGAATTACCGACGAGGCGATGTTGAAAGGCGCAACCCCCATGTTCATCATTCGGGTCAGGGTGGTTGGCGCATCATTGGTGTGTAAAGTCGACATCACCATGTGACCGGTCTGGGCTGCTTTGATCGAAATGTCAGCGGTTTCGAGATCTCGAATCTCACCGACCATAATGACGTCCGGATCCTGCCGCAGAAACGATTTGAGCGCCGCCGAAAAGGTCAGGCCTGCTTTATCGTTTACGTTAACCTGGTTGATGCCGGGCAGGTTGATCTCAGCCGGGTCTTCGGCCGTAGCGATATTAACCCCCGGCTCGTTAAGAATGTTCAGGCAGGTATACAGTGAAACAGTTTTTCCTGAACCGGTTGGCCCGGTTACCAGTACCATGCCGTAGGGACGATGAACTGCATCGAGCAGGGTTTCTTTTTGCTTCTCGTCGTAACCCAGGGCATCAATACCCAGTTTGGCTGAGTTCGGATCGAGAATACGCATCACGATTTTCTCGCCGAACAAAGTGGGTAAGGTTGATACCCGGAAGTCGATGGCCCGATTGCCGGTCATAACCAGTTTCATTCGACCGTCTTGCGGAACTCGCTTTTCAGAGATGTCCAGGCGTGAAATTACCTTAATGCGGGTAGCCAGTTTCTCTTTAATTGCCAGCGGTGGTTGCGCAACTTCTTTCAGTTCGCCGTCGATACGATAGCGAATTCGGTAGAATTTTTCGTAGGGTTCAAAATGAATATCTGATGCGCCGCCCTGAATCGCATCAACCAGAACTTTTTGCAAAAACTTAACAACTGGCGCGTCGTCGATATCTTGCTGATCGGCTTTACTGTTGGCAGCATCTTCATCACTGGTAACGTCAACGTCGAGGTCATTGTCGACAAGATCGTTCAGCTGTTGACCCGCGGTTCGCCCCAAGGCTTCGACAAGTTTCATGAGCTTGTCGTGCTCAACTACAATCGGGTCTACCCCGGCCTGGGCTGAAAACTTAATTCGATCCAGTGTCTGAAAGTCGGTCGGGTCAGACAGTGCAACAGAAATTTTGCTGCCGCGTTTTCCAATTGGAACAACCCGGGTTTCTGTTGCTAACTTGGCATCCAGTAGATTGGCCGGCAGATTGGGCAGATCAAGGCTGGCAAGGTCCAGCATGGGGTGGCCAAAAGCTTCGGCGACAAATTTAGCCAGAGCCGTTGCTGTCATCTGTTTGCTTGAAATCAGCTCGTCGATAAACGAGACCTTGGCTTCGTTGGCGGCTTTTTGTACCGACATCGCCTGGTCCGGCCGCATCACGCGGTGCTGCACAAGTGCACGACCAAGCCCAGCAAGTGTTATTTGCTGTTCAGTGGTTGCCGCGGGCTGTGGGTTGAGAAGATCGTCCATAAAAGGGTATTCCCTGGATGTTTGGCTGATTTTTCATTGGGATATGCCAAATAATGCGACAAGGAAAGGTCACCTCGATAGTCCGTTCGTGGAGAAGGGTGACGAGTGGTCGCGCTTAGCGTGTTGAACGGTGAAGGTTTTGGTTTTTTGGCGTCGTCTAGCCAGAGTCACCGTCAATTCGGCAGATCAGCGCCGAAAATTCCGCCTGGTTCGTCATGCTCGCGATTAAAGTTGAAGCCTGGCACCTTGGATTCGCAAGCCGGACCCGGCCAACTACCAGGGTTCGTCGATATCAGCGTCTTTGACGTCACCGTCAGCTAGTGACTTCGCCATGCGATGAATATCAACCGTACGAATCGTGCGCCCTTCGATATGAACAACCTCGACAACAACATCACCAAATCGAATCGAGACATCCGCCTCAGGTAACTCTTCAAGGGTCTGAATGATCAGGCCATTCAGTGTTTTTGGCCCTTTCATCGGCAGCGCTATGCCAAGACGCCGATTCAGGTCGCGCAGCGATGTGGTGCCATCCACCCGGGCCGAGCCGTCTTCCGACCACTGAGGGCCACCGTCACGGCTAGGCCCGGTCGAAGTGATTTCACCTACAAACTCTTCGATAATGTCGGCCAGAGTTACCAGGCCCTGCAGTTCACCATACTCGTCGACAACCAGGGCGGTGCGTTTGTTGGTTTCCTGAAAGAACTGGAGTTGCTTGAATACCGGTGTTCCGCTGGGGACGTAATAAGGTTTCGTCAGTAACTCCCGGATATTGTCACTGTCAAAGGTTTCCCGTTGTAACAGGGACAGGGCCTGTCGTACGTGGAGTATTCCGATGATGTGATTGATCTCCCCTTCAAATACCGGCAGCTTGTTGTGATAACACGTAGTCAGCTGCTCGCGCAGCGTCTTTTCATCCGATGCCAGGTCCAGCGCTTCGATACGCATTCTGGGAATCATCACGTCATCAACCGTGATGTTTTCGAGGTCAAACAAATTCAACAGGATCGACCGGTGCTTTTTGGGGACAACGGTTGTGGATTCGGCAATCAAGCCGCGAAACTCTTCGGGAGACAAAGTGGTGTCGTCTCCTCGGTTCGTTTCCAGGCCAAAAGGCTTTAAAGCGCCCAGCACAATATGATTAGCTGCCCACACGAAAGGTGACATGATCCACATGAGCGTTTTGAGAATCAGGCTCGATGGTAAGGCAACTTTTTCCGGCAGAGTCGCGCCGACAACCTTTGGGCCAATTTCGCAAAAGAGGATGATCATTACCGCGATCAGGGTCGTTGTAAT
>JBAUID010000184.1:0-5329 GCA_049680625.1 Burkholderiaceae bacterium | reverse complement strand
TTCGATTCTAACATCGATCATGTAGCCGCGGATCTTGAGAAGCTCCAGGGTGAAGCTTCCATTCAACAATTCGACGGATGCCCGCTCCCGCAGGATGACAACCCGCTGGCCCGAGTCTGAGGTCGCGAGCGCCGGCATCGCCATCAGGGCGGCCAGCAGGAGTGGTGCAGCCCAGGACAGCATGCGACGGAGAAGTAGCGGATTTTTCATACGCGCGAGGATGTCACATTTGAAACGGCAGGGCAACGCGCGGTAGGGGGGCGGAGCAGAAAGGGGCACGCGAATTGAACCCTGTGGTTTGCCCTACCTAACAGAGTCGATTATTGTGTGGGTCGGAATCCGGCATCGCAACACTATTGCTTTCAGATCGGCTGAGAGATTCCCTAATCAGAGGAGAGACTTATGACTAAACAACTCAAAGTGTTTTTGCTGGCACTGACATTTTTGTTCGCCGGCACAGCACACGCCCAATCGTTTTTTCGCATTGTCAGCGGTAGCGCTGGCGGTAACTACTTTCCAATGGCCGGCATATTAGCCAACGCTATTTCGAACCCACCGGGTTCGCGCCCGTGTGAAAAAGGTGGTCCGTGCGGTGTTCAGGGACTCATTGCAATTGCACAGTCAGCCAACGGTTCAGTCGCTAACGTCAATGCAATTCAGTCCGGAACGGCAGAGTCTGGCCTGGCGCAATCCGATGTTGCATTCTGGGGCTATAACGGCACCGGTGTGTTCGAAGGCAAGAAAAAACTCGAGAAGTTGCGCTTCCTGGCGAGCCTGTATCCAGAGCACATTCACATCGTTCTTCCTAAAGATTCACCAGTTAAAACGTTAAAAGACCTCGAAGGCAAGCGCATTGGTGTGGGACTGCCTGCATCGGGGGCCCAGGTTGGGGCACTACTTATCCTTAATGCGGTTGGCCTGGAAAAAGGCAAGAACTTCATCGCTGAAGAGCTCAATACATCCCAGTCTGCCGAACGTATTCAAGACGGTCAGCTCGATGCTTTTCTAACCGTAACCGGCGCACCGTCGTCAGGTATTGCACAACTGGCATCAGTCTCCGGCATGCGTTTGCTGCCGATCACTCAAGAAGTACGCGACGCGGTGGTCAAGAAGGCTCCGTTTTACTTCAGCTCGCCCATCAAGGCAAACAGCTACGAAGGTCAAAAAGAAGACGTCATGACCTTAGCCGTGGGTGCGCAGTGGTTGGTTTCTGCTGACCAACCCGATGAGTTGGTGTATGGCATTGCGAAGGCGTTGTGGAGCGATCCGACCAAGAAGATGCTGCGCCACCATGCTAAAGGTAAAGACGTAACCGCCGAATCTGCACTTGAGGGCGCCGGCATTCCGATTCACCCCGGTGCTGAGCGCTTCTACAAAGAAGCCGGCTTACTTAAGTAAGCGAAAGTAAGCGAAAAGTAAGCGAAAAAATAAGCATAAGCACTGTTTCAAAAAAGCTGACAAACCCCACATCCGGTATGCAACACGCTACCGGTGTGGTGGTTTGTAGCATCTACGAACGCACACGACACACTGGTTGACCTCACCGTATGGCAAGCGCTCAGGAAAAAATCGATCTAAATCAGGCGGAAGCACTCGAAGCCAAATACGATCCAGAGATGAACTTCCGGCCTTTGGGGCCGGTTGTTCGCCAGCTGATTTTTGTTACGCTGGTACTGCTTGGCATCTATCACTATTACACTGCCGGCATTGGCATTCCGCGCGAGCAATGGCACAAAGGTATTCACATGGGCGTTGTGCTCTGTGCCATATTTTTTGTATTTGGTGCGAGTCGCGCTCGACATCATCAGGGCACACTGGAACCGGTATGGCATCGCCCCGGTAACGTTCCCTTATACGACTGGCTACTGGCGTTTGCTGCGCTGATCTCTGCGCTGTACATCCCATTCACGTTTGAAGGTCTCGATTTTTCTCTATTCGGAGCCGCAATCAAGTTTGATGAATTGAATTTTCGGATTGGCGCGCCGAACACCTTGGATCTGATCATGGGAACCATCCTGATGATCACAATTTTTGAGGCTGCCCGTCGTGCGATGGGGTGGGTGCTTCCCGTCATCGTTTCGATGTTTGTTCTGTACGCACTGTTCGGAAACAATGCTCCGTTTCAGGTGCTCGTGATTCCATCGGTGAACTGGAGTCAGTTGCTTAATCATTTATATCTGACGACCGAAGGTATTTACGGCCCACCGATTAAGGTAATTTCCACCTACGTTTTCCACTTCGTTTTGTTTGGCGTTATTGCGCAGCGAATGGGGCTAGGGCAGTTCTTTATCGAACTGGCGCAGGTTATCGCGGGACGGTTTGCCGGTGGCCCTGCCAAAGTGAGCGTGTTGTCATCTTCGATGTTTGGCATGATCTCCGGCTCGTCGATTGCCAACACCGTAACAACTGGTTCGCTCACTATTCCGGCGATGAAGAAAGTCGGTTACCCCGGACACTTTGCAGGGGCCGTAGAGGCCGCCAGTAGTACCGGCGGGCAAATTACTCCACCCATCATGGGCGCAGCGGCGTTCTTGATGGTTGAGTTTCTTGAAATTCCGTACACGACGATTATCCTGGCCGCTTCCGTACCAGCGGCGATGCACTACATTGCGGTGTTTGCGATGGTGCACTTCGAGGCGAAGCGCCTTGGCCTGCGCGGCTTACGCGACGACGAACTACCGCGCCTGCGCGATGTCATTGCCGATGGCTGGATGACAGTATTCCCGCTGATCGCATTAATCTACGTGTTGTTTAGTGGGTATACCCCCTACATGGCGGCGTTCTGGGGAATCACGGTGGCTATCGTTGTTGGCTTTATCAATCCGCGCAACCGACTAACCCTGCGTGATTTGCTCGACGCCTTTTTCATGGGGTCTAAGTACGCACTGGCCGTCGGTGCTGCCGGTGCTGCGGTGGGTATTGTGGTCGGTGTGATAACCCTGACCGGTGTGACGTTTCGACTGGGCTTTATGGTGGCTCAAGGCGCATTAACCAGCGCCGAGACATTGCATGCGGCGGTAGCATTCTTGCCGTTTGAGCTCTTTACCATCGAGAACGCTACGTTGTTTATCTCGCTGAGCTTTATTGCCATGGCGTGCGTGATGATGGGTGCAGGCCTGCCAACTACGGCGCTGTATATCATGCTGTCCGCCATTGCAGTACCTGCGCTTGGTAACCTTGGGGTTGCGCCATTGGCCGCCCATTTATTCGTTCTGTATTACGGTGTGTTGGCAGACATTACGCCTCCGGTTTGTGTGTCCGCCTATGCGGCCGGTGGTATCGCTGGCGCGAATCCGTTCCGAACAGGGATTACGGCGTTCAAGTTGGGCAACGCTAAAGTGATGGTGCCCATGGTGTTCGCTTATTCGCCGTCGATGCTGCTGGTGCTTGACACTTTTACCTGGGCTGAATTCCTGCAAACCACGCTTACCTGCATTATTGGTATCCTGATGCTCGGCGCAGCACTCACCGGGTTCATGCTGCGGCCAATGGGAATGCCAATGCGCCTGCTCCTGGCCGTCGCAGCCATCATGATGGTGGCACCAAACACGACGTCTAACTTGTGGGCAATTGTCGTGGCGGCGCCCGTTTTAGCGACCCAGCTTCTGGGGTGGCGTAAAGACCAGTCCAAGCCAGCTTCTATCCACGCCAGCTCTTAACCTCAGCGGAACAATGCAATGAGTGACGACTTTTTCTCTGATCGCAGTAAACGGTTTCGGGCATCGCCAAGCCAATTAGCCGCTGTCCGTGTGCGTGAACTTATTGCCCAGGGACGCGACATCATTAAGTTAACCACCGGTGAGCCAGACTTCCCGACACCAGACCACGTCAAGGAAGCCGTCATCCAGTGCATGCAAGACAACGAAATTCGCTATTCACCAATCAACGGTACCGAGCCCATGCGCCGCGCCGTGCAGGCAAAGTTTCGGCGAGACAATGACCTGGACTTTGGGCTGGATCAAATCGCCGTTGGCTCTGGCACCAAGCAAGTTTTGTTCAACGCGTTGATGGCAACGCTGGACGCCGGTGACGAAGTCATCATCCCGGCCCCGTACTGGACGTCTTACCTCGATATGGTCAAGATGACCGGCGCCACCCCCGTGGTGGTGCAATGCCCGCAAGATCAGCAATTCAAGATGAGCGCGGCGCAACTGCAAAATGCAATCACACCCAAAACCAAGTGGCTGTTGTTCTCTTCACCCAGCAATCCCACGGGCGCAACTTATAGCGCAGCCGAACTGAGTGAATTAGCGAAGGTGTTACTTGAGCACCCCGATGTCCATGTGTTGTGTGACGACGTTTATGAACATCTGATTTTTGACGGGCGGAAATTTGCAACATTGTCTCAGGTAGAACCTGCACTGGTACCGCGCACCGTGGTTTGCAACGGCGTCTCGAAAGCATACTCAATGACAGGGTGGCGCGTTGGGTTTGCCGGTGGCCCGAAACACATTATTGCCCAGATGAACAAGATGCAATCGCAAAGTACCTCGGGAATTGGCTCGGTGAATCAGGCTGCCGCAATTGCTGCCCTATCGGGTTCGCTTGACCTCGTTAAAGAGCGTACAGCGAATCTGCAAGAGCGTCGCGATCTTTTGTTTAAGCACTTGAGCCCAATTTCCGGTGTGAAGTGCGAACTACCTGAAGGCGCGATGTATATCTTTTGTAGTTGCGATGCTGTAATTGGTAAACAAACGCCCGATGGGAAAATTCTTGAGACAGATACAGATGTCGTGATGTACCTGTTGGACTCTGTTGGGGTGGCACTGGTGCAAGGCGAAGCTTATGGCGCTTCGCCTTGCTTTCGAGCCAGTTTCGTTGCGTCCGAGCAAGATCTTGTTCGTGGGGCAAACTTAATCGATCAGGCGTTTTCTGCGCTGAGTTAACGCTTGATTTAAGCTGCATTTGCTGGCAACGCAAGGTTCTGGGCGGAGCCCGGGTTCTGCGACGCTGGCAAATATCAGCTTCAATGCTAAGTGGTACAGACATTGCACAACCATTTCTTATTTCTCTGCAAAACACTCGAAGAAATTGATCGTGGCAGGCACCTTAACCATTCCACTCGAAACATACGCCCTAAACTGGTCGGCAACTTCTTTTCCGATTGCCACCATATCCTCGCTTGTCGCGGACTTTTCCTTTGCGATTCTTGTTACTGGGCCGACGTCACACCCGAGACTAGCGGCATCAGTTTCATCACCATCCAATAGCAGTTCAACCCTTTCGACCAACGCATTGACTGTCGAATACCCTGCTTTGGATAGAAGCCCGGAGACATAGTCAACATCCGAAAACGCCATTGGGCCTGGCGTCGTAGCCGGCACCGTAC
>JBAUID010000183.1:0-2217 GCA_049680625.1 Burkholderiaceae bacterium | reverse complement strand
CAGCCGACCCGCTAAGCAAGGCTTTGGCCACCGACGTGGTCAGAGCCTGCGCCATAACTATTTCAGGAAAGACGTATCAATTGTCACGCTGTAGTCTTTCAGCGCCGGCCGTTCTTTGGTTGCAAATGCATTACCGACAACGCCAATCGCTTCAGCGGCGAGGCCACCTTTATTAAAGTACTTGGTGACCTGGTCTTTTGCCGATGGGAAAACGAAGTCTTTCATCTGTGCTTTGGTTGCATCGATTTTCATGCCAGCGTCTTTGGCAATGATGTCCAGATCAGACTTGCCGGCAGCAAATTGCTCGTTTGATGCATGGGTAACCTCGAGGAACTTTCGAACCATATCGGGGTTTTCCTGGGCAAATTTTTCTGTGACTGAAACCACGTCGAAACTGATAATGCCAGCGGCCTCTTTGTCAGCCGGAGACATCAGTGGTTTACCGGCTTCCAACATTTTTTTCATCGAGTTAGCGCCAAAACCACAGGCCATTGCAACCGCACCGTCTGCCAGAGATACCGCCGCATCAGCCGGTGCCTGATCAATCACCTTGACTTTGCTGACATCAACTTTCAGCGCCCGCATCATCATGCGAAAGCTGTAGTCGGCCATTGTGGCGAGCGGTACGGCAACTGACTGGCCTTCGAGTTCGTTAGCGTTTTCTTTGGTAATGTCGACGCCGTTGCGAACCACGCAGTCGTTCGCCGGGTACTGCACAGCGATAGCAATCATTTTGATTGGCGCGTTCGCGTTCACAGCGTTGATAAACGGGGCGAGGCCCTGACTGTAGGAGATGTCGATGTCGCCGGCGAGCATGGCTTCGGTCATTGCGGTACCGGTATCAAAATTGGTCCAGTTGACCGGAACGCCCATTGCGGCGTCGTAAGTTTTTTTAACTTTCGCTTCCTGGTTCGGTGTGGCCCATTCCAGGAAAAAAGCGACGTTAACTTTGTCAGCCGCATGAGCCGCGGTAGACATGCCTCCAATCAGGGTAGCAGCAGCCAGGCTGGCAGCAATGTTCTTTAGTTTCATTTTGGTCTCCTCAGGGGGGGTTTATTCGTTGCGTGATTTAAGCGCTGATAGCTCAAACCAACGCAGTATGTCATAGTTTCATACGGGAACGCGGGCCATGGATTTCGAAAAATATGTCGTGTTTGGGCAAGTTTTGCGCCGAATTTCACGCGAGCAGATAGTCTGGGCAAGCAATTGAAAGTTCTAATCAGCGCGAACCAAGGAAGCAGGCAATGTGAGCAGTGTGAGCAGTGTGAGCAACGAGAGCACATTTCAACGCAGTTTATGGTCAGCAACGGCAACCGATGCACCGATATGCCCGACGGCTGTAGGCGCAACCGAATGTGATGTTGCGATTGTAGGGGCCGGGTACACAGGTTTGTCCGCTGCTCTGCACCTGGCACAGCAAGGCAAAGTGGTTACCGTGCTTGAAGCGCAGGAACCTGGATTCGGTTGCTCGGGCCGCAACGGCGGGCAAGTGAACCCTGGCAGTTCCCGAATGCTGCCCAGTGACATTGTTAATACCCTGGGCTCATATTGGGGTGAGCGTTTCCTGGAGTTTGGCGATCGGAGCAGCGCAATCGTATTTGATCTGATACAGCGCTACCAGATCGACTGCGAGCTGGTGCAGCCCGGCTACTTGCAAGGTGGGTACGGTAAGCGTGGACGTGGCATCAATGAAGCCTGGGCCGCTCAATGGCGCGCTCGTGGCGTTGAGATCCGCACGCTCGGCCATGACGAAATCTCAAGCCTTACCGGCACCCGGGTTTACGACTGGGGATTGCTCGATCCGCGCGGTGGGAGCGTGCAGCCGTTGTCTTATGCCCGCGGCCTGGCGCGCGCTGCGCAGTCTGAGGGGGCAACTGTGTGCGCAAATAGTCCGGCTCAGTCGATTCGTCGCAATGGGACGGCGTGGCAGGTGGTCACACCGGATGCGGTTGTTTCATGTCGTCATGTCATTTTGGCAACCAACGGCTATACCGATGGCCTTTGGCCAGGGCTCACAAAATCAGTCGTACCGACCGCGAGTTTCCTGAGCGCCACGGCGCCTCTGGAGCCAAGCTTGTTGAGAACTATTCTGCCTGGGCGCCAGGCCGTCTCGGAGACGGCGCGAGTTATTGTTTACTACCGTCGTGATGCCGCGGGCCGTTTGATCATGGGGGCTCATGGCAACTTGTTCAGTACGCGCGAGCTTGGTGATACGCA
>JBAUID010000182.1:0-139978 GCA_049680625.1 Burkholderiaceae bacterium | reverse complement strand
CTCGAAAAAAAACGCCGATCGACTCTGCAGTTTTGTCGGTCACCCAAATTTACGGTGGGGATGCGTATAACGTTATTCCCGATAAAGCTGTGATTCGGGGTACGGTTCGAACATTTTCAGTGGAAGTACTGGATTTGATTGAAACGCGCATGCGCGACATCACCGAAACCTTGCCGACAGCATTTGGCGCAACCGGAGAGTTGAGTTTTGTGCGCAACTACCCGCCGTTAATTAATCATCCAAATGAAACGAAGTTTTGTCAGCAAGTGATGACCAACATGGTTGGTCAAGATAACGTGCTCAACTTTGAGCCGACGATGGGTTCCGAAGACTTTGCCTTCATGTTGTTAGAAAAGCCGGGCTGCTACGTGATGATCGGCAATGGTGATGGTGAGCATAGAGAGATCGGCCACGGAGAAGGACCGTGCACCTTGCACAATCCGAATTACGATTTCAACGACGAATTGTTGCCGATTGGTGCAACATATTGGGTAAACCTTGCCCGGGCGTGGTTAGATCGCTCGGAATAATCGGTCTGACGGGTGGTGCGGTCAGGTTGTGGTTACTTTTACCTCATTACGCCCCAGTATCCGGCGCCACCATACCATCGAATCGTGTTGCCACATCACCAGTGCGGGGGTCAGCAGCATTAGCAAGAATGTGCCCATCAAGACACCAACGCCGATTGAAATAGCCAGCGGAATCAGGAACTGGGCCTGAATACTGCGCTCGATAATCAGCGGAAAGATGCCGAGAAAAGTGGTGACCGCAGTAAGAAAAACCGGCCGAAATCTTGATTTTGCGGCCGTGACAATTGCTTGTTCCATGTCGAGTCCGCGGCTGCGCTGCTCGTTAATGAAATCGATCAGTACCAATGATCCGTTTACGATAATGCCCGACAAGCCAACAATGCCAAATATACTGGTCAGGCCAAAGCTCAGGTCCAGTAGTAAATGGCCAATGGTTGCGCCGACCAGTCCGAACGGAATTGCGGCGATGACGAGAAAAGGTTGTATGTAAGAACGAAATGCCAGCGCAAGTATGGCGTACATACAAAAAACCGCCAGCAAGAAGTTTCGGGCAAGCCCTGGCAGCGCCTGCCCTTGTTCGCGTTGCTCACCACCCATCGCGTAGCTTAAGTCGGGTATTTGTTGTGAAATCCCGGGCAATATCCGATCAACAATTTCAGAATTTACCTGCTGTCCCGTGATGGTTGCTCCGTCCACTTCGGCGATCACGGTGTTACGACGCACGCCGTCTTCACGAATGATTGTCGGTGTGCCGTAACCGAGACTGACGTCAGCAAGCTGTTGCAGTGGCACATAATCACCTCCTGGCGTTTGAATGCGGTACTCACGCAGATCACTCAACGCGTTGCGTTCAACAGCAGGCAGCCGGACAAAGACGCGTACTTCGTCCCGGCCGCGTTGCACCCGGGTTGCTTCAGCACCATAAAAGGCCGCCCGTACCTGGCGCGACAATGAGTCAACGGTAATGCCCAGGGTGCGCGCATAAGGTTTCAGGCGGAATTGCACTTCTCGTTTGCCGGGTTCACGGTCGTCACGGACGTCGTAGACGCCATCAATTCGCTCAAGTTCAAGTCGCAGGGTACTGACCGCCCGGGCCAGGGCTTCGGGATTGCGCGCGGAAAGCTGTACCTGTATTGGTGAGCCAAGATTGATCAGGTTGGATGCAAAGGAGATTTTTCGAATCGCTGGGTTGTCGCCAACTTTCTCGCGCCAGCGGCGTTCGAATTGTTTGCCCGTTATCGTGCGTTCTTCCGGGTCGATCAATTCAACAACAATCGACGCGCGATTGCCCTGGATCAGGCCAAGAGCCGCCGCAGCGCCTGGCCCGGATCGGCTCTGTTCGCCGACCGAGACATAGGTCGTGTTAATCAGCCGTTGACCCTCGCCGCTCAGTTGCGCATCAGCTTCACGCGCGGCTGTTTCGATTTGTTGCGCAATTGTCAGGGTGGCTGCGGGCTGAGTGCCGGGAGTTAGTTCAATCGACGCGGTGACGGTCCGGCCTTCCACCTGCGGAAAGAAAGAGAATTTCACGTAGCCGGCGGTGATAATTCCCAGGGTCAGGACAAAAATACCAAAAGCACTGGCGATAATGACGCCGTAGTGTCGGGTTGAAAAATACAGTGCTTGTTCCAGAGGTCCGTCGACGAAGCGTCGCAATGCTCCATCAACCCGGTTGCGGATACGCCGGGTTGTGCGGCCGATAAAACTTCGTGGAGCCTGGTTGATTTTCAGGTAGGCCAGATGGTGAGGCATGATGAATATGGCCTCAATCACCGAAATCACCAGGACAATCATGACAATTGCCGGAATTTGAAATAAGAATTTGCCGACCGTACCCGGAACCGTTAGCAAAGGTACAAAGGCGACAATAGTGGTCGATACGGCCAGCAGTACCGGGACCGCAACGCGTTTTGCGCCATCGACTGCAGCTTGTAGCGCTGAGCCGCCACGCTGCGCCGTGGAAAAAATATTTTCGCCCATCACAATGGCATCATCAACCACGATACCAATGGCCAGGATGAAACCGAATAGTGACATCATATTGATCGACAATCCGAACAACGGCATCACGGCGAAAGCACCTACAAACGAAACTGCAATGCCCGCAGATACCCAGAAAGCCAGGCGTATGTCCAGAAACAAAGTCAGCGCAAGCATGACCAGGACAATTCCAATGATGCCATTGCGCATCAGCAGGTTTCGCCGGTTATTGAATTCGGTTGCACTGTTCTGCCAGACCTCAACCGTCAGCCCTGGCGGAAGACTGGGCGCAGACTTTTCTTCAATATATCGTTCTGCGGCGGCGACTACATCCAGGACTTTTTCTTCTCCTACCCGGAATACCTGCACAAACGCGGCCGGCTTACTGTTGTATCGCATGATTAGGTCCTGATCCCGGAAACTGTCCCGGACCGTTGCGATGTCTCCAAGCCGGATGTTTGTTCCCCGAGCCGCTGATACAACAATAATGTCTTCAAAGTCCCGGGCGGTATAGTTACGGCCGATGGTACGAAGCAAAATTGATTCGCTGCCGGTTTTGATATCACCGCCAGGTAAATCAAGGCTAGATTGACGAACCGTCTGGGCCAGGGATTGCAGGCTTAATCCGTAAGAACGCAGCGTCTGGTTTGATACGTCGATGCTGATTTCATATTCACGTACCTTGGCCACCTGGGCCAGAGAAATGCCCGGTAATGCTGATAAAGCGTCCTTCAGTCGGTAGGCTTGCTCGCGCAAAGTCGACTCGGGCGCGTCACCATACACGGCAATCTCAAGTACCCGGTTGCGGTTCGCGATCTCGCGGGTAATCGGTCGCTCGCTTTGTTCGGGAAAGCTGGTAATGCGGTCTATCGCTGCTTTTATCTCGTCGAGTTTTTCGTCACTTTTTGCGCCCCGAACCAATTGAACCCGGACCACGGCCAGGCCCTCTGCGGCAATACCTGAGATCTTGTCGACTCCGTCGATGCTTTCAATTTGTTCCTCTATACGTTGAACAATCGATTCTTCAATTTCGTCGGGTGACGCCCCCTGATAAACAACCCGGGTTTCTATTGTGTCGAAATTTATTTCGGGAAAGACTTCCTGCTTCAGCGACAACCCACTACTGACGCCGGCAATCAGGATAAGCACCATCAGCAGGTTGGCGGCGACTGGGTGAGCAGCCATCCATTCGATGAGACGGTTCATGATCGGTCGGTATTTGCAGGCTGTGGTGCGGACGACTGCCTGGCCGGTGATGGCTTACCGATGACTTGCACCGGCATCCCTTCCGTAACGACCTTGAGATCACTGGTAATCACGAGGCTTTTCGGGGTTAATTCGCCCATCGCCAAAGCAACCTCTTGATCACTTTCAGCCAGTACATCGACTTTTACGATACGCACTGCGCCGGCATCATCGATTGTCCAGACCGTTGACCCATCGCGCAGCGCGTCGCGCGGCACGGTAACGTATTGGCCCTGGTCGCGACCGGCAATTTCAACCGTTGCATACATACCCACCAACAGCGGCGGGCCCTGGACACTCGGACCATCCACGGCGCGTCCGGCCGCAGTTGGGTTAAGTACACGGACAACAACATTGAAAGTTCGGGTGGCCGGGTCAATTGCCGCTTCGACCCGGTCGACAACCGCGTCCCACGCATAACGCTTACCTCCGTGATCCACCATGACAGTGGCCAGAGCCTTTCCCTGACCGTTACTCCACGGATTATCGATCAAGGCCATATCGTCGTCGGTCAGTGAAACGGCGACCTCAAGTGCGTTGTCATCAAACACCCGGGCCAGTTCGCGGCCAGGTTGAACCGTGTCGCCGCCATTGATGGCGGCGCTTAATACCCGACCGTCGAAGGGCGCCAGAATCCGGGTTCTGGCAAGACTGATTTTCTGCGAACGGCTCACTGCGCGGGCTCGGGCGACCCTGGATTGGGCTTGTTCGCGGGCAGAGATTTGTTCGTCAAGTGTCTGGCGGGACAGGAATCCTTTGTCAATCAGTTCCCGGGTGCGTTTTACCGATTGTTCGGCAAGCTTCAGATTTGAAACAGCACCATTGAGATCTGCACTTGCTTGCGACAACGACGCGCGAAACGCGGTGTCGTCAAGCCGGATAAGCACACTGCCTTGACGAATCGAGCCGCCGGCAACCAGCGCAGGGCTGACTGCGATAACCCGGGCGGATACCTCTGCGGTCAGCGATACCTGGGTTCGGGCCCGGACGAGGCCATTGCCGGTCACCGGTAATCCGCCAGACCCGATGTTGATTTTTGCGGCCAATACGCTGGCGACCTGACGCTCGATCGGTTTGACGTCGGCACGTGGCTTGAATTTGTGTAAGGCCATAAAGCCAGCGATACTGCCGATCAGAATCAGCATAACCAGCAGCGGCCAGAATAGACGGCTAAGCCAACCCGGTTTGTCTGTTGTTGCAGTCACAGATGTTTTTTCCCCAGCACAATCTTGAATTGTATCTATTAGGAGGGCAGTCTTGGTTATTTCAGCTCTTACTTAAGGATGTTGGGGTCTGACATACAACTTTTTTTGGTGGTGAATACCAAAATGGATAACTTGTTTATTTCTCATCCGGCTTGTACGGGCCACTCGATGGGCGAGCTGCATCCGGAATCTCCCGAGCGCTTGTTGGCAATCAGGCAAGCCTTGCTAGACAGCGGTTGGTTCGACCAGATGACAGAAGTTCAGGCTCGACCGGCCACCCGCGAGCAGTTGCTCAGGGCCCACAGCGAGGCCCATGTGGACTTGATTTTCAATGCATCTCCTGATTCGGGACTGGTAGCGCTGGATCCTGACACCGCAATGAACCCCCTAACGCTTAATGCAGCATTACACGCTTCAGGTGCCGTCATCACGGCAGTTGAAGCGGTTTGTGGCGGGCGTGCCAAACGGGCCTTCTGCAATGTTCGGCCGCCTGGTCACCATGCTGAGCGGGCAAAACCGATGGGGTTTTGTTTCTTTAATAATGTTGCTGTTGGCGCAATGGTTGCCTTGGATGAGCTGGGCCTGTCCCGGGTCGCTATTGTCGATTTTGATGTTCATCACGGCAATGGGACAGAAGATATTTTTCAGGCGGAGTCGCGGGTGCTGATGGTGTCGAGCTTTCAGACTGGTTTGTATCCGGGCTCGGGTGACCAGCCGCTCGGTGCCAACATGGTTAATGTGCCGCTATCGGGCGGCAGTGATGGCAGTGCCGTTCGGCAGGCCTGTGAGCAACAGTGGATACCTGCATTGGAAGCCTTTGAGCCAGAACTAATTCTGATTTCGGCTGGGTTTGATGCGCATCGTGAGGATCAGTTAGCCGGTTTACGCTGGGATGAAGGCGACTATGAATGGCTGACCCGACAAATAGTCAGCGTGGCCGCCCGGCTTGGTCACGGTCGGGTTGTCTCAGTACTGGAAGGCGGGTATTCGCTACCCGCGCTCGGCCGCAGTGTATCGCGCCATATTGGTGGGCTTATTGCGTGAGTCGAGTTGCTTTTGTAACGGCCCTTGTTAGTTGCCTTTTGAAACGGCCAGCCATCGATCGTATTTGTTCCGGTTGGCCGCTATCCATTGGCGGGCATGACGCTCAATATCGGGAATCGAATCCTCACCAATTTGCATCCTCATGTTTTGTTCCGAGATATCACGGGCGGGAATATTGATTTCGCCTAAAAGTCTTGCCGCCGCCGGGTGATTGTTCAGGAATCTTGTGTTCGCAATAATCTGAATGCTGTTGGTCTGGAACCCGGTATTAATGCCATCAGGACCAGCGGAGTCCAGGTCGCTGCGGGGCGGTGGCAGGGCGCTGAACGGGACAGCCAGCCAGCGAACCTGATTGTGGATATCGGGTTGCCCGGTGACCCAGCCTGGCTCCCAGGCGTAAAACAATACAGGCTCACGCGAGTGCAGTCGCTTTAGGGTTGACTGCATTTGCTGGTTGTAGCCTTTTTGAGTTTGTTCAATTCTATTGGCCAGATCGAAGGCTTTCAGCTGATGGTCAATCACCGCAGCGCAAGACCACGACTGCTCACATCCGACCAGATCAGCTTTGCCATCACCATTGGTATCAAACAGGGCGGCTTTGGCCGGGTCTTTCAAGTCGGCGATTGTCTTAAGCCCGAGTTTTGAAGCGGTGCGCCTGTCGACCAGGTATCCCTGGCGGGTTTCATCAACCAGGCGTCCCGCAACGGCCAGCCCGGCCATTGCCGCGGGTTGGGTCAGGTACGGCCGATGCAGGTTTGACCAGTGATTGGCAATGAAAGTGGCCCTGCCGGCGGCGACTGCGTTGTGCAGCTCTTCATAAGTGGCAGACACCTGGCGCCGTACTCTGAATCCAATGTCTTTGAGCGCATGCATGACGACAAGGGTCTGAAATAATTCTTCATCAGTACTGACCCCGGGCTGGACCACGCCCGCGGGTGCCGCCAGGGCCGGCAGGCCGGTTAGCGCAAAACCGACCAGCACAAACGTTGACCCGATGCGTAGCGCCAGATGTCTGCGCAGTTTACGTATCGTTCCTTGAGTGCTTGTTGGGCTTTTTTTACTTTGCGTGCTTTCTGTCATGATCGACTTCTGGGTCGGGTCACTGCAATATGCGGCCTCGCCACTGCGGCTTGTCCCGACGATCGTAACAGGTAGGGCGCCGCATGTCCGGTGCTGTCAGCTGTTTTGGTGGTAACCGGTGGCAGTGTCGACTTCTTCTTTTGACCCAAGAAAGACGGCAACGCGCTGATGCAGTTGCTCTGGCTGAATATCCAGAATGCGCCCGTGTCCGTCAGTTGCCGCCCCGCCGGCTTGCTCAACCAGCATGGCCATTGGGTTGCCTTCGTACATCAGGCGAAGCTTGCCTGGCTTATCCGGGTCTCGGCTGTCTTTGGGATACATGAAAATTCCGCCCCGAGACAAAATTCGATGGACGTCGGCCACCATCGAGCCGACCCAGCGCATGTTGTAGTTCTTGCCTCGGGGACCATCTTTCCCGGCCAGCAGCTCATCGATATAGCGGCTGACGGGTTCAAACCAGTAACGACTGTTCGAGGCATTGATCGAATACTCACCGGTCTGAGCCGGGATTCGCATGTTGTCCTGGGTCAACCACCAGTTGCCACTGTTCGGATCCAGCGAGAAGCAGGCGACCCCATCTCCGACTGTTAACACCATGACGGTTGCCGGTCCGTAAACGACGTAGCCGGCGGCTATCTGGCTGGTACCGGGTTGGAGAAAATCAGTGTCGGTTGCGGGCTGACCAGGGCTTGGCGCTTTGAGTACCGAGAAGATCGTTCCAATCGATACGTTAACGGCAATATTGCTTGAGCCGTCGAGAGGGTCGAACAAAAGTAAATAAGGCCCTTTTGGGTAATTTGCCGGGATCGGCCAGGCATTGTCCATTTCTTCGGATGCCATTGCCGCCAGATTGCCGCCCCAGGCGTTCCCGTGCAGCAACATGTCGTTGGCGATAACGTCTAGTTGTTTCTGGCTTTCTCCCTGAACATTATCGGTGCCGGCTTCGCCTAGAATGTCGGCTAAGGCACCACGAGCAACCTCGTGGCTGATCTGGCTGCAAACCGAACCGATAACTTCGATCAGCTGCCTGAGTTCACTGGGAACGAGTTTTTTTTCGCGGCCTTTTTCGGTCAGATACTGGGACAGGCTGGTCTGTGACATGAACGGTCCGGTGGTGAGGAGTTAGTCGGAAACGAGGCGCTTGGGAAAACAAGGTCGGGGCGCCGAAGCGTGGTCTATTGTAGCCGGCCAGGGTGGCTGCGCCGAGGAAACATGACGCGTTCGTACTGTCCGTGGGTGCACGCGAGTGCATTACTCGGCCAGGGCTTTATGAACAATCTCTGCAACGTCGCGCGACAAATTATCAGTAGCCGCCAGTGCGTTGAGGGCTTGTTTCATTCTTGCCTGGCGGGGGAGGTCAAACTTTCTCCACCGGTCCATCGCTCTTGCCAGGCGAGAGGCGACCTGGGGGTTGGTTGCATCGATGCGCAAAACCTGGTCAAGCCAAAATGCATAACCTTTTCCGTCTTCGGCGTGAAACTCCGCCAGATTGCCACTGCAAAATGCGCTCACCAAAGATCGAATCCGGTTCGGATTTGTCAGCGAAAAGTCGGGATGTCGGGTCAGCGCTAATACCCTGTCGAGGACCGGGGGGTCATCAACTTGCCGGTGCATGGTTGCCTGAAGTGAGAACCATTTATCCATCACCAGGGCTTCGTCGGCAAATTGTTCGGCGAACAAAGCCAATGCCTGCTCTCGCTGCGGCGCATCACTATTCACCAGGGCGCTAAGCGCTGCGGCCTGGTCGGTCATATTGTCTGATCCGGACACGGTTTGAAAAGCGGCTTCCTGATATTTTTCAACTGATCCGGCCACCAGCATCGACAAGGCCACGTTTTTCAGTGCGCGTTTTCCGGCTGATGCCGCGTCAGCCTTGTATGCGGTATTGGAATGGTTCTCATTAAAAACTGCTTCTAATGACGGCTGCAACTCGTGGACAAGATAGCGTTGCACGGCATTGCGGGATTCGCGAACAGCGACCGGATCAACCAGGCTCAGTTGCTCTGAGATATAGCCTTCGCCCGGCAGGCTCAGGGCCAGCGCCCGGAAGGCTGGATCCAGGCTTGAATCGCGCAGGATGCCAGCTACCGCGTCGCGCACAAATTCGCAGCTCTGAGCCTCTTCGTTTCCGTCCAGCAGTTTTATTGTCGCGCCGACCGCCAGCCTTTGGATTGCATCCCAGCGGTTGAAAGGATCGGTCTCATGTACTGCGAGAAAACTCAGCTCTGTCTCGGTATACGGATAGTCGAGAATTACGGGGGCGGAGAAGCTTCGAAGTAGTGATGGGACCGGCATGGTTGCCACATCTTCAAAAACAAATTCCTGGCTCGCTTCAGTCAATTCGAGTATCCGCTGGCTGGGGTATTGTACGGTCTCCCCTGATGCCGCGACCGCATTGCTTTTGTTACCGTCGGTTTCAGATAACACGAGTGGAATTTCGTGGCCTTGCTCGTTGAGCAGCGCTATCGCCAGAGGAATATGGAAAGGTTTTTTCCGTGTTTGTCCGGGAGTTGGCGGGCAAATCTGATTGACAGTCATTACGTAGCGACGGCGGACATGATCGTACTGACCACGCACTTGAACGACCGGGGTTCCCGCTTGCGAGTACCAATGTGAAAACTGGGAGAAATCGCGTGAGTTCGCATCCGCAATCGCACTGATAAAGTCGTCACAGGTGACTGCTTGTCCGTCGTGGCGCTCGAAGTACAAATCCATGCCCTGGCGAAAGCCTTTTTCACCTACCAGGGTTTGCAGCATCCGAATCACCTCGGCACCTTTCTGGTAGATAGTGACAGTATAGAAATTACTGATTTCCGAATAGCTGTCGGGACGAATTGCGTGAGCCATTGGCCCGGCGTCTTCTGCAAACTGGGCGATCCGTAAAACGCGGACGTCGTCAATTCGTTTAACTACACGAGCACTGATCTTGCCTTGCTCATTGCTTGCTTCGGAAGCCATAACGTCGGCTGAAAACTCCTGATCCCGAAAGACAGTGAGCCCTTCTTTCAGCGTTAGCTGGAACCAGTCTCGGCAGGTCACCCGGTTGCCAGTCCAGTTATGAAAGTACTCGTGACCAACAACGGATTCCACGTTGGCGAAATCGGTGTCGGTTGCAATCCGTGGGTTGGCAAAAACATACTTGGTATTAAATATGTTCAAGCCTTTGTTCTCCATGGCACCCATGTTGAAGTCTGACACGGCAACAATCATGAACCGGTCCAGATCGAGTTCAAGCCCATAGCGTTCCTCATCCCAGCGCATCGCCCTGATCAGGCTTTGCATTGCATGATCCGTTTTATCCTCGTTGCCTGGTTCAACCCAGACCTGAAGAAGTCTTTCTTTGCCGGAAGCCGTGCGTACTGTTTTCTCGGCGCAGGTCAATTTGCCGGCCACCAGGGCGAACAAGTAGCTTGGCTTGGGGAAGGGGTCTTCCCAGTCTGCCCAGTGCCATCCCGGCCGCTCGGCACACTGACCGCTGGCAACCAGATTGCCGTTACTCAGTAGCACCGGAAATTGCTCTTTGGGGGCATTCAGTCGTACGGTGAACCGAGACATGATGTCTGGGCGGTCCGGGAACCACGTGATACGTCGAAAACCCTGGGCCTCACACTGAGTGAAAAAATTCCCATTGGATGTATACAAACCATTTAGTGAAGTGTTTTCCTCGGGGGCAACAAAAACTTCAGTTTGTAAAACAAATGTCTCAAGGTCTGAACTGAGCAGCAATTCATCTCCTTTGAGCCGATAATCAGACTTGGCAAGTGACTGTCCGTCGATTTTCAGGTCAACCAGTTCCAGGTTCTCACCGTTCAGGACCAGTCTTGGGCGGTCTGACCGGGTTGAGGCGTCCTGAGTGGCGCGATCCGGATTGAGCCTGACGGTCAGCCTTGCAAGAACACGGGTACGCTGCGGTTCGAGATCAAATTCCAGCGCGATAGCATCAACCAGAAAGTCGCTGGGACGGTATTCCGAACGGCGTATCACAACAGGCGAATCAGTTTTCATCAGGTCCGTTCTTTTAAATATTTGAGTGACTACTATGCTACGTTTAAACGGCTTTTCAGTGTTTTGTATCCTGGGGACGGCTATTACTGGCCGAAGCAGGAGTATTTGCCGTTTCCTGGGGGCGATTTTCCTGGCCGCGGGGGTGCTTGGCATGTCGGCCTGTTCAACGCCTATGGTGCGCCATGATGTCACTGTTTTTCACGACTGGCCGGGTGGGCTGACACCGCGTAGTTTTCGGTTTGCTGATCAACCCGCCGACGTGGATGAACTCCGCTGGAAAACTTGGCGAAACATCATTCGTGAGCAATTGCTTATTGCGGGATTCTCGGAAACAACAAATCCCGCCCTTGAGGTGAGCTTCAACTACCAGGTGCTGGCTCGCGAGCAGCGTGTACGCCGGGCCGCGACTGTTTCTCCTTATTTGTATTTTGGAGGGCGATATCGACACGGGGGTATCGGTTTCTCGGCCCCGTTGTTGTGGAGTACCTATCCGGACACTTACGAAGAAGTGGTTCAGGTTCATGAGCACGAGCTGAAGCTGGTTATGCGTGATGCCCGCTCTGCCGAGAAGCGAAAACTATATGAAGGCACTGGCCTGAGTCGCGCCGGCAGACCGGTGGCAGGGGCGGCGTTGCCACTACTGGTGCAGGCGGTCCTGAAGGACTTCCCAGGGATCTCCGGCGTTGTTCGGCAGATAGATATTGATGCGAGCGAACTAACACCAACCGCTTTGCCCGCCGGAAAATAAAGCGCTATTTCCGGGCCCGATGCAAATGATGCCGGCACTGTCGGGAAAATTTCCGGAACGCCATCTCGCGCGCTGCTGTTATTCGCCCAGGGTTTAGGCGGGTTTAGGTTAATTAGGCACAAATTCACTTAACAAACCGCTGAGATCACGGTCCGCTTGTTATAGTTTCGGGATAAGCCAGTATTAGTTTGGCGGGCCTTTCCGATTGATCGACATTTCTATCGATTAGCCAGGGTTCGCGCGGAGGATTCACTCATGAAACAGACCCAGGAAAGGGCCGCAGGGGCAGTTGGGGCCACAGTTGGGGCATTGAAGGCGGCTAACGTCACCACGGCCACCAAGGCCAGGCCGGCCGAATGGTCAGCACAACAATATCTGATGGCACTCGAGCCGCGCATGCTGTTTGATGGCGCGCTCGCGGCTACTGCCGATTTGCCGGGCGACGCCTTCACCAGCAACCCGGGTCGCGTGGGTTCAAGCGACGCCGATTTAGGTTCGTCGCTGCTGGATATTGCTGCCAAGTCGGATCCCACCCCGGGCCACGGTAGCCTTGCGAGCCCGCCATTAATTCACGGTGACGACAAAGCAAACGTCGACCGCGGATCGACCCTGCACTTCGACCGCGATGCAGGCCAGGTCGAAACCAATCATGCAGAACGAATCACAATTTCTGATGCTGACGGCCCTGGTGGGTCGGGGGCTTATGAAGTCAGTCTGTCGACCCATGTCGGCTACGTTTCTGTTGGATCAGATTTTGGCGGTGCAGTCGACGCCAACGGAACCGGGCATGTTCGGGTCTGGGGCTCACTGGAGCAAGTGAACGAGGCCCTGGCGCAGTTGCAATATCACCCGGAAAGCGGCTCCGCAGATGTTTCCGACATCTTGATTACCGTGCGTGCCCCGGATGGCCTGGCTGACGGTCGTCATATCGAAATCTGCATACACGATCAAAATCGGGCGCCGGTTGCCAACGACGACTTGCGGGTAATAGGAGAAGGTCGCAATCCACTTTACGGTAACGTCATTACGGGGATGGGTGACGGCGATGTTCCCGATTACGATCCCGATGGTGACAACTTCGGCGTTTTTGGTGTGCTTGCCGGAAACACTACCGACGTACCGGTACAAGGCGTTGCCCAGGTTATTCACGGTGAGTATGGTTCGCTCGTCATGCACGACAACGGCTTATACACCTATGAACCCGGCCCTGAGGCCGAAATGCTTGCGCCGGGTGAAACCATTGACGATGTTTTCAGCTATCTGATTTGCGATGTTGAGGGTAATACGGCCACGGCGCGTCTGACCATTCGAATGGTTGGCGACAATGATGTCGTACCGGCACCGGCACCGGGGCCAACTCCCGTTCCGGTGCCAGCGCCGACGCCAACACCTGAGCCGACCCCAACGCCAACGCCAACGCCGACCCCAACGCCAACGCCGACCCCAACGCCAACGCCGACCCCAACGCCAGAGCCGGCGCCAACCCCAGCGCCGGAACCGGCTCCTGCGCCACAACCCGTGCCGGCCCCGGTCCCCGTACCCGAACCGGCGCCAGCCCCGCAACCCGTTCCGGTGCCGGCGCCACAACCTGTTCCGGTGCCGATTGCGATATTGCCGTTGCCCCCTGAAAGTGGCGAATCACAGCCCGAACCTGTTTCGCCCAGTGCAGACCCGGTCGATCCGTCGGTAAATGCACCAGTGGCCAATTACACCTTGCTATCTGACGCAGGGCGACAACCGGTATCGTTGTCCGCATTTGATTCCGAGTCAGCGTTTCAGCCGCTAGCCGTTCTGGGTATGGTCCAGGAAGCTGAAGCGGTGCAAAAGGCTGCACGGGCGTCACTTGCGGGTGACGACCAGTGTGCTCCGGAACCCAAGCCGACGGTTGTAAAACGCACAGCCGCTGATGGTGCAGACGACAACAAAATGAAGGCTTTCAGTGAGCAAGTCGACAAAGAAAATAAACGGGTTCGCCCCGTTGTAAAGCCAAGGGCCGTAGCGCCAAAAAATTGTTGATCGCTGGGTTGGCGGCTTTGCGCAGAATCACCACTAACTGCACTAACTGTATCCGTAAACCAGCTATTGGCTGAGTGGTGCCCAGGCTTGCCAAGGTGAAGGCAGCGGCCGAGGCGGCTGTCGAGGAAGACTGCGCGCCACCTGCCGAAATCAAGGTTAAGCCAAAGCCGTCAGTTTTTAGCCGGAAAGTACTTGGTGAGCCCGAGCAGCCCAAAACCTTCGCAGAGCAAATCAAGAAGCAGCGCACTCCGATCAAGCCACGCAAGTCTTTGCCTGTCTGCTGAGCATCGTGGACGGCTAAGCGCAGCGATTAAAAGACAAGAAGCGTTTCGCCGCCGTCAAAAAGCAACGATCCGGCCTCAAAGAGATCGGATCCGCCGCGTTTTGCTGAATAATATGCGAATCTAATAAAGCATTTGCTAAGAGGACTGATCTGATGGGGTCTGTATCGACTAAGACGGCGCCGCGCGCCCGCTCGGCCCTGGGCCTTGCCTTTATTTGTGCCGCCCTGGCCGGCTGTGCTGTTTCCCCGAAACCATTAACACCGGAAGAAATTGCCCAGCGGGTCGCGAGCGACCGGATGATGATGTACGCCAACCAGGAGCCTGTTTCCGGGGCGTTGTCTTTTCCGGATGTTGTTGCGCGGGTGATGAAGTACAACCTCGACTTCCGTTTGCGAATGATGGAAGCGACTCTCGCACAAAGCCGGCTCGATGTTGGCAATTGGGATATGTGGCCACGCCTGATGGCCAATGCCGGCTGGTTGACCCGTAACAACGATTCTGGTGGTCGTTCGGTTGATATCGCTACCGGTTTGCCGTCGCCTACTAATTCCACATCTCAGGAACGCACCCGGACTGTCGGTGGCCTGGAATTCTCCTGGAACCTGCTCGATTTTGGGGTTTCATACTATCGGGCACGTGCGCTGGCTGATCAGGCGATGATCGCCGAAGAGCGCAAACGCAAGGTCATGCAAAACCTGATGCAGGACTCGCGCATTGCGTATTGGCGGGCCCTGGGTGCACAGCGCTTGTCTGACAATATCTCCGATCTGATGAACAGAGGCAATATTGCACTGGCCCGGGCACGGCAAATTGAACAACAAGGTTTGTTGCCACAGGCTCAGGCCCTTGCCTATCAGCGGGCTTTGCTCGATTCCACTACCTTGTTGCAGATTCGTCGCCAGGACCTGGAAATTGCCAAGGCCGAATTGGCCGCATTAATGAATCTGCCGCCGTCTTCTGAATTTCGCCTTGTTGACGTTGAAGAACCCAACTTACCACCGCTGCCGGCCAATCTCGACAAGCTCGAAGACCTGGCAATGAAACAGCGGCCGGAACTGCGTGAAGAAGACTACCGGCGTCGCATCAGCGCAGCAGATACCCGTCGTGCCATTGTCTCGGCAATGCCAAATCTGTCTTTCAATCTCGGTTACCAGTACGACAGCAATAAATACTTGTACAACAACTCCTGGGCTGAGGCCGGTCTGCGCTTTTCCAGCGATCTGATCCGACTGATCTCAATTGGCAGTATCAAACGTGCGGGTGAGGCCCAATTGTCGGTTGACGACACCCGGCGCCTGGCTCAGGCCATGGCTATCCTGACCCAGGTTCGGGTGGCAGCATTGCGCTACAACTTGTCCCGCGACGAACTCAAGACTATGTCGGCCAGCGCCCAGGTTGATCAGCGTCTCGCCAACTTCGCACGAGCGTCGGCAAGTTCGCGAGTTGACTCCGAACTTGAGTTGATTCGCACTGAAGCCCGGGCTTTATTGTCCGCTTACCAACGTCAGATTGCTTATGCCAATGCACAGGCATCCTGGGGGCGTTTGTACAACTCCCTGGGCCTGGATCTGACCCCGGGTGAAACTGAGTTTGATCTCGAAAAACTCAGTGGACTCGTCGGTACGTCGATGCGTGCCTGGCACCAGGGAGTGTTTGGTCGCCCGCAACAGGCCTCAGCCCGGTCTGTTATGAACGATCTGCGTCTGGTGATCGACGGGGTGGCAGGTGAATCACGTAATGATGTTCGCGATGGCCTGGTGGCGGCGCTCAACGACAAAGGAATCAAGGTAACGAATGACGAGTCTGCACCATGGGCATTACATGTCACCGCCGCAGTGAACAAGCGTTCTGGCCGTCATCTTCCGGTTGGTACCTGGGATTTAGTAATGACCAGCCGCGACGGCCGCTCCGTTGGACGCGCCAATTACACCGGTGAGTTACCCTATCGCGTTACCGGAAACGCGTTGCGTGAACTATCCCGTAACGCAATAAGTGCTTATGCCGATTTCATCACTGATCGATTGCAGGTCGGCTCGGCGCCAATTACCGCCAGCGTCAGCCAGTAAGCAGTAGAAACGAATGAAGCAAATCGATTCAATTATTGTCAATTTAAACCGTGGTAAGCGGACTGCCAACGTTATTTTATCGCTGGCACTGATTGCAGCAACTTCGACGGTTGCGGTCTTATACTCATCCGAAGTTGTCGCCCAATCCAAAACTGGAAGTACAACAGTAGCCCCTGCAGCTGCCTTCCCGGATAATGCACCCCGAGTTTTGCTGATTCCTCAGCGCGAGACCACGCTTGTGGCGCAGACAGTAGCCCAGGTGCGGGAAATTGTCGGGGGCCTGGGTAACTCCTTCAAAAAAGGTGACACCCTGGTTCGTTTCGATTGTGGGCAACCCATAGCGCGTCGCGATATTGCACGGGCAGATGTGGGTTCAGCCAGTCAGAACCTGGCGGCTAAAGAAAGGCTGAAAGCATTAAAAGCGGCGGGTGGGGTAGAGGTCGAAATGGCCCGCGCAAGCCTGGATAAGGCAAAAGCGGAGCTTCAGTTGTCACAAGTCCAGATTGGTCAGTGTCGAATACGTGCGCCGTACAATGGCCGTATTGTTCGTCAATATGTTCGCCAGTTTCAAGGTGTTAAAGCGGGTGATCCTTTACTCGAAATTGTTGACAGCGGCGCCTTGAAGCTACGTCTGAATGTTCCGTCGGTATGGTTGCAATGGCTAAAACCGGGCGCAAGCTTCGACATCAGAATCGATGAAACCGGAAAACAATACCCGGCCAAGGTGTCAGCATTAAACGCACGGGTTGATGCAGCAAGCCAGTCAATTGAAATCGAAGGCCTGGTCGTTGGCTCTCATCCCGACCTGCTTGCCGGAATGAGTGGTACTGCTCGTTTTATAAAGAAATGAACGCGCCGGTACGGCCAGAACAAGTAACCGCAACCGTTCAGGCAGCCCGTGCCCAGGCTGATGCCTGGCGGGTTTATGCCCACCTCCAGGAGCGTGCCCGCTCGGCCAAAACCTTTCCTCAACTGACATTTTCTCTTGCTAACGAGATGTTCCAGTTGTTTCCCTACATACAGGGATTCGTCTGGCAATCAATGGATAAAACCCCGGTGCTCCGGACTGTTTCAGGCCTGGCGCAGTTAGGGGAAGACTCTCCGTTAACAACCTGGTTGCGGCGGCTTGGCCGTTGGATCACGGCCGAGTTGAGTAGATCCACCGACCATGATCCGATGTTTGTTCAAGTGGGTGACTTGCCGGCCAGTTTGCAAGATGGCTGGCGTGAGTGGTTGCCGGAATTTCTTTACGTGCAACCGATCCTGGCGCCAGACAATCAACTCCTCGGGTTTGCCGGCTACTCAATGGATGATGCGCCGTCTGAGCGAATCCAGGAGCTTGCCCTGCGCACCAGCGCGGCTTACGGACACGCCTGGGCGTTACTTGCGCCAACCCGTCACAAGCGCCGTGAAGCACGCAAATACGGGGGCTGGATTGTCGCGGCCTTACTGTTGGCATCAATGTTTTTTCCGGTTCGGATGTCAGTGCTTGCGCCGACCGAAATTATTGGCTTGCAGGCCACTGCGATTGCTGCGCCTATGGACGGCGTGATTTCATCATTTTCAATAGCACCAAACGATGCTGTTGAAAAAGACCAGTTGCTATTTACACTTGACAACACAACGCTGCGCAATCGGCGTGAAGTTGCCGCACGGCAGCTACAGGTTGCCCGGGCAGATGCCCTTGCGGCTGCTCAGAAGGCGTTTGGAAGCGACGCAAGTCGTGCTGAGGTTTCATCACTGAATGGCAAAGTAGCGGAGCGTCAGGCAGAGCTGAATCTGGTTGAGGACATGCTTGGCCGTGTCCAGGTGCGATCGCCGGCCAAAGGTGTTGTTGTTTTTGGCGACATCAACGACTGGCAGGGCAAACCCGTTGCTACTGGCGAGCGGGTGGCCTTGCTTGCAAACCCTGATAACGCGGGAATGCTCATCTGGATGGCGGTGCCCGACGCAATAAACCTCGAACCAGGTGCACTTGTTAAATTGTATTTGCAGGTTGCGCCGCTCGACCCACTGGCTGGTGAATTATTCGAAGCAAGCTATCAGGCGATTCAGTCGCCGAGTGGGGTTACGTCTTATCGATTGCGGGCGCGTTTTCGGGACCTGACTCAGAAACAACGTCAGCGTATCCGTATTGGTTTGAAAGGCACGGCAAAAATTTACGGCGAACGGGCGCCGCTGGGCTACTACTTGTTTCGCAGGCCAATAGCCGGCCTGCGTCAATTTACGGGTTTATGAGTGCTGTTATGGCAGGCCGGGCCGGGGCCGGCGTGCCAGGTCAAGGTCAGCCGAATTCTCAACTGTTGCCACCGCTGCGGGAAGATCTCAAACTATTTTCTGCAAGTGAAAATCGTGACGGTTCTCCAGCCTGGGTTATTCAAGACCCGGTTCGCAATCGATTTTTTCGCGTGGGTTGGGTCGAGTTTGAGGTGTTGTCACGGTGGAAGCTGCGCGATCCCGCATTGATCGCCAGTGAAATTTCAGCCCGATCGACCCTGGAAGTAACTCCGGAACAAGTTGTTCAGGTTGCTGAATTTTTCAGACAGCAGCAACTAGTCCACGTCCGTGATGCCAGCGGTGTTGCCTACCTTGGAGAATTGGCCCGGCGGGCGACCTTGTCGCGCTGGAAATGGTTATTGCATAACTACTTGTTTATTCGTATTCCATTGGTCAGGCCACAGCGGTTTTTGCAATGGCTTGCACCCTGGTGCGCATTTTTCTATACCCGGACGTTTGCAATTGCGGCGATCGCATCCGCCGTCCTTGGCCTGGTTTTGGCATTACGTCAGTGGGACGTTTTTCTCACCACTTTTACTGACACGTTTTCGCCGGCGGGTATTGCGGGTTATCTGGCTGCGTTGTTTGTTGCGAAAACGCTTCACGAAATGGGGCATGCAATTACAGCAACCCGACTCGGCGTTCGCGTTGCCCATATGGGGGTTGCGTTTTTAGTTCTCTGGCCGATGTTGTATACCGATACCGGAGAATCCTGGAAACTGTCCGAACGGCGAGACCGCTTTCGAATTGCAGCGGCTGGTATGGCCACTGAATTTGCTCTGGCAAGCTTTGCAACCCTGACATGGAGTCTGACGGCTGACGGCCCTATGCGAAGCGCGCTGTTTTTCCTGGCAACAACCAGCTGGGTCATTACCGTTGGTATTAATGCCAGCCCGTTTATGCGATTCGACGGCTACTTTCTGCTATCGGACACACTTGATTTACCTAACTTGCATAGTCGAAGTTTTGCGATGGCACGGGCGGCGTTACGTCGTACCCTGTTTGGCTGGCGAGAGCCGGATCCGGAGAGTTTTGAGCCGCGCATGCGGCGGTTTCTGATCACTTTTGCATGGCTGACCTGGACATATCGACTGATTGTTTTTATCGGCATTGCAATTGCCGTATACGTGTTTTTCTTCAAAGTACTAGGTATATTCCTTTTTGTCGTGGAAATTGCCTGGTTTATTGTCCGACCCATCTGGAAGGAGGCTGCCGTGTGGATTCAACGTCGATCTGAAACGGGCATGGCCAGGGGGGCCGTTTTACTCCTGCTGGTGCTTGGCGTGGCTGGGTTTATGGCATTGCCGTGGCAGCGCTCGGTTAGTGGAGAGGCCTGGTTGCATTCGGCGCAAAGCCAAACCTTATACTCGCCTTTTGCGGCTCAAGTACTCAAAATCAGCGACAACGGTATCGTCCCAGCCGGGACCGTGTTGGCGGAACTGAATTCCCCGGAGACCCAGACTCGGGCGGCACAACTTAAGGGCAACGCCGAGGCGCTGCGTCGCGAGTTGTACCAGTCGGTTGGGCAGCGAGATGGTGCAGAACGTCGCAACCTGATAATTGAGCAATTGGGCCGCGAGCTGGCAGCGCTCGAATCAGAGCGTGATGAATTACTACGGTTACGCCTGGTTGCGCCATATGACGGGCAGCTTGTTGACCGCGATCCCACCGTTGCTCCTGGTACCTGGGTTAGTGCTAATCAGCCGCTTGCCGTGTTCATTGATCCATCATCGTGGGTAATCGACGCACTGGTTGACCAGGAAGATGTTGATCGAATTCAGGCGGGAGCTCTGGTTCGCTTTTACGAGCGGAACAGCGCAGCTGATCCGTTAACCGGCAAAGTCCAGTCTGTCGACTCGGTGGTTGCACAATCATTACCCGATCCCATAATGGCAGCTGAAACCGGCGGCCGGGTGCCAACTGTTCGCCTGCCTGACGGCCGCATTGCACCGCGAGACGCGATGTACCGGGTAAGGGTCAGTCTGGATGACTCATCCACCCTGCGGGTAGATCCGAGAATGTTGCTCGGGACGGTGTCGATAGTTGGCGAAAGCCGCAGCCCTTTGGTGGATTGGGTAACTACGGCGATTGCCGTATTAATCAGGGAAAGCGGTTTCTAGCGGGCTTTTCAAACGCCTGCTAGTGATTATTTTAATTTTCGCTGTTGCCACCAGTTTGGCGATGCAGACTGGACCAACCCACTTTCGTAAATCTCATTGGCCAGTTCCAGCCCGGGTAAGCCCGGTGACGAGCTGACCAACCAGGTCTTTCCAGTGCTGCCGATTTGGCGGATCGTGTTGGTATCAAACTGACGAAGCAAGCCATTTGCCTGCGCCTGGCTCATCACCCGTTTAAATCGGACAATAACCCCGCCAGGTAGTGCGCGCAACGACGTCTGGTTGTTGGCATCAACAAAAACAGGCGAAGACTTTTCGCGCGCCGATTTTGAGCTGCCCCCCTTTTGTATGACATCTTTGCGCTCGAAGTCGGCGATAAATTCTGGTGCCATTCGAATACTTCGTCGTTTGCCGCCATCGTACCAATGGTAGGTCTGAACGGCACTACCCGTTTGCAGACTCCCCTGGCTTGCTTGTTCCGGCCCCGCCGAATTGGAGGTTGCGCAAGCGACGCTGGTGGTCACTACACAGGCGATCTGCATTGCAAACTTGGTAAGTCTGAAAGGAAACCGGTAACTATCGAGTGAATACATTGCTTAACGTCCGTAGAACTTGATCGACCAATCTTGAAACACGCCGGTAACACCGGGCTTGGCATCTGCAACGGTTAGTGTCCAGTTTCCGCTGACAGGTTCGTCCATATGTCTCACAGAACCAAACTGCCAGTCGTCATAAGTGCCGCAATTGTCCACACTGGTAGGGCCGACACAGGTTCTTTCAGTGGCCAGGGTGCTGACCAGACCGTTTGGACTGGTTAATACGACTCGCAGACTGCCACCTGCGGAATGGTTCACTGTCAGGCGAATTTCAACAAACTCAATATTCGAAATCGCGCAACCTGAAATTGGTACTGAGTCATTGAACGGGGTAATCACCGGCGACGGGTTGCTGGCAACAGCATCAGTCAGTGCGGCATTTGGTGACGAATTATATGGACCACAACTGATTTGCGAGCTGCTGCCGCCTACCGAAGTCCAAGCCGGATCGGTGACAGCGCTTACTGCTGATGCGGCATCAACGGCGCCAAAACCGAACTTTGGATTGTGGTTCAACCCGAAGTTGAATGACCATTCCGGGTCGGTAGGATCATTTTTTCGGGCCGTTTTGGCCAGGATTTGCTGAACGTCTCGCCAGGTGAGGTCTGGGTTCGCCGACAGCATCAGCGCAATGACCCCGGACACCATCGGCGTACTGGCTGATGTCCCGTTGAAATCTGACCGGTAGGTGTTTTCTAGTCCGGTAGTGGTAATTGTGGCGACAAAATTCGACGTGCTCGACGGGCCACAAAGCAGGATGTTTGCGCCCCGTTCTCCGTAGACTGGTTGTTTGCCCCGGTTATCGAACGCGCAAGCCGTTATAACCCCAAGCTTGTTCACGTAGCCGTCGTAATTGGAATTCTCACGATCACAATTGGGCTGCAAACATCCGCCATTGCCAGCCGGAAATACGTAGATTGCGCCTTTGCCCGCCCGCCCGGTTTCTATGCCATCAAGAATTGCTTGTTCAAAAACGTTGCCCGACGGGTTGAGTACACCGTCATCGCGAGCCCCCCAGCTATTGTTGTAAACACCGATAATATTAATGTCCCGGCCCAGTGCATCAGCAATATCGGCGTCAGTTGCGGTGCTCAGAGCGTTGAAACCGACCAGGTCTGACTTTGGCGCCACGCCGGACCCGCCAAGGGCGTTATCATCGCGTGCGGCAATGATGCCGCCCACCGCAGTGCCGTGATCATCGCTTAGCTCGCATGGCAATGGGAAGGCGTTGCCACGACGTGCTGGGCGGTAGTTATAACTGCCCCCGGGTACAACATTTGGTACCAGATCTTCGTGGGTCACTTCCAGGCTGTCGTCGACCACCGCCACGCGAACATTTTCGCCCCGGGTGATACCCCAGGCACCGTCGACTCTGACGTCTTCACCCGGAATTCCACCGAATTGACCGGTGTTCAGAATATGCCACTGCATACTTAAAAGTGGATCAATGCCAACCGCAGTGCCTGCTGTTGTCGCTGTGTACTGATAACTGCAGGTGGATTCATTAAGCTGGCCCCCGTTGTTGGTGTCGTCGACCGATGTTGTTCCGCCGCAGGCAGCGATTAATATGGTGGTCAGGGTGCTCAGACTACCCAGTGCGAGTCGCCGGTATGCTTGCATATTGTTATTCGAAGTCACTGGTTGTGGAATTTTGGATAAATGTAGCGATGCGGCGCTCGAAACAGAAAGCACCACTTTTAGCACCTTCCAATTACTCAATATTACGTTGAATTCTGGCCGAATTCGGGAAATCGCCTGTTGTACCAAGGCCTTGCCAGTGACCTATGCCAAAAAGGACACGCTAATTAACCCAGATGATGTGTTTTCGCTTGCCATATTGACACCAATATCGTCCGTTATCATTGCTCAATCGCAATACGTCAATATTCCGAAACTACCAAAGCATGCCTAAAAATATGAAGAAAATTCGCTCAATTCTGGTTGCCAATCGCTCTGAAATTTCCATCCGTGTCATGCGTGCCGCAGCTGAACTGGGTATACGTACGGTGGCAATTTATTCACACGAAGACCGGTTTGCGTTGCATCGATTCAAAGCTGATGAGAGCTATCAGGTCGGAAAAGGCAAAAACCCGCTTCAGGCCTATTTGGATATCGACGACGTCATTCGGATTGCTCGCGAGGCTGGCGTCGACGCGATTCATCCCGGATACGGTTTCCTGTCAGAAAACCCCGACTTTGCCCAGGCGTGTGCCGACAACGGCATTGCATTTATCGGGCCAAAGCCCGAGGTAATGACGGCCCTGGGCAACAAGGTTTCAGCCCGGATTGCCGCCGAGCAGGCCGGGGTGCCGGTGATGCCCGCCACCGATCCGTTGCCGGCTGATATGTCCCGATGCAAAGAAATGGCTGCTGCGGTTGGATACCCGCTGATGCTCAAAGCGAGTTGGGGAGGTGGTGGTCGCGGCATGCGGGTAATTGAAAATGAGGCAGATCTCTCTGATCAGATTGATGCTGCGCGCCGTGAAGCCGCTGCCGCATTTGGCAATGACGAGGTCTACCTTGAAAAGCTGGTGCGTAACGCCCGCCACGTCGAAGTACAAATCCTTGGCGATACCCATGGAGAGTTGATTCACCTGTTTGAACGTGACTGTTCGGTGCAACGTCGGAATCAAAAAGTTGTTGAGCGTGCGCCGGCGCCCTATCTGGACGACGCTACCCGGGCCGGTCTGTGCGAATCCGCATTGAAACTTGGTCGTGCGGTTGCCTACTCACATGCCGGAACGGTTGAATTCCTGATGGATGCTGACACCGGTAAGTACTATTTCATTGAAGTTAACCCGCGAATTCAGGTGGAGCATACAGTGACCGAAGCGGTCACCGGTATTGATATTGTCAAAGCACAAATTGCTGTAACTGAAGGCGCACGTATTGGCGCCAGCGATGGTCAGATTCCGGCTCAGGCCAATATTCGGATCAACGGCCACGCCTTGCAATGCCGGGTCACCACCGAAGACCCCGAAAATAATTTCACCCCTGATTACGGCAGAGTGCAAGCTTATCGAAGTGCGGCGGGCTTTGGTGTGCGTCTTGATGCCGGAACTGCTTATACCGGTGCCCTGATAACACCTTATTACGACTCCTTGCTGGTTAAGGTGACTGCCTGGGCACCTACAGCGGCTGAAGCTATCGCCCGTATGGATCGCTGCTTGCGAGAGTTTCGAATTCGCGGCGTCTCTAGCAACCTGCAGTTTGTTGAAAACGTCATCAATCACAAAGACTTTCGCGCCGGAGTGGTGACAACGCGATTTATCGATCAGACACCGGCATTGTTCAAATTTTCCAAGCGGCGGGACCGCGCCCAGCGCTTGCTGCGCTACATTGGTGACGTCACTGTAAATGGGCACCCCGATGTGAAAGGGCGCGCCAAACCAGATCTGGAGCATATTCATCTGCCTTTGCCAGATGGCGTTGATATGTCCGCGCTGCCGCCGCCTGGTACCAAGACGCTGTTGGATGAAATTGGTCCGGTTAGGTTTTCGGCCTGGATGCTGGAACAAAAGCGCACTTTACTAACTGACACGTCGATGCGCGACGCCCACCAGTCCTTATTTGCAACCCGCATGCGGACCATCGACATGGCTCGTATTGCGCCGTACTACGCCCGGCTGTTGCCGGGTATGTTTTCGATGGAATGTTGGGGTGGAGCTACCTTTGACGTGGCGATGCGCTTTCTGAATGAAGATCCGTGGGATCGATTGCGTGTTCTGCGCGCGGCCGTGCCCAATGTTTTATTGCAAATGCTGCTGCGCTCCAGTAATGCCGTTGGCTATACCAACTATGCAGACAACGTCGTTAAGTATTTTGTTGAACAGGCGGCAAAAGAAGGCGTCGATTTATTCCGTGTGTTCGATTCCCTGAACTGGGTCGACAACATGCGTGTGGCCATTGACGCCGTACTCGACAGCGGGCGCCTTTGTGAGGGGGCTATTTGTTATACCGCCGATATTTTTGATACCACTCGCAGTAAGTATTCGTTGAACTACTACGTGGATATCGCGAAGCAGCTGCAAAAGTCCGGTGTACATATTATTGGCGTGAAAGATATGGCCGGTGTTTGCCGTCCGAAGGCTGCAGAGCTTCTGGTTCGCACTTTAAAGGAAGAAACAGGTCTGCCAGTCCATTTTCATACCCACGACACGAGCGGTATTTCTGCTGCATCGGTGTTGGCTGCCATCAGTGGTGGGGCGGATGCTGTTGACGGTGCCATGGATGCGTTGAGCGGGCTAACATCGCAACCAAATCTCAATTCCATAACGCAGGCACTGGCGGGTAGTGAGCGCGACCCGACAACAACCGATGGCTCACAGCCGTCGGGTGTCGATGTCGATTCAATGCGTGAGATTGCCCGCTATTGGGAAGGAGTACGGGGTTTGTATGTTGCATTCGAATCGTCGATTCGTTCCGGCACGGCTGACGTCTATCGACATGAGATGCCAGGTGGCCAGTACACCAATCTTCGGGAGCAAGCCCGGGCGACAGGCCTGGAGCGCCGCTGGAATGATGTTGCGAAGGCTTACGCTGATGTGAATCAGATGTTTGGCGATATCGTCAAAGTGACACCAACATCAAAAGTTGTTGGCGATCTGGCCATATTTATGGTGGCTAACGACCTTACGGCGAGTGATGTAACTGATCCCGAACGCGAAATTACCTTTCCCGAGTCGGTTATCTCACTGTTTAAAGGTGAGCTTGGTTTTCCGCCGGATGGCTTCCCACCAGAGTTGTCCCGCAAAATTCTGAAAGCTGAACCACCGGTCAAATACCGGCCGGGAGATGAGATTCCAGCAGTTGACATGAATCAGGCGCGTTTAGATGCTGAGAAAGCCGCTGGTAGAAAACTCAGTGATGCCGAGCTGGCTTCGTATCTCATGTATCCGAAAGTATTTAAAGATTTTTGTTCCCACCAACGCCAGTTTGGCGACGTCAGTGCGTTACCAACAGAAACCTTCTACTACGGGATGCGTGAGGGCGAAGAGATTGCGGTTAACCTGGAAGAAGGAAAAACTCTGGCTATTCGCATGCAGGGCACTGGATCGTCTGCAGAAGATCCCCTGGAGCGC
This sequence comes from Burkholderiaceae bacterium, assembly GCA_049680625.1. Classification (GTDB taxonomy): domain Bacteria; phylum Pseudomonadota; class Gammaproteobacteria; order Burkholderiales; family Burkholderiaceae_E; genus JAUIAI01. The sequence continues at coordinate 113,704 of JBAUID010000182.1, read as the reverse complement.
GTATTCTTTGAGTTGAATGGTCAGCCGCGTTCCATGCGAATAGAAAAAGACGGTGTTGCCAAGGCTGAACAGCGCCCCCAGGCAGACCCGGATAATCCGAATCATGTGGCGGCGCCAATGCCTGGCCTTGTAGTCACTGCCTCGGTCAAGTCTGGTCAGCAGGTTAAAGCCGGTGACCCCTTGGTTTCGCTCGAAGCAATGAAAATGGAAACCCAGATTCGGTCTGAGCGCGATGGAAAAATCAAATCCATCCTGGTCAAAGCCGGCGAAACCGTGGCCGCGCACGACTTGCTCGTCGAGTTTGCAAACTAGCGATTGTCAGAATCACAGGCTTATGATCTTGGGGACGGTTCGAATTTCAAGTTCTGAGACCATGTCCGAAAACGGCCAGCATTAAGTTGAACCGGGCCGCATAATGCGGTCATGAATACAACTCGAAAAAAGCCAGATCGAGTCAACGTATCTGGGGCTGATGCGGCTACGGTTCCAGGTCGTGGCGCAGGCATCGTTGCTGACACGGCCGCCTGTTACCGTGCGCTGGCATCGCATGATTCCCGGTTTGATGGTCAGTTTTTTGTCGGTGTAAGCAGCACCCGCATTTATTGCCGTCCGGTGTGCCGGGTACGGCTGCCGCAGAAAAAAAACTGCACTTTTTTCAGCAGCGCACCGGCAGCCGAAACCGCTGGTTTTCGACCCTGTCTCCGATGCCGGCCAGAATTAGCCCCGGGTTGGTCGTCGACCGATATCTCCGCGCAGCTTGCTGTGTCAGCTGCCCGCCTGATTGATGATGGCTTACATCGGGGTGACAAGATTCCGGACTTTGCTGCCCGACTTGGTGTGTCGGATCGTCATTTGCGCCGCGTATTCGAAGCAAAGTTTGGCGTAACTCCGGTTGATTATCTTCAGACTCAACGATTGCTTCTCGCCAAGCGTTTACTAACCGATACTGATATGTCAGTCACCGATATCGCCAGTGCCGCTGGGTTCGGCAGTGTCAGACGGCTTAATGCCAGCATGCGGGATCGCTACCGGCTGAACCCGACAGAACTGCGTTCCAAACGACAGGCTCGACCAGAACCGGACGGATTGCTGCGTTTTAATTTGTCGGTGCGCGAGCCTTTCGACTTTGACTGGATTTGTGGGTACTTCGCATCCCGCGCTATCGACGGCCTTGAGCTTGTGGACGCTAACAGCTATCAGAGAACCGTTCGGGTCGACGGACCTTCAGGCCCGTTGACCGGCTGGATCCAGTTGTCGGCCAAACAAGCCGGTCAACTGGAGCTTGACATCAGTCCATCACTGGCACTGGCTGTTGGGCCGGTTTTTCGGTTGGTGCGGCAGTTGTTTGACCTTGATGCGGACCCGCAAACCTATCTTCCCGTGCTGGGTGCGCTTGGAGAAAAACATCCCGGACTCCGAGTGCCAGGCTCGGCCAGCGGTTTTGAGATTGCGGTAAGGGCGGTATTGGGCCAGCAAATAACTGTTAAGGCTGCCCGTACCCTGGCGCAGCGTTTTGTGCTTCGATTCGGTGAAAAAATTTCGACTAATGATCACCAATTTCTAACCCATAGCTTTCCCCACCCAAGCCGAATCGCTGGAGCCCACCTGTCCAGTATCGCCGAGTTGGGCATCATATCCCGGCGCGCTCAAACCATTCGACAGCTTGCAAAAAGCATCAGGAATGAGCAACTCGATTTATCTGGTCGTGCGTCAGTAGAGAAGACAATGGCGCAACTTAACCAGATTTCGGGGATTGGTGACTGGACAGCCCAATACATTGCCATGCGGGCATTGCGCTGGCCAGATGCTTTTCCTGCGGCTGACTACGGTGTGATGAAAGCCCTTAGCGTTAAGACAGCCAGTCAGGCCCGCCATCTTGCTCAACCTTGGCGACCGTGGCGTGCTTACGGGGTCATGCACCTGTGGGCATCTCTGCACTAACCACTATCGACGGATGAACAATGGATATAGTTTTCAGCAAAATCGATTCGCCACTCGGTGCCATTCGCATTGCCGCCCGGGGCGACCTATTATGTGGCCTGTGGTTTGTTGGCCAGAAGTATGACGGCGAGCCGTATCAGTCAGACACAAATGTCCGATGGGCCAGGGCTGACGACAATATGTTCCTTATGCAGGTTGCAACCAGGCTGGCGGCTTACTTTAAACATCCCCAGTTGTCGCCGGATTTGCCCTTGGTGTTACCCGGTACCCCGTTTCAACAAATAGTCTGGCGCGAACTAAGCAACATTCCAGGCGGAGAAACAATTACTTATCGCGAGCTCGCAATCCGAATTGGCAAGCCGCGCGCGATTCGCGCCGCGGCCGCAGCGGTTGGACGAAACCCAGTTTCAATAATTGTTCCCTGCCACCGGGTGGTTGGGTCAAATGGTTCACTGACTGGCTACGCCGGTGGCATTGAAAGAAAAGAAAGCCTCCTGAAGATGGAACTTGCCCATGCAAGTTTGTTCTCCCCCCGGCAACCGGCCTGAAGATGCGACTCCGGGATATTGTCGATTTTGTGTTGCTTTCGATATTGTGGGGCGCCTCTTTTTTGTTCATGAGAATTGCCGTGCCAGAGTTCGGGCCGGTTAGCCTGATGTTACTGCGATGCGGAATTGGCGCGTTAACCTTATTACCAATCCTGGCCATAAGCGGCACCATATCGGACTTACGCCAGACAATTACCCGGTCGGGCTTTGTTGGGGTCATTAACTCGGCAATTCCTTTTGTTCTACTGGCATTTTCGGCGCTGAGTCTGACCGCCGGTGCATTGTCGACGCTAAATGCAACTGCGCCGTTCTGGGGTGCAGTTGTTGCTTATTTCTGGTTGCGAGAGCGGCTGACCGGATGGCAACTGGTCGGCATGTTGGTTGGCATTTCAGGGGTTGCGGCCCTCGTTAACGGCAGTTCGCTGGCAACGGTGTCAGACCAAAAGTCGCTTGCCCTTGCGGTTTTTTCGGCCTTAATGGCTACCTTGTCATACGGAGTTGCGGCAAATTTCGCCAGGAAGTACCTGTCAAATGAAAACGCTCTCGCCAATGCGACAGGTAGTCAAATTGGTGCCGCGGTCATACTGCTGATTCCTGGGGTTGCCATGTGGCCTGAGAGCAATCCCGGCATATCGGCCTGGCTGTGTATCTTAGCCCTCGGTGTGTTCAGCACGGGTATTGCCTATATTTTGTACTTTCGCCTGATCAAAAATATTGGGCCGTCGCGGGCAATTACGGTGACTTTTGCCATCCCGGTCTTTAGTATGTTTTCCGGTTGGTTGTTTCTGGATGAGACAGTTGACCTGACCATGATTCTCAGTGCTGTTGTCATTATCCTGGGCTGTGCGCTGACAATTCAGATTATCAAGCCGAAATAATATGCGGAAGCAGTTCACAAGCAGCATTATTGACACCACAAATGACACAATACCGAGCCATCTGGTCGTAATACAAGCGAGGCACCCATGCCACGAGTCAGCGAAGTCACGCAGCACAATGAAGACCCTATCCTGAAGCCACTGTTCGAAGCTGAATGCAGCCAATACGGCGGTTTGCTCAATCCAACCCGGGTTTTGGCTCACTGTCCGCCGATTCTAAAAGCTGCCAAGCAGTTTTACGCGTCATTTCCAGCCTCCGGCCTGGTGCCGGCCTCTTTGCACGCTCTTGTACATGTGAGGGTGGCCAGTATTAACGGATGCCCATTCTGAGTGGACATTAATTCGGTCCGTGCGATCGAAGGTGAAAACGGCGAAGCAAAGATCAAAGCCCTGGCGAACTGGCGGGACAGCGAAGTGTTCTCAGCGGCTGAACGCGTTGCCATCGAGTATGGTGAGCGCATGACAATTACCGGACAGGTGGTTGACGATGTGTTCTTTGGCGACTTGAAACAACATTTTAGTGAATCGCAGATAGTCGAACTGACGGCAGGCATTGCGATGGAAAATTTTCGCAGTAAATTCAACGTCCCGCTTCAGGTTGAATCACAAGGCCTTTGTGTTTTACCAGATCAAAAACCAATTGAATAACCAATTGATTAACAAAAAAACCAGTGCATAGTCCATCTGCCAAGCACGGCAGTTTGAGCTTGCAAATCATTTTGCTGGGAATATGTTTCTCGGCTCTATGGTCAAGCGCCTTTACCACCGCTCGCTATATTGTCATTGATGCGCCACCGTTTTTGTCTCTTGTGCTGCGTTTTTTAATCGCTGGCACAATTGGGGTAGCGGTTGCTTTTGCGCTTGGTCAGCGAATGGCTTTTTCGCGACGTCATTGGCTGGCAATTCTTGTTTTAGGGTTTTTCCAGAACACTATCTACCTTGGGTTTTGCTTCCTTGCGGTTCAATGGGTAGATGTCAGCATTGTGGTGATTATCGCCAGCATGTTGCCGCTATTGGTTGCCGGAGCGCATTGGCTGTTTATGGGAGAACCGACTTCAGTGCCGGGGGTTGCCGGGCTACTCTTGGGTCTGGCCGGGGTAGTTTTGATTATGGTTACACGCCTGGAGGGGGGCGCAGATCTCAGCGGGATTATCGTTACGTTTATCGGCGTTCTTGCATTGGCTGGTGCCACCTTGCTGGTTGGCAGCAGCTTTGCTGGGAATCCGAACCTGCTGATGATTGTCGGGTTGCAAATGCTGGTCGGGTCGCTGACAACCCTGCCGTTTTCCTACTTGTTTGAAACATGGTCCGTGAACTGGACCGCCTCGCTTGTTATGGCATTTGCCTGGACAACCCTGATGCCGGGTTTACTGGCAACTTTGATCTGGTTCGTAATGTTGGGCCGAATCGGTCCAACCAGGGCGGCTGCCTTTCACTTTTTGAATCCGTTCTTTGGGGTTGCAATCGCCGCTGTTTTCCTGGGTGAACCGCTATCGTTAACTGACTTTATCGGGGTGGCCATTATTATGGTTTCTATTCTTGTTGTTCAAGTCAGCCGCAGCAAAACCAGTCGAAGTAAATCTGCTTAGACCGGTGAGGGGCCTTGATGATTCTCCGGTCAGGTTGCCTGTTGAGCCTGGGCTGCTTCCGTTAATGTGCTCAATAACATCGTATTGCAGCTGCTCGGAGTAATAAACGCATTGTCCTGAGCCTCACTAATTTGGTCCGGTGAGTGTTCCAGTGCGGTTGCCAGATTAAGATATGGCATCGATGGTCCCGTTCCCGAAACCAGTGCTTCGTAAACACTGTCGGAAATCTGAAGCCGCTCAAACAGTTTTTCAAAAGGTTCACAGAAGAGTTTATCCAGCATTGAAAAAACACCAATGATGAAAGCCTCATCCTGAACCTGCTTTTCGTGAAATTCACTAACAAGTTTTTCCATTAGGAAACCACGTCGAACTGAAGCAAACATTAACGTATTGAGGTTTGGGTCTGGCGATGCGGTTGCCAACAGAAGTGACAGCCATTTCTTCATGCGTTTCTGCCCGAGCATCATCATTGCATGCTCAAAAGAGCGGATTTCAACTGTCAGCCCGAAGGCGGGGGAGTTCAGATACCGGAACAATCGAAAAGCAAGCGTCGGGTCGGTCGCGAGCACATTCTCCATATCATCTGCAGACCCGCCACTATTTATCAGTGACAACAAGCGTGAGACTGCTGTGAAGCTCGACGCACTGCCCGGTGGTTTGCCCCTGTCCAGTGCATCGTCCAGTGGCCAGCCGATAATTGACGTTGCGCCGGACGTAAATGCCCTCTCCATGTCGGCGATAGTGGTAATGCCGCTGATTGCCGTGGAGATTTGCCGTTGCTCCGGACTTGCCTCACCGGCTTCGTTGCGACGATCCTGGGTGGTGTCGACAATTGCGAACTGAAAGTGTGATAGCACATCCGGTGATGCCGGTTGGCCTGGGTAGTTTCTCAGCACCAGTTTGAAACCATGGCGGGCCAGGCCGTTGACCCATTCCCGACCATCTGCAGATTCGAGAATTGACCCGGGTACTTCGAGCCAGAGTCGTTCAGATGATCCCAAAGCCCACAACACGTCACTGGGTTCGTTGTAATCGATGCTCAGCAATATTGTATCGGGGCAGTCAACACAGGCGGTTGCAATTTCCTGATATACGGTAGATACGTTACATGGTTGATTGTCGATCCGCAAAACACTCAGGCGCGTTGCGGTCGTCAGCTTTTTGGAATTGACCACTGGGGAATACGACAGAAGGTGATTAGCGAAAATACTCATATACAGGCCCGTTGAAATGATCTGAGAAGGATAAAACTGAACGAGCAAAAAGAACGGATCAATTTGGGTGTTAAACCCCGGTAATTAGCGCATCGCCAAGGAAAATACCGGCTATCGCTGAAAAATTAGCTACCAGCGGATTGGCTCACATGAAAAACGATTTGGGTCTGACCTTGTCCGAAATGAGTTTGCCCAACATAGGGTTTTCGGCTCAAAAGAATACTCAGTACGGGTTATTGAATACCGTTCAAAATCAGACAGATAATCAAAAGTCATTTCTTTTCAGCTTATATCCAATGAATCGCTCGCTCATATCGCTCCTTGCTACGCTGACTTCGGTTTTTCTGTTGCAAGTTTCATTGCCGGGTGTCGCGTATGGGCGCCAGGAAATGACTTTGGTGACTTGCTGGCATCCGCAACCTCGAATGCTTGCCTCAGCGTTTATGCTGCCCCCGGGGTGGCAGGCGACCTGTGATTCGCAGTTAAAACAGAATGTTTCTGGCGTGGTTTTCTCGTCATCAATTTTCAAGGCAACTCATCCGAAGTCGGGCATACAACTGCTGAGTCTTCCGAGCGAGCTTTTTAAATCAGACGATGTAATGGTTCAAATCCCGCTGCAGGCAATGCAACACGAAAAAATGATGTACGGTTTTGTCGATCCTCAAACCAAAAGCTGGTATTCGCAGACGCTTGCCAACAATCCGAAACCGGTTGATCTTACTAAATTCGCCAAGACACAAATTGCGACAATGGCTCGCCAGGGTGGCTATTCGGTGACCCGGGTTATCAACGACCCGATTGCAGACCAACTGCGGGGTCGTATCAAAAAAATGATGGGTGGGGAACTTCAGGGTTTAACTGTTAACGTTGTCGCTGTAACAACCCGGTCAAACAAGAATCCGGATTCTCAAGGCTTGTTGAAAATTATCCAGACAATTCACCAGTCGGGCCCGGTGACTCAATGGTCGCTCGATTTTTTTGGTGGTGAAGGCAAGAAGGGTAATCTCGACCAGGTTTCAAAACTTATCGATCTTGTTATCAGTACCGGACAGCCAGCTCCTGCCTTCGAGACGGCTTTGGCGCGATTGAATATTCAATTGTCAAAGCAGAGAATGCAGGCACTGAAATCTGCTGCTGAAATTGCCAATATCACTAGCAATGCGCTCAGCTCGGTAAATGATCAAATGATGTCCGCTTATAAATCGCGCTCGGCTGGCACTGACCGGATTCACAGCAAGATGATTGATGCAACCCTTGAGGTCGAAAAATATATCAATCCGTTTGATGGCAATGAAGTCAAGATGCCGAGTAGTAACACTTATTACTTCACGAATAATTTTGACGACTATATTGGCTCAAACAACCCCTTGTTTAACCCGAATGATTCGATTGACTCGCTCTATAACTGGCGAAAACTGGATAAGCCACCGTCCCGGTGACTTATCCAATTGGTGACGCATCGAATACTGATGCGTTTTAGTATGAGCGCGGCATGCCAAGCACGTGCTCGGCAACAAAGCTTAGAATCAGATTTGTTGAAATTGGCGCAACCTGGTACAAACGTGCCTCGCGATACTTTCGCTCGATGTCGTATTCTTCAGCAAAGCCAAATCCCCCATGGGTCTGAATACAGGCCTCACCGGCCGCCCAGGCGGCCTCAGCGGTCAGCATTTTGGCTATATTAGCTTCTTCTCCCGGGTTTCCCCCGGCTTCATATTTGCGGATCGCTTCGTGCAGGGTTAACTCGGCGGCGCGCATCTGGGCATAAGCGCGTGCGATGGGAAACTGAATTCCCTGGTTTTTGCCAATTGGGCGGCCAAATACAGTGCGGTCGTTTGAATAGTCGGCTGCTTTCTTAATAAACCACTTGGCGTCGCCAATGCTCTCACCTGAGATCAGGATGCGCTCCGCATTCATGCCAGACAAAATGTAGCGAAACCCTTTTCCTTCTTCACCAATCAGATTTTGTGCCGGCACTTCCATGTTGTCGAAGAAAACTTCGGTTGTGGAGTGATTCATCATTGTTCGAATAGGGCGGATAGTCAGCGTCTTGTTAAGTGCTTCTCGCATATCTACCAGGAGCACTGACAATCCGTCGGTTCGTTTGGTCACCTCTTCTTTTGGAGTAGTCCGGCAAAGCAGCATCATCAGGTCAGAGTGTTCGGCACGTGAGGTCCATATTTTCTGTCCGTTTACGATGTAATTATCGCCATTTCGAACCGCCATGGTGCGCAACGAGGTCGTATCTGTTCCACTGGTTGGTTCCGTGACACCAAATGCCTGCAGCCGTAAGCTGCCGTCGGCAATTTTTGGCAGGTATTGTTTTTTTTGCTCTTCCGAGCCATGTCGAAGCAGGGTTCCCATTGTGTACATCTGGGCATGGCAAGCGGCCGCATTACAGCCGGCTCTGTGGATTTCTTCCAAAATTGCTGCGCCCGCGCCGATGGGTAGCCCGGAGCCACCGTACTCTTCGGGGATCAGCGCTCCAAGGTAGCCGGACTCGGTCAAGGTCTGGACAAATTCGGTTGGGTAAGCTTGTTCCCGATCGCACTTGCGCCAGTATTCACCTGGAAAGTCTTCGCATAATCGGGCGACGCTTTCACGGATTTCCGGGTGGGTCAGTTCGTAGTTCATGTTGTCCTCATTGGTACATTTAGTCGAATATTAGTATTGCTAATTCTGTTGTCTGGGTCAGGCTGCTGTCGCTGCAAATTCGGCGCGAATGCTGTTACCGTGTTCGTCGAGCGAGGGCGAATGTGTTGGGCGTGGATTGTCGGTTCGCACGGGTAAGTCGGCAACCTGTAAGGTCATGCCGGCAAAATGGGCCACTTGATTTCTTAAGAACGGATGCTGATCGAGATCTTCAACGCTATTCAGGTTGGCGCAGGCGATCCCCGATTTCTCAAGGGCTCCTAGTGCTTGTTCGCGAGTTAAGGCGCGTAAGGCAGGTTCAACATAAACATTCATTGCATCACGATTTGCAACCCGATCAGGATTATTGGCAAAGCGCGCATCGGATGCCAACTCTGGTTTTTTCAAGACATCTGAGCACAGTGCCGACCATTCCCTGTCGTTTTGCACCGCCAGCATTACTTGCCCACCATCACTGGTTGTATAAGCACCATAGGGCGTTACCTGGGCATGGCTCATGCCAAGTCTTTTCGGTGCGCCACCCATATACCGGTGACCCATCAGTGACATATTCATCCAGTCGGCCATAACGTCGAACATCGAGATATTAAGGTCACATCCCAGCCCAGTTCGACTACGTTGCAACAAGGCCCTCAGTACGGCAGAAAAAGCTGTTAACCCGGTTGAGATATCGACAATCGAAACGCCTACCCGGGCTGGTGACTCTGCGGTGCCGGTAATTGAGCAAATGCCGCTTTCTGCCTGCACCAGAAAATCGTAGGCCTTCTTTTTTGCCGCTCCACCTTCGCGTCCGTATCCGGTAACTTCGCAGTTCACCAGGCCCGGGTTAGCGGCTCGCAGGGTTTCCTGATCAAAGCCTCGCCGGGCTAACGCGTTCGGTGCAAGGTTGTGAACAAAGACGTCTGCCTTGCTCAGCATGCGACGCATTAGTTGTGCGTCTTCAGCAATATTCAGATCGATACAGACAGATTCTTTGCCGCGGTTCACCCAGGCGAAAATGCTGCTCTGACCATTTGCGCCGGTATCGTAGCGTCGTGCAAAGTCGCCATCAGGGCGCTCTACCTTAATCACCCGGGCGCCGGCGTCAGCCAGTAACAGGCCACAATACGGTGCGGCAATTGCTTGTTCCAGTGAGACGACGGTAAAGCCGTCAAGTTCTTTGTTTAACCCCATGTTTTCGTTTCTCTTATGTTGCTTTAAGGAAGATCACTTCGCACTAACGCAGAACTGCAGTGGCGTCCATGGTGAGATAACCATCATGGTCTTTGGCCCAGAGGTGGACGGTTTTTCCGTCTGCTTCGGTTTGACCGCAAACAAAAAAGTGATTGATGTCGAAGGTTGGACGAATCGCCCGGAACTGAAAACTGGCCAGCTCTGGATCTCCCAACTCGTGGCGCATCGCATCAAGGAGCAGCATTGCGATTAGCGGGCCGTGAACAACAAGGCCTGGGTAGCCCTCTTCGCGGGTTACGTATTGACGGTCGTAATGGATGCGATGGCCGTTAAACGTCAGTGCAGAAAATCGGAACAGCAGAACGTCGTCCGGATCAATCCGACGCGACCATCGAGAATGATCCGGTGCTGTTACCGGTTGTGGTTGCGGGGCGCCAGGTTGGGGCGCGTCCCGATAGACTATGTCGTGAAATTCGATTAATGCCGGGCTTTCGGCCTGTTCGCGACTGATAACGTGTTTTACGCGCACAAAAACGAGGGTGCCGCTTCGGCCTGTTTTCTCGGTGACGTTCTCAATAGTAGATTGGCGCTCAATATTGTCCCCGACTCTGAGCGGGGATAAAAACTCGAACTGGCTGCCAGCCCACATCCGTCGAGGTTGCGGAACCGGGGGCAGGAAGCCACCACGTTTTGGGTGGCCGTCAGCACCAAGCTCCGACTGCAGAGCAATTGGCAGGAAATACAGCCAGTGCCACAGATTTGGGATCGATTCGCCATTGGCCGGCCGGGATGCGGGTCGGTTGAAGGTTGCCGCAAGTGCTGCGATGGGCGTTGCGGTGACAATGTCCTGGACCGATTCTGTTCGACCAATCCAGTCGCTGAGGTTCACACTAAGGTTCATTGAAATATTCTGATTAGAAAACTGGCGGGAAAGAGTGACTGGGTTGGCAATGGGTTGGCAATAGGTTGAAATCTTTGACCGCGCAATGTTCTGGTAGCCTGGTCGGGTCCATTCGGACAAGCCCACTCGATTTGGTCCAGATGCGTTGGCTGGTGTGCAAACGGATCATCGTGCAAAAATACCCTAAATCTGTCGTGTCGCGTGGCATGATTGCTGACTGACTTCAATGTCAGGGTCTGAACGCATCGCTGCTACACCGCCATACCAGCATCTGTCGGCCCGCCACATCACATTTAAAGGCTGTTAACGGAAATTGTATGACTTTTGCTATTCAGGATAGTTACGAAACGCTCGAAGTGAGCAAACCCAGACCCCATGTTTTGCTGGTCACAATAAATCGTCCCAACGCGTCAAATGCAATGAATACGCAACTCGGCATCGAGCTTGGGCAGGTGTTCGAAGCCATCGCCCAAGACCCGGGCGATGCGCGATGTGTGGTGCTGACCGGGGCTGGTAAGAAAGCATTTTGTGCCGGCGGCGACCTCAAAGAGCGCAACGGGATGACTGATGAAGCGTGGAGTTATCAGCATCGAATTTTTGAGCGTATGTTACGCAATCTTATCGACTGTCCGACCCCGGTTATTGGTGCCATTAACGGAGCTGCCTATGGCGGTGGCTGTGAAATTGCGGCTGCCTGTGATTTTTTGTACGGTTCGGAAACCGCACGCTTTGCCCAGACAGAAGTTGGCCTGGGGATTATGCCGGGCGCCGGCGGTACCCAGAACCTGGCCAGAGCGGTGGGTGAGCGTCGCGCAAAAGAACTGATCTTGTCCGCCAAGCCATTCTCAGCAGAGCAGGCGCTGCAATGGGGTTTGCTGAACGAGGTTTATCCGCAGGATGTGTTGCTAGACGAATCACTCAACATTGCTGAGCGAATTGCGGCAAACGCGCCAATTGCTGTTCGGCAGGCGAAGCAGGCGATTCATCGCGGCCTGCAAATGTCATTGTCCGATGGCCTTTGGTTCGAAATTGAAGCCTATAACCGTACTGTGCCCACTCAGGATCGGCTCGAAGGCGTCCAGGCTTTTAACGAAAAGAGAAAACCGCACTTTAATGGCAGCTAAAAATAAGGGCAGCTGAACAAGTTGCAGTCAACGAGGTGCCAGAAAAGGAGAATTAAATGAGTAATGAAGTCAGCGTTCGGGAAGTCGGCCTTCGGGATGGATTGCAGTTAGTGAAGTCGATGATCTCTACTGAGGTTAAATTGCAGTGGATTCGCGAACAAGCGGCTTGCGGCTTTCGCGAAATTGAAGTGACGTCGTTTGTGCCACCCAAGGTAATTCCTCAATTTGCCGATGCTGCCGATGTGTTGCAGGGCTCTTTAAAGATCCCAGGCATGCGGGCCGGGGTCCTGGTGCCAAATTTAAAAGGTGCTATCCGCGCGCTTGATAACGATGCGCAGAAAATCAATTTTGTTATTTCTGCCAGTGAAGCCCATAACAAGGCAAATGTGAAGCGCACTGTTGATGAGTCGGTCGCTGAATTTACCCGATTGGTAGAAGAGCGAGATGCCCGCGGTCTCAAAGGCGTGGTCGAATTGAACGCTGGGATTGCCACCGCCTTTGGCTGCACAATTCAGGGCGAAGTACCCGAGAAAGATGTGTTTGCACTTGCTGAACGCCTGGAAAGAGCCGGCGCTGATGAAATGAATGTGGCTGATACGGTTGGTTATGCAAGCCCGATGCAGGTCAAGCGTATCCTGAGTGAGATTGGTAAACGGGTGGCGATCCCCCTGGTTGCGCATTTCCACGATACCCGTGGCATGGGGCTTGCCAATGTTGTCGCCGCACTTGAAGCCGGGGTCCGGCGCTTTGATTCGGCGCTTGGTGGCACCGGCGGCTGCCCGTTCGCACCAGGCGCATCGGGCAATATCGCAACCGAAGACTGCATTTACCTGCTACAAAGCAGTGGGTTTAAAACCGGCGTGAACCTGGATGCCCTGCTGGCCCTTCGCAGTAAACTGCCGGTATGGCTGCCCGGTGAAACCCTGAACGGCTGTATTGGTCGGGCAGGGGTGGCCAAGAATTTCGAACCGTCCGAAATGACGTCTTAGTAACCACAACTTAGGAACGCAGATGACACCTGAAAAAATTCTGTCGAATCCAGCGCGTGTTCTGACTCAGCGGCAGCGTGAGCAATATTTCGAACTTGGATACGTGAGTGTTGACAGCCTTGTGCCAGCTGAAACTATTGATGCGTTGCGCAATGTTACTGAAGATTTTGTACAGGCCAGCCGTCAGGTTACTGTGTCCGGCGAAGTATTTGATATCGGACCAGGTCATTGTCGTGAACGTCCGGTAGTGCGCCGGATCAAGCGTCCCGATGACCAGCATGCAGCCTATTGGGAGTTTGCTTCCGGGTTAATGGCCGACGTGGCAGCGGACTTAGTGGGGCCGGACGTGGTATTTCATCATAGCAAGCTGAATTTCAAATGGTTTGACCAGGCTTCATCTACGGACACCGTGAATTGGCATCAGGATAGCCAGTTTTTCCCGCACACGAATTACAACGTGTTGACAATTGGCTGCTATCTGCACGATACCGATATGTCAAACGGACCGGTTGGTATATTGCCGGCCAGCCAAAATGGCCCGCTCTACGATTTATACGATAAGAACGGCAAGTGGACAGGTAATCTGCAGGACGAGGATGCCGCCGCGATCGATATAAGCAAAGCGGTCTACCTGACAGGGCCGGCCGGGTCGATCACAATTCACAATTGCCGGACAGTGCATTACTCGCCGGCCAGCCAGTCGTCGCAGCCGCGCCCGTTACTGCTTAATTGTTACAGCGCTGCTGATGCCAAGGCTTATACCCCACATCCCGACCCGTCCTCCCATGCCTACGAATTAGTTCGCGGTCATCCCGCGCGCTGGGCGGAACACGATCCGCGCCCCTGTCAGATTCCCCCCGACTGGTCTGGGGGCTACACCTCGATTTTTGCTGCACAGGCAGGCGAAAACGCTTAGTTTGCAAATACAGGATTGTTCATGAACGAACCCAGTAGTCGTGTGATTCGACCACGCCGAAGCTTTATTTTTACGCCGGGTCTGCGCCCTGATATGTACCCAAAAGCCCTGGCCAGCGGTACCGATATTGTCTGTGTCGAACTTGAAGACGGTATTGCGCCTAAAGACAAAGCGAACGCACGCAAGCTGGGTTTGGGGTTATTTGCCGAGCCACAGGCACTTGATGGTGTTGAACGAATCGTCCGGATAAATTGCCTGCGCGAAGCCTTCGGGCTGGCCGACGTGCAGGCTGTTATCGATAGCGATACGCCGCCGCCAGCACTGATGTTGCCGAAGGTACGAACTCCTGACGAAGTCATTTGGCTTGATAACTTGCTTACTGAGCGAGGTCATCACACCCGACTACATATAATTATTGAAACCAATGCGGCACTGGAGGCCGCATTTGATATCGCCCGTTCCAGTGACCGAATTGACGCCTTGTTTTTTGGCGGTGTTGATATGGCGGCCGAGCTTCGATGTAGTGGTGACTGGGATTCCCTGCTGTATGCAAGGTCGCGCGTGGTTCATGCTGCTGCGTCCGCCAGCATTGACGTCATCGACGTGCCTTTCCTCGATTTACAAGACCCTGACGGTTTGCAGAGGGCGTCGCAGCAAGCTAAGAATCTTGGTTTCTCAGGTAAAGGTTCCATTCATCCAAAACAAATTGCTGCCATCAACAAGGTGTTTACCCCGTCAGCTGATGAGGTTGCCAATGCCCGGCGTATTACCGCTGCCTTTGACGAGGCTGATACCGGACTGGTCGTAATTGACGGAAAACTCATAGAGCGCCCCGTACTGCGTGAGATGAGGCGGATACTCGCTATTGCAGAGCGCATGTCGAGTTGAATTCACGGAGGACGTGTTATGCCGGTAGAACGCCTTGATTGCAGCCACGAAGTCAGTCAGAGACGACCTGTCAGCCGAACAAGGGCACAATGGCTTGCCGGCGATATTCGCGATGCTGACTGGCGAGTTGAACTGACCCCGTCAGCGCTAGCCGAAATTGACCAGCTCGCTGCTTATATTGATGCAAATCCCGTTGAATTAATGCAGCGCCGGGTAGCCGATGTAGACATTCCGCACTGTCGCGATGCAACTGGGCAGTTACTTGGAATAATTAGCAACGGGGTCGGGTTCGCTGTTCTTGATCGATTGCCGGTTGACAGATATTCACTTCAGTCGATGATCGAAATCTACTGGTTGTTAGGCCAGCTGATTGGTCGCCCGGTTGCCCAGAAATACATTGGGCAAATGATTTATCACGTTCATGATTCGGGAAAAGCGTTTCAATACGGCGTTCGTGGTTCTCATACCAATATTGAACTGAACTTTCATACTGACAATGCCTTTGGCCGAATGGTGCCTGATTCGGTCGGGCTGTTTTGTCATCGCGCGGCGAAATCAGGGGGTATTAGTCGCTTTTGCAGCCTTTACACTGTCCATGAGCGTATTGCCCAGGTGTCGTCAGTCGCACTCGATCGACTGTATCAGCCAATGTTGTTTGACCGGCAAAAGGAACACGGTGCTGCTGACGCACCGGTGACGTGGGCGCCATTTTTCAGTTGGCGTGGCGATAAACTGTATGCCAGGGCTAACCCGTCACTGGTGCGCAAGGGCTACGAAGTGGCTGGCGAGACAGTCGACGACCAGCTTTTGGAAGCGCTTAATATCGTTGATGCCGTTTCGTCCGAGCCTGATTTGTGGTTCGAATCAGCCTTGGAGCCTGGGCAGATACAGTACCTCAATAACCATGAAATCGGTCACTATCGCAGCGAGTTCGAAGACTACGAAGTGGCCGATCAAAAGCGTTCTTTATATCGGCTGTGGCATCGTAACGAAGGTGCGACCAGTTATCACGGAGAGTTAGGCTGAATCAACTAATGGTATCGATGCCTTGGTGTTGCGTTAATGGATTTCCGGCTCATCAGTGTGGTCAGCACTAGCCAGGAAATCGAAATCGCAGCCTTCATGCGCCTGGAGAACGTGGTTGTTGTAGAGCAGGCCATAGCCACGTTCAAATTTGGTGACTGGCCTTTTCCACTGTTCGCGCCGTCGCTCAAGTTCGACTTCGTCAACTTCAATGTTGAGTGACCGCTGGTGGGCGTCCATGCTGATAATATCGCCGTCCTGGACCAGGGCAAGTGGCCCGCCAACTGCAGACTCCGGAGAAATATGCAGTACCACCGTGCCGTAGCTTGTGCCACTCATGCGTGCATCGGATAGTCGGAGCATGTCCCGAACGCCAGCCTCAAGGAGCTTTTTCGGTAACGGCATCATGCCCCATTCCGGCATGCCCGGTCCACCCTGTGGCCCGGCATTGCGTAGCACCAAAACCGAGTCTTTCGTGACATTAAGGTTTGGGTCGTCCAGACGCTTGTCAAGATCATTGTAGTTGTCAAAAACTACTGCCGGCCCGCGATGTACCAGTAATTCGGGTGACGCCGCTGCAGTCTTGATGACCGCACCTTCGGGAGCCAGATTGCCTTTTAATATTGCGATGCCGCCAGTTGCTTCAATAGGATCGTCAATCGACTTGATTACATCGGGTGCATGAATCTTGCTGTTCTTAATGTTGTCTCCAATGCTGGAGCCGTTACACGTCATTTCGTCAGTATGCAGCAGGCTGCGGAGCGACTCAAAGAAAGCGGTCGAGCCGCCGGCGTAGTAAAGATCTTCCATCAGGTATTTTCCGGATGGACGTAAGTTCAGGGTGACCGGGGTTTTTGCCGCGATTCGGTCGAAGTCTTGCAGTGAAATATCGATGCCTGCACGCCGTGCCATTGCCACAAGGTGAATCACGGCGTTGGTCGACCCTCCGCCTGCCATCATGACTGTAATTGCGTTTTCGAAGCTCTGCCTCGTTAGTATTGTTGACGGCTTCAGATCTTCCCAAACCATGTCGACAATTCGTTTACCGCTGGCCACTGCCAGCCTGGAATGATTAGAGTCAACTGAGGGAATTGTTGCCCCGCCTGGCAGAATTAACCCCAGTGCTTCAGTTAGGCAGGCCATTGTTGAGGCGGTTCCAAACGTCATACAGGTGCCATAAGAGCGGGCAATGCCCATCTCGATTTCTGTCCAGTCGTCTTCGGTGATTTTTCCGGCCCGAAGCTCTGAATGGTATTTCCAGACATCACTGCCCGAACCAAGAGACCGACCTTGCCAGTTGCCTCGTAACATCGGGCCGGCTGGCAAGAAGATCGTTGGCAAGTCCATTGAGATAGCACCCATTAGCAGACCGGGTACGGTTTTGTCGCAACCACCGAGCAGCACACAGCCGTCTGCTGGATACGATCGCAAAATTTCTTCGGTTTCCATTGCCAGCAGGTTTCGATAAAGCATTGTTGTTGGCTTTTGCATTGTTTCGGCAAGTGTCATTGCCGGTATTTCAACCGGGTAACCTCCTGCCTGCCATACTCCTCGCTTTACCTCTTCCGCACGCAAGCGCAAATGCGCATGACAAGGGTTAATATCACTCCAGGTATTGACCAGCGCGATGACCGGTTTGCCGGCAAACTCGTCCTTGGAAAAACCCATTTGGTAGGTACGAGAACGATGGCCGAAGGCGCGAAGGTTATCCGTGCCATACCAGCGATGGCTACGAAGTTCTTCGGGTTTATTTTTCTTTGTCATTGGAAGCAGTCACGATAGCTTTTGATCAGCCATCACTATAACTGCTTCTGGGCGTTATGAAAGTTCTGTGAGTTCTGAGATTGCTGAGATTGCTGAGATTCGCTATCAAGCAGGAACCGAATTTGAAGAGTCGGCCAGGCAGACCTTGTTTCGACCACTTTCTTTAGCTTCGTATAAGGCTTTGTCCGACGATTCAACCAATGCGAGTAAGTCTTTGTGATGCTTGTTGTAGACAGCGACCCCAAGGCTTGCCGTTACGGTATGGCCGTCGAGCTGTTTGATTGTATCAACTATCTGTGATTCAACTGCGATTCGAATCCGCAGGGCGACTTCCATCGCTGTTTCCTGACCGGAATTAGGCAGGGCGATACAAAACTCTTCCCCGCCGAGTCGCCCAACCAGATCTTCATCGCGGGTGTTGGCCATAAGAATATCGGCGACCGACTGAATCACTATATCGCCAACCCCATGGCCGAAAGTGTCGTTAATAGTCTTGAAGTGATCAATGTCAATCATGACACAGGAAAAGACATGGCGCTGCTGGCTTGCAACGCTAAAAATTTCGGTCGCCTTTTCGGTAAATGCCCGTCTGTTGAGTACACCGGTCAGGTAGTCGACATTTGCCAGACGTTGCAGATCAGCTGCTTTTTCTTCGACTTCGCGACGAGATGCCCGTAACTCTTCCAGCGTACGGCCTAGCTGCTGGTTCACCTGATGCAGTTCTGTGATGTTGTCAAATGTGACCATACAACCGCGAATTTCGTTTCGGGAGTCTACGATTGGTGCGCAGTTGACAATGATGTGCTCGTCATCAACTCCCGGAGAATTTGGTGTCAGCTCTTCGCCAACAATGGGTTGTTGTTCACGCATACTGCGCGTCCAGGGGTGGTAGTCCGAGTGTTCTGAGAGTCGGTTACGAAGCCAGCGAACTTCGGATAATCGGGTTGCAGTGAGCTTGGGGTCGGGGGTGTATCCCATCTCTCGAAATTTGTCGTTGGTTAGTGCAATCCTCCCTTCTCCATCGACAATGACTACCCCTTCAGTCATCGCATCGAATGCGACGCGAACGCGTTCTGGAATAACCGTATTGGGGTCGAACTGACGCAAGATTCGCTTCATATACAAGCCGTAAGCCACCGCGCCAAAAGCGACAATACTCAGCAGCAGTGCAAGGCCGGGTTGGCGGTGCAGAACAGCGAGAAAACCAGCCCTGTTCGGTTCAAAGACAAGTTCAATCGCCCCCCAGCTGCCGCTCGTTGTATCGATGGGGACAGTCGCATACGACGACGGGTTGTCGCTGTGAACTGCGTCAGTCCAATGCCTGAAGTGATTGATCGTTGATGTCAGCATGTTGCCATCGTGTTTTCGAATCGCCGCAGACATGATATCTGTATCTTGTCTGACAAAGTCGTTGAGTAGGGTAGTTAGTCGGTTAAGTTCTCCTTGGCTTAGAAGGTCAAGTACCGGAATGGCAATGGTATTGGCAATACGCTGGCGCTCATGGCGCTTTTCGACCTGACGGTCTGGCAAATAAGAGAAAAAAAAGTCACCCATCAACACGATCGCGCAACTGAGGATGATCAGTCCGCTTGCAATGATGACAATTGGTGATGGCTTTTTCATTTCTTGTCAGTTATTGCTTTTTAATTTCAACTGGTTGCTCTAAACCAAGGTCAACCTCACAACGCAGCCCGGGTGGGATTTCGTTGTTCGGGTTCGGAAGTTCAAGGCGAACCCGAAACGTATTTGAGGCTGCATCTACGATTCGATCGACTATGCTTACTGTCGCTTGTGCAATTTTGGCATTTTGAAACTGGGGTGTGACCTTTCCGATGGCGCCGGTTTTAATTTGTCCGAAATAGGCGGCGGGTACGACAACTTCAACACGCAGCGGATCTATTTGTGCGATTTTCGCCAGTGGTTTTTCGTCGACAAATTCGCCTGGCGATAACAAGCGGTCGACAACAACCCCGGAGATCGGTGATTTGATAGTGCGTTGCGCAAGCTGTGCCCGGGCAACCTCCAGTTCGCGCAGGGCGAGTTCACGTCGCTCTGAAGCCTGTCGGTGTTTTGCGTTTGCTACCGATGCGTCAGTTGACGCCTTGTCAACGTAGTTTCGGCTAACAAATTTCTCGCCAGCCAGTTTTTTGGCTCGGGACAGTTCGCGATCTGCGAATTCGCGTGTTTTATTTGCGGCGACAACTTCGGATTGCGAGCGAGCCCTTGCCTGGGCCAGCCTTAGTGCGGCCACCTCAACCTGGTCGCGAAGCGTGGCGACGACTTGACCGGCCGTGACGATGTCTCCGCGTTCAACTTGCATTTGATCGATAATGCCCGGGACGGCGCTGCCAACCTGAATAATTTGATGTGGCTGGATTACGCAGTCCATTGTTTGTGCGTGAACGCTCACTACCATCAGGCCTGGCATTGCTGTCAATGCTGTCAGTATTGTTCGTGAACGGATTGCCTGCAGTTTGCTTTTTATCCTGATAGCCTTATTCATGCTATTCCCCTATACCTGATGATGCAAAAATCCGGTCGCGAGCAATGCCCGCCTCCAGAAGTTGGATTCGAATTCTTCGTTGCCGACTTTCGGTGGATAGTTGTCGAATTTGAAGGCATGCGTGGGCGATTGCAGTTGCAAAATATTTGAATATTCGATTGCTGCTCAAATTGAGCAATTTGTTGAGTGGCATTCGGACTGCAGCTGGTAATGAAGTGTCTAACGATGCAATACGAACCACCTCGCCGGGTTGCCCCTGGCGCGCAGTGCGCCCGAAAAGTTGCCGGTCAGTTCGACGCTCATCGTTGAAATGGCAGGCAATGAGCAACAATCCACCCAGGTCGCATACCGATTTGTTCAGTGCGATATCAGTGCCGCGTCCGGCCATATTGGTCGCCACTGTGATCGCTCCGGGCTGACCGGCATTGGCAATTACTTCGGCTTCAGTTTGGTGATTCGCGGCATCGAGAAGCTGATGCCTTAGTTTTCTCTTTGTTAGATGCGTGCTAATGAGCTTTGATTGCTCGACGGAATCTGTTCCGATCAGCACTGGCCTGCCGGTTCGGTGAGCGTCCTGTGTCGTTTGGACAACTGCATCCCATTTTTCTTCGCTGCTGGTGAAGATGCGGTTCGAGCGGCTTTTACGCCGCGATGCTGTTCGTAATGGCACGTTCTCGATAGTCAACGCGTAGACGGCTGCTAATTCTCCCTGGGCTTCTGCAAGAGTACCGCTTAAGCCGCACAGGCGCAGGTATCGGACAAAGAACTGTTGATAAGTGATTTGGGCGATAGTTTCAGTCGAGGGGGTCAATTGCAGTCCCTCTTTTATTTCGATCATTTGCTGAAGCCCACCCGACCAAACCCGGCCAGTGGCTACCCGCCCACTATTGACATCAATCTGCTCAATCGAATCGTTAGCCACCAGATAGTCTCTATCACGGTGGAACAAGTGTATGGCTGCCAACGCTGCTTGTGCCAGGCTGACCAATTCTCTCGGGTGCTGGGTTGTTGATTCAGCCTGGGCGGCGACGAGTTGTGACAGTTTTTGTCTGCCGGCTTCAGTAAGAAGTGCCTTTTTGTACTCGGCTTTCAAAACAAAATCACGGCCGACCCACATCTGTTTGGTGTGAGCGAACAGCGTTTTAAATAGTTCATCCTGGATTTTCTGGTCTAGCTGACGTGACAAAATCAACGGGGTGCAGGCTTCGTCAAGTAATATGCTGTCAGCCTCGTCGACTATTGCCATACAAAGTCCGCGCATCAGGAGTTTGTCCGATGCCTGGCCGCTCAGTTCATCGATTTGCCAGTCGGTTTCAGCGTCGTTCATTTCCAGGGTAATGCGGTCGCGAAGATAATCGAACACTAGCTCTTTGGCTGTCGAAAAGACCACATCACAACGGTAATTCTGCTGCCGAGTATCGGATTGTTGCCCTTGCAAAATGCATGCACTGCTTAATCCAAGGGTGTCAAACAACGGTTTCATCATGCTCAGATCGCGTTGTACGAGGTAATCATTAGCCGTCAAAACGTGAACCGGGATGCCTGCCATTGCCGCTATCGCTGCGCTAATCCCACAGGCCAGTGTCTTTCCCTCGCCGGTTGCCATTTCTGCCAGTCGATTTGACAGCAAAATGCGACACGCCGCTATCTGAGTGAAGTAGGGGGTTTGGCCCAAGGTGCGGCGGCATAAGTCGGACATTAGTGTCAAACCACGATCAACATTGGTCTGGGTTAGGCCGTTGACGGCGAGCTCTTGCTTATATGCAGAAATATTCTTAAAGAGTTGTTTGTCTGATAGTCGTTCCAGCTCAGCGGCACCGACAATGATGTTTCTGGCGATTGCTGCGCGTGCCCCGGCGGAAAATCCTTCGGCCACCAAAGCGCCACGGCTGGCAATCCGGCGGCAGAATCGATCAAATTTGCGTCTTCCGCTGGAGACGGTGATTTCTGATATTCGCTGGGGGTATGGCCCCCAGGCCAGCCCAGGAAACGGAGACATGTTTGTGATACTCATGATGCAAATTGCCTGAGAAACAGACGCCGGACTGCACTTGCCGCCTGCGCAGCCAGGGCTTCGCGCGGATGGTCAAAACGGACAAATGCGCGCACTCCCGGACGATCCAGGCGCCGGTCCCTGACGCGAATGTCAAAAATGAATGTCGGTTCGAGGCTAAGTGTTGGATCATCGGGGTCAGCGATAATTGGTCCACCATGTTGGATGGACAATGCCGGAGCGGGAATTTGGAACGTACTAACCGGTTCACGGCTGACAATCTCACCCGCATAGTTTTTATCAGGCTCATCAGAGAATACGACTGAGATATTTTGAGTTTGGGCATTTACTTTGTTGCCATACTCATTGGGTAGTGCGACACGAACCGAAGTGGTGTCAGACTTGAGAACATAGCCCACAACTTCACCGGCAGCGATCCAGGCACCGTTTAAGTCATCCGCAGCCGGAAGAACAAAGACTCCTGCAGCGGGAGCTTTAACGTTAAGTGCTGTCTTCTTGCTCGTGGCATCGCTGAGTTCTTTGGTTTTCTGTGAGATCTGATCCTGAAGCAGGCTGGCTTTTCCCGACCCCGTGTTCAGGTAGTGAACTTGCTCCGTGCGCAGTGCGGCAAGCTCCAGGGTTAATTGATCTGCGCGAAGAATGAGGTCAGGATTTGCAAGGGACAGTACGGGTTGACCTTGTTTGACTCGCTCACCGTCACGTAGCAGTATCGATTCGACGCTGCCTTCAACCTGAGGTCTGATCTTGGCATTATCAGGCAGCCATACGATTCCGGTTGCGATTGTGCTTGATGGGGCGGGCATCAGAATCACCAGCAAAATAATTGCGCACATTGCAAACGATGCAGTCAGACCCAGAGCACGTCTGCCGTTCAGTTGCGGTGAGGCCAGAAGAAACTCTGTTGCGCTGATCGCCGGGGACAGAAATAGCGACCAGAAAGCGATCATCAGCACGAGACTGGACGCGGTCAGGCTGTAACTGGCAACAAAAGTCGCAATTGCTGTCATGACGAACAGTCGGTAGGTCCAACTTGCCAGTGCATATCCGATTAACCAAGGCGCCTCGCCTGATGCTGTTGATTGGTGTGGTCGCTTGTCTGAGCTGAGGAACATCTCCTTGATCGAATCAACAAACAAGCGCTTTGAACGTTCCGCAAGATTGGGCAGCTCAAGCAGATCAGAGAAAACGTAGTAGCCGTCAAATTTCATCAACGGATTGCCGTTAAACAGCAGGGTCGAGACTGATCCAACCAACATAACAGCGAGCATTAGGTCACGGGTCAACCCGGATTCCATTACCGACCATAAAATAGTCGCAACTGCTGCAATTGCCAGCTCGGTGACGATACCGGCAGCGCCAACCACGGCACGCTCGTACTTGCTGGCAAATAATGTCGATGCTGATGCGTCGACGTAGGGAACCGGCATCAGAACAAGTAGCCGAATCCCCATTTCTGAAACGTCACCGCCGTATTTTTTTACGGCCAGGCCGTGCGCTATCTCGTGTAACAGTTTAAGCGCCGGGTAGGCAATCCAAATCAACAAAAGGAACCGTTGGTTGCTGTTGGTGTTCGACAAGGTGTAGGCAATTTGATCGGAGTGGCTTAGTCCGGTTGCGATACCCAGGGTGATCAGAGCTATCCAGAGAAATGAGACCCATTGATTGAAAAGTATCCGCCCCAGCGGTTCCAGGAAGTCCAGAAGTCGGGTTGGGTCCAAAACGCCAATCTGGAATGACAATGGATTAATTTTTGATTTCAGTATCCGATGTCGCCGTGTGTTTGCCAGTCTTTGCAGAACTCGAAGGTCTGTTGGCTGGTCTGTCTGCAACAAGTTGGATTCGGCCAGCTGAGAAATGGCAGAAATCACTTCCTGTTGGCCAGGGGCCGTGTCGCTTAGTTCGATCAACAGGTTCTGGTAGATCTCGTCCAGCGTGCGTCGGCCGTCAAGGTGTTTCACGAGATCGTAGGCGACCTGATTAATCCGTTGGCATTCACCACTCACGGGGTCGCGAAGCATGTACCAGATCTGATCACGGTATGTGTGCCGGGCAACCTGGGCAGACGCTCTTAAGAACGGCTTTAACGAGGCAACGCGATACCAGTGTTCGCTTTTTAGTGGCCCATTCATACTTAGAACTGCCACTTCCAGAGTGTTATGCGCAGCCAGTGCCGGAACCCGGCCGTTGCACTGGCCAGCAAGCTGCGCCGACCGCTGTCAATTTTAGCTACCCCTTTGAGACCTGGACGTATGTCAATCTGGTCGGTGGTGACGTCGGCTTGCACCTTAAAGATGTTCGAGTCGCCCGCGGCAACAGCAACTGGTGAGATCCGGTTTACGGTTATGCCGAAACTGCGATCGCTGATGGCTGAAAGCATTAATTCACCCTGACTGCCGAGCGTGACACGTGGTATGTCTTTTTCCTGGACGTTCACAATGACCCGGAATTGATTAGCCGGTGCCAGCGACATTAATGTCTGGCCGCGTTGAACCGGAGCACCAAGCGACTGGCTCAAGTCACCATCAAGCACGACGCCGTCGAACGGTGCCGTCATGCGCAGGCGTTGGAGTTTCGAGTTGACGTCAGCGAGCTCGGCTTGTGCCTGTGAAAGCCTGGCTTTTTCAATCGATATTGCCGACTGACTTTCCGCGGCGAGGGCGTTCCCGTATTGTTTTTGAATCTGCTGAATCTCGCTTGCCCATTTGCTGGCTTGTATTGCTAGTTCGCGATCGTCCAGATCTACCAGGGGTTCACCAGCCTTTACCAATTCCCCCGGGCGGGCATAAACCTTGTTAATAAAACCGTCAACCGGGGCGGCCAGAACTCGCTGGCGCGCGCCCTCGATCCACGCGTCGGCTGAAACCCGATATGGCACGGGAACTAACAACACGATCAGGATCAATGCTGCGGCAGCTGTAGCAACCAGTTTCCTGGTCTGGCTGCGGGGTGCCAGTTGTTTCCTGGTTCGACCGCTAAACGCCCGGGCAAGCCGGCCAGTGACCGGTGTGTCAAGCTGCCGCCTGGAGTCCAGGGAGCGGCCGATTAGTGTGCTGATGTGTTCGGTAAACCGTATCGCGCGCTTGTCGAAATCACGGGCATTGCCAAATTCCAGGCTTATGGCACCGATCAAAGCGCGGCCCTGTTCATCACTCATTGCAATGGGAATGGTGCACAAGGTCGGGCTTGAATGGCGGATCGTAAAGCGGCCGTGATTCAGAGTGACCTTTGCAGAATTGCCGGGAGGGGACGGGTAGACGATTGTGCAGGTCTGATCGATTGCTTCGTTCATGGCCATAGCCAGGTCGCGAAGCAATGCGGTCTTGTTCTCTGTTCTCGTGCTGCCCGAAACAGTTCGTACAACGGCAGCCCCATCCATAATCAACCCCAGCGCAACCCGGTTTGCACCGGTCAGGCGGGCAAGTTCGTTGACAAATGCAAGGCATGCACCCGCAAAACTGCTTTGTTTATTGAACTGGGCCAGCAGCCGCAGGGCGGTACGAGAGCGATTGAACTCTTCCAGCGGATCCGTTGCGGCGTTTGCATCAGCAGGACCGTGATTTGCATTAGCAACCGACTGATGACGTCGTTTTGGCTCAATCATGGCGAATGCGGTACGCGCCTGGCCATTACGATCTATCTCAACGGGGGTGCCAACGATAGTCAGCGGTTGAGTTTCCTGAGCGGGCTGAACTTGCCGGTTAACCGGTTTTGCGGTTCTCATGGCCAGCGTTGCCATTGCGAGCAAAATATTCGACGGCTGTGTGCCCGGTGGCCAGGTGGCTTCAATTGTGGGTTTTTGCGGAGCTGTCAGGTCGCTGTCGATCGGCAAGTCAGTTGCAGCGCGGCGCACCAATACGGCGGTTGACGGGTGTGATGAGTGATCACCCGCTTGTTTGATTGATTCCGTTTTCCTTGACCGAACTGGCATTTTTTCCAACCGCGCATAGCAAAACCCCGAAATGAGGATCCGCTCATTAATAATCGGCCCAGGCTGTATATGGCTGAGGTCTGAACCGTTTAGCGGTATCTATGGGGTATTAACGGCGGCCGATACCGGCTTCCGGCGCCAAACTGACTCTTTGACGCAACGCGATGGGAAGCTCAGGAAGTGGCGGCGGGCAGGTCGGCAACATCGGGGGTCAGAATTTCGGACAGTTCGGGGCTGCTGTCTGCCGCTGGCGTCCGGGGGTCCAGTTCTGACGCCAGGGGTGAGGTCTGATCAAGCGGAGTGTACGGCGTCCTGTCAAGTGCCGGAACCGGCGGATCGATCAGAATTCGCCAACCGGTAAATACGGCCATGCCTAATAGTGAGATCAGCAGGCTGATTGCAAAGCCACCGGCTGCCTGGGTCATCAGTGCCCCGGTAAGAATTGGCCCGATTGATGCGCCAATACCGTGCAGTAATAGCAGGGCTCGGGTTGCCTCCAGGGCTTCGTGGCTCAGAAACCGGTCGTGAGTCTGGGCAACCGCCAGTCCATAGACGGAAAAGGCAAACCCGCCAAATGCAAAGGCGGCGATGAGCAGACCTACCCAACCGGTGCGTAGGCCACCCAGCATCATGACAACAGCCACGGCACCGGCCAGGCATACAAGCACAAGAACGGCGCGGCGGTCGTAGCGATCTGAAAGCCAGCCGACCGGCCATTGCAAGACCGCACCCCCGGCGATGGCGACCACTATGAAGCTGGCAATATCAGCCGTGCTCAGCCCAAGACTCAGGCCATAAACTGAGGCCAGGGCCCAGAATGAACCCAGAACAAGTCCGGAACAAAGGGCGCCTCCGGCACCAACTGGAGTGACCGCGTATAAACGCCGGATCGTCAACCGCTCGGTGCGAATCGGTTCTGGCTGAGCAACCGGTGTTAACGCGACCGGTATGAGACCAAGGCAGAACAATCCGGCAACCAGGGCAAAGCTCGCCAGTCCACTAATGCCGTAAACCAGTAATAAGTATTGGCCGCAGCCCAGTGCTACCAGAGTAATAGCAACGTAAATTGAGAAAATTTCGCCCCGATGTTCTGTCGAACGCTCACTCAGCCAGCTTTCGATTGCCATGTACAAACCCAGCAGTAGTAATCCACTGATTATTCTGAATGCCCACCAGGCTACCGGGTGGACCAACAAGCCATAAGCAAGTGCAGCGACCGCAGAGCCGGCTGCGAAGACTGTAAACGCCCTGATGTGTCCCACGTGCCGTATCACTGCCGGGCACACCATGGCCCCA
This sequence comes from Burkholderiaceae bacterium, assembly GCA_049680625.1. GTDB lineage: Bacteria > Pseudomonadota > Gammaproteobacteria > Burkholderiales > Burkholderiaceae_E > JAUIAI01. The sequence goes on along the minus strand of JBAUID010000182.1, from coordinate 86,363 downwards.
ATGATGTAGCCAAGATAAAACCCGGACATAATCAGCCCGAGCATCAATTCACTAAAGCCTTCGCTGGCACCGCGCAGGCCAACTAACAGACCGAGTAAACCGTTACCGGAAAGCAGGATACCCATGCCAAGAAGCAGGGAAGAAATCGATGCGACTGCAGGAACCATTGGAATGGGTAAGCTAAACGAAACTCACCGAAATTGAAGTAGCAAAACGGGATTGGCAATCAGCGAGTTCGGGCATAGAGGAGGGCCCGATGCAATGAGGCCGGATTCTGGCAGAAGTTTGAGTCTTTGTAAGGGAAAATCTGGCTGTTTTTGTCAGGCAGGCGACGAACGGCTAACGTATGAATATCTCAATGACAGTTTTGTTACTGTTTTGCCGCATTGGATCAGAAATTTCGGACCCGAAAATATGGGTGCGTAACAATATGGTTATCCCCCCGGGCCACCCCGGTACCAACCCTGGAGTCTTTGCATGTCACTAATTTTCTGCCTACCGCTTAGAGTTTCTCTGATCGGGGTTGTTTTGGCACTGCTGACCTCTGCAGTATCAGCCGCCGCGCCTGTGACCCCGGCCAATCCAGCGAAACCCAGGGAAATAAGCCCCCGAGGTGCCCTGCACAATGACGAAAAGCGTGATGTTGAGTTGTTCAAACGGTTGTCACCGTCGGTTGTTCATATCAATACCGCAACCCGGGGCCTGAATCCGTTTACGGCGAGCTTCACCGAAGTACATCGGGGATCGGGTACCGGCTTTGTCTGGGATCCGCTTGGCCATATTGTGACTAACTATCATGTGGTTGCTGAGTCAGACCATGTTGCCGTCACCTTGTTCGACCAGAGTGTCTGGCCGGCCCGTCGGGTTGGGGAGTTTGCGGATCGTGACCTGGTGGTGCTGCGTATTGATGCGCCGCCCGAAAAACTCAAGCCAATTCCACTGGGAACGAGCCGCGGTTTGCAGGTTGGACAGCGCGTCTATGCGATCGGTAACCCGTTTGGCCTGGACCAGACAATGACAACCGGCATTGTCAGTGCGCTGGATCGGGAGATACCCGGCAACAACAACCGGACGCTGCGTGGCGTCATCCAGTCTGATGCAGCAATTAATCCTGGGAACTCCGGCGGTCCTTTACTCGACTCGGGGGGCCTGCTTATCGGGGTAACGACCGCAATTTTCAGCCCGTCGGGAGCGTCTGTTGGTATTGGTTTTGCAATTCCGGCAGACGAAGTCAACCGGATCGTGCCGCGCCTTATTAATGACGGTCGCTTTATCCGGCCGGTTCTGGGAATCGAAGGCGCACCGGTCAGATTCCTGGAGTCGCTGGGGCTGGCTCCCGGTGTACCAATTATTTCCATGATCAAAGGGGGGCCGGCTGACAAAGCGGGCCTGCGAGCGTTTCGGCGAATATCCCAGGGCCGAATAGTAGTTGGTGATGTTGTTATTGGTATTAGCCAGTTTGATATTCGGACCCTTGACGATTTATATGCCGCTCTCGAAAAGTATTTGCCCGGCGACCTGGTTGAGGTTCGGGTTCGAAGGGTCGACGAGGTGATGAAATTAAAGATCCGGCTTGCCCAGGGAGACTAAATATTTTGTGGAAGCACGGCACCACTCTAAATCCTGTCCGCTGACAATACTCACGTTACGAAATTGGTGGTATCTGGCAAACAGTTTCAAACTGCAATATCGAATAACGGCTCATTCAGGGCAAATAACAGGTATCTTGACCCATTAACGGCGACATTCCTTATTGGTCCGGGCTCATTGCATCTGCTGTGATGTGATGGCTGTCGATTCAATATTGTCGACTGTGCTTCGTTGACTTTACTCCGCTGATTTTTGACCAGGTCCTGCCTTGATCGTCCACAAGAAATATGTAACGCGCCCACTACCGGCGCTGGTGATCAGGCTACTCTTGCGTACTCTTGGGCTATGTCTGTTTGTTTTGCCTGCATGGAGCAGCGCACAAACACCAGGGTCCGCCAGGTTGTCTTATGCAATTGGGCTGGTCCAGAGTTTTCAGCCGGATTATCCGGGATCCAGAACCAATACAGTTGGCGTTCGTCCGATCATTGGCGTTCGGTATAAGCGATTTCGAATCAGCTCATCGGGCGGCAGCTCGGTTCTGCGCATTGGCAAGTCGGGCAGCGACGATGCGGCCACAGGGTCGGGAGCCAGTGCAGACTTGTTTTCCCTGGAACAAATGAAAGTTCGCGCAGAGCTGCGTATCGCTAACGGGCGGGGCGAATCTGACTCTGCCGTTTTGTCCGGCCTGCCATCAGTCGACAGGACTCTAATTGGCAGGCTGTCCACTGCTTATCCGTTAACAAAAAATTTAACCCTCAGCGGCCAGGTTGCCTGGGATATCCTGGGCCGAAATAACGGCGTGCTTGGCTCATTCGGTATGCATTACGGTTTGCCCATGAGTAACAAAACAGAGTGGTCCATGGGAACCTCGGTTTCGTGGGCCAATTCGACTCATATGAATGCCTGGTTTGGAGTGCCGCTGAGCGCGCAGACGGTGAATCGTCGGGCATATTCACCTGGAGGGGGGCTCCGGAGCTTTGATATGTACATGGGCGTCATCAGCCAGGTGGGCCGGGACTGGGTAGCCTTCGCCAGATTTGAGGTCACTCGCAATCTTGGCCCGGCGGCCGATAGTCCGCTGACGCAGACGACGGTCGGCGCGGCGGCGAAAATTGGGGTTGGCTATCGGTGTTGCGCCAGATAAAGCAGATTAAAGATGGGCTGGTCGCTCTGCCGAAGAAAATCTATTATCCGGGTTGAATCCAGGATGACACTACCAGATCGGTAATATTCTCCCCAGGAATTCATCTTGATGAATCCGCCTCGATAAGTCTATTTCGGTACATCCACTATGGAATACCTTATGCAAGAAAAACCTGTTCTTGAATATCAGGATCTGCGCGAATTACCCGTTTCAGCACTACGGCAAATAATTCGCGATGACCAATACACCAATCATACGGCTGGTCTTGGTTCCGGATTTTTGCAAACGAACCTGGCCATCATGCCGCAAGAGTACGCGCTTGATTTCATGCGCTTTTGTCAACGTAATCCGAAACCTTGTCCGTTAGTTGGCGTTTCCGAGACTGGTGATCCCCGGATGCCGACCCTGGGAGACATCGACGTCCGCACCGACGTGCCAAGCTTTAGTATTTATAGAAATGGAAGCCTGGATGACACCGTCAACAATATCAAGGCGTTATGGCGAAACGATTTAGTCGCTTTTGCCATTGGCTGCTCGTTTACGTTTGAGCGTGCCCTGGTGCAGGCAGGCATTGCGGTACGTCATATTGACGAAAATAAAACTGTACCAATGTATAAAACGAATATCGAGACAACGCCAGCCGGGAATTTTGGTGGTGGCATGGTGGTTTCGATGCGTCCGATTCGCGAGGCTGATCTGCAAACCGTGAAAACAATGTGTCGGCAGTTTCCATTGGCCCACGGCGCGCCGGTTCACGACGGAGATCCGGCCGCAATTGGCATCACCGCTATCAATAAACCCGACTGGGGAGATCCGCCAACGATCCGAAGCGGTGAAGTACCTGTTTTCTGGGCCTGCGGAGTGACCCCTCAAAATGCCATCATGCGCGCGCGACTGCCATTCTGTATTAGTCATACACCAGGGCGGATGCTGATAACCGATGTGCCCGAAGATGCCGAAGTGCCGGTTCTGCAGGCAGCTTAGATTTAATTTTTTAACTCGCTGTCACAACTACAAAAACTGGCGGCAAACTGAGGAATATCGATGTGGCAATTCTGGGTTGATCGTGGCGGCACTTTTACCGATATTGTTGCGCGTCAACCGGATGGCACACTGCTGACCAGAAAACTGTTGTCCGAGAATCCGGAACAGTACGAAGACGCAGCAGTTCAGGGCATTCGCGACCTGCTTGGAATCGGAAAGACTGATCCCCTGCCTGCGGGCACGATAGATGCCGTGAAAATGGGAACCACGGTGGCAACTAATGCGTTGCTCGAGCGTAAAGGTGACCGGACACTACTGTTGATCACCGAAGGCTTCGGCGATCAATTGCGAATTGGTTATCAAAACCGGCCCGATTTGTTCGCATTACATATTGTATTGCCCGAGTTGCTCTACGAGTCGGTAATGGAAGTACCCGAGCGGCTAGACGCCCAGGGTGAGCTGGTTACGCCGCTGGATATCGACTCGGCACGCATGTCATTGCAACAGGCATATGACAACGGCATTCGAAGTGTCGCTATTGTATTTATGCATGCTTATCTTCAACCCGACCATGAATTGCAGGTTGCCGCGGTTGCCCGTGAGATCGGTTTTGAGCAAGTGTCTACCAGTCATCAAACCAGTCCGCTGATCAAACTGGTTGGGCGCGGCGATACCACTGTTGTTGACGCATACCTTACCCCGATCTTGCGTCGTTACATTAATACCGTGGCATCCGCACTGGATGTTCAAAGTGGCGCTTGTAAGCGACTGATGTTCATGCAATCCAACGGTGGGCTGACCGACGCTGGTTTGTTCCAGGGTAAAGACGCCATTCTTTCCGGGCCGGCTGGTGGTGTTGTGGGTATGGTAAGAACCGCGAGCCAGGCAGGCCTGGAGAAATTGATCGGATTCGACATGGGTGGTACATCGACAGACGTTTGTCATTATGCTGGCGAGTATGAGCGTTCGTTCGAAACCGAAGTTGCCGGTGTGCGAATGCGCGCCCCGATGATGAACATCCATACGGTTGCTGCCGGCGGCGGCTCGATCTTGTTTTACAAAAGCGGGCGTTATCAGGTAGGGCCCGACAGCGCTGGCGCGAACCCTGGGCCGGCATGTTATCGACGTGGTGGGCCGCTGACAGTCACTGACTGCAACGTGATGTTGGGCAAGTTAAACCCGGCGCATTTCCCAAGTGTCTTCGGGCCCGGGGCTGATCAGCCGCTGGATGCCGGAATTGTGCGCGAGAAATTCCTTGCTTTGGCGGCGCAAATCGCCGTAGAGACCGGTCAGGATGAAAGAAGCCCGGAAGAGACAGCCGAGGGTTTTCTTCGCATTGCTGTAGAAAACATGGCAAATGCGATTAAAAAGATTTCGGTACAAAGAGGTTATGACGTCACCCGATATACCTTGAACTGTTTTGGTGGTGCCGGAGGGCAGCATGCCTGCCTGGTCGCTGATGCGCTTGGCATGGAGAAAGTGTTTTTGCATCCGTTCGCCGGAGTATTGTCAGCTTACGGCATGGGTTTGGCTGATGTTCGGGCATTACGCGAAAAACAATTTGACCAATCCGTTGCCTCGGTTCAGGCGGCTGGTGATGTCCTTGATGAATTAAGCGCCCAGGCTATCGCAGAAGTTGTTGATCAAGGCGTTGAGGCCGGCATGATTACCCTTCAGAAGCGGGCGCACTTACGCTACGAAGGGTCGCACAAGGCGCTGGAGGTCGATTTTGGCTCCGAGGCACAGATGCGTGAACGATTTGATGCTGCCCATGCTGCCCGCTACGGTTTTGTTGCCGACTCCCGTGTGCTGACAATCGAAATGCTGGCAGTAGAGGCTATCGGCGAAACTGAGCGTGTATCGGATGCCGGTGTCATCATGGCGTCGGATCTTGCAGAGCCACTTGCCGTGGTTTCAATGCACTCGGGTGGTGGGCGATGCGATACACCTTTGTTTGACCGCGATCTCATGCCAGTTGGACAGACGGTGAAAGGCCCCGCCATTATTGTGGAAAAATCCGGGACCAATATTGTTGAACAGGGATGGCAGGCGACCGTCAACGAATTTGGCCATTTAATCATGGAGCGTTACGAGGCCAGGCCAACCGAACACGCAATCGGAACCACGGTCGACCCGGTAATGCTTGAAGTATTCAACAACTTGTTCATGTCGATTGCTGAACAAATGGGGCTGACGCTGGAGAACACGGCTTATTCGGTCAATATTAAAGAACGTCTGGATTTCTCATGTGCATTATTTGATCCCGATGGAAACCTGGTTGCCAATGCCCCCCATGTGCCGGTTCACCTTGGCTCGATGAGTGACGCTGTACGCACGGTGCAGCGCGAGTCGGGTGCCACAATGAAAGCGGGCGACGCGTACGTTTTGAATTCACCTTTCAATGGTGGAACCCATCTGCCTGACATCACGGTCATTACCCCGGTATTTGATGATGCGGGAGAGAAATTACTGTTTTACGTGGGATCGCGCGGCCACCATGCCGATATTGGCGGACGCACGCCGGGTTCAGCGCCACCCGACAGCAAACATATCGAAGAAGAAGGCGTTGTTATTAACAATTTCAAATTGGTGGATGCCGGGCGACTCAGAGACAAAGAAACCCGGGCCCTGCTGGGGTCAGGCAAGTTCCCGTGTCGCAATATCGACCAAAACATGGCCGATCTTGAAGCCCAGATAGCGGCGAACGAGACCGGGGTTCGTGAAGTCAAACGCATGATCGGAAATTTTGGTCTTGATGTTGTTCAGGCCTATATGTCTCACGTCCAGGATAACGCGGAAGAGTCGGTGCGCCAGGTACTCACTAAACTGGGTAGTGGCAGTTTTTCTTACCAGATGGACACGGGCGCAATCATCAAGGTTGCGATTACGGTTGATGAAAACCTCCGAGAAGCAACGATAGATTTCACCGGTACCTCTGAGCAAGGTAATGACAACTACAACGCACCGTATCCGGTATGTTGCGCGGCGGTTCTCTATGTTTTTCGTACATTAATTGGTGCCGGCATTCCGTTGAATGAAGGCTGCATGAAGCCGCTGAAAATCATTGCTCCGAAGGGCAGCATAATTAATGCCCAATACCCGGCCGCAGTCATCTCGGGTAATACCGAGGTTAGTCAGTCTATTACCGATTGTTTGTTTGGTGCGTTAAAAGTGATTGCCGGCTCCCAGGGGACAGTAAACAACTTTGTCTGGGGTAACGAGCGTATTCAGAACTACGAAACCATTTGTGGCGGGGCGGGCGCGGGCCCTGGCTTTGATGGTGCCAGTGCGGTGCAAATCCATATGACTAACACCCGGATGACCGACCCAGAAGTGCTTGAAACACGTTTTCCGGTTCGGGTCGAAAAGTTTGCCATTCTGCCGCGGGTTCCCGGATTTGGTGGCGGTAAGTACAAAGGGGGTACCGGGGTTGAGCGCCGGGTTCGGTTTTTCGAACCACTGACTGTGACATTGCTGACCAATCATCGCCTGACCCGGGCTTTTGGGGTGGACGGTGGTGAAGACGGTGCGCCTGGCCGCAACCTGATCGAACAACTCGACGGCAATATCCTTGAGTTGGGGCCCAATGACCAATACGAACTCAAAGCCGGTGAAGCAGTCATTATGCATACACCCGGAGGCGGTGGCTGGGGGCAATGAGCAAGCTAATGATTCGCTGGCAGGAAGTAGCCGCTGCTGATGCGCAGTTGTTACGCCTGGGCAGACACTGCAACTTGCAGCTTTGCTGGCAAGTCGACAACGACCCCTGGTTCTTTATTGTTGAGTCCGGTCGATTGTTGCGGATCGAACGCGGGCCGTTTCATCTGAGGCATTCCGATTTGTTTTTCAGCGCAAGCCGGAGCGCCTGGCAAAAATTTTTCCAGTCGATGCCTCCGCGCGGTTTTCACGATATTTTGGCAATGTCGAGTTACTTTCATCTGCAAATTTCAGGTAATCAGGCATTGCTGCGTGAACACCTGGCTTTTCTGAAACAATTGATGCAGATTCCACGTCAAGTCGACGGTGACGTTTTATTGGCTGCTGATTTTTCCGCCGATGGTGATACACCATGACAATTCGAGAATCCAAGTCATCGTTAGGGCGCCGCTCTGATATTGACGGCGCTGGGGCTATCGAGCCAATTACCGGCAGATACGTTCATGTGCCAATCGCCGGACAATTGAATCGCATCTATTTTGAAGAATCAGGTCAGGGCAGACCACTGGTTTGTCTGCATACCGCTGGTTCACACGGCAGCCAGTTTCGCCACCTGATGACAGACCCGGCGGTTACCGATAATTTTCGGGTCCTGGCTTTTGACCTGCCATGGCACGGAAAGTCCAATCCACCACCGGGCTGGATGGATACCGACTACCAATTAACCAGTGACTATTACGTCGATGCCATTATTTCGTTTTGCCAGAGCTTAAGCCTGGAGCAACCAGTCATCATGGGTTGTTCGATGGGTGGACGGGTTGTCTTTCGACTGGCCGCAGAGTTCGGCGATCAAATTGGTGCCCTGATCGGTCTGGAAGCAACTGACCGTCCGGCACCATGGTGGGACGACTCCTGGCTGGGCAGTCCTCAGTTTGCACGCGGAGATTTTTGTGCGGCACTGGTTTCGGGTTTAATGGCGCCGCAAAGCCCACAAGCTGATCGCGAGGAAACCTTGTGGCACTACACTCAGGGTGGCTCGAATATCTTCGAAGGTGATATGCACTTTTTCCGCACCGATTCCGAATATGGCGACTTAACCGAGCGGATCGATACGAAGCAATGCCCGATGTATTTGCTGACCGGTGAGTACGACTACTCGTGTCGGGCGGAAAACACCGAGGCCACGGCAGCGCGGATTCCCGGGGCCCGGGTGACTATTATGAAAGAACTTGGCCATTTTCCGATGAGTGAAAACCCCGGGAAATTTCGCGACTATATTTTGCCGGTACTGAACGAGATTTTGTCTCGTTGATTCGACAGATTTTCCCCACTAACTTCAATACGACAACCCCGGCGTTGCGTTCAGGTACCGGTCGGTGGCCAGTTGTTGACGCATGAAGTGGGCGACATCGGCGCGCGATATTTTCAGACTCAGCCCGCGCGGGCTGCTTCCAGAAAAGCCGTGTTGATACCGACCGGTTAACGGGCCGTCGGTAAACGCTGCGGGTCGAACAATTGTCCACTCAAGGCCTGAGTTGCGAACATGTTTCTCCTGGGCCTGATGGTCTGCGAAGGCCGGACGCAGCAAGAATCCGAACATGAAGTATCTCCAGAAGAAGGTCAGGTTGCCGTCGCTGTCCCCCGCACCAAGGGTTGACTGACAGATCAGCCGACGCACGCCGTTGTCTTTCATTGCCGCAATAATGTTTGCCGTCCCTTCAGATCTCACCCCGCCATGACGCCCGGCGCCAAGGGCGCAGAAAACCGCGTCATGCCCAGCGACAGCTTCACTGACCGCCAGCCGGTTGAGCACATCACCCTGGATCCAGTGAACGCCATTGCTCGCTGGTTTATCTCGTCGCGCAAAAGCTGATACTTCATCACCTGCCAGAACTGCTTGCTCGACAAGATGCCGCCCGACGGTACCAGTTGCGCCGAAGATGATTACTTTCATTACTGATCTCCTAAAACGATTGACTTGACACTGTGTAAATTGACACAGTGTCAAATCTATTCGGAGATTGACGCCGTGTCAAGTGATGCTTTAAACACCAGAAATCGAATTCTTGTGGCTACTCGCAAGCTAATGGAGGCAAATCAGGGGCCTGGAGTCCGGATGGCTGATATCGCCCGCGAAGCTGGTATTTCCCGACAGGCGTTATATCTTCACTTCGGCGCGCGCTCTGATTTGTTACGGGCGACTACCTTGTATATCGATGAGTTGCACGGGGTGGATCGGCGGCTGGCAGCCAGCCGCGCCGCCAATCGTGGTGTTGATCGGCTGTCGGCGTTTATTGATGCGTGGGGTAATTACATGCCGCACATACAAGGGGTTGCCCGCGCGTTACTGGCCATGCAGGAAACCGACCCTGATGCGGCCGCGGTCTGGGCAGAACGGATGAATGACATGCGTGAAGGTTGCGCAGCTGCTATCGACGCGCTGGCAAACGACGCGGACCTGCATGATGACTGGCAAACGGACGTCGCTACCGACTTGCTGTGGACAAATCTGTCGTTTCGCAACTGGGACTACTTGCGTTCAGCATGCGGGTGGACGCAGGATGAATACATTCAGCGGATGCAATATCAGGCGCGTAGCACTTTTGTGAAGACGGCCGCTAACGGTTAAGGGCTAACCGCAAACTTAGGCGTCGTATGTGCCAGCCGTTCGGGCACGTAGGCGAATCAAGGCCAGCACGGTATCAATAGTTGGCGTTGGCACATCGACTAGCTGACCCATCTCTTGCACCGCAGTGATCAAGGCGTCAATTTCCATCGGGCGGCCACGCTCGAGGTCTTGCAGCATTGATGTTTTATGGGCACCAACAGCCGCTCCACCATCAATTCGTTTATCAACATCAACTGGAAACCGCACTCCGAGCTTTTCAGCAATATGCTGGGCTTCGACCATCATGCCGCGTGCGACCGCGCGGGTACCATCGAAGGTGCACAATTGATCCAGAGTAGCGTGGGTTAACGCGCTGATCGGGTTGAAGGACAAATTACCCCAGAGTTTCACCCAGATTTCATCGCGGATTTTTGGGCGAACCGGCGCCTTTAAGCCAACTGCACTCAGTGCTTTGGACAAGGCAAGCGCACGTTCTGTTTTTTCGCCCGATGGTTCTCCGAGAGAAAACCGATTGCCTTCGATGTGTTGCACAACCCCGGGTTCAGGTACCTCTGCGGCGGGATAAACCACACAACCCAGAACACGCTCGGGCCCAATACCGTTCCATTGCAAACCACCGGGGTCTACAGTTTGGAGACGCCGGTTTTTATAAGGGCCGTCCAGTTCGTAGAAGTACCACCACGGAACGCCGTTGACGCCCATAACAACGGTAGTCTCCGGGCCAAGCAGGGCTTTCATCGGTTCAACCACCATTGGAACCGAATGCGCTTTTAGCGTAACAATGACGTAGTCCTGCGGCCCCAGGGCTGCCGGATCCTGGGCGGCGGTAACCGGCACAGTGTGGCTTTGACCTTCTTCAATCAGGGTCAGGCCTTTGTCTTGCATTGCTACCAGGTGGGGGCCGCGTGCAACCAGGCTGACCTGGGCACCTGCCATTGCAAGTTTTGCACCCAGGTAACCACCAATGGCACCAGCGCCGTAGATGCATATTTTCATCCGGTCAATCCTAATTTTTCGGCCAGACCGATCCGCTGCATTTTGCCTGTGGCGCCTTTCGGAATCTCGTCCATGATGACTATTTTTCGTGGCACCTTGAAGTCTGCAAGCCGTTCCGAGGCAAATTCCCGAATCGATTTTTCGTCAGCGCTTTGGCCGTCGCGAAGGACTACGGCGGCGGCAACTTCTTCACCCAGTTTGGCATGTGGCATGGCAAACGTGACCACTTGCTGAACGGCCGGATGATCCATCAGGATTTCGTCCACTTCAAGGGGACTGATTTTTTCACCACCCCGATTGATAATTTCTTTCAGGCGGCCGGTGATTCGTAAATATCCTTGTTCATCCAGAATCCCCTGGTCTCCGGTACGAAACCACCGCTCGCCTCCTACCTCAAAAAACGCGCTGGCGTTGGCCGCTTCATTGGCTTCGTATCCGGGGGTCACGTTCGGACCGGAAATCACAACCTCACCGGTTGCCCCTTGTTCAAGAATAAGGTTTTCTGTCTGGTTCGCAATGCGTACTTTTGGCCCGGCTTCAATGCCCACTGACCCGGCTTTGTGTTCAGCCGGTGGCAACGGGTTCGACGCCATCTGATGGGTCGCTTCCGTCATGCCGTAGCTTTCGATAACCGGCGCGCCAAAAGCCTCTTCAACTGCGGTCATGACCTGTGGTGGCAAGGAGGCAGATGACGAACGAATGAAGCGCAATGAGGCATTGGCAATACTGTCCTTATTCCGTGTGGCCCTGGATAGAATTGCCTGATGCATAGTTGGTACAGCGGTAAACCAGGTTGGCTTGGCATCATCGAGCCAGCTGAAAAACGACAAGGCATTAAAACCCGGGGTGCAATAGATTGAGGCACCGGCAGATAGCGAACTGAGCACGGCTGCGATGAGCCCGTGAATGTGGAACAACGGCATGATATTCAGACAGCGATCTTGCGGGCTGAGCGCCAGAGTGGTGCCAATATGCCGCGCCGAGGCGGCCAGGTTACGTTGCAGCAATGGCACTATTTTGGGCCGCGACGTTGTGCCCGATGTGTGCAGAATAAGGGCAACGTCGTCAGCAGTCGATTCAGCTGGCGCCAGCGCGGCCATGGCGGCCGGGCGCTGGCCCTCCAGGGTGAAGCTGCCGGCCGGTTTGTCAGGATGACTGTGCAGGCGAATAACCGGAATTCCGTGCTTGGCCGCAGCGGGCAGGGCTGGGCCATCGTAGTCGTTCGCCACAACCAGCGCGCTGGCATTCAAATCACTCAGGTAAAACTCGTACTCCTCCTCCCGGTAGCCTGGGTTGAGTGGTGCGGTTACCGCGCCGCACGCAATAGTCATAAAGGCCGCCGCCATTTCTGGTCCGTTCGGCAACACAATAGCTACCCGGTTTGAGGGGCCGATACCCAGGCTGGCCAGTGTCTTCAGGGTTGTCTCGGTCAGCAACCGAAGCTCGCCGAAATTCATCCACTGGCGGTCAGGGGCGCCTATTGCCGGGGCATTGGCTTGGTGTGGTGCCAGTAAGGCGGTGATGGTGTCACTCATAGGTCTTGGGTCCGGATGAAATTTACGTGGCTATGATTCAAGAGACATTCTACTGCGCATGCCTATCGCTCGCCGAAGCCTCGGCGCGCTGCGGCAACTATGCCAAACTGTACCGCTCGCAGCAGGCGTGTGCTGACGGCTCCGATAACTCGGCTATGAAAGACCCGCGGCTAGAAGCAGGCATGAACAGAAGGAAGCATGAACACGAAATCCAAGAATAAAGACCCATACAGCAGCACGGATCAGCTCGACGCCGAGACCCTGGAGACCGTCGCCAGCCGGCTGGAGAACCGCGGACGGGACCCGTATTTCAAAGGGATAATTGATCAGTATCTTTCTCAATTGATCAGGCGCTCACCAAATCGTGTGCTGGAACTTGGTTGTGGCACCGGACTTGTTTCGCGCCTGCTGGCCAAAACTGATGGTTTTGACGGGCAGATTGTCGCGACAGATCTGAGCCCCGGGTTGATCGAACGGGCCAGCAACCTGGTTGCCAGTGATGGCTTATCTGACATCATCAATTGCCTTGCCGGAGATGCCCGGGATATTGCGCTGCCAGAGAATAGTTTCGACGCGGTTATTGCCCACACCCTGGTCAGTCATGTTCCTGATGTCGATGCTGTATTTGCGACAGTTTCCCGCCTGCTTAAGTCGGACGGCGTGGTGATCATTTGTGATGGTGATTTTTCGTCGATTACCCTGGGTGGATCAAACCCGCCACAAGGGCAGCAACTGGCCAGGGCTATTACAGAAGGCATGTTTACCAATCCGGCCGTGATGCGCGAACTGCCGGTTATTGCGAAACGCCACGGTCTTCGAGTCGACAACCTGGTGGGCAATTTGTTGTGCGAAGCCGGCGGCGCGCGCTACTTCGCTGATTTGTTTCCGACACTTCGGGTCTTGTTGCCGAAAGCCGGGGTGGCGAGTCAGGCGCAGGCGGACGAGTGGATCGATACGCAAGAGTCCGATATTGCCGATTCGGTATTTTTCGGATCGATGAATTTTTATACCTGGACCCTGACTCCGGCCAGTCGGCCGCAGGGTCAGTGAAACCACCGAAACTACGGAACCCACCAAAACCCTTGTTGTCAGAGGCAAGTTAATTTATGAATCAGACTGCCAGTCCATCTCCTGCTTCGCGACCCAATATTTTGCTGATCACCTCTGATCAGCACCGGGCGGATTGTTTTGGCTTTGAAGGTAGGCGACGGGTCAACACTCCAAATCTGGACAAATTAGCGCAATCCGGCACCCGGTTTTCGACAGCAATAACTCCCAACGTTGTTTGTCAGCCGTCGCGTGCGTCAATTCTCACCGGATTATTACCATTGACTCACGGCGCATACGATAACCACGTCAATTTAGATCCACAAATAGCCGAACGTGGTTGGTCCCGCACTCTGGCAAGCGCCGGATATCGAAGCGGTTTTATTGGAAAAGCCCACTTTGGCGAGCATTCGGGGGCAACAATCTATGGCGCGCCCGAGTCCCGTGACGCGTCGGCCGGCTTCCCAACCGACTGGTCTGGCCCTTACATGGGTTTTGACGAGGTCGAGTTAATGATTCTCGGGCATTGGCACAAGTATCTTCCCTGCGAAGAGCCACCAAGAGGCCATCACTTTGAGCGGTGGTTCTGGGGCCACGGTGAGCACGGTGAGGCCTGGCGTTTATGGTCCGAGGCAATCGGGCCACGACCCATGGCGGCACAAACCTGGACCTCTGCGTTGCCGGCGCAATGGCATTCCACTACCTGGGTGACTCAACAAACCCAGGCATTTTTGCAAAACCAGGATGCGGCTCAGCCGTTTTGTCTGTGGGCGTCGTTTCCAGACCCGCATCACTCATTCGATTGCCCGTTGCCCTGGGCTGACCACTATCATGCGGATGACGTCGATATCTCCACGACGCATGCGCGCGACCTCGACAAGCGCCCGTGGTGGCACCGGGCATCGCTTGAGTCAATGCCAACACCTAAGTCAGAGAAAGTCCTGGTCTTGCGCCAGGAGTACTCGCGTCTAGCGCCGCAAACTGATCGTCAACTTGCCGAAATGACGGCTAACTATTACGGCATGATTTCGTTTATTGACGATGGCGTCGGTAAGATTCTCGCCACGCTCAAAAGCAGTGGCCTTGCCGACAATACGATAGTTATTTTCACCAGTGACCACGGTGAACTGTTGGGTGATCACGGTTTGTATCTAAAGGGGCCGACTCATTACGAATCATTGCTTCGTGTTGGTCTAGTCGCCAGTGGCCCTGGTATTGCCAGTGGCGCGGTGGTATCAGAGCCCGTGTCTACTCTGGATCTGGCCCCGACCATACTCGAAGCCGCGCAAGTCGATATTCCCGATGCGATGCAAGGCCAGTCTCTAATACCTCTGCTGGCTGGAAAAGATCAGACCCGTGACTTTGCCTACAACGAGTGGAATATGCATCCAAGTCGCACCGGTGTCAGCCTGGAGTTGCGAACGGTTCGAACCAAAATGGCAAAACTAACCATCGACCAGATGTCAGGGGCGGGAGAACTCTACGACTTAGCTAACGATCCGGATGAAATGATCAATCGCTTCGATGACCCGGGTTTTGCAGTGATTCAGAAAGAACTGATGCAGATGATCGCCAGCCGCCCGGGTGCAATGCTGGAAACCTTACCCTGTCACGGTCAGGAGTCGCCAAACGCGTCTGTCTAGTTGCGTGGCTAAGGTGGCTTGCCAGCAGTTAAGGCAACCAGGCAACACTAACCAACAAGGAATGTATCGTGAAGTTGTGCCGATTCAATACCGATCGTCTGGGCGTCGTATTCGCTGACCAGATTGCTGATGTATCTGAGGCGCTCGACGTCTTGCCAGACTATCGCTGGGTGCCGCCCCAGGGTGACCCCGTGATCCTTCATCTTGAAGAAATCCTGTACAGAATAAAGCTGTTATTGCCTAAAGCGCCGCGTCACCCAATACATCATCTCACCTTGTTTTCCCCAGTGGCAGCACCAACAAAAATTATTGGTGCACCTGTGAATTATCACGCCCATTTACACGAGGCAGAACAAGACCATCAAATTAATCGCGGTAACGTTGTTCACAAAATCGACGAAATTGGCTGCTTTTTGAAAGCTTGCTCCGCGCTGACTGGCCCCGAGTCCGTTGTTCGAATTCCGTTTCCTGAAGAGCGGGTAGATCACGAGGGGGAGATTGCAGTAATCATTGGAAAAGCTGCGTCAAAAGTCACCGCTGGGCAGGCGATGGAATTTATCGCGGGATATTCATTGGCTCTGGATATGACCGTTCGGGGAACACAACACCGATCAATGCGTAAGTCATGTGATGGGTTTGCTGTTCTTGGCCCCTGGCTGGTTACCGCGGATGATATTGCTGACCCAACCTGTATTGCATTTGAATTGACAGTTAATGGTGAGGTCAGGCAGCGCGCGGACACCTCATTACTGATTCGCAATATTGCACAGCTTATCGAAATGTGCTCAGCTTTCTATACCTTGTTGCCCGGTGATGTCATCATGACAGGAACCCCCGCCGGCGTTGGGCCGGTTGTTCCCGGAGACCGGATAGAAGTCAGTTCGCCGACGCTTGGCTCCTTAGGGATAACAATGGCTTAATGGATCCTGGGCAGCGCGATCGGAAAAGCTTAAAAAAAAAGCTATCTCGTTGCTTGTGCTGAATCTGATTGGCGATTGTTAACTGATTCAACAATATGCCAACGCCAGATATTCCAATGGTCGTGATACTAATGACTGGCTCGTCACAATTGTTTCGATCAATTTCAATCGTGCCGATATTTGTCAAAAACCTGCACTACATTGCATGAATCAGTTTGCAGCGGTGTGTCGACCTATATTATTCGGGATTCCTGACAACCAGACAAAACTACGTCCTCATCATGTCACCACCGGTATTCGCATTAGAAGTATGGCTTCGTATACGATGTGCTTTGCTGGCACTGATGCTGTCTATAGCTTGTACTGGCGCAATTGCCAATGAGCTGGACAACCCAGGGTTTGAGGGCGGCAATATTTCCCCTTGGCAGGCCTGGGGCGGGTTCAACCTTAGTTCTGGCAATGCACGCAGCGGAAGCTTCAGCGTTGCTGTCGATAGTGGGAGCGGCGGCGGGGCTACGCTGGCGGCGACACCCGGGGCTGCTTATGCTTTCAGCGGTTGGGGGCGAACCAGTGGCACCAGTGGCTCTGCCGTTTTGTTCATCAAGTTCTTTGACAGTTCCTGGAACGAATTAGGCCAGCTGGATGGGCCTGATTCGTTTGCCTCAGGCTGGCTGCAGCGCTCGGTAACCGCGACGGCACCTGCGTCCGCGGCATGGGTTCAAGTGGCAGTGTGGAACCAATCGGGAAACACCTTGTACCTTGATGATGTTTCGTTAACCCTTGTTGATGGCAATGGCGGCGGCAATACGGGTGGTGGTAACACCGGCGGTACCAATCTGTTGCAAAACCGCGGATTCGAAAGTGGCAATGTCACGGGATGGCAGGCCTGGGGTAATTTTTACGCCGTTGATAACAACAGCCGCTCGGGTGGCTGGGCAGCGACCTCTCCCGCTTACAACGGGGGCGGTGTAAACCTGCCTGCAACCGGTGGCACTACTTACACCTGGTCTGCCTGGGGCAAGCGCACAGGTAGCGGATGGGCCGGATTACAGTTGAGGTTTTTTGACAGTACCTGGAATCTGATAGGCGCGGCGCAACAGTCCGACAGTTTTGGCGCTTCATATGGCCAGCAAACCATTACCAGCACAGCACCGGCCAATGCGGCCAATATTCAGGTTGCCCTGTGGAACGGCTCGACGGGTGATGCTTATATTGACGATATCTCGCTAACGGGTGGTGGTAACTCCGGTGGTGGTGGCAGTAACGGTGGTGGCGGTAACAGCGCCAGCAATTTGATACCCGACGGTGGCTTTGAGAACGGCAATACATCTCAATGGCAGTCCTGGGGAACTTTTAATGCTGCCACTGGCGGTGCGCGATCCGGTAATTATGCTGTGCTTGTACCAAACAACAATGGTGGTGGCATTTTCATTGATGTGACCGGGTCGTCTAACTATGTTTTCTCCGGCTGGGGTAAAACGGGTGGCGGCGGCTGGGCTGGCTTGCTGGTTAAGTTTTTTGATGCGAGTTGGTCGGAAGTCAACACCCAGCTCTTGTCCCAGTCGTTCTCCTCGTCATGGTCTGAACAAAATATCAGTATGACTATTCCGGCCAGTGCCGTTCGCGTGCAGCTATCTGTCTGGAACAGTAGCGGTGCGAGTCTGATGCTAGACGACACGTCGCTTGTACCTGGTGGTGATGGCAGTGACAGTTCGGGTAGCGGTAATACAGGCGGTGGTAATTCAGGAGGTGGTAACTCAGGAGGCGGCAATTCTGGTGGTGGTACTGGTGGCAGCAGCGGGGTTCAGAGTAGCGATCCACAGATTACCGGTTCTCGATACTTTGTATCACCGTCCGGATCCGGTGTTTCGGGTAACCGCAATTCCCCTGGCAACGTGAACGCGACGATCCGAAAAATTTGCGACAACTCGTCATCGCAAATCAAGGGTGGAGATGCAGTTATCTTTTTGGATGGTCAATACCTGACCAGTACCTTCAGTCTCGGTTTCAGTGCTGACAGCAACCAGCCTGGTCACGGTGGCCATGCGATTGCGATGGTCAATCGCAACTGTGGTGGGCCGGCTTATGTTCACTTGCTGGCTGAGAATCAGCATCGCGCAGTGATTCGGAACAATGCCAATTGGCACAATCACTCCGGCGGGTTTGACATACGGAACTCTTCATATATCTGGGTCGAAGGATTTCGGATCGAAGGGGCTTTCGAATACGCGGTCGGATTCGAATCTGGCGTATCAGTTGGGTACGGGAGCCACCATGCGGTTGTCCGAAAAAACCAGATCAGCTATGTTGGCGGCGGCGGTATCGTGGCTAATCGAGGCACTCATCTGAGGATAGAAAACAACGAGGTAACTGGTGCGGCCGGTTATCACCCATACTGCGCCAGCGGCATCAGTATTTTTGAACCGGATAATCCTGCCGGCTACGCTGATGATGCCAATGGCTATAGTAATTACATATTGGGTAACAAAGTCTACGGCACCCGAACCCGAGCTGGCTGCGACTCGGACGCGAACTCGTCTAACGGGGTTGCTTCATACGATGGCAATTGCATCGTCCTGGATCAGTTTGCCCATCATGGGTACCGGAAACGGACGTTGATCGAAGGCAACTTGTGCGTAGACAATGGTGGCGGTGGCGTTCATATGTACAACTCAGGTGATACTGATGTCTTGAACAATACTATTTTCGCGAGTGGCCAGGTAAGCACCGAGGGTGGGTTGTCAGTCAGCTGTGTTGGTTCAACGGTAACAAGCCAGAATGTACGTTTTGCTAGTAACCTGGTGCATACGTTTTCTGGTACAGCCCTGACCGCAACGGATTATGGATTGGGTTGCCTCAGAAACGTCGAACATCGACACAACATTTTTGTTAACAAAAACCCGCAGGCATCAAACATTCGAGGCACCACGGTAGCCTTAACCAGTGATGCGTCGCGTTTGTCTGATTGCAGTTCGAGTTGGAATCTTCAGTCTGTGTCAACCAGTCAGGCAGGTTGGGCCAATCCGCGTACTAACGGGTCATCTTCGGATTTTCAATTGACCGCAGGGGCTGTGGGCCTGAACCGCGGTAGTTGCTCTGTTACCCCAAATTCCGGTGTTGATTTTCAGGGTGGAAGCCGAATAAGCGGAGGCCAGGTCGACGTTGGCGCATTTGAGTATTAGTCTGTCGTTTGTTCTCTGATTTATAGCTTAAACCAGCAAACCGTTTTAACCCATGGGCTGGACTTGGGTTCCGGGTACTTGTACCGGGAATAAATCTTCGCAACTGCCTTCGCGCCACACATCAGCCGTGGCGCAATGAATGCCGCCGCCAAACGGATAAGCGTCCCGAAATTGCACTGGCAGAACCTCGAAGCCTAGTTTGTCTAATTGTTCACACTGGTGGACTTCACTGGCTTCGGCTATTACTGTTTTGTGATCCAGAACCAGAACGTTCATTGACAGCCATACGCTTGAATAACACAAAGGGGGCGGAGAGCTGTGTGCTGGTTTGGCCGCGTCGACAATTTCCCAGTCGTTGGCCGCGAAAATTTTTCGCTGGTTCTCTGGCAGGCGTCGATTCGGATTATTGATAATCAGGCCGGGGCGCAACGGGACAAAAGTCGCATCAATATGAATCGGATACGGATCACCAGGGAAATTGACGGCATGAATTCGATGATCCGGAAAGTGCCGCTGTAACCATTGCATTCCACGGCGATTGGTTGTGAGCCCGTGCTGACAAAAGATGTCTTTGCCCATGCGTTGAATGTCCGCTGCGTCAAACAAGGGTTCGTGCTCGGTGGTTACAAAGTCCAGGGCCGCTGTGCGCCTCAGACGCTCTTCAATCGTAATTTCGTCGAAGTAGTTGGCTTGATAAGAATCGTTGGACAGCCGTGGCCGTGGCGCTTGTTCCCAGCGAAATTCTGGGTCATCGTCAAAATACTGCTGCATCAACGAGTGATAAGCAAGATACTCGAAGTAGCGGCATCGAAACGACATGGGAGCCGCCAGGATTTCTTTTCCAACCGTGAGCAACACGTCGCGCGGTGGCATGCAGCCAAACTGACTGTCGGTTCTGAAGTCGGGCGTAATTACGGGTTGATTCCATTGCAATGGCTCTGGTCGATCTACCCGAACGCCGCGCGATTCAAGTATTGATACCAGCGAGTCGAGTTGCTGGTTTGCTTTCTCGACAGTTGGTGTCGGGCGCGGCCCCCACATGCCGCGCATATCACTGTCTTGGGGCACCTTGGCCTCTGTTGCCGGTTCAGAAGGTGGAATGCAGGTGAAGTCAGCACGACCGACGATGACGTGTCTTAGCGGATCAAAATCATTCCAGGAGCTGACAAAAGATTTTTTCTCATTGTTCATAGATGTGTCGCTTGAGCGTTCTTCGTCAGCAAAGTGAAATCAGTAAGAACTGGTTGATCCGCTGCTGGTGGTGCCTTTCATTTCGTTGACAGTTGCCTTGGCAGCCGTATTCAGAAGCAGGTTGTCGGCCATAACCGTCACAAATTCGAAACCCCAGTCGATGGCTTTTTTAGCATAGGCTGTGCTCGAACAATGAATGCCGGCGCGAATTTTGTGCTTCTTGGCTGATGCCAGGATATGTTGAATCGCTTCAACAATTTTTGGATCCGTCTGGTCCCCCTTGGGTTCGCCACCCAGTGACAAGCCCAGATCGGCCGGCCCGATATAAATTGCGTCAAGTTGCGGGGTGCTCAGGATATCGTCAAGGTTGTCTACCGCCTTTTGCGTCTCGATCATCGCCATAGTCACAACAGCCTTATTGGCTCCTTTCGCGTAGTCCGCTCCATGCGTCCATAGCGCACGGGTTGGCCCGAATGAACGGTAGCCGTCAGGTGCATAGCGACAGGCACCAACAAATGCTTCGCATTCTTCGCGTGAATTGACCATCGGGCAGATAACGCCAAGAGCGCCGGCGTCCAGGCATTTCATAATAATGCCCGGCTCATTCCACGGCACTCGAACCAAAGGAATCGATTGGGTTGTTGCAATTGCCTGCAGCATGGCAACAGTGCTTTGGTAGTCGATTAATCCGTGCTGCAAATCGCAGGTTACAGAGTCCCAGCCGGCCTGAGCCATGTTTTCAGTTGCGATTGCACTGGGAATGCCGCACCAGGCATTGATGACCGGATTACCGCTGTCCCAGATGGTTCGGATTGTATTTTCTCGCATGTTGTTCTCCGGCTGTTTGTTGACTGAGGTTGGTTGAATTTCTGACTTGGGAAACGTCAGCTGCTTCGGGCTGGCTTGCCGCCCTGAGTCGCCAGAGTGTACACAATCGGGGCGGCTTCAGGCCACCATCCAGGCTGTTCGCTGCTATAGCAGGGGGGCGAAAAGTCGGGCACCGCTGGCAAGCAAGCGCTGGGCAAAGTTTCCGTCATTCTCACCCGGAATCAGCCGTTTCGCACGATTGAGGTCTGCCTCGAACATTGCGGCCAGGCTTGCATTGGCCGACCGGTCATAAATCGCTGCCACCACTTCAAAGTTCAGTCGAAACGAGCGGTTGTCCATATTGGCTGTCCCAACGATGGCTACCTCGTCATCAATCACCATGGTTTTTGCATGGTTCATGCCCGGCCCGAACGTCCAGACTTGAGTTCCTTCTTTGGCAATCTGGGTCGCAAAGGTTGACGCGGCAGCGGTGACAAATCGTGAGTCACCTTCGTACGGGATCAGCAGGCGCACGTCCAGCCCCCGGGCGGCTGCGGTACTCAGTGCCGTCAGAATTGGTTCGTCCGGAACAAAATATGGTGTTGTTATCCATATCCGTTTTTTGGCCCGCGTAATTGCGGTAAAAAAGAAGCGATGAATATCCGCGCTGGGTTCATCCGGGCCGGAGTCGACTATTTGTACCCATGGTCCGGTACTGGTCGGGAAACTGGGGAACCAACGGTCAACATCAGGAGGCAGGTCCGCCATGTCCCGGTTGGTGATGAGCCAGGTCGTATCCCGTTCAGCTGCAAATACCCAGTCTTCAAGGAAGACAGTTTGCAGGTGAGCAGTTGGTGCGCCATCAACCCGCAAATGGGTGTCTCGCCACGCATTTGGGCCACACTGCTGTTGCGAGTTGTCACGGCAGATGTTGATACCGCCTGTAAAGCCCACCCTGCCATCAACAATGGCGATTTTCCTGTGGGTTCGGAAATTCAGCCTGCCAGGCCGCGGTTTGAACAGGCGGGGCGGGTTGAAGTACCTGACTTGGCCGCCTGCGGCGGTCAGTGGTTTCCACCAGTCAGGTGAGCAGCCCTGTGAGCCGAGTGCATCGAGCAGTATCCGGACTTCAACGCCGGTGGCGGCTTTATCGGTCAGCAGTTCACGCCAGCGGGACCCGATCTCATCGGGTTCGAATATGTAGTATTCAAGATGAATATGAACAGTCGCTTCATTCATTGCGCGCTCAATGGCAGCATAAGTTGCGTCACCATTGTCGTACAGTTGTACTGATATAGCCCGACTCGGGCTAGGGTCACCGCGTGATATGGCCACCTGCGCAAGATCCGAAAACTCGGACTCGTCGACAAACGCCGATGGTTCAGCGACCACGTGATCGGGAATGGCTTGTTCGGCCATCCGCCTGGCCAGCGCCCGGCGCAGCTTCCTTCGTTTGAGTTTGCGTGGCCCAAACAAAAAGTAAACAAATGCGCTGACTACGGGCAGACTGATAAAACCAAATATCCATGCCAGCGTGGCGGTTGGTGCGCGTTGCTGCATCAGCAAAAACACGATCGATCCGACGAACCACAACGCATAAACGCCGGCCCATACAGGCCCGGGTATCAGCGAAAGTACGACTGAGAATCGGTCGACAACGGCGGCCAGACCAGGTGCCCAGTCTGTAAGAGCTTCATTTAGCGACATCTCTCAAAATGTACCTGAATTGGCTAGGCTATGATTCGATTGAATTCAAACGATTTACATTCTCGACTACGGCGAAAATTCCATCATGGCAGGACCTCTTTCCGAATATCGCATTATTGATCTGACATCGATGTTGTCCGGCCCCTGGGCAACTTCTATCCTGGGTGACCAGGGCGCCGACGTTGTGAAAGTCGAAGTCCCGGGCGTTGGCGACCATACGCGTTCACTGGGAAATCGCAGCGGCGATATGCCGGCACATTTTCTTAATATCAATCGATCGAAACGGTCGGTTACGGTGAATTTGAAAGATGCCCAGGGTAAGGAAGTGCTGCGCAAGCTCGCTGCAACGGCTGACGTGTTTATTCAGAATTTCAGGCCGGGGGTCGTGGAGCGGCTTGGAATTGGCGAGGCAGATATTCGAACGGTGGCGCCAGACATTATCTATGTATCGATTTCCGGCTTCGGCGAGAATGGTCCGCTGGCTGGTGAACCGGTTTACGATCCGATTATCCAGGCGATGTCGGGGTTGACAACAATCCAGGCTGGATCAGACTCGGAAAGGCCGCGCCTGGTGCGAACTATTTTGCCGGACAAGCTGACCTCCGTGGTCACGGCGCAGGCGGTCACGGCGGCGTTGCTAGCCCGAGCCAGAAGCGGCGAGGGGCAGCACGTGAGGCTGTCCATGCTGGACTCTGTTATTAATTTTTTGTGGGCATCTGATATGGGTGCTTACACCTTCCCCGATAAAACCGTAGCAGCGCAAAAAGCCGCCAGTTTCATTGACCTGATTTATGAAACCCAGGATGGCTACATGACAGCTTCGACAATGGGTAACAAAGAATGGTCGGCATTGTCGCGGGCATTTGCGATGCCCGAACTTCTGACCGACGTGCGCTTTACTACGCCGGCTTTGCGTGATCAACATGTCAACGAGCGCCTTGCGCTTGTCCAGGAAGTGCTACTAAGCAAACCGACTGCTTACTGGCTTCAGGTCTTTGGCAAGGAAGGCGTGCCTTGCGCCCCGGCCCTGACGCGTAGTGAAGTGATTAAACATCCTCAAGTGCTCGCCAGTGAAATTCTGGTTGAACTTGATCACCCGGTCGCGGGTCGGCTGCGCCAGGCCCGACCGGCCGCGCGATTCGAAAAGACGCCAGCTGAACCGGGCCGTGGAGCCCCCCGGCTGGGCGAACATAACATCGAGTTACTGGCCGAGTTGGGATACTCGATACAGGAAATTGGCGATTTGCGAGACAGTGGAGCGATTGGTTCCGAAGCATACGAATAATCGTTCGCAATGCCTGAAGTTCAAAAGAACGGGAAAGTCACCGGATACACGGGGCGCGCAACGCGAATCCGTCATGGATTAGCCGGAGTGGCCGTTAGCGTCATGCTGATCTTAGCTATTGGCAATGGCTTGTTTGGTGATTCGATTCCCCATTGGTGGGCCGGTATTGCTGCCTGGATGGCCGCGGTACTGTTAGCAGGATCGGTTGCCCGGGGGCAGCAGTTTCAGATTGGTACTTTGATGCTGGTGGGCCTGATTACCCTCGTTATAGCAGCGTTTCTTGGGGGGCAGCCTCATTGGGTACGTATTCTCGATGCCAACTCGAACCTGTTGACGATGATTGCTGCGGTCAGCTTTTTGCGCTTGGTTACTTTAAGCGACGAGGTCGCCCCGGCGCCGCTGCCGGTCGGCGTTGGTGCCTATAGACGAACCCTGCTCGGGGTTGCTCTGTTCGGAACTTTTATCAATTTGTCAGCGCCAATTCTAATTACCGATCGACTCGCACAGTCGCGGTCGATTGATCGTTTCACCTCTCAGTCTATTACTCGCGTGTTTTCCGGGTGTTCTTCGTGGTCTCCGTTCTTTGCGGGTATGGCTGTTGTGCTGACTTATCTGCCAGAGACAAAACTGGCATTTGTGATGGCAGCATGCTTCCCGTTTGCCGTTGCCGGATTTGTTTTAGTCAACCTGGAATCGAGCATTCGTTATCGCGAAGAGGTTCGGGCGTTCAAGGGCTATGCGGTGACGTTCTCCAACCTGTGGGTGCCAGTGTTGTTGGCAATTACGGTGCTCTTTGGGGTTCGCGCGCTTCCCCAAGTCTCCATTTTACTGATTATTGCAATCTCCAGTCTGCTGATCAGCATCACGGTGTTGTTCGCCCGTCATGGACGCCAGAAAGCGTCAAAGCGATTGTCTTTTCACATCACCGGTGGTTTATCCGGCATGGCGGGCGAAATACTATTGTTTACCAGTGCTGGTGTGTTGGCGGTTGGGCTCACCGCATTGGTCGATTCAGGTCGGATGCCTTTGCCGATGACATCATTTTCCTACATCACTGCGTGTGTCGTGCTGGTGGTTATCCTGGTCATCTCAATGATTGGGATTCACCCGGTGATCACAATCGCCGGACTGACTCCCTTATTGTTACCGTTGTCGCCGGACCCGCAATTGCTTGCTGTCACTTACCTGTTCGGTTGGAGTCTGGGCACATGTGCGAGCCCGTTGTCGGGAACTCATGTGGTCTTTCAGGGGCGCTACGGCGTGCCGGCAATATCAGCTGCAGTATGGAACTGGCCGTTTGCATTAGTCATGTGCATCGTAGCCTTCTTTATTCTCGCCGTAGTGTCTCGGTTGTCTGGCCTTTAGTTATCCGATAACGTTTTGCTATCGGTGAATTGACTATTTATCCAGGGTTCCTCTCCGGGCCTTTGTTGTTTTGCGCGTTTTTTGCTGAGCTTATTGCCTAAGTTTGCGAGGGGGTACTGTCAGAATTTCCTGGTAGTTCGAGTAGATTTTAGTGTCGCGTTGAGAAGGTCACTAAGCTACGATTTCCGTTCGCTACAGGCCCAATCGTTAAACGAAGCCAAAACAATATACTCTCCGAGATCGCATTGAACGACTGGAACGCCTGGAATACTTTGCTGGCTGTCATCAGCACCGGAACTTACGACGCAGCCGCTGCCCAATTGGGAATTAACGCCACCACGGTCAGTCGCCGTGTGCGACAACTCGAAACCTACTACGGCAAGGCTTTACTGAATCGCGATGGCAATCGGCTGGTTGCTTCCCCAGTCGCTGAAATGATGTTGCCAAGGTTGAATGTTGCTGCTGACGCTCTTGCATCATTGGTACCTGCCGGTGGGATGGGACGGCAGCTGGCAAAACGACGTACGGTTCGAATCACTGCGGTCAATTTTGTTTGTAGCGAAATTCTGGCACGTTCTTTAGGCAGCCTCGAGCAGCCCGAAAGATACCTGATCGAACTGATTTCCGAAGAACGCAACCTGAGTCTGACCCGCAGAGAAGTCGACTTTGCGTTGCGATTTTCAGAACCACATTCCACTCGGGTCGACGGTATTTTGCTTGGTGAAGTGGAGTATGGGGTTTTTTATGTCGCTGGGGTAGACCCTGTGACCATGCCGTGGCTGAACCTGAACCAGAGAGAGCCCAGCCTGCCGTATTTGCAATGGCTTCGCCGATCGTCCGCTGAGGCCGGGCCTAATATTCAGATTCAGGCCACCGCCAACACGATGAGTTTATTGCTATCGATGGTTGAGTGCGGGGTTGGCAAGGCGTTATTGCCTAAAATTATTGCCAAAAAATGTCCTCATCTTGTGCAAGCGCCGTCTGAAGTAAAGATGTCGCGGACACTATGGTTGTTATCGCATCGTTCAGATGTCGAAGCCGAAGAGTACGCGTCAATATCCCGATGGATTCAACGCGTCGCCACCGAGGCGTTGGCCAACCAGGATCGTATCGGCGACGGTTTGAGTACTTTCGCCTGATTTGCTGGCAAAATTGCCGCGATGATCTATTCGACATTTATTGCGTGGCAATTATATTTTGTCCCGGTAAACCACAGGGGCGGATGGCTGTTTGTTGAACTGTCTGATGCTGACGGAAATATTGGCTGGGGCGAGGCCAGCCATTCCGGTGACGATCAGCGCACGATGGAAGTTTTACGCCCCCTGCTTGCCGGCCTCGTTGGGCAACGCATCGACGCTACCCTTATTGCATCGCTTGGCTCCAAGTTCTCCGGGGAATTCTCCGACGATAAATGTGGTCGTACCGCTTTGAGTGCCGTAGAGCAGGCGCTGACAGATTTGTTCTGCCGACGGAATAAAATCAGCGTAACCGAATACCTGAACTCACGTCCGTTAATCGATGAGGCAGCCGTAACGGTCTATTCAAACGTGAACCGAATGTGTGCCGACCGCTCACCTCAGTCAGTTGCCCAGGCTGCGCGCCAGGCCGTCGATCAAGGCGTACAACGGCTCAAATTTGCGCCTTTCGACGAAGTCTCGATTCCGGCGCTTTGCGCGGTTGGTGCCAGTGTCGAGGCATTAACTGAGCCGGGAAGGCTGCGCTTGGAAGCGTTACGTGATGCGGTTGGTCGCAGTGTCTATTTGATGGTCGATTGTCATTGGCGTTTTTCTGTCGAAGCTTTGCCGTTTCTCGAACGGATCGCGAGTGACCTCGATATTAAGTGGTTAGAAGATCCGGTGCCCGACCAGACTCTCGAAGTTGCCGATCGTTTGCGTGATAGAACCGGCGCTCAGGTCACCGGGGGTGAGCATTTACTCACCCACGCGGAATACGAAAAATACATCAGGACATCCGGCGTTGATGTCGTGATTGCTGACGTAAAACACGTCGGCGGTATTTCAGCAATGTTTCGAATCGCCCAAATGGCGGAGGAACACGGGATGCAATTTGCGCCGCACAATCCGAGTGGTCCAATTTCTACAGCCGCGAGCGCCCATGTTGTTTTTGCCAGTCCAAACTCATCGTTGCTCGAGTATCCTTTTGGAGAAATAGACTGGCGCTCTGATTTGGCGCCAAACGAATCACTATTAACTGACCAGCTGACTGTTATCGGTCCTGGCCTCGGGGTTAATCTCCGGGGGCTCGGGAAGGTAACCGATGCGATTGAATCATGATGATGAGCGAATTCGATTTTGTTATTGTTGGAGCTGGTGCGGCCGGCTGTGTTCTTGCCAATCGACTGTCCGAATCTGGTGAACATTCGGTGTTAGTACTCGAGGCAGGTGGTTCGGATGCACATCTTTGGGTCAAAGTTCCTGCCGGATTCACTCGCACTATTGACGATCCGTCATTGAATTGGGGTTATGTCAATGCCGGGTCGCCGGCCACGGGCAATCGACCGATTCACTGTCCCCGCGGTCGGGTGATCGGGGGCTCGAGTTCAATAAACGGTCATTTATACGTACGCGGTCAACGGCAGGACTACGACGACTGGTCAGCAGCTGGTGCGTCTGGCTGGGATTGGAATAGTTTATTGCCATATTTTAAACGCTCAGAGAAAAGCGAGCTATCGGACTTGCCTGGTCGAGGCAAGTCGGGAAACCTGATCGTTAGCATGCCGCGGCTTCAGCACCCACTATGTAATGCGTTTATCAGGGCGGCGAATACATTGGTTGCGCCTGACTTGCGCAGCAGTATGCAATCGAATTTTCATCAACATCACGATTACAACAGTGGGCAACAAGAAGGGTCTGGCTACTATCAATACCTGATGAAAAAAGGGCGGCGGTGGAGTGCTGCCGATGCTTATTTGCGACCAGCACTGAAGCGCGAAAATCTGACAGTCTTCAGTCTTTCGCCGGTCACTAAGCTGCTGATCGAGGGGAAGCATGTCGTAGGCGTACAGGCAATTGTCGACGGACAACAGCGAGAAATTCGGGCGCGTCGTGAGGTCATACTGGCTGCTGGTGCAATAGCATCGCCACAACTGCTGCAGTGCTCTGGTATCGGCGACGCCCGGCGCCTGAGTGCAATTGGGGTCAAACCAATACACCAGCTGGCTGGCGTTGGCGAAAACCTGGCGGATCATTATGCCGTCCGTGTATCCCACCGCGTCGTCGGTGCGACTACTCTGAACGAACGAAGCCATGGACTTCGCCTGGTTGCTGAGGTGCTTAAGTATGTGACGGCACGAAAAGGTTTGCTAACCAGTGCTGTGGCCCATGCTTACGGATTTGTTCGGACCGATCCGCGCCTGGAGCGGCCTGACTTACAGTTCTTCTTTGCCCCGGCGAGTTACCCGTTGGGAAAGGTAGGTCATGCGAAATTGGATCGGGCGCCAGGGATGACTTGCGGGATTTCTCAGCTTCGACCTTATAGTCGAGGGTACGTCCGGTCACTGACGCCGGACCCGCTTAGTCCACCCGACATTCAACCGAATTATCTTGCCGACGAGCGCGACGTTAAAACCTTCGTAGCGGGCTTGCGTATTGTTCGGCGATTATTTCAGGCCGAGCCGTTGTCTCGATTTGCCGGAGATGAAACCTGGCCGGGTCAGGGTGTAATGTCAGACGATGCCCTCGAACATTTTGTCCGGGAAACCGGTTCAACGGTTTACCACCCGGTTGGTACCTGCGCGATGGGCAATGTGGAAAGTGACGGGCAAGCGGTTGTCGACAGCCGGCTTAAGGTGATTGGTCTGCAAGGCCTACGGGTAATCGACGCCTCAGTCATGCCACGTATCGTTTCCGGTAATACCTATGCGGCAACAATTGTGATTGCTGAGAAAGGCAGCGATCTGGTGCTAGCGGACGTCCCGGCCTGATTCGGGCTTTGCGTCTTACGAGGTCAGTAAAAATGCGGGAG
Source organism: Burkholderiaceae bacterium (assembly GCA_049680625.1). Lineage (GTDB taxonomy): Bacteria > Pseudomonadota > Gammaproteobacteria > Burkholderiales > Burkholderiaceae_E > JAUIAI01. The sequence continues at coordinate 56,697 of JBAUID010000182.1, read as the reverse complement.
TTTAAGGCATTTGGCGTCTTAACTCAGTCTTGCATTTTTACTGACCCGGCCACGATCCGGATAATCGTTTCCGGATAACCGTTTCCGGATAACCGTTGATTGGCTAGCTGAACGACTCAAGAATTGAGTTGAAGGTCTGACTTGGCCGCATCACGACATCACACATTGTCGGGTCAGGCAGGTAATAGCCACCAATCTCGCAGCGTTGACCCTGTACTTCGTTCAGTTCGCTGACGATTGTCGTTTCGCTATCGGCAAGGGTTTTTGCCAGCTTGGCAAACCGGCCTGCAAGGATTTCATCATCTTTTTGAGCCGCCATTGCCTGCGCCCAGTACAGGGCCAGATAAAAGTGGCTGCCTCGGTTGTCAAGCTCTCGTACACGCCGCTTGGGCGACTTCCCAGTTGTCAAAAGCTGCCCGGTTGCTTCATCGAGCGCCGCACCCATGATTTCGGCACCGCGGTTATTTGTCACCTTACCCAGGTGTTCGAGTGAAACTGAGAGTGCCAGGAACTCGCCAAGTGAATCCCATCGTAAATGGTTTTCGCTGATTAATTGCTGAACGTGTTTTGGTGCCGAGCCGCCGGCACCGGTTTCAAACAGCCCACCGCCGTTCATTAATGGCACTACAGACAACATTTTTGCGCTAGTGCCCAGTTCGAGAATCGGAAACAAATCGGTCAGATAGTCACGCAGGACATTTCCGGTGGCGCTAATCGTGTCCTGACCGTCTTTGCATCGTTGCAAGGTAAAGCGCGTTGCCTGTGCAACTGACATGATCTGAATATCGAGCCCCTTCGTATCATGTTCAGGTAAATACGCGTTCACCTTGGCGATAATTTGCGCGTCGTGGGCTCGGGATGCATCGAGCCAGAAAACCACCGGCGAGCCGGTTGCCCGGCCGCGTGATACAGCCAGTTTGACCCAATCGCGAATTGGCGCATCTTTTGTCTGACAGGCGCGCCAGATGTCTCCCTGTGCGACCTGGTGTTCGATCAACACCGTGTCGGCGTCATCAACAATTCGTACGGTTCCATTGGATGGAATTTCGAAGGTCTTATCGTGCGAACCGTATTCTTCGGCCTTTTGTGCCATCAATCCGACGTTCGGAACTGACCCCATGGTGGCTGGGTCAAAGGCCCCGTTTTTCTGGCAAAAGGCAATTGTCTCCTGGTACAGGCTTGCATAACTGGTGTCTGGAATGACCGCCTTGGTGTCCTGCAATTCGCCTGCTTGGTTCCACATCTGCCCGGAGCTCCGAATCATGGCGGGCATTGAGGCGTCAACGATGACGTCACTCGGTACGTGCAGATTGGTAATTCCTTTGTCAGAATCGACCATGGCAATGGATGGACCGTTGGCCATCGCTTCTTTGATATCAGCTTCAATAGCGGCCCGTGTATCGGCTGGCATCTTCTCAAGTGCAGTGAGTAAGTTGCCCAGACCGTTATTCACATTAACGCCGGCTGCGGCTAGTGCTGGGCCGTGTTTATCAAAAACATTACTGAAAAATCGCTTAACCACGTGGCCAAAGATGATCGGGTCGGATACTTTCATCATGGTGGCTTTCAGATGCAGAGAGAACAACACGCCGTTGGCTTTCGCATCCGAGATCTGGTCATCGATGAACTGGCGCAGTGCATTGACGTTCATGAAAGTAGCGTCAATCACTTCCCCAGCCAGCACCGGTATTTTGTCCTTCAGAATCTGGGTCTTCCCTGCAGAATCGACCAGTTCGATGCGCAGCTGGCCAGCCGTATTGATGGTGACGGATTTCTCGTTGGCAAAGAAGTCGTTGTCCTGCATGTTTGCCACATGGGATTTAGAATCCGAAGACCATTTACCCATGGAGTGTGGGTTTGCGCGGGCGTAGTTCTTAACGGCTCGTGGGGCCCGGCGGTCAGAATTGCCTTCACGTAGCACCGGGTTGACGGCGCTGCCTTTTATCCGGTCGTAGCGTGCCTGGGCTTCTTTTTCTTCGTCAGTCTTGGGCTGATCGGGATAGCTTGGAATTTTGTATCCCTTGTCCTGCAACTCTTTTATGCATACCTTAAGTTGCGGTATCGAGGCACTGATATTGGGCAGCTTAATAATATTGGCCTCAGGACGGGTCGCCAATTCGCCCAGCTCGGTGAGCGCGTCCCCAATTTTCTGTTCTGCAGTCAGGTACTCGGGAAAGTTGGCAAGAACCCGGCCCGACAGTGAAATGTCGCGGGTTTCCACGTCAACCCCACATGCTTGTGCAAATTTGCGAATGATTGGTAACAATGAATAGGTCGCAAGTGCCGGTGCTTCATCGGTGTGCGTGTAGATGACCTTGGAGGTTGGGTCAGCCATGAGTCCCTCATTTTTTTGGTAGTTTTCAATAGGCGCAACGGCCTTCCATATTTCGGATTATAGAACAACAAGGACTGTCGGGGTTTCTATCGCTCACCTGGTTTCCAGCCGTTCGTCAGCCTGTCGTACGATACGCCGAACCCCTCCTGAGAGGCTTTTATGTTGTCTAGAAATTTTCTGTGTGTTTACACCGATGACTTGCGAGTCTCCCGCGACTGGTATGTGAACCTGCTGGGCTATGAAACAGATTTCGACAGCGACTGGTTTGTTCATTTGCGTGCGCCTGACAACGATCTTGTGGAATTGGGGATTATGCTTCGTCACAACGCGCTGATTCCGCAAGCCTGCCGAACCCAGGCCGGTGGTGGCATGCTGACCGTGATTCTTGACGATGTTGATGCTGCCTACCGGCGCGCAATGACGGCTGGGGCCAGGATTATCGAGCCGCCTCGGGATTTGTTTTACGGACAGCGCCGCATGCTGATTAAAGACCCGAATGGCATGGTTGTTGACGTATCGAGTCCTTGCGAACCGGACCCTCAGTGGTTGGCGAGCCTGCAGAGCTGACACGCGGCCGGTTTAAGTCAGTCGTGGGCGGTGGTTGGGGTTATTGAGATCCGGTCAATACCAGAAGCTGCCATAAGAGCGGGATAAGCAAAGCTGTCGCCAGCGCATTTAGCCCCATGGCAAGCCCGGCAAATGCACCGGCGAGTTCGTTGACCTGAATTGCCCGCGCTGTGCCAATGCCGTGGCTCGCAGTACCCATGGCCAGGCCGCGGGCCGCCCAGTCTTTGATGCCAATCAGGTTGAGGACGATGGGCCCAAGCATCGCCCCCAGAATTCCGGTGAGGATAACCATGACTGCGGTTAGCGACGGCAATCCGCCGAGTTGCTCGGTAATCGCCATGGCGACCGGTGCGGTGACAGATTTTGGTGCCAAAGACAGCAGAGAGTCTATGCTGGCACCAAACATATAGCCGATGCCAACCGCGGACAGGCTTGCTGTAACCGATCCGCCGACAACACTGACCAGGATGGCCAGGGCGGAATGTTTGACGCGTTCAAACTGACGGTACAGCGGTATCGCCAGGGCGACAGTTGCCGGCCCGAGCAGGAAATGAACAAATTGGGCCCCTTCAAAGTAGTCACGGTATTGTGTTTTGGTAGTTATCAGCAATGTAACCAGGATGATGACCGCAATTAAAACCGGGTTGAGTAACGGATGCCGACCACCTGTTTCGTAAACCCAGAGGCCGAACTGGTAGGCAAGCAATGTCAGCGTCAGGTGAAGGAGGGGGCTGGCACTGAGATATACCCAAATCTGGTGCAAGTCATTCATCGTCGGCGACCGTCGTTGCTAATTCGGCGTTGGCTTTGGTTTTGTTAAGGCGTGACATCAGCAGGGCAGTCACAACAATCGTCAAAATTGTGCTGACAATCAAGGCAACAGAAACCGCAAGCCAGTCTCTGCCAAGAAGTCGGAAATGGAGCATGACACCAACCCCGGCCGGAATAAACAATAAAGAAAAGTTCGACAAAAGGGCATTGCCGGTTGTTTGCAGATTTTTCGGGACGGAGCCGCGAACCAGTAAGAACAGGAACAAAATCACCATACCGATAACCGGCCCGGGTATTGGACCGCCGGTCGCCTGAGAAATGAGTTCGCCAATTAGCTGGCAAACGAGAATCAGAGTAAGGCCGTTTAGCATAGGTTACCGTTCGAAGTTCCAATTACCATTAACAATTATCATCAAGCCGTTGCGAAACACAAGATCGCAGTACAAGAACGAAGTACAAGAGCAAACACAACAGGAGAAAAACGTGCACGAGTCCAATGTCACCCTGACGACCGCTGATGGTCAGCTTGACACATTTATATGCCACCCCGAAGAGAACGGGCCGCATCCGGCCGTCATCATTTACATGGACGCACCAGGAATTCGCGACGAGCTGCGCGATATGGCAAGTCGCCTGGCGACATCAGGTTACTACGTCATGTTACCGAATCTTTATTACCGAATTGGAACTGAGGGCAACTGCGGTTACGACCTGACCCGGATAAGGGAAGACGAAAAGCACTTGACTCGAATGCATGAGTGCCGCCAGTCGCTCAGCAATGAAATGATTGTCCGCGATACCCGTGCACTTTTAGATTACTGCCGCACTGATGCGGCCGCTGGATCTGGCCCTTTGGGTTGTGTTGGCTACTGTATGAGCGGATCGTTTGTATGCGCCGTTGCGTCGGCATATCCGGATGACTTCGCAGCGATTGCTTCCTTTTATGGTGTCGGCATTATTACCGACGAAGCGGATTCTCCTCACTTGAATGCCACCCGAATAAAAGCCAGGTCGTATCTGGCTTTTGCTTCGGATGACCCGTGGGTACCCCCATCGGTTCTTGAGCAACTACCGGCTGTCATCGAAAAATCGGGGTGGGATGCCAGAATCGAAATTTACCCGGATACCGGCCACGGCTTTGCGTTTGTGCAGCGGGCCGATTACAAGCGCTGGGCTGGGGAACGTCACTGGGAGCGCATTCTGGATTTGCTCGGGAAAAGTTTGTAAATTACGTTTGTGGGTTGGTTAAGCGGCGGGCGGCCTTTGTTGATAGTTGTATCGCGCCTAATGCAGCTGCAGTTACCGCGGCTGCAACCAGCGGTAAGCTTGCCAAACCCCAGTTAGACTGAATCAACGTGGCCATGGCCGAACCACCTGCAATACCCAAGTACAGTGCAGAAGCGTTCATGGCCAGTAACAATGGCCGAATACGCGGGTTCAGAGCAATAAGGCGCTTTTGCTGCGGGGGTTGAAATAGTGACCCGATAACCGACCAACAGAAAAACAATGCGGCAACTACTGCGGGAGACTTAGGTGTAAGCCACAAGAGAAAAAATACGATGATCATCCCGATCAGGGAAAACCTGATAACTGATTCGGCCTTGAAACGGTCGCCGAATACGCCAGTCAGAATGTTTCCGACCAGATGGCCGACACCCATGCCAAACAATGCAGGCGACAACCATTCCGACTTGAAATCGTAGATTTGAACAAATAGTAACGCGATCAGTGCATAGCAAATAAACTGGCCGCTCATGTGTAGCCATGTTGTACTAACTGCCCAGCGCGTATCTGCGCGTTTAAACACTTCGGTGAAATCTCTGAATGACAAGCGCAGACCGGGCTGACGCAGCGTTACCGTATGTCGTAAGACCCCGGCACAAGCGAGACACAAAAGAGCGACCAGGAAAAAAACAATTTGCCAGGAAAAGTTCTGTCCTAGCCAGGCGGCAATTGGCACGCCGATCACCGAGGACAGCGTCATGCCGCTGAACAAGATGGCGAGAGTTTTCATTTGCTGATTCGGTTCTGACAGCGCAGTGGCAATTGCCGTTGCAACCGGGCCAATGGCGGCGGCGCCAAGCGCCATCACAATACGCATGGCAATGCCCGTCTCGTAGGTGCCAGCTGTTGCGATTCCGATGCTGCCAATAGCCATCAGGCACAATCCGCAAAGCAGCAGGGTTCGCTGCGCGTAGCCGCTGAAAATCACCTGAATAGCCGGTGCGGCTATTGCAAAAGTAGCCGAAAAAATCGTCAGCAGCAGTGCAATATCAGACTGCTCCACCTGCCATTGACGGGACATGGGTTCGAGCAGGCCGATGACGGCCATTAATCCGGTACCCATAGCAAAATAGGCTGCGGTCAGACTGTAGATAGCCAACTGGCGTGAGCGCGCGGTTGGCGGCGTTGGGGCTATGGGTGGGGTTGGGGCCGTATGAGTCACGGGCGGAGCTTACCGGAATAAAACGAAAGTCAACAGGCGAAAATTTCTAACAAGCTCACCCTGTGAGCCTGACGAGGGGTAGCCTGTCTGTTCTGCTTGTAGTGGACTTGCAACCCGGCTCTGGTCAGGCCCTGGTAAATCGGTTCAGAGAGTTTTAGCACATCAAATTGGCGCATCATAATCAGATCATCCTTGTCATCGACCCACGGTGCCATTGATTCGCCGTGTCATTGATTCGCGGTGTCATTGATTCAATTTGTACTGGGTCATCGCTGGTCGATGAGCTGAGTTTGCCAGGGGCCTGACCAGAGCCGGGTTATTTTTTTAGTCTGTTTTTAGTCCACCGCATGAATATTGGTGTCCGAGTTTCTTTATTAGTTTCTTTATTAGTTTATTTTTCAGTTTATTTTTCAGTTTTGTCTTGAATTTGGTTGGAGGTTTGGTCTGTGCCCAGAAAACCGCCGCTTTGGCGTACCCATAGGTCAGCGTAAATTCCCCGTTTGCGCAGCAGCGATTCATGATCACCTTCTTCGGCAATTATGCCTTTGTCAATAACAATCAATCTGTCCATTGCGGCAATAGTCGAAAGGCGATGCGCGATGGCGATAACTGTTTTTCCTTTCATTAAGTCAGACAAGCTGTCTTGAATAGCCGATTCAACCTCAGAATCGAGCGCGCTGGTAGCTTCATCCAGCAACAGTATGGGTGCATTTTTTAAAATTACCCGCGCAATTGCAATTCGCTGGCGTTGCCCTCCCGATAGCTTTACCCCACGTTCGCCAACAAAAGCGTCCAGGCCGGTGCGACCGTCAGGGTCTGTCAGGTGGTCAATAAAGTCTGTGGCTTGAGCCCGGGCCGCCGCTTCGCGTATTTGAGACTCTGTTGCCTGGGGTGCTCCATAGTTAATGTTTTCTGCCAGTGAACGGTGTAATAGCGACGTGTCCTGTGAGACGACGCCGATTGCGGCTCGCAAACTGTCCTGGGTGACCAGGCTGATGTCCTGACCGTCAATCGTGATTTGCCCATCCTGAATATCGTAGAAACGCAGCAGCAAGTTAACAACAGTCGATTTTCCGGCACCAGATCGGCCGACAAGACCAACCCGCTCACCGGGTTCTATCCGCAGATTCAACTGCTCAATAACGTTAACGGGTTTTGCTAATGCGATTGAATTCGCACGAGTTGTTGATTTTTTGTCGGGAGCGGATTTCGAATAGCTAAAAGTTACCCGGTCAAACTGTACCCGGCCTTCGGATACGTTCAGTTCGGCAGCCTGCGGTGCATCGCGAACCTTTCTTGGCAGCGATAAGGTATTTAACCCATCTTGAACCGTCCCGATATTCTCAAACAAGCCGGTCATTTCCCACATGATCCAGTGCGACATGCCGTTCAGTCGCAGGCTAAGTGCGGTGGCTGCGGCCACAGTGCCTACGCTGATCACGCCTTGTGACCAAAGCCATAGGCCAGTGCCGGCCATGCCACCAACCAGGCACATGCTCAGCGAATGAATAACAATTTCAAAGCGGCTGACTAAGCGCATCTGACGATAGCCGGTCTGCAGGAACTCACGCATCGCAGAACGGGCATATTGTGCTTCGCGCCTGGTATGCGAAAACAATTTGACAGTGGTGATGTTGGCATAAGCATCTGTTACCCGACCAGTCATCTGGGCACGCGCATCGGCCTGGGCAGACCCGGCTACCCCGAGTCGGGGCACAAAATAGATCAGGCTTATTACGTAGCAAGCCAACCAGATGAGAAATGGCCAGATCATTTGTGGTGCCAATGTGCCGGCAAGGAAAATGACCGTGATGATGTAAACGCCCATCATTACCGTGACGTCACACAAAACAAACATAACGTCACGCACTGCGAGGGCGGTTTGCATCACTTTGGCCGTAATACGACCGGCAAATTCATCCTGATAAAATTCCATACTCTGACCAAGCATCAGACGGTGGTAGTTCCACCTCAGACGCATAGGCATGTTGACCGCCAGTACCTGGTGTTTGACTGTGGTTTGCAGGGCAACAACAAAGCAGCTCACCGCCAGGGCTATGGCAAAGCCGAATAAGTAGTGCTTCTTTTCTTTCCAGATCGTCATCGGGTCGGATACGGATAGCCAGTCGACAACCTGGCCAAGGACCGCAAAGAGCAAGGCGTCGAATGCGGCAATGATTGCGGTAAGAGTTGCCATCAGGGCGAGCATCGAGCGCAACCCGACCGTGCCGGCCCAGATAAAAGCGGGCAGGGTTTTGGGCGGCCTTTTGGGCTGACCCGTAGGAAACGGGTCGCGTAATTTTTCGAATGTCTGAAACAAGGAGCAGAGATAACAACCGATTAGCGGTTGATACAAGGTGTGGGCAGCATAATCCTACACGTTTGGCTGCGCTAGTATGATGCAAGACAGAAGCTAAATGGCTGCTATAACTTAACCAGAGAATTTATTAGGGTTGTGCCCGAATGAGCCTGAAATGAATGGATCAATACGAATTGCAATTGATATTGGCGGAACTTTTACGGATATTCAATTGGTCGAAGAATCCACCGGCCGCACTGCGTCCCACAAAACCCCGACAACACCAGACAACCCCGCAACTGGACTGGTGGCGGGCATTCAGGAAATCCTGACCCGAACCGGTTCTCTCAAGAATCAGATCAGTGGCTTAATGCATGGCACAACAATTGCCACCAATGCGATTTTGCAGCGACGGTTTCCGCGCGCTGCCCTGTTGACAACAAGCGGTTTCGAAGACGTTCTTGAAATTGGGCGCCACGTACGTCGCGAAATTTACAGCCAGGTGGCTGAAGATCGGCCGATATTGATTCCGCGTCGCCTACGATTTGGCGTAGACGAACGAGTCGATGCGCGAGGTCAGGTTGTCCGGGCGCTCGATCGAAACCAGGTGATTAATCTCGCTGAGCGATTACAGGCACAGTCTGTGGAGGTGGTTGCGGTTTGTTTTCTGAACAGCTTTAAACATCCTGATCATGAAAACTCGGTAATCCAGTGGTTGACCGAATGTCTGCCAAATCTGAAGGTCTCCGCGTCCACAGTGGTCAGCCCGGAAGCGCGCGAATACGAGCGCTTGTCAACTACAGTGCTCAACGCACTACTCATGCCGGTTGTTTCCGAATACCTGGAGCAGCTCCGGAAATTGCTACTCGATGTTGGTATTCACGCTCCGGTATATCTGGTTCAGTCTAACGGCGGTGTTACAACACCAGAGATTGCTGCTGAGCAACCGGTTCGTCTAATTCTCTCTGGCCCCAGCGGCGGCGCTCGTGCCGTTGAAGTCATCGCTGCTCAAATGGCAATGCCGAACCTGATCGCAATCGACATGGGAGGCACAAGTTTTGATGTGTCTGTAATTCGTCACGGGCGCGCAAAATTGCAGACCCAGGGCGAAATAGACAGTATTCCCGTGCGAGTGCCCATGCTGGAAATCAGGACCATCGGTGCTGGCGGAGGTTCGCTGGCACAAGTTGACAGCGGCCGGATTACCGTAGGGCCACAAAGCGCGGGTGCTCAGCCGGGCCCGGTTGCTTATGGGCGTGGTGGTGAGGTGCCCACTGTGACCGATGCGAATATTGCGTTGGGCAGGATTGATCCAGACTATTTTCTCGGCGGCAGCCTGACGCTGGACGTATCAGCGGCAGCTCAGGCTTTGAAAAAACATGTGGCTGATCCACTTGGTTTGTCAGCTGAACAGGCCGCCAGCGGGGTGGTGGAGATTGCAGTCAGCCATATGTCTGCTGCGATTCGTCTCAGCTTGTTTGAGAAAGGCCTGGATCCTGAAGACTTTGCCCTGGTTTCGTTTGGCGGCGCCGGTGGGCTGCATGCCGCTTTGGTTGCCGAGCAATTGGGCTCCAGGCAAATATTGTTTCCGGCCGATGCAGGCACGCAGAGTGCCTGGGGGATGTTGTTTGCCAATGTTGTGCACGACGTATCTACTTCGTGCTTGTGCAGTGCCGAGCTTGATTCAGTTGCTATTCTCAGGGCGGCACTTGACGCGCTAAGCGCGAAAGCGGTCGATTTAATGGATCGATCGCAGGTGCCATTGAAGCGTCGACGCAACGAGCTTACGTTTGATATGCGCTATCCAGGGCAGGGATGGGAGCTGAGCGTGCCATGTTTCGCCCAGGTGATTGAGCCAAGCGTCATTGCTCGGGCCGTGGCCGACTTTCATCGCTTACACAAAGAACAGTTTGCGCACCATGATCCGTTGGTTACTCCTGAGGTGGTGACCTTGCGTGTAAAAGCAATAGGGGAAATGGATATGCCCAGTTATCACGGTGGTTCTGATTCTTCTGATTTGGCCGAAATTGATGTCGCACCAGCAACAAAAAGCCGCTCCGTTTATGTTGATGGACACTGGCAGCCACTCGATGTGATTAATCGGAAGCTGTTAAGAGTTGGCGTGAGCGTGCCCGGGCCGGTAATTGTCGAAGACCCGCATTCAACAATTTTGCTGACTAAAAATTGGCTTGCCCGGCTTGATGGCAGCGGTACCCTGGTTGCTGAACACATTTCGCCAGCCGGTAAACCGCTATGCAATTGAGGGCATCTGATATGAATCCTATCCAGCTTGAGATCATACGGAACGCATTGATCGCTTCTGCTGAAGAAATGAGTGTGACAGTCTGGCGAACTAGCCGTTCTTCAGTGGTACGGGAAATACTCGATTATTCAACTTGTGTTTTTGATGCCAACGGCTTCAGCGTCGCGCAGGCAGCACGTATGCCTGTGCATCTGAATTCAATGGCTTCCTGCCTGTCAGATATCCTGGCTGATCACATTCCAATAGAACAATGGGGTGTCGGCGATATTATCATTACCAACGATCCATACAGCGGTGGTCAGCACCTTCCTGATATTCAGACTTTTATGCCGGTTTTCTATGATGGGCGGCGGGTTGCGATAGTTGGAATTTTAGTTCATCACCTCGACGTTGGCGGAGGCGCGCCTGGTAGTTATGCGCCTGCAGCGACCGAGATTTTCCAGGAAGGTTTTCGAATCCCGCCATTACACCTTGCCCGCGCTGGCGTACGCAATGAAGAAGTCATTCAGCTGTTTCTGAAGAATTCGCGTGAACCAGAAAACGTTGGGGGTGACTTTATGTCGCAACTGGCGGCCCTGGAAATTGGTGCTGCCAGTGTTTCCCGAATTGCTGAACGTTATGGGGCGGACCGACTACAACTGGCAGCCGAGCAAATTCAGGTGCAGTCTGAAACAGCCATGCGATCAATCATTAGTGACATGCCTGACGGTCAATGGGAATTCACCGATTGGGTAGATGACGATGGCATCTCAGCGCAACCGATTAAAATCCACGTTTTGTTAAAAGTGGCCGGAGACAGGCTTTCTATAGACCTGAGCAACTCAGATCGACAGGCTGCCGGGCCGGTCAACTGCACAAAAAACATGTCCAGTTCTGGTGTTATTTGCGCCATCATGATGGTGCTTGGGAATAGCGTACCGGCAAATGCCGGTGTCTACCGCGCATTGCAAATCAAGTCCAGGCCCGGAACCTGTGTTGATGCAGTTTCCCCGGCGCCAGTCGCAAATAGAATGGCAGTTGGTCATCGCATCGTTAACGCCACAATGGGTGCTCTTGCCGCTGCCTTGCCGGGCAAGGTTGCCGCATGTTATTACGGCGTCAGTTATGCCTATGCCTTGGAGTTAGAGTCTGTGTCGGCCACTCAACTAAAAAGTAAGTATCCTGAAGCTAGCGAAGCTTTAGATGCAGAGCAAGAGCCAAGCATGACCCGGCAGTTGTATTTTGACCTTGAGTGCGGGGGGTGGGGCGCCTTTCCCGGAGCAGACGGTGCCAGTGGGTTCTCCTGTGGATTTCACAATATTGCGAATTCGCCAATTGAGATGATTGAGAGTATTTATCCCGTGCTTTTCCGAGAGTATGCATTGGCACCCGATTCGGGCGGTAACGGCGAGTTTCGTGGTGGGCTGGGTTTGCGTCGTTCGTTTGAAGTACGGTCCGAGCGGGCCAACTTTACTGCCAACCTCGATCGATTCTCTTTCCCCCCATATGGTCTGGACGGTGGCGAAAGTGGCGCCCCAGGAAAGCTTTGGGTCACTTTTGCAGACCGGTCTCGTCAAGATCTGCCCTCTAAGGTCAATAAACTTGCCCTGGCAACTGGTGACACTATTACCTTGCAGACCGCAGGTGGTGGTGGTTATGGACGCCTGTCCCAAAGAAGTCCCGACTTGCTGGCGTCGGATATCACCGATGGCTATGTCAGTAGTGACCATGCAAATACGATACGATCCTGAGTCCGACCGATTCTAGAAACTTAAGAGGTGTCCCATGGGAGAGTCAATTAGTTTTAAGCGGCCTGATGGTCAGGTTGTTGATGGATATCTGGCCCAGCCGGCAAACGCTGCTGAAGCGCCGGGTGTTGTCGTGATCCAAGAGTGGTGGGGCTTGAACGACCAGATTCGCGGTGTAGCGGACCGTATGGCTCAGGCTGGATATCGCGCTTTGGTGCCAGACTTGTACCGCGGAAAGATGACTGCTGAAGCTGAGGAAGCCAATCACTTGATGACAAGCCTGGATTTTGGCGATGCTGCCAGTCAGGATGTCCGAGGTGCTGCCCAGTATTTGAAAGCAGACTCACCTAAGGTCGGCGTCACCGGCTTTTGCATGGGTGGGGCGTTGACATTATTGTCGGCAATTCATGTGCCCGAGTGCGATGCCGGTGTGATCTGGTACGGCTATCCGCCACTTGAGTATATTGATGCGTCAAAAATCAAGGCACCCCTCATGGGGCATTTTGCAACCCAGGATAAGGCGTTTGCGATTGAAAACGTCGATAAAATTGAAGAGATGTTCGACCAGGCAAAAGTTGCCTATGAGTTTCATCGTTATGATGCAATGCACGCTTTTGCCAATGAAACGGCGGTTGGTGAAAACCGTTTGCCGATTACTGGCTACGACGAAGCGTCGGCCCGGGTTGCCTGGGAAAGAACCATGGCGTTTTTTGAAAAGCATTTGTCCTGACGAATTTCCAACCAGCTACTGCCAGGTAGAAACTTTCGCAGCTGGCTGAATCAGCGAGCCAGCTTGTTCGGCGGCCCAGTCTGAAATTTCGTCAACTACGTTTACCGTGGCCTGTGCCATTGCACGAACTGCATTGGCAGCATCCGGAAACTGAACCGGCGCTTTGGCTGCGAAACGTTGACGCGCAATCATCGTACGGCGTTTCCGATCGACTAAATCGACCCGGACTAAAATCCGCCCGAACTGGGGTTTGCCTGCTGCATCGTGATACAGCTCCTCGAGGAAGAAGTTCAATTCCATATCTCCGACAACGCCGGCAGACTGGTCTGCAACGGCGGCAAATCGTGCCTTGCTAACAAGCGCTTGTTCAAGTAACACTGAAATACGTTTTGCCGGACGCTCTGTCCACGACGAAAATTGATAGTAAGCGCGGGCAATGTCTGAGCGGCTATAGGCGATCTGCGTACTGTTATAGAACGGGTTCGAACCCGCTTCGCCAACAATCAAAGTATGCGGTAACGGTGGATGTGAGTCAGCGTCTTTAGCCGATTGTGCTAATTGTCCAGTTCGCGAGGCTTGTGCGGCTTGCGGAGTTAAGCTTTCTTTCGTTAATGTGCCCAAGCTAAACCAGGTATTGCTTTGTGGGTTGCCCAGCACCCCGAAGGCGTTGCAGCCGGCTCCAAATTGGGTTAGCGCCAGTAAGAAAAATACGATGAGGCGGCCCGTGTGCCGTTTACGGCGAAGACGTGAGCTATGGTTCATTGCGTCTCGCCAGGGCCAAGTTGCTCTTCACCTGGCCCGAGCAATGCGGCACGAGGGTCTTGTAAGCGGTCCAGGGTACGGGCCAGCATGTCGACACCCTGGCGTAGTTCGCGCGCAGTCACCCGAATCTCGGAAAGGCCAATATCGGTTGCATTGACGGTTTGCCGGGTCAGGTTTGTTGTGTTGGACGCCATGGTCCGGGCTGTCTGGGTGATTTCTTTCAAAGCGGTTTGCATATCGCGCATCGCGCGCCGGGCGTCACCCGTGAGTGGTCCAACATCGTTACTGACGCTTTCCAGAGACTTGGCAATCGCCACGGTAGCTTCGCGAAATGACACGGCAGCCAGATCGAAGGACTCAAGTCGTTTGTCGAGATTGCCGGTTGCAGACTCGACTCCAACTAAAATATTGCGCATGGCCTGCTGATTTTCGGGGGACAAAACCTGATTAATATTCTTGAGCGCTGCATCGGCTTTGACAATCAACGAGTTCGCTGATTCTGCAATTGCGTTGAACTCGCCCTGGCCTTCCGCAATGACCGGGTAAGGCTCACCTTTGGATATTTCGGAAAGCGGGGGGCCGGGATTGCCTGGTGTTTCCAGGTTGATGTCCGCAATGCTGGTAACGAGATTACGATCGATTACTGCAACCGAATTTGTACTAACCGGTGTATTGCTGTTGACCCGTACGACAACGCTGACCCGATTGATGTTATCCGTAGATATTTTGTAGCTTTCAACGCGTCCGACGTTTATGCCTCGCATGTTGACGTTACCACCAATCTGCAGGCCTTTTAGTGACTCGCGCTCAAAGTAAATCGTGTAGTACCGAAACTCAGTTCCTGAGCCTACCCCGGTGAGCCAGACGAAAGACAGCAACACAAGCCCCAGAAGTCCCAGGACAATTGCGCCAATCAGGGTATAACGGGATTCAGGTTCCATGCATACTGCCAGCCGGCACCGGGTCGTGTGCCTTGTATTTGGCTTTAATTTTCATGACGGTTTGCTCATTCTACCCGCCAACTGCCTGCGTACGGCTGGAGAAGTACTCTTTAATCCATGGGTCGTCTGTTGCGGTGACTTGGTCGACTGTTCCCGAAACAACAGTGCGGCCGTTTCCGAGCACAATGATACGGTCAACAATGCCAAACAAAGTGTCCAGATCGTGGGTGATCATCAGTACCGTAATACCCAGGTCATCGCACAGGAAGCGAACTAAGCGGTCAAAGGCCCGGGCGGTAATTGGATCCAGGCCACTGGTGGGCTCATCGAGAAACAAGACTTCCGGTTCGAGGGCCAGCGCACGTGCCAGGGCGGCGCGTTTTTTCATTCCGCCCGACAATTCACTGGGCATTCGGGTACCGATATCTGAGGTCAGCCCGGCCTGCGACAATCGCAGATTGACCAGGGGCCACAATAGATCGTCAGGAACCTGTGCATGTTCTTTCAGTGGCGCAGCAACATTGTGGGCAACGTCCAGGGATGAAAAAAGCGCGCCTTCCTGGTACATCACACCAAACCGCTTCTGAACCGCTGCAACGGCCCCGGGTGGGGAGTTCCACATATCGCAGCCCATTACCGAGACACTGCCCTGAGCCGGGCGAAGCAGGCCGATGATTTCCCGAAGTAAAACCGATTTTCCGCTGCCACTGCCGCCAATCAAAGCAACCAGTTCGCCGGGTTGAATGTCAAAGCTGACACCGCGGTGCACGATCAACGGTCCGAACTGGCTGTGGACATTACTGACACTGATTGGCAGCAATTCGCCAGACAGGCTGCCTCGGCTTGCACGGTTGCTAGTCACCAGCCGATATCCTTGAAAACGACGGCGAACATGGCATTGATCAGTACAACTGCAACAATACACTGGACAACGGTAGACGTTGTATTCAAGCCGATCGACCGGGTATCGCGGCTGACCGTAAAACCCATCGAGCATCCGATAACGCCAATGGTCAGGGCAAAAACTGGTGCTTTGATCAAGCCGATTAAGTAGTGTCCGATTGATAATTCAGAGTGAACCCGGTCAATAAACGTGTACGGGGTGATATCGAGCATCAGGCTACAAGTGAGGGCGGCACCAATTAGCGCAGTGATGCTGCCAATGAAAACCAGCAGCGGCAGTACCAGCATCAGCGCACATATCCTGGGCAACACCAGAACTTGTTCGGGTCGCATACCGAGCGTTCGAATGGCGTCGACCTCCTCGGTAAGCTTCATTGTTCCCAATTGCGCGGTAAACGCGGCGCCGGACCGGCCGGCGAGTACGGTTGAGACCAGCAGCGGGGAAAATTCGCGAACCGTGCCCAGGGCGACGCCGTCAACAACATAGATGTTGGCGCCATATTGCTCCGCTTGCAGGCCGAGTAAGTAAGCCATAACGGAACCAATCAGGAACATAACCAGACTGATTACTGGAATCGCACTAATACCGGTTTGTTGTAATTGGGCAAAAAACTCTCGTAGTCGGAAGACACGGGGCCGGCGAATCACGGTCGCAAAAGCGGCGATGGTGAGGCCCAGGTAAGAGACATGCGAAAGAAATTGACGACAACTCCTGGCGCTGATCTGGCCTAGTTTGGCTAACCAGTTGAAACGCTTCTTTTTTGCCAGCGCGACAGTATCTGGAAGCCGGTGCAAAACGCCGCTGATAATGCGTTGGTGACTATCGCTAAAACCTATTAGTTCAAGCGAGTCTGGCTTCAACCCGGCCGTTTCAAGCCGTCTGAACAGAAGTAGAGCTGCTGCCGTGTCGATGGAATCAAGGCCAGCCCCGTCAATCTGCCATGGCCGGCTGGCCGATTGACGCACATCCGGCAGGTGTAGCGCACTGGACAGCCTGGGCAGCTCGGTTAGCCGCCAGTGCCCGTGCAAAAACAGGGTCAGTGCACCGCCGTTGACGGCGATGCGACATAGCTGTTTTGGGCTGGCCGGACTGGTCACGAATTAGTCACTAATTATTCACGATGTAACTGCTCGATGAAACCGTGGAGTCTAACAGGGCATCGAACAACCATCGATTTGCAAGCTGTAGCTGTGGTCGAAATTCCAGTTGCCAGTGTGGCGCCGGTCTTGAACTTGCGCAGGCATCAGGAACTGCACAGTTGTGTTGTGGCGTTTTCAGTATTTATTCAATGACTACGTGGTCGACCTGGTGTCGTTTTACATGCTCCCAGTCGTAGGAAACCCCCAGGCCAGGGCCTTGCGGGACACCCACCGTACCGTCTTTGTCAATACAGTCGATGTCATCGGAATAGCCACACGTGTACACGGGTAGGCTCCAGCCATTGGGCATTTTCGGATGCAACAGGTTTACCTCGTAGAAACTGGATTTCGGAATGGCTGCCATCAGATGCCGCATTGCAGGGCCACAGGAATGAACCTCGGTATCCATGCCAAGGGTTTCCGCAGCGTTCGCAATTTTCAGACAACCAGTAATCCCGCAGTCGTAGTCTGGGTCAGGGCGGGCAAAGTCGGTTGCCCCGGACATCAGTAACTCGGTACTGGCTTCGGGGGTGTGAACGTGTTCGCCAACCATGATCGGAGTGCGAACAAAGCCTTTCAGGCTGCGATTGCCAAACTGCGATACCCCGCCATCGGCATAAGGGTCTTCGAACCATAGCAACTCGTTGTCATCACAGACCTGACCGACCCGGACTGCATCATGGAAGGTTTTCAGGTGGCAGGATGAGTCGTACATAATTTGCATACGATCGCCAACCTGATCGCATACCGCCTGGATCATGTCACTCTCGCGGGTTGGGTCGCCTTCGGACCAACCATGCATCTTGTACGCCGGATAGCCTAATTCGAGGCATTGTTCCGCAAAGTCGGCGTACGCCTTGACGTCCGACAATCCGTTTGGCTCGGTATCCCCCTGCAAGGTGCTGGCGTAACTGGGCAGGCGCTCACGATAACCCCCCAGCAGTCGGTAAATTGGTTGCTGATGACATTTGCCAGCAAGATCCCACAGCGCAACATCAAGCGGGCCAATACCGACTTCACCGACGTGTTTGGTTGCCAGGCGCATTGAACGATAGTGCTGCTCACGGTGCAGGGCGGGTTTTCCAATCAAGCGGTGGGCCAGAAAGTTGCAGGCCGCGACAACTACGGCTGCACGGCCACGCGGGGGAATGTATTCACCAACAAGGCCGTCGTCAGCATAAATTTTTACTGCCATCCGCAATTGGGGATCGCCTGGCCCGGGGGCAAAGCGAACACCGGCGCCAGACGGGTCCGTTCCAATGTTTGGGATTTGAATTGTGAATGTTGATAGTTCTATTCGACGTATTACGGGTGAGATTGTCATGACGAATTTCGGGCTTCTTGGATTATTCGGTTTGTCTAGTTTGATTCTAACGCGCCGGCAGGCATCTTCTGCTAAAGTTGAAATGCATCGAATGCAACGATAAATGTGAAGGAGCCGCCAGGCATGGTGACAGATGACGAAGCAATTGCCGCGCATTGGGGTGCGCAATTGCAGGATATCAATGTTGGCGATGTGTCCCTGCGAGTTGCCGTGGCCGGCAACGGGCCGCTGGTAATTCTGGTCCATGGTTTTCCGGAAAGTTGGTATTCGTGGCGAAGGCAAATAGAACCGCTGGCTAGCGCCGGGTTTCAGGTCGCAGTTCCGGATGTCCGGGGTTACGGCGGCTCGGACAAACCGCACCCCGTTTCCGCCTACGATATGGAAAGCCTCACTGGAGATATCCGGGGCTTAGCTCGCGCATTGTCGCCGCAGGCGCAGGCGGTAGTGATTGGTCATGATTGGGGTGCACCCATCGCCTGGAACAGTGCACTGCTGTTCCCTGAACAGTTTTTGGCTGTTGCCGGACTGTCAGTACCCTATGTTCCGCCTGGTGATGTTGTTGCTATCGACTTGTTTCGAAAGCTGTTCACCGACAAAGGCAAGTTTTTTTACATGGTCTATTTTCAGGACGAAGGGGTCGCAGAAGCTGAGCTTGAAGCAGACCCGTTCGTTTCGATACATCAGTTCTATACCTGTATCGCCGGTGACGCACCGGCCGGCGCGTGGCCGCGCAACAAATTGCACGGACAGCGGTTGTTTGACGACTGTCATCCGCCGCCGCTTCCCCGGCCGTGGCTGGACACGGGCGACGTTGCCTATTACGCATCCCAGTTCGCCGGGTCGGGATTTCGTGGGCCTTTGAACCGTTATCGAAATTTCCACCGGGATAATGCGTTTCTAAAATCCCGTGGTGATCTGGTGATTCATCAACCGAGCCTTTTTATCGGTGGCGAAAAAGACATGGTCAACCTGATGTATCCGGCTGGCCCGGTTGAGGCAATGAAGCCGTATCTGAGTCATTTGTCGGCAGCCCATTTAATTGACGGTTGTGGGCACTGGACCCAACAAGAAAGGCCCGGCCGGGTAAATCAAATCCTTATTGACTGGCTGCGTGGGCTCTGATGATCCTGCTGGCAAGCTGGTTGCCAATCCCTGGCGCCCGGATTGGCCGCTTCCGGGCATTGTATTCTGGTCGTATGCTGGCGACACGGCCTACGAGCTGACTCGCCAATCGGTTATAGTCTGGGCATGAAAAAATCCAGCGTATTTGCCATTTTGGGCGCATTTGTCTTGTCATTGCCTCTCAGCCTGGCGGCTGAGCCGCGGCATGGGTTATCTGCTTTCGGCGATTTGAAATACCCATCCGATTTCAATCACTTTGACTATGTGAATCCGGACGCACCGAAGGGCGGCAGGATCGTCACACTCGGTACGGGTGGATTAACAACTTTTGACAGCCTGAATGGATACATTCTCAAGGGTGACTCTGCGCAGAATATTGGGTTGCTGTTCGATTCACTGATGACCGGCGCCGGGGACGAACCCGATTCTGTTTATGGACTTGTCGCTGAGTCCGCCGATCTCGCGCCAGACCGAAAAAGTGTCATATTTAAATTACGCGACGAGGCCAGATTTTCTGACGGTAGCGCGATAACGGCTGAAGACGTCGCAGCGTCGTTTACTTTGCTTAAAGAAAAAGGTCACCCGGCAATTGCGTTGACTTTACGCGACGTAATCAAGTGTGAAGTCATTGCACCTAACAACATACGTTTCGAGTTTGGTGGAAGCAATATCCGTGATCTTCCGATGACGGTTGCGACTTTGCCAATATTTTCCAAAGCCTATTATGAGAAAGTTGATTTTGAAAAAACCACACTTGAGCCACCACTTGGATCTGGCCCTTATCGCGTCAAAGACCTGAAGCAAGGAAGCTTTATCAGTTACGAGCTCAGAGACGATTACTGGGCAAAGAACCTGCCAGTCAACAAGGGACGGCACAATTTTGGTGAAATCAAGCTATTGTATTTTCGTGACCGTACTGCTCAGCTTGAGGCTCTGAAGGCCGGTGTCCTCGATCTGCGTGAAGAGTTCACTTCAAAACACTGGGCAACTGAATACGACGTAACCCAGGTAAGAGAAGGGCGCCTGATAAAAGCGAGTCTTGCTGACGAGACCACATCCGGCGCGCAGGGTTTTTTCATTAACATGCGTCGGGAAAAATTTAAAGACCAGGCCACGCGCCAGGCGTTGGGTCTGGCGTTTGACTTCGAGTGGTCCAATGCCAACCTCTTTTACGGCTTATACAAAAGAACCGGAAGCTTCTTCGAAAACAGTGCGGCCCGCGCCTCTGGTAAGCCGACTGGCCCGGAACTGGCACTGCTCAATCCTCTGAAGTCAGAGTTGCCAGCGGCCGCCTTTGGCACGGCAATTGAGCCACCGGTCAGTGATGGAAGCGGGCAAGATCGCAAGTTGCTGCGCGCGGCACATCAGTTGCTAAAGCAAGCGGGATGGAAGCGTAAAGGGACCGTTCTTGTGAACAGCCGGGGTGAGCCGCTAACCATCGAAATACTGACCTTCTCGCCGACTTTTGAGCGCATCATCGCGCCTTATATCAGGAATCTGAAACTGCTTGGAATTGATGCGTCAATTCGACAAGTAGAAGCGGCTCAGTACCAGGAACGAGTCAAAAATTTTGACTTTGATATGACCACCCGCCGGTTTACGATGAGTGAAACCCCCGGTGTCGAATTAGAGTCTTACTTTTCGAGCAAAGTTGCCGAAATGGCGGGTAGCTTTAACCTCGCCGGATTGAAGTCTCAGGGTATTGACGCCCTGGTCGGCCAGGTTATGCAGGCCAAAAATAGAACCGATCTGAATGTTGCGATCAGTGCACTCGACCGGGGTTTGCGAGCCTACTATTTGTGGGTGCCACATTGGTTTAAAGGTGCACACAATGTTGCCCACTGGGATATTTTTGGCAAACCCACTACGAAACCCAAATTTTCCCGCGGTATTCTGGATACCTGGTGGATTGATGCTGCCAAAGCTGCGTCGATCAGGCGTGGCGCTTAGTGGCGAAAATCTATCGTTATTTCGGGGTAGCTGCGTAATGGATTCCTGATGGGCTCTTACGTCCTGAAGCGTTTAGCGCTCATGATCCCAACCTTACTGGGCATCATGTTGATCAGTTTTGCATTAATTCAATTTGCCCCAGGTGGGCCGGTTGAACAAGTGCTGGCCAGGCTTCAGGGAACAGACCCGGGGGCAACATCTGGCATTGGCGGCGGCGGAGGCGGTGCCGGCAGCGAAGCGGGTGGTGCCAGCACCTCGATCGGTGCTGTTGGTGCAAGCAGTTTTAACTATCGCGGCGCCCAGGGCCTGGATCCAGAATTCATTAAATCGCTGGAAAAACAATTTGGTTTTGATAAGCCGGCTCACGAGCGGTTCTTTCTCATGGTGAAGAACTATTTCACCTTTGATTTTGGAGAAAGCTATTTTCGTGATGTCCCGGTGATAGACCTGATCAAAGAGAAATTACCGGTTTCTATCTCGCTTGGTCTATGGCTTACGCTGATCTCTTATGCGGTCTCCATTCCATTAGGTATAGCTAAAGCGGTACGAGATGGCTCACGTTTTGATGTGTGGACTTCGGGCGCGATTATTGTCGGCTATGCCATTCCTGGTTTTCTGTTTGCCATACTGTTGGTAGTTTTGTTTGCTGGTGGTTCTTTTTACAACTGGTTCCCGCTGCGGGGTCTTGTCTCTGATAATTTTGCCCAGCTTTCGTGGTGGGGCAAGTTGCTAGACTACGCCTGGCATCTGGTATTGCCTCTAACTGCGATGGCAGTTTCGTCGTTTGCAACAATGACCTTGCTCACCAAAAATTCGTTTCTGGATGAAATAAAAAAACAGTATGTTATGACTGCCCGGGCAAAGGGAATAACCGAACGCAACGTCTTATACGGTCATGTATTCAGAAACGCGATGCTAATTGTTGTTGCCGGTTTTCCCGGGGCCTTTATCTCGGCTTTCTTTGCGGGCTCGTTGCTGATCGAAACTATTTTTTCGCTCGATGGCCTTGGCTTGCTTGGTTACGAATCGACTATTAATAGAGACTATCCGGTAGTTTTTGCAACGCTGTATATTTTTTCGCTACTCGGTTTAATGACAAACCTGATTAGTGATCTGGTATACACGTGGATAGATCCACGAATTGACTTCGAAGCGCGTGAGCTTTGAGTGGCTGACTCATGAACGCGATCCCTTCTTCCAGACACGCTGAGGACGCTGATGTCACAGAAGCGTTAGCGCTGGCTGCGCCTGCCAGTCGATTTTCCGGTCTCAATCAACGGCGCTGGTTGATTTTTAAATCGCACCGGCGTGGTTATTGGTCGTTGTGGCTGTTTCTGGCGCTTTTTATTTTGAGTCTGTTTGCGGAATTTCTTGCAAACGATCGTCCGGTGGCCGCTTCTTACAATGGTGAGTTGCTTTTTCCGATAATCAAGGATTACCCCGAAGAGAAATTTGGTGGATTTCTCGCGACAACTGATTTTCGAGATCCATACATTCAAGAAGAGATTCTAGCGAATGGTTGGATGATCTGGCCGCCGATTCGCTATGGCTATCGCACGGTCAATAACGAACTTCCCCGGCCTGCGCCATCACCGCCGGTGTGGCAGTTGAGCCAGGAAGAGCGGTGCGCCCGTTACCCTATGGCCACGCAACCGGCCAGTGACGGCAAGGTCAATTCCGCTGCAGGAATGCTCGACCCTAATTGTATTGCGGGCAACATGAACTGGCTTGGCACTGACGACCAGGGGCGGGATGTTGTTGCAAGGCTGATTTACGGATTCCGCATTTCTGTTGTCTTCGGGCTGATTCTCACTATTTTGTCGTCAGTTATCGGAGTCGCAGCCGGTGCCATTCAAGGCTATTTTGGTGGCTGGATTGATTTGCTGTTTCAGCGTTTTATCGAAATTTGGACTTCGGTACCCACCTTGTACTTACTAATTATTCTGGCGGCTTTTATCGAACCATCGTTCTGGTTGCTCCTGGGAATTTTGCTTTTATTTTCCTGGACGGCGCTGGTCGGTGTCGTACGTGCCGAATTCTTGCGCGGCCGGAATTTCGAATACGTACGGGCCGCGCGGGCGCTGGGTTTGTCCGACCGAAAGATAATGTTCAAACACTTAATGCCGAACGCGATGGTGGCGACGATTACCTTCATGCCGTTTATCGTATCGGGTTCGATTACAACGCTCACGGCCTTGGATTTCCTTGGCTTTGGGTTGCCGCCGGGTTCCCCCTCGCTTGGCGAACTGCTCTCCCAGGGCAAGTCAAACTTACAAGCCCCATGGCTCGGACTGACTGCATTTTTTGTTGTCTCGCTGATGTTGAGTTTGTTGGTATTTATCGGCGAGGCAGTGCGCGACGCGTTTGATCCGCGCAAGACATTCGCATGAGTCATCCCAGCCGTTCAGGTCCGCCAGACCATCCCGACCATGCGAACCATCCCGCCAAGAGCGGTGAGCCGTTGCTGACTATTTCCAACCTCTCCGTCGATTTTCGTCAGGGTAAAACGGTAACCCATGCTGTTCGTAACGTAAGCCTTACCATTGGCGCCGGGGAGACTGTGGCCCTGGTCGGAGAGTCGGGTTCGGGCAAGTCGGTTACGGCCTTGTCAATTCTTAAATTGTTACCGTACCCGGCGGCCGAGCATCCCAGCGGATCGATCAATTTTCGCGGCGAAGAATTGCTCGATAGCGACGAACGCGATTTGCGGCGTGTTCGTGGCAATGATATTACGATGATTTTTCAGGAGCCAATGACCTCGCTGAACCCGCTTCACACGATCGAGCAGCAAATTGGCGAAATCCTGATAGCGCACCAGGGGTTGCGCAAGGAGCAAGCCCGAACGCGGACAATAGAATTGTTAGGCAGGGTAGGGATACGAGACCCGGAGAGTCGGATCGCAAGCTATCCTCACCAATTATCCGGCGGGCAGCGTCAGCGGGTAATGATTGCCATGGCCCTGGCAAATACCCCTGATCTATTAATTGCGGACGAGCCGACAACTGCGCTCGATGTCACCGTGCAGGCGCAGATACTGCAACTGCTAAAAGATCTGCAGGCCGAATTTGGTATGGCCATTCTTATGATTACCCACGACCTGGGTATTGTCCGACATTTTGCCGATACCGCATGTGTCATGAAGCAAGGTGAGATTGTCGAACGCGGCCCGGTGGCCACAATTTTTAGTTCGCCGGCACATGCTTATACCCGGCAATTGCTTGATGCAGAGCCCAGTGGTGATCCACCTCAGTCTGACCACAGTCGGCCGGTGGTAGTGGAAACAAAAGACCTCAAGGTTTGGTTTCCGGTCAAGAAAGGATTTTTTCGCCGAACAGTCGGCTTCATTAAAGCGGTTGATGGACTGGATGTCTCGATTCGGGAAGGGCAAACCCTGGGTGTTGTTGGCGAGTCAGGCTCTGGTAAAACCACCCTGGGGTTGGCGTTGATGCGATTGATCCCTTCACGGGGAAAGATTGCGTACCTTGGACGTGATATCCAAAAATTCAATGCCAAAGCCATGCGTCCGTTGCGCAAGGAAATGCAAATCGTTTTTCAAGACCCTTACGGTTCACTGTCGCCCAGAATGTCAGTCCGCCAGATCGTCGAAGAGGGTATGTTGATTCAGACCCCCGATATGACATCGGAGGCGCGTGGCAGGCGGGTTGCCGAAACCCTTGAAGAAGTGGGTATCGACCCCGGCGTAATGGAACGCTATCCGCATGAATTTTCGGGCGGCCAACGTCAGCGGATCGCAATTGCCCGAGCGATGGTTCTAAAGCCGCGTTTTGTTATGCTCGACGAGCCAACCAGCGCCCTTGATATGTCGGTGCAGGCCCAGATTGTCGATTTGTTGCGCGCGTTGCAGGCCAGCCATAACCTGGCTTTTTTGTTTATCAGCCATGATCTGAAGGTGGTGAGAGCACTGGCAAATGACGTGCTGGTGATGCGTCAGGGTACGATGGTCGAATACGGGACAGCAGCCCAGGTATTTGAACAACCGAGAACCGACTACACCAAGGCCTTGCTTAGCGCCGCGTTGGATCATTCAGTTGCGTCAGCTGGTATTGTTAACGAATAGAAGTTAGTCGGTTTACTGATTTAAGCACTCGGCCAATTTCAATCGTGTCGTTAAATTATGACCGCCATGTTCAATGCATTGCCGATCAGATAAGTGATTAAACCCGCACCTACACCGATACCCAGCATTCGGAATCCGCTGCGCCAGGCGCTGCGGCCTGTAAACAGCGATAACGCACTACCAACCAGGAAAAGACAGGTGCAGGCCATCACAATGGCAATTCCAATTGCCCAGATTCCATTGAAAAGCAGAAACGGCAACACGGGGACAAGGGCGCCAAGGGTGAACGAAACGAACGAATACGACGCGGCGCCCCATGGGGACCCCAGTTCATCCGGATTCAGCCCAAGCTCTTCTCGCGCCATGGTGTCCAGCGCTAATTGTGGATTGGCAATTAAAGTTCGCGCTACCCGGTCAGCGTCTTCGGGATTCAGGCCTTTGGCTTCATAAATGATGGCGAGCTCTTTGCGTTCTGCTTCGGGATGTTCTGCTAGTTCACTGCGTTCCAGTTCGATTTGATATTCGAAAACTTCGCGTTGTGATCGCACCGAAATATATTCACCGGCCGCCATCGACATTGCGCCGGCCAACATACCTGCAATGCCGGCAGTGAGGACAATACTTGAACTCGAACCGGCACCAACCATACCCAGTATCAGGCTGGTATTTGATACCAGGCCGTCATTAACCCCGAATACCCCCGCACGCAGGTTTCCGGCCCCAGACGGTGCGGTCTGGACTTGTTCAATAGCTTCGATAGGTACGTGTCCGCGCAGGTGCGGTGCGTTGTAAGCCGACATGCCGCGAACATTCATCGCTGCGAGAATGCCACGCACCGGACGAACCCCAAAATGCCCGGCTAACCAGATCGCCAGTTGGTCGCGTATTCTGAGGCGCACTACCGCCTGCGGCTCAATAGCGCGCTCACGCAGCCGTGATGCCCACAACTCTGCCTGGTCGGACGCGGTACGGCCCAAAACGCTCAGCATATAAGCCATGCGGTGATCAGTTTCCCGGGCCGACAGTGCATCATATAGCTGGGCATGGCGCTTCTCGTCTGCATAGCCGCTGAGCAGTTGCGCGGTGGTTTTATTTAGCCACTCCTGATCGTTTGCCATTTTTTGAGTCAATTTGTCGGATTAAATATGAATTGCGTTGGGTAGCATCAATCGATTCTACGGTATGCAAGCTGGAATCACGCCGTGGGTTATGGGCGGTTCTGTTCTGATACATTCTGAACACGGAGTTCAAGCCAAGATCAGGAAACGTGTGGATTGATGCGCGACTCAAAGTATGAGTGTGGCTTGAGACAAACCCATTAACCGGGGAGACCATGAAGCAGGAAACAGGGCAGTCCACCGGGCCGGACGATTCCTTGCTGGTGAAGCAAGACGGTGATGTCACGATCATCACGATTAACCGGCCACACCGACGTAATGCGCTTGATAATGCGACGGCCCGGGCGCTGGCGCTGGCGCTAAAGGCGTTTGACGAAAATCCCGACAGTCGGGTCGCCGTATTAACGGGCGCTGATGGGCACTTTTGTGCCGGAGCCGATCTGAAGTCACTAGCCACTGGTGCTATGTATCGGCCGTGGGCGGGCGATGTTGATGGGCCCTGCCACCGCCATCTCAGTAAGCCGACAATTGCCGCGGTTGAGGGTTATGCCTGTGCCGGAGGTCTTGGCGTGGCCCTGCGATGTGATCTGCGGATTGCGGCTCGGGGTGCGTCGTTTGCTGTCCTTTCGCGCCGCTGGGGAGTCCCCATGAGTGATGGAACGACGGTGCGCTTGCCCCGACTGATTGGTCAGGGCCGGGCATTGGATATGTTGCTGACAGCGCGGGTTGTTGCCGCCGAGGAAGCCGTACAGATTGGGCTTGCGGATCGTCTGGTCGATACCGGTGAGGCCTTGCCGGCAGCCATTGAGCTCGCCCGGGTGATTGCAGGTTTTCCGCAGGGCGCTGTTCAAGCCGACCGAGCCTCGGTCTATGCCGGGTTGGACTTGCCGCTTGCCCAGGCTCTGTCAATAGAAACTGAAATTTCAGCCGGGGCGCGGACTACAGATGCACAACCCGGTGCTGCAGTTTTTGCCAGCGGTGCCGGCAGGCACGGGGAATACAGCAGGCACAGTGGACACGGCGGACACAGCAAAACCGGCGGTTGACTTGTTCAACTATGATCAGCGATTCCAGCCATATCTGCCACTAATAACAAAATTTTCCAGGAGACACTATGCGTGCCGTTGTCTGTCATAAATTTTGCGACTATCGGGACTTATCGATTGAACTCAATTGGCCCTCACCTGAACCGGGTCCAGGCCAGATCCTGATCGACGTCCATGCAACCGGAGTGGGTTTCGCCAATATATTGCAAATTGCCGGAACCCATCAAAACAAGTCGGTCCCGCCATTCATTCCTGGAACCGAGGCTGCTGGGGTGGTTGTAGCTTGTGGTGACGGTGTTACTGGCATTAAGCCAGGTACCCGCGTGATTGGCGCAGCTCAGGGCGGCGGGTTTGCCGAGCAGACAGTCGTTCGCAGCGACTTAACCTTTGCCATTCCGCAGACCATGAGTTTTGAGCAGGCAACTTTGTTTCCCACGATTTACGGCACTGCGTATCTGGCGCTGCAATTTGAAGGCCGATTACAAGCGGGTGAAACGTTGCTTGTGCTGGGGGCGGCTGGTGCGACTGGTGCGGCAGCCGTGCAAGTGGGCAAAGCAATGGGGGCAAACGTCATCGCTTGTGCCAGTACCGATGTTAAACGGCAGGCGGCAGCGAAGAGTGGGGCTGATCACGTTCTGTCGTCGGCAGGGTTTCGCGACGCGGTTCTTGAGCTTACCGCCGGGCGTGGGGTCGACGTTGTTTTTGATCCGGTTGGTGGCGATGCATTCACCGAGGCGCTTCGTTGTACCGCGCCTCAGGGACGAATACTGGCCATTGGATTTGCCTCTGGTGACATCCCCGCTGTGCCGCTGAATCTATTGTTAGTAAAAAATGTCAGTGTCTTAGGTGTCTACTGGGGTTACTTTACTGGCTGGGCCCGGCACAAACCAACCCCTGAGGCGGCGGCACGGGTTACTCAGACTTATGCGGGTCTGTTTGCGATGTTCGAGAAAGGTCAGCTTGACCCGCCGGTTCATGTGGCATTGCCTCTCGATCAGTTTGCGCAGGCACTTGAAATCCTGGAAAAGCGGCAAGCTGTGGGTAAAGTTGTCCTGTTGCCCAGGCAGTAGAAAGCTATCGGTGAAAGCGAGAGGGCTGCTTTTCGTCTCGATTATCTGGTGGCTCGAACTGGCGGCAGATTTCCCACTGAAATTAGTAACTCCCGGACCGAACGCGTATTGGTCCGCCGGTACAGACTCTTGATCTGAGCGCGTACCGTGTATTCCGAGACCCCTCGTATGTCAGCAATCTCGACTGGGGAATTGCCGGCAAGTATCAGGTTCAGCGTCTGGGTTTCGGTTCGAGTCAGACCGGCAGACTTTGCATAGGCGCGAACCCCGGCATCAGTGGCACAGGCGGATCGACTGCCACAAACAAGAACGGCCAATCCGCATCCCAGTGGCAGGCCAATATCAATTGATTGCAAGCTGAGTGGGCGGGGCGGGCAAGTGTTGTCCATGGCGACGTACCGCCCGTTACCCAGCGAGGCCGCATTGACCGCAGTTGTCCAATCCAGCTCTCGGTTACTGTCAGCCGGCAGCACGGTTTCACCAACAAGGCTGAACCGCAGGTACTTGCGCAAATTGGTCTTGGCCAGGGTATTGGTTTGAATCAATTCGCATTGCCGATTGATAACCAAGGCGCCACAATCGAGCACATCAAGCATTTGGGCGAGGAGTTGACCGCTGCCAATTTTCACCATGTCACCCGATGGTCGGATTGCGGACATCGCCAGGGGTCCGTTATAACCGGATGACCAAGAGTTAATTTCATTGTTGCGCATTGGTTTCGCCACCTTCCATGGTTAGTGCGGCTGAAACCGCAGGTGGTCAGTAAGTCGATGAACTGTAATCGCACCTGAATTGTCTGCAGCCGAGAGAGTTGTTGTCTAAATTAAGTCGTATTCGATGGCTGCTTGGTTCAATCCTGTAACAATTTTTTTTACTCCCATTTCTCTCGTTTCCAGGGGCCTGCGCGTTCGGGATATAGTTCATTTCCCGGTCGGTATCACTGGGCCGCCGCTCGTGAAACAATATCTGCTGGTTAATCGCATGGAGAAGACGTGAAAATTGCCATCCTCGGGGCCGGCGCCCTCGGCTGCGCTTTTGGTGGGCGACTGGCTCAGGCCGGTCATGAGGTTCAATTACTGGCCCGCAATCCGGCACATCTTCGGGCGATTAATGAGGATGGACTTCAACTGACGATTGACGGGGTTGAACACCTGGTCGAAGTCGCGGCCTGTAGGCCAGATCAGGCGCGCGGGCCGGTTGACCTGGTCGTGCTGCTCACCAAGACATTTCACAGTGATGCTGCTTTGTCAGATGCCAGGGCACTGCTGACGCCGGAGGTCGCCGTATTGAGTCTGCAAAACGGTCTTGGCAATGGTGAATGCGTGTCCCGGCATGTCGCGCCTGAAAACGTTTTGATCGGTATGTCCATGACTCCGGCTGACCTGACTGCTCCGGGTCAGGTTTCCTTGCGGAGTTCCGGCCAGACGATGTTTATGTTCGCAGATGGTCAGCACCGCGCATTTGGCGAAGCACTCGAGACGGCTTGTCAGGCGGCAGGAATCAACGCGACTTATGGCGCCGATATCCTGCCGGCAATCTGGGAGAAAGTTGCGTTTAATTCAGCTACCAATGCGATGCTCGGGGTAACCCGGTCAACTCCGGGCATATTGCTTCAGAGCAGCGATGCGATGGCCCTGGCCAAAGATCTTGTTGCTGAGACCATTAAGGTTGCACATGCCAGCGGGGTTGATGCCAGCGAGGCCAGGGTTCAGGAATTGATCGCTTTGTCGGCGAGCAAACATCCTGATCACAAGCCATCCATGTTGCAGGATTTACTTGCGGGGCGCCGAACTGAGGTTGATAGTATTAACGGGGCAATTGTTGCCCAGGCAAAGAAGCTCGGTTTGTTCGCGCCTCTGAATGAGGTCTTGTACCGGCTGGTAAAAACGTGCGAGACCCGTGGTTGATCTGGTGATTAAACTGACCTGGCTTGCCCGCCGATTCTCCCGACAGTTATTGTTGAGGTCTCTGGTATGCGTTGGAATTGTGCTGACCGGATCGTTTGCGTCGGCTGGGTCGGCTACCGTACTAAATGCGGTAGAAAAATCAGACTCGAAGGCCGACCCGGGTTTACTTGTTTCGGAAGCGGCTGAGCAACGGCTGCGATCCGCGATTGTTCATTATCTGGAACAATTCGAACAAATGCCGCAAGCGCCGGAAAGCATTGTTCCTTCTGGCCCGCTGCTCGAACCAGGTGACGTCGATAACCGGGTTGGCCTGGTGCGCCGCCGCCTTGCGGAAATTGTCCGCATGGATATTGTCCGTACAAAACCAGGAACCCACCAGTTATTGTCAAACGCTGGGTCGCCGGTTTTCGACGACGAACTGAAGCGGGGGGTGATGCAGTTTCAGTCCCGACACGGTCTGCCCCCGGACGGACGGATTGATCAGACTACCGTTGAGGCGCTGAATGTGCCTTTGGCAGATCGGCTTGCCCAGATGCGCAACAATCTGGCTCAATTGATTCAGCTACGGCGCCAGGTAACGTCCAGTCGATACGTGCTGGTGAACATTCCGGCGCGGGAACTTGTCGCGGTTCGCAACCGGCGGATAGAGTTAACCAGTACGGTTATTGTTGGTCGTCCCGAGCGTGCTACCCCAACCCTGCATGTCAGCATACGGGCGGTCAATATTCATCCGGCCTGGCACGTACCGGCCAGTATTGTGAAAAGCGATTTGTTTCCGCGGTTTTCAAGCGACCCGGAGTATTTTCGACGTCGGCAGTTTGTGGTGTTTGATGTCAAGGCACAGGAATCGATAGACCCGGCCGTGGTGATCAGTCGAGGCCTGCGCCCACAGGATATTCGCCTGATTCAACGGCCCTGGAGTGGCAATGCGCTGGGACGGATCCGAATTGATATGCCAAACGTGTCCTCGGTTTACTTGCACGACACGCCGTTACCCCGATTGTTCGGCTGGCCGGAGGGCTTGTTGAGCGCCGGTTGCGTACGGGTTGCCCGTATTGTCGAACTGGCTGGTTGGTTGATCTCAAACAAGGCTGGTTTGAACCTGGAGCCGGTTACCGAGTCTCTGAAGAAAAGTGTACCGAAAACACTGCCGCTGGCAGAGCCGATACCGGTTCACTTTGTTTACCAGACGGCTTGGGTAAATCACTATGATGAGATTCAGTTTCGCCCGGACGTTTACGGGCGGGAAAAACATACCGGGACCAAGCTGAGAAAAAACCGGGAATAAGCCGAGATTGCCAAGCGCTCAGTGTGCTTGCAAACGGTTTTCCGCATGGGCTAATTCTTCAGTAACCAGGCAATGCAGGGCAAGCATGTCGCCGGTTTCTCTGAAATGCCGGGTATTCATTGAAGCAGCGCTCAGCATCGCCTGCATTGCTGCCGGTTTCATCCGCCCAGCGTCTGCGGTGTGTTTGAAGCTTAACCCAAGCTTGCCTGCCTCGGCGAATGCGTCAATGTTTGCACCGAGAAACTGAAACTGCCATTGCCCGGTTTTCTCAAGTGCGCTGATGGCGGACTTAACGGCTTGCCGGGTGTGCTCAACACTGGAATTTTCCTGACCATCGGTCAGGATGACCACAATGGTCTGGTCGCTTTTGTGCCGGGTTGGATTGACCAGTACGGCACCCAGTGCATCGAGTAACGCCGTACCGCCACCCGGGACATAGTCATCGGGGCTTAATGGCAGGGCGCTGGCTAGTGGCACCTGGTTCATGATGGTCCGCACCTGGGTATCAAAAAGTACTAGTGACAGGATTGCCGGCTGCCCCAGTAATTGTTGCTCACGGAGAAAAGCATTAAAGCCGGCGATAGCGTGGTCTCTAATTGAGTGCATTGAGCTGGATTTGTCGATAACGCAGATGATGTGGGTTTTTCGGATTCCGTAGGTCCGGTGAACGCGGCCGGATTGAGCCCGGCTGAGATTGTTTGCCGCAATTTCACTTGTGGGTTTGGCGCTTGAGGGTTTGGAAGAATTTGGCGTATCAGACAAATTGATAGTGGTCGGCATTGGTTTGCTCCTGGGGGTTGGCGACCGACTCACTGTAATTGGCGGTAGGCTCATACGATGAGCTTGCACAGAATGTCGCTTATTACGCCAATCCGGCCAGCCCAAGCGCAATGCCGCCAACGGCCATGGCAGCCAGCAAAATGCCAGTGCCTGTCTTGAAATAAAACGTAGCGACTATGGCAATCAGACTCAGGATCAGTGCCCCCGGCCGGAGTGACAGAAACTCGGGTACTGGAAACTGAAGACCAAACCCATTGAACTTGCCTACCTGGACAAACAATACGTGTACTGAAAACCAGACGGCCAGGTTAAGAACAACCCCGACTACTGCCGCAGTAATTGCGGTTAATGAGGCAGACAGCGCCTGGTTTTCTCTGAGTTTTTCGACATAGGGTGCACCCAAAAATATCCACAAAAAACAAGGTACAAAAGTTACCCAGGTAGTCAGTATTGCGCCGAGCATGCCGGCTTGCAGTGCGTTTAAATTTCCCGGGTTTCGAAATGCGCCCATGAATCCGACAAACTGCGTGACAATAATCAGCGGCCCGGGCGTGGTCTCTGCCATGCCCAATCCGTCAAGCATTTCTCCCGGCTGTAACCAGCCATGGGTTTGCACTGCGGCCTGGGCGACATAGGCCAGGACCGCGTATGCACCGCCAAAAGTCACCACGGCCATCTGGCTGAAAAATACGGCGATATTGCTAAATACGTTATCCGATCCGAATACTGTCAGCAGGAGTACGGTAGGCATCAGCCACAGGACAAGCAAAATGCCGCCAGTGACAAACAATTGCCGGTTTGCAGTTCGGGCATGGTTCGGCACGTTACTTCCCAGTATTGTCTGGTCGTCAGTAACGGACTTGGTCCCGCCTGCGCCATGTCCACCTGTCTGGTTGAACTGTGCCGGAAAGAACTGCGAACCAATGTAGCCAATCAGAGCGGCGCTAAGAATGATTAATGGAAAGGAAACCCCAAAAAAGAAAATCGCGAAAAACGACAAGCCCGCAATTGAGACCATGGCATGATTTTGCAGCGTACGTTTTCCAATACGGATGACGGCGTTCAGAACAATTGCCAGGACTGCCGCCTTCAGTCCAAAGAATAACCAACCGACATAGCTGACATCACCGTATTTTGCGTAGACCCAGCTCAGGAGCATGATCGCTACGAAACCGGGTAGTATGAACAGTAAGCCCGCGATCAGTCCGCCACGAGTCCGGTGCATCAGCCAGCCGATATAAACGGCAAGTTGTTGCGCTTCGGGGCCCGGTAACAACATGCAAAAATTCAGTGCATGCAAGAACCGTTGCTCGCCGAGCCAGCGTTTTTCTTCGACCAGGATGCGGTGCATCACCGCAATTTGCCCGGCCGGGCCGCCGAAACTGAGCATGGCAATTCTCAACCAGACCCAAAAGGCTTCACCGATACCGGGCCATGGCCGGCCATCGTTGCCCAACAGATCATCGTCGGGTTTTACGGTCTTTGTTTGGGTCATTTTTTTATTTTCTAGTGGTTATTTTTCTTTGCGCAGCGCGTTGATTGCAAGCGCTTGCGTCGGGCCGCCAATCGCCCGCCAACTGGCAATGCCGCCAAGCAGCTGGCGGGCGTCGATCCCATGTTCCCTCAACCGGGCAACCGCCTGGCTACTGACCTGGTATCCGTACAGGCAATACACGACAACGGGTTGCTTTTTGGGAATCGCGTTAAGCCAATCGTCGATGGCCTCGCTTGGGTAGAAGGCGGCCCCTGGCAGCTTGTCATACCGCCGGGGTAAGTCATCGGTAAGACAGACATCGAGTAAAAACGGGGTCGCGCCCTGGCTACCGTCTCCGTTTATCCAGCTCAGCAAGGCTTCCGGGCTGATCGTTTCATTGGTTTTTCTGGCAGTTGGCGCCGTGGCATAGGCGCTGACAGCGGTGGTCAGACGAGACGCCGCACGGCCCCAGTGCAAGTTGTTCAGATAAGCATCGACGTAAGCTGGTCGATCGTCGCCAAAGTCCAGTTCGTAGGCGTGTGGATGCATATCGAGGGCGAGTAAGGGGATAGCGCCTGTGACATTGGCGGCGTTATCAGCCGCCCAATGATTGAACAGTCTTTTTTGTCGCGCTGACCAGCTTAGTAAAACCCAGCCAGGCATGTTGTCATTGCGCGTCGCAATGCTGACAAATTCGTCAGCCCAGGTGCCATAGCTTCCAAAACTGCTTTTAATCATGCGTGCCATCACGCCGGTCGGGG
This sequence comes from Burkholderiaceae bacterium, assembly GCA_049680625.1. GTDB lineage: Bacteria > Pseudomonadota > Gammaproteobacteria > Burkholderiales > Burkholderiaceae_E > JAUIAI01. Next base: position 21,895 of record JBAUID010000182.1, on the reverse strand, counting down.
GCACGGAAATGCTGCCAAGGCCGTCTTCGCCGCCGAGGCTGTCAAAGTAAATCTCATGTAGTAACACGCGGTTACCGGCGTCGAGCATCGCGCGATTGGGTGACTGGTAGCCAGCCACGGCTGCATCCGCGTTCAGTTCCCGTATGGCTGATCCGTAAATATCCTCGTAGTGATGATTGAGGAGGCTTTCACTAAGACCGAGCAGGCGTGGTGGTTTGAACGGGATGGGACAGATTTGATGCGACATGCAGCACGGCTCCTGAGCGGTTGAAATTGTTTCTTTGTCATTAATTTTATTCATATATTATCTTGATATATTGGTATGAAAAGCTAAAATAAATAATCAATGCATTACGAAAATTAATGGAAAAAACGATATTGGCTGATTGGCATCTGCCCCCATGGCACCAATTCAAATGAAACCAAACCCTCGGACACCAGACCCTCGGACACCAGACCCATTTGCCGTTGGTAGCGGGGCTTTGCCGTCGACGTCTGCATTACGGGCTTTTGAGACGGCAGCGCGCTTGTTGAGTTTTACCGCTGCGGCAGCCGAACTGTCGCAAACCCAGGGTGCAATCAGCCATCAGATTCGCGAGCTGGAATCGCGCTTTAATGTCCGCCTGTTTGAGCGTGTGTCGCGCGGCATCACGTTGTCAGAGGCGGGCAAAACTTACCTGCCATACGTTTGTGAGGCGCTTGATCGTTTACGCGCCGGTGAGCAAGCCATTCGACCGTCCCCGAATAGCAAAGTGTTGACGGTTAGCTGTTCGCCAAACTTTGCTCAAAAGTGGCTGGTGCCGCGGCTTGGTCAATTCATGGCTGACAATCCGGGGGTTGATCTGCGTATTTCCGCCATTGAGCGGCATGTTAATTTTGACAACGACGGAATCGACGTTGCCGTTCGGCATGGTGATGGTCAATGGCCCGACTTAACGGTTACCCGGCTCTGTCAGGAGACTGTTTTTCCCGTTTGCAGTCCTCATCTCCAACCATCGGTTCAAGCTATCCGCGAAATTGCTGATCTCAGTCGGTTTGTTTTGATTCACGATCAGCAGCGGGCTGGATGGGCCGAATGGTTGCATGCCCTGCAGGTTGATGTTTCTCAGTTTCCTATTGATCGCGGTCCGCGATTTAGTAGTACAAGCCTGGCCATCGATGCAGCCCTGGCCGGGCAGGGAATTGCGCTGGCACGCAGCGCATTGGTACAACTGGATTTAAGTGCCGGGAGGCTGATAAGACCGCTGACGGCACAGGTGGAGGCAGATTTTTCCTATTGGATCGTTCGTCCTGGCGGCAAGGCAGATGTACCACGGATTCGAAAATTTTCGAATTGGTTGATTGCTCAGGCCAGCCCTGGCCCATAATCCCAGGCTTGCATGTCTCGACTTTGCGTTAATCGCCAAATAGCCAAATAGCCAAATAGCCAAATAGCCGTTGTCGCAGTCCGTGAATGAACCACATGCTTGCGTAAAAATTGAGACAGGCACCAAAAATACATCAATACAATACATGTTCGTCTGCGCCGGCCGGCGACTTGACCCGTTGCCTGAGAGGTTCACCGTTTCTACATCTGCTTCGTTTTACGCCAGGCATAAACCAACCCTGGTCGCCATTTTGTTCACCGTTATCTGGTCAACCGGCTTCATTGTTGCGCGGGCTATTAAAGGTGAGGTCGACCCAAGCCTGTTCTTGACCATTCGCTTTGCGCTTTGTATCGCAATGTTTGCCCTCATCACGGTGGCAATGGGTTTGCCATGGCCGCGCGCTAAAGATACCTGGCGCCTGATTGGCATTGGGGGCTTGATGCAGGGTTTATACCTTGGCCCGGGCTTCTGGGCGGTTGGTCAGGGTTTGCAACCAGGCCTATGGGCATTGGTCTGTGCGCTGCAACCGCCGCTGACTGCCGCGTTCGCGTCTCGCTATTTTGGGGACAAGCTCAAACCACTTGCGTGGGTTGGCTTACTGTTGGGGCTGGCCGGGGTGGCGTTGGCAGTCTGGCCACATGATAAGGTGAACGCGGTACCGTTATTGGTTGTCAGTGCCGCGTTTGTCAGCATGTTGTCAATTACTGTGGGTACCTTACTGCAAAAGACCTCGGTTTCTCATGTCCACCTGATTCCGGCCAGCGCAATTCAGAATATTGGGGCAACCATTGTTGTTGCCATGATGGCCGTGGCCCTCGGTGAAACGCACTTTGTGGTGAACACGCAAACTCTGCTGGCCCTGGGCTACGCAGTCTTCGTTCTGTCTCTGGGCGGGCCGACGCTGTTGATGTGGCTGGTCCGCGAGGGAAGCGCTACCCGCGCCACCAGTTTGTTGTATCTCGTGCCCGTGCTGTCATCACTAATGGCTTACTATTTCTTTGGTGACGCACTTTCATTAGTACAAATTGTCGGTTTTGTCATTGCGATTGGCGGGGTGATTCTGGCGCGGCGTTCAACGACAAAGTAAAGGCGAATATGTTTGATTCACATCCGCCTACTTCGATTAGTCTCCTGCCCCACCCATGTCAATTTTCTGATTCGGGTCACGCGGATTGTGCGGCTTGATTTCTTCGACGAAGGGTAAACGCTTCTTCGATTTTGTTGCGGTTGTATTTGGGTCAACCGCACCACGGACATACTGCCGCCCGGCGTCAGTTTGAGGCTGGTAGTCCCATGAAGTCCACTGGCCCTGCAACAAAGATTCCTGGGCAAACAGGCGTCGACGTTGCGACTGGGCAATTTCTTTTTCCAGTCTGTTGTAGTCCCAGCGCTTAAGCACCTCTGCTTTCAGTTCAGCCTCGATAACCGCATGTTCAGCAGATCCGGCAAGATTGACCAATTCGTTCGGATCGTTAACCAGGTCAAACAGCATCGGTGGATCATGGCGGCAAAAAACGTACTTCATGCCATTGCGCCGCAGGATGCAGGCGGGTGCATAGACGCTCTCGCCGAGGAATTCCATCATGACATCGTCTTCGCGGTCGCTGTTGTCACCATGTAGCATGTTGAACAGGCTTTTCCCGTGAATCGGGTCGATCAGCTCCATCGCATTGCCATCGCTGACCAGGTCGTTAAACGTGGGCAATAAGTCGAGCAGGGAAACCCCTTTGTTTTCGACATAGCCTGCTTTTACCCCCGGACCGCTGGCTAACATCGGTATCCGGACCGACCATTCGAACGGTTGAAACTTAAACCATGCGCCGCGTTCGCCAAGCATTTCTCCGTGATCGGCGACAATAAATACGTAGGTATTTTCGTCACAACCGGTGCTTTTTAATACTTTGAGCAGGCGGCCAACCATCGAGTCAAAATACGAGGTCATCGCATAGTAGGCATGGCGTGCAGTGCGAATATTTTCTTCAGAAATATTGTGTTCATCAGCACGAATCGTATAAGCGTAACGCTTTGACCACGGGTCGCGTTCATCAATCGGCTGAAATGGCACATCAGGCATATTGATTTTGTCGTGATCGTACAGATCCCAAAATTCTTTGGTTGTGACAAATGGGTTATGCGGATGGGTAAACGATGCCCACAACATAAACGGACGTTCATCATCGTCCCGAGCCTGGTCGTATAACCATTGCTCCGCCTTATAACAAACCTCTTCGTCATAGTCGATTTGCAGGTTGCGTTCACACAGACCGGCTTCAACAATTGATCGCAAGCTCATTCGCGATGGGGCGTAAGGCTGATCTGTCTGCGACCAGTCGGCGGTCCAGCCAAAGTCTGACGGGTAAATATCGGTGGTGACGCGCTCTTCGAAACCGTGCAATTGTTCCGCACCGGTGAAATGCATTTTTCCGGACAGACAGGTCCGGTACCCCTGGTGTCGAAGGTAGTGGGCCAGAGTTAGTGTGGACGATGGAAAATCGGCTGCATTGTCATAGCAGCCAACATCAGAAGACAGCCGGCCGGTGAGCATTGATCCACGTGATGGCCCGCATACCGGGTTGTTGCAGTAAGCATTCAAAAAAGTCACACCGTTGGCTGCAATCTGGCTTAAGTGAGGTGTCTGAACCAGGGGGTGTCCATACATTGGCAGGGCTTTGGCAGTTAACTGGTCGGCCTGTATGACCAGTATGTTGGGGCGTGTCATTTTTTAAGCTCCGTAATTTTTTTGTGTTGCTGTATCGATTTTGATGTTCTGGGAGTTTGGCGATTAAGGTTTGGCGATTATGGTTTGCCGATTGACATTGGAGCCTGTGGCTTAGGGGTCGGTTGGCGATGGGCTTTGTACGAACCCAAGACTGACCATTCCAGTATTTCACTCACGGCCTGGTCTCGCCGGGTGCGCCACTTCGGGTTGTTCCACAAGTTGTTCGTCTCGCCAGGGTCTTCTTGTAATTCATACAGTTCTCCCTCGGCCGTTCCCGGGTAAATGACAACTTTGAATTCATCATTCCGGCGCATGATCAAGTGTTCTGCCGAGGATTGGATGTGATCACGCCCAAGCTCTGCATAGGCATATGGGCGCGGTGCTTTCGGTTTGTCTTGGTCACTACCGGTTGCGGCCTCCCAGGAGCCATGAGCCAGCATTGGCATTAGTGATCGCGCCTCCCAGTTACTCGGCACGTCAATGCCGGCCAGTTCGACAATCGTGGATGCAAGATCCATCAATTGCACTTGATCATGACACTGAACACCGGTTGGTGAACCCGAATTCAATGCGGATGGCAAACGGCATATCAACGGCACTCGGGTGACGCTGTCGTACATAGTCCACTTTTGGATGTGTCCGTGCTCACCGAGCGCGTCTGCGTGATCAGAACTGAACAAGATGACGGTATTGTCTGCGACGCCGCGTTTTTCCAGAGTGGTTATCAACTGTCCCACTTGATGATCAATCAGTGAGACATTCGCCAGGTAATGCCGCCAGATACGTTTTAACTCATCAGTACTGAGACCATCTCGCCAGGCAACCGAGTCGATATTGAACCGCTTCATTGTGTTGCGTAAGTGGGCATGCATTGATGGCTGGCCAGCCAACTCTTCTGCGCTGACCGGACCAAACGGCATGTCGACGTCACCGTATTGGTCTAGCCATCTCTTGGGGGGGTCGTACGGTGGGTGGGGGCCAGGAAAACCAATTTGCAAAAAGAAGGGCGATTCTGCTTTGCGCTCGTCCAGCCACCAATTAGCTGTCTGACCAACAAAAGTATCGGGATGCAGGGACTCATCAAGTTCCCATTCAAAGCAACCCAGTGCTTTGGCGAAGAGTTCCGGGTCTTTGGCTACCCGGGTGTATCGGGACGGCTTAATCAAGCCATGAGCTTTAATCGCTTTATCCCATTCATCGTAGAACGCTCGCTCGTGTTCATCAAGAAAAAGCGGGCGATCTTTGTTTTCCACAACAAAACGCTGATGGAATCCACCCGACGCATCGTATGGATTGATATGCATTTTGCCAATATTGACGCAGTGATATCCCGCATCAGCCAGCCAGCTGACCCAGTTCGGTTCCCAGGGCTCAAAGTTACTGTAGATATTGGTGCTATGCGGATAGACGCCATTGAACAAACTGGCTCTTGATGCGACGCATACCGGTGACGTCACAAAACAATTTGTAAATGATGTGCCACTTTTAGCGAGTTTGTCCAGATTTGGGGTCTGGGCCCATGGCCAGCCAAGCGCACCAACAGTGTCGGCACGTTGCTGGTCGGTCATGATAAGAACGATATTTGGTTGCTGGCTCATGGGCAGGTCAGGTCAGGTTAAGAGTGGCTGTGGCGATTGTCGTAACTGACTAAATTACTTACTCGTTCGCTTGACGAAGTCTTCGATGCCGGTGACACCAATTTCGCGGTAGTACTTCAGCGCACCGGGGTGAAGCGGGGCACCAAAACCGTTTAGCACGGTGTCTTTATTCACTTTGCCAAATGCCGGGTGAACACCTTTAAGTTTGTCCAGGTTTTCGAAGATCGCTTTGGTCATGTTGTAAACCAATTCGTCGGGGATCTTTTTCTGGATAACCATGCCGTTGGCCAGGCCAAAGCTTGGGGTTGGGTTGTCAACACCGTCGTAAAGCTTACCGGGGATTGAGACCCGAAAGTAGGGTGCGTAAGCGGCATTGTGTTTTGTGTATACGCCGTCAGAAATTGGGATCAGATTGATTTTGCGTTGTGCCGTTAACTTCTTGACTGGTGGCAATGGGAAACTACCGTTCCAGAGTGCGACGTCCAGATTGCCATCAGCCAGCATGGACACCATATTGCCCAATCGAACGCGGAACGGTTTGAAATCGGTATCAGCTTTCAGCCCCAGTGTTTCCATAAATGCGTTGGCATCGAGCATTGATGTGCCGCCTGGCTGGCCCATGCCAATACGTTTGCCCTTCAGATCTGCCAGGGTCTTGACGCCACTGTCTGCCAGGGTAATGACATGCATGGCAACCGGGGCAATCGCTATCCAGCTCATGATCTGACCTTTTTCGCCGTCTTTGAAGTTTCCCGTGCCGGTGTAGGCTTCGTAAGACGACAGTGAAGTGGCCATCGAGGCTTCGAGTTCACCTTTTTGCAATAGCTTGATGTTAGCAACATAACCTTTGGTTTCTTCAGCAGTCATTCGCACGCCTGTGACATTGCGGTTAACCACGTCGGCGATGCCGGCGGACCAGGTATACGCAGTGCAGCCCACTGGGCAACTTCCGATAGAAATATTGACGTCTGCTGCCTGCGCCGTCAACGGTGTCAGCGCAAGTGCCGCAGCCAATTTAAGTAAGGCTGTTTTCACCGGTTTATTCATGTATTTCATTTTCATCTCCTCAGTGGCCTGATTGGCCGGTTTTTACCGTATTTACTGCTGTCTACAACTTGCTCAACTACTTCGTTTACCGCTCAGCGCGCCAGTTTTGACGCTGCAGATAAATGAGTACCGCTAACACGGCGATACCAATCAAATCTGTTTTCCATTCCGCTGAAATCATCAAGCCGGCAACGATAAAAAAGCCGGCTCTCTCGATCAGATGTAAACGTCTCAATGCCCAACCCTGAACCGCAACCGCTAGCGACAAGGCGCCAACGATCGCCGTTAGTGCGGCGGTAATCACCATTGTTGGGCTGGCGTCGATACCTAACAAGGCCGGGTTATACGCGAACAAATAGGGAACGAGAAATGCCGCAATGCCGAAGCGACACGCCTGCACGGCAATACCAAAGGGATTGCTGTTCGCGATGCCGGCGGCGGCATAAGCGGCTAACGCAACGGGTGGCGTTATTGATGACAACATTGCTGAATAGAAGACAAACAAATGGGCGGCTAACAGGTTGACCCCTAATTCGACCAGGGCCGGTGCTACCAGCGTTGCCACAAGAATATAGGCAGCCGCGGTTGGCAGCCCCATACCAAGCACGAGGGAGGCGGCCATGGTCATGATCAGGGCAAGCAATAAGTTACCGCCGGACAGTGTGACAACAAGTGATGAAAACTTTAGCCCCAGCCCGGTCATCGTGATGACGCCGATGATGATGCCGGCCGCTGCGCAGGCAGTGGCGACCGGAATAATTGCGTGAGTCGCGGAGATGGCTGATTGCATCAGCTTGGCTGGGGTCAGCCATGTTTGTCGCTTGATCAAGCTCAGCAAAAAAGTTGCGACAATGGCCCAAAACGACGCATACATTACTGAATAACCGTCAATCAGAAGCCATACAAATATCACCATTGATAACAACATGTACCCGCCCGAGATCACCGCGTGCGTTGCTGATGGCAGATCGTCGTCTTGCAAAATGCTGATATTGAGCTTCAGTGCTTCGAGGTGGACAACCGCAAACAAGACAACGTAATAGATGATTGCCGGCAGCAATGCTGCGGCTGCAATATCGAAGTACGGAATACTGGTTATGTCGGCCATCAGGAAAGCAGCGGCACCCATCACCGGGGGCATGAGCTGGCCGCCGGTTGAAGCGACCGCTTCAACCGCGCCGGCAGACTGCGCTGAATAGCCGTTGCGCCGCATCAGCGGTATTGAAATTGTCCCGGTTGTCAGTACGTTGGCCACCGCAGTACCGGAAATCATACCCATCAGGCTCGAGCCAACGACCGCCGCTTTTGCCGGGCCGCCGCGCATTTTTCCGGTCATGCCGGTGGCAATGTCCATCAGCGTTTTGCTGGCGCCAGAGTTTTCCAGCACGGCACCAAACAAGACGATCAGAATCACGAAGGTTGCGGAGACAGCCAGTGGCGTGCCGAAGATTCCGCCGCCGCCAAGATACAGCTGAGAGACAATGCGTTCTACAGAATATCCGCGGTGTCCTGCGATACCGGGCAACACATTACCAAAGAGTGCGTACAGTAAAAACACAATGGCCAGGATCACAATGGCCCAACCAATCGACCGGCGGGTCGCCTCGAGTAAAACGACGATTGCTGCCACCCCGAGGTACATTTCAAGCTGGGTGAGTTCGCCGTAACGTTCGGCAATTTCCTGATGGAAAACGATGTGATAGCCCATCACCACAACTGAGGTCACAAAAAGCAGGGCGGCAATCACGCGCGTACCGGTCTTTGTTTCAGTGTCCCAACTGAGCATGGTCGGACCAAATACCAGCATCAGCACCATACCGATATGGGCCGGTAGTTGAATCATGTCTGAAAAAACACCGAAATAAGCGCCATACAAACTGAATACGGCCAGGGTTAGTGCAACCACGGCGACAAATATAGTTTGGAATGTTGCGGATGGTGCGATCGGCGAATTACTCATGTTGACTCCGGCGTTTGCCGATATTCGACCCGATATTCGAACCGGGGCGTCGATCAGATTGTGGCCCGATCCGCGAGTTGCTTAGTGGGCCTGGCTGGGTAAGGCGTTCGATATCGAGCGTTGGTGAATACGCCGTATCAAGCAATGCAATAATTCCGGCAGCGTAAGCGGTCGAAAATTTCCCGCGAACCAGTTTTTGGTTGCCGCCGAATTTGTTGTTATGAGATTCGACTAAACCAGATTTGCGTGAATCAGACTCACTTAAACCTTTCGCAACCCCTTCAAAATAGGCGTTCTGCGTCGACAGTGGCCCGGCCAGAATAATCAGGTCTGGGTCGAGGGTAAGTTCCAGATACCGTAGGCCTTTGGCCAGTGTTGCCCCGGCGTCACGAGACAGCCGGTTGATCTGTCCTCGGGTGATCGATTGCAAATCACCTGCAGACGGGGCCGGGGGGACTGGTCTGTTTCTATCGCCGGGCACTGCTGACGGTTCGGCAACCAGTAAGCGAATAAGCCGGGAGTATTCGTGTATTTGCGTTAGCTGGTATTGCTTTGAATCAAGCAAACCCAACCGGGTCAGGATAGCCCAACCTGACGCCGTGCAGTTCAGGCAGTCCGATGAGCCGCAGCTGCACGTTAATCGGGTTGGGCGCATCGGAAAATGACCAATCATGCCGGCCTGAAAGCTTGCGCCTGGAACCAAATGACCTTTGGAGGAAAAGCTGGCGCCCAGAATGGTCGAGCTATGAATCAACACCGCAGATTGTGATTCGCGTGCGCAGCCGACAAAGGTTTCGGCACGCAACAGTGCGTCCGCAATATTGTTTACCGTTACTGGCAGGTTCAGGGCCTGATGGGCGAGTCTACCCAGATCGAAGGCGGACCAACCGAGGTAGCCGCCCCCGGTTACTTTGTTCTGCTCTGCGTCTACACTGGCTGCAACGGCAAAGCCGGCACCAGTCACCCGGTTCGCATCAATTTGAGACTGACGAATCAGGCGCTTAATCGCCTTACAAAAGACACCGATTGTGGCTGGGCCGTGTGACAGGTTTGGGGCGTTGACAGCTTCTGAGGCAATAGTCTCGCCGCGAAGATTCAGCAGGTTAACCTCTTGAGAGAACGCGCTGATGACGGCGCTCACAACGTAGGCACCGCTTTCATTTAATTGCAAACCGGCCGCCGGTCGACCGCGCCCGCTAATAGCCACCGGTTCATTGGTTTCACCGGCCAGCCCTGCCTCTTCGAGCTCTCGGACAATACGGCCAACCGCCATTGAAGACAGCCCTAGTCGGCCGGCCAGGTCTACACGCGTGACGCCTGGCTCGCGAGCCAACTCTCGCAGAGCCATCGCGCGATGGACCTTGCGTAGTAAGCCTGGGCCGCCACCGGTATTGCCGGTATCGACGGTTGAAATTGATTTACTAACCATTAGTGAATATATATAGTGCTGGATAGATCGTGTCAATTTTTTCCGCTGAATCGCAGTTCCGTTTTTTTTCGGATGTGTATTGCTACTAATTTAGAATTGAGACCATGACTAAGAAAAACAATGACAACAACAGCAGTTACGACTATGTAATCGTCGGCGCAGGCTCCGCGGGCTGCCTGTTAGCAAATCGTCTTTCAGCGGACGAACGGATCCGTGTCTTACTAATTGAATCCGGTGATTTCAGCCGCCATTTCTGGTTGCGCTTACCGGTTGGATATTTTCGAAGCATTTACGATCCGCGGTTTACCTGGCAGTTTCCCACTGAACCACAGCAAGAGACCGGCGGCCGAGTGATTGGCTGGCCCAGGGGAAGGACAATCGGTGGGTCGAGTGCAATTAATGGCTTGTTATATATCCGTGGTCTGAAAAGTGATTTTGATCAATGGGCTCGGGCAGGCGCAACGGGTTGGGATTACAACAGTGTTTTACCGATGTTCACCCGGTCGGAACAATACAGCGGGGCGCCGACGCCTTTTCATGGGCTGGGTGGTGAGTTAGGTGTCTCGAACTTACGCAATGATCACCCGCATTGTCAGCATTGGCTCGATGCCGGGCAGCAGGCCGGGTATGACTACAACCCGGACTTCAACGGTGAAAGCGATCGTGGTGTCGGGCCTTATCAACTGACCATCCGTGGTCGATGGCGATGCAGCGCTGCTGATGCGTTTTTGTCCCCAGAGGTACTCAGCCGGCCGAATCTCACGGTCAGACCAAATACCCATGTCAGCCGTGTCCTCCTGGAAGGTGATATCGCAACCGGGGTTGAGTTGCTGGCAAAGGGTGCCACCGAAAAGATATCGGCAAGCAGCGAGGTCATCCTGAGTGCTGGTGCTTTGCAGTCCCCGCATCTGCTACAACTGTCGGGTATTGGGCCGGCAGCTGAGCTTGAGCGGGTTGGTATTCAGGCCAGGGTAGATTCCCCCGAGGTGGGTGCCAATCTCCAGGACCACTACCAGATCAGAGTCATGGTCAAGATGAATGACGGCCAGTCGCTTAACCGCGATGTCCGTAACCCGTTGCGGTTGGCTGCGATGGGCTGGCAGTGGTTGGTGAACCAGCGCGGCCCGTTAACCGTTGGCGCCGGCCAGGTCGGCGGGGTCTTGCGTTCTGCCCAGGCGCGTGATGCTGAGCCTGATATTTTATTGAACGTTATGCCGTTGTCGGTGGATAAACCGGGCTCTCCGATGCATGATTTTGCCGGGTTTTCTGCATCGGTGAGCCAGTGTCGCCCTGATTCGCGCGGCACTGTTATGGCGCGTTCAAATGACCCATTAGCTTTGCCCCGAATCACCAGCAACTACCTGACTGAGCCGCATGATATTCGCACCTTAGTCGATGGTATAAAAGTGCTGCGCGACATTTACGCCCAACCGGCGTTTAGTCGATATGTTGATAGCGAATTCCTGCCGGGTAAGGATGTGACAACTGACGCCCAACTGGAAGACTACACAAGAAAAAACGGCGGTACGGTCTTTCACCCCAGCGCTACTTGTCGTATGGGTAGTGATCGATCCGCCGTGCTCGACCCGTTTTTAAGGGTGAACGGTGTGCGTTCGCTCAGGGTAATTGATGCGTCGGCAATGCCCGCGATGGTGTCAACCAATACCAATGCCGCCACCATTATGATCGCCGAACGCGGCGCTGCTATTTTGACCGGAGAAATTCTGCCATGAGCCAAACCCTCGCCCCATCGAACAAAAAGCCCAATATTCTGATCATTATGGCGGATGAGCACGACCCACTGGTTTCAAACCCTTATGGCGACTCCCTGGTGCGAACCCCGAATCTGCAACGACTGGCTCAAGGTGGCGCAACCTTCGAGAACGCATATTGCAATTCGCCGTTGTGCGTCACATCGCGCACCTCATTCATGACCGGTCAACATTTGTACCGTAATGGCTGCTGGGATAATTCACTGCCATTGGGTTCCGAGGTGCCAACCTGGGCCCACCGATTGAATGCCGCCGGCTACGAAACCTGCCTCGCCGGCAAAATGCATTTTATCGGCCCGGACCAATTGCACGGTTTTAAGCGGCGCATCATGCCGGACATTCACGGTTCAGGCCGAATCAGTGGCAGCCTGCCCGATTGGGATACGGGTATTCCGGCCAGTGGGGTAATTATGCGTAAGCGCCTGATGGAACAGCCGGGGCCCGGCAACTACCTGCACCTTGATTACGATGAAGAAGTGACGTCCCGGGTAACCCGTTACCTGAGCGAACCCGAACGAAAAGAGCAGCCCTGGGTCTTATGCGCGGCAATTTTCTCGCCGCACTTCCCGTTTATTGTTCGCCCTGAGCTGTACCACTACTATCTCGATAAAGTTGACCTGCCGCATATTCCTGACGGACATCTCGAATCGCAGCATCCGCAGAATAAAAACCTTAGAAAGTTTTTCGATTGTGACAATATTCCGCCAGAGCAGGCACGCAAGGCTAAAGCGGCTTATTACGGTCTGGTGGAATATGCTGACGAGCAGATTGGCGTCATGCTCGACAGCCTGCAGGCCAACGGCCTGGCAGACAACACTATTATTATTTATGTATCCGACCATGGCGAAATGCTCGGTCGCCACGGTCTTTGGTATAAATGCAGTTTCTACGACCCGTCGGTTCGAATACCATTGATCGTGAACTGGCCAGAAAAAATTCAACCCGGTAGTCGCTTCACCCAGATAACGTCTTTGTTGGATGTCACCTCAACCTTGCTCGATATCGCGGGTGCGGATGATGCCTATACTGACGGCGACAGCTTGCTCCCGTTACTAACAGGGCAGGCGAAAGAAAGTGAAGGCACCGTACTGGCAGAGTACGAAGGTCACGGGGTAACTACCGTTGGGCGCATGATTCGTCGCGGGCGTTACAAGCTGAACTATTACTACCGTGAACGCAGTGAGCTTTTCGATTTAGTCGCTGACCCCGACGAGTTCCACGACCTGATTGACGAGCCACAGCATGCAGCGCTAATTGAAGAATTAACAGCTTTGATAACTGAAGACTGGGACCCGAAAAAAATATACGACGACGTCGTGCGTAGCCAGAAAGTGCGGCTGATCACAGCCAAGGGCTCGTACGGGCCGTGGAGCCCGCCGTGGCGGGCCGGTAGTTTCGGCTGATTAATCCTGTCAACACGAGTTCAGCGAATACGAGTTTAGTTAACCACGTGTTCGCCAAACAGTGATAGCGAACGTATGGCTTCGTCGTGGCTGATATCGCCAAAGGCAAAACAACCCACGACATAGTCGACATCGCCAGAGTTGGTGAGCTCGGCGATGTGGTCTTTGATTCGGCTGGGTGAACCGACAACAACTGCTTGAACGGCTTGCGCACGTTCAAAATCCCCACCAATCGTCGGATCGTTAGGAATCGGCAGTTTGTACTGGTTAAACAGCTGACCGAGATTCGCTGAGAACCGAACCCAGGCGCGCTCGCCGATGGCTTGTGCCTGGGCATCAGTTGGCGCCACGATGAAGCGTCGAATCGCGCCAACCCGGGCGGGATGACCCCCGCTTATGCCACTTTGCACAATTTCGCGAAATTGTCGAACCGACTCGACGACACGATCGCTGGGGCCGCCGGCAATTGTACTGACGCCAAGGCTGGCCGCTGCCTGTAACGTGCCGGGCCGCCAAAGAGGTGGGTAGGGGCGTTGCAACGGTTTAAGCTGCAGCGGGACGTCTTTAAATTGATAGAAGCGGCCGTTGAAACTGAAACTGCCATCGCATTGAAACGCAGACAGCAGCAGCTCCAGAACTTCGTCAGTGCGGCGAATGGCTTCGTCGGCTGCCATTCCCCACAGCATATGTTCGGGCGCACTAATGCCTTTACCAAAACCCAGTTCAAATCGTCCGTTGCTCAAATGATCGAGCATGCAAATTTCTTCGTATAAGCGCAGCGGGTGATAAAACGGCAACAAGTGGCAAAGCGAACATAATCTGAGATTTTTTGTGCGTTGCGCCAGCGATGCCAAAAACAAACCAATGCTGGGGGCGTGATCCAACGGGGTCAGGTGATGCTCTGATTTGTGGTAACCCCAGAACCCAATTTGTTCGGCGAGTTCGGCAATCTCCAGTCGGCTGCGGTACAGATCTGCAGTGGCCAGGTTGCCGGGTTGCTCGCTTTGATCAAACAGGCCGAATCGGATTGGACTACCCATAAATATTTCCCCTGAAAAATGAGCAATCGCGTGCCCGGAAAGCATATTCGCAGCGTCTGCTGGCAACTCAGTATGCAACAATTGCTCGGCCGAGGCTTCAGCACGCCCCATATAAGAGCGCACAAAAATATGTCCGATACCAATCTGCCAGCCCCCTATTTACAGGAAATTTCAGGCCCCATGGTCTGGCAACGTGCCGATTTAATGGGCAGTGACGACTGGCAGCTACACATTAGCGATGCACAGATGGGGCAACTCGATGCGGCCGTGCTGTCCACCCTGGGTTTGCCACGTGAAAACCTCGCGGGCCGTTTTGACTTGCTGCCGCTCTGGCATGACTTATTTGCCCATATACGATTTGAACTCGATAAAGGTCGGGGTGTTGTCTTGCTGCGCGGTATCGACGCGGCCCGGTACGAACGGGAACAACTGCGACGCCTCTATTGGATGCTGGCCACTTGTGTTGGTCAGCCAATGGTACAAAACGCGGTTGGCGACTTACTGGGTGAAGTGATTGACCGCGGGCACGACTACGGCGCAAATAACGTGCGCGGCTATACCACTAGCGCAGCCCTGGGTTTTCACTGTGACCCGGCAGACGTTGTTGCATTGCTGTGCGTTCATCCGGCAAAAGAGGGCGGTACCAGCCACATCGTTTGCGCATCCGCCCTACACAATGAAATGGTAAAGAGTTTCCCCCAGTACCTGCCGGTCTTGTATCAGGGTTTTCATTTTGATCTGCGGGGGGAAGGGGCCAAAGACGACTTGAACGAAGTGACGGAACACCGGGTACCGGTTTTCCATTTTCATGAGGGGCGGTTATCCATTCGTTTTAACCACCGCACAATAGTCGACGGCATGCGCAAGGCCGGGATGCCACTGCAAGGTGATGACCTTGCTGCCGTTGATTGTGTCGCCGACTTATGCAAACGCCCCGAGTTTGTCGTGGATATGGATTTTCGGGTTGGCGACATTCAGTGGTTATCAAATTACGATTGCCTGCATGCCCGTGGCGCGTTCACTGACTGGGAAGACGAAAACAAACGTCGGCGCCTGATGAGAATGTGGTTGAATCTGACGGACGGTCGGCCGTTGCGGGACGATTTCAGCAATCGATTTAATAACGGGCCAAAACAGGGGCCGAAGGTGGTGCCAGGGGCTGGTTATTGGGCTGGGGCCTAGGAATACAGATGCCGGTTGATCCGATTCGCAGGATCCATCAATTTCAATATTCCAAAATCTGCAAAGCGGTCGGACGTTAGGTGTTAGGTCGACCGGATCAGAAGTGCCCAAAGGCGTCGGCGGCACCAAGGTCCGACTTCTGGGTACTTACCCACGAGCGCCACCGGGCTCCATCGCCACAAGGCAGCGCCCGCCGCCCCGATTTCCAATCGAAACGACGAGGCACCACGATTACGCCGTCCCTGTACGATAGGCCACTGATACATGCAGCGAAGCGGCCGATACCAATGAACAGTTCTGACCTTAAACAACGGCTTGCGGCGATTCTGGCCGCGGACGTGACCGGCTATTCGCGCTTGATGGCCGCCGATGACCGGGCGACGGTCACGGCGCTCGACGCTGCACGCGCTGTGTTCCGCGCCCAAATCGAAACCAACCAGGGCCGGGTGATCGATATGGCCGGTGACTCGGTGATGGCCGTGTTTGAGACGGCGACGGGGGCAGTACTGGCGGCCCTGGCTATCCAGACCGAGCTCAAGGCACGAATCGCTGACGTATCCGAAGATCGCCGCATGCGCTTTCGAATAGGTATCCACCTGGGCGACATCATCGAGAAATCCGACGGAACCATCTACGGCGACGGCGTGAATATTGCGGCGCGCCTGGAGGGTCTGGCTGAGCCAGGCGGGATAGCGGTGTCGGCGTCGATCCGCACGGCGGTGAAGGGCAAGGTAGACGCCACCTTCGAGGACCGGGGCGAGCAGACAGTCAAGAACATCGCCGAGCCGGTGCAGTGCTTTCGTGTTCGATTCCACCCGGAAGATGCCGGTGCAATGTCCGACACCCCGACCGCCGCTCCGGCACACGCTGCGACGAGCGAAGCGAACGTTCCGACGGTTGTCGTTCTGCCGTTTAAATTCAACGGCAACGCTGGCGAGCATGAGTACATCGCCGAGGCGCTTACCGTGAGCATCGGTTCGGCGCTCGCACACTTTCGCGAGTACAAGATAGTCGAGGGCGCTGACGCACATCATGCGACGTTCGTGTTAAGCGGCACCCTGCAGCTGGCGGGGTCACGAATCCGGATCGCCCCGCAGCTGTCCACTAAGGACGGCGGTCGCAAACTGTGGGCCGAGAAGTTCGATCGGAATCTGGCGGATGTATTCGAACTGCAAGATGAGATCAGTGCCATCGTCGCGGCCTATCTGGGAGAAGCCATCTGGCAGGAAACTGCCCGGTCCCTCGCCGACAAGAGCAAGGACGACTTCTCTGCCATGGATTGGTCCTATTACGCGATGGATCACATTCACCGGTTAACCAAGGAAGATCTCCTCGAATCCAAGAAGGCGCTGGAGAACGCCATACGCATGAGTCCCGGTCTTCTGTATCCGAGAGCTACCCTGGCCTTCGTACTCATGCTCGAGCTTAGCTTTGGCTTTGCATCAGACGTGGACTCGCAGCGGGCCGAGGCACTGGCAATGACCGAGGAGCTATTGCGAAAGGATCCGGCAAACGCCAATGTCCATAAACTCGCGTCGAGGCTCGACGCACTGCTCAATCGTCATGCGGAATCCCTGACCCACAGCGAACGCGCTGTCGCCTTGAATCCATACGATGGGGACCTGATGCTCACGTATGCCATGGCGTTGAATCTGGCTGGCCGTAGCGACGAGGCGATAGGCTGGGTGGAGAAAGCGCTGCGATACAACCCACAGCCGCCCGACTACTATCGACAGTGGCTCATGGCGATCCATTTCTGGGCAGGGAACCCTGTGTCGGCGCTTGCGAGTCTGCGTCGTGTGGAGGGCGCACTTCTCCCAGCCATGCACTATGTCGCAATCGCGGTACTGCAAATCAATGGTGCTCACGACGAAGCAGGCTCGAAGATCAAGGCGTTGCTTGAGGCGCAGCCCGATTCGTGCGTCGAATATGCCAGGGGCTTGTTCGCTGGCTACGAGATGCACTTGCCACTCGACTTGCTGCTCGATACCTTGCGCGATGCCGGGCTACCGGCGTAGGCTGGGGACCATTGTCCATGGTTGGTTTCGTCCGCCGACGATAGTCGAAAGGCCGAAGGCGAACGGCTGTGACCAGTCTAAAGGGGAATCATCGACTGGCAGCCACGATGGTCGGCTATTGGCCGACGGGAGCCGACCAGCGCAATCAATTTTCCGTCATTAGAATGGCTGGTTCCGAGAAAGCTGACATTCGTGCTGCATTACATTTAATGCGTACTACGTGCCCAAAGCCGACCAACATCGGCAAACAAATCGCACCCGCGAACAGTGCTAGAAAGTCCCGCAACCGCTGTAACGGATTTCCTATAATTCATGACTAGAGTTTGAATACTAAATTCCGATGACGCCGGTAATCCATTCGGCGGCCACTCATCACAAGATTGCCACTTTTGATATCAAAGTTCTGGCTGAGAGTACTTAAGGGTGCATTAATCGGTACTTTCCAGCTCTCCAATGACATCGAGCGGTCGGGACGGCACTATTTCCAGGTTCCCATCAACCCGCATGTCGGCTTACCGACCGTCCCTCAAATGTCTACCCAACGATCCCAAAGCCGCGCGACATCGCCGAACTTCTGTCCAACGCCTTCAGCAATCAGGCTGATCTGATGGCCTTTCTCATCTTCCTTTTGGTCCTTGCGCTCCTGGCCGGTCCGATCCTAGGCGTCATCGCCTTGGTGCAACTGTCGACCCTGCGCACGCGGATGGCGGATCTAAAACGCGACATCGAGAGTCTTGCCATGCCGCGGCCCGTAGCCGCGCCACAAAACGTGGCTTCGCCTGACCCCGTCTCGTCGGTGAAAGCCGCGCTTTCAAAAATCGAACCTGTTACGACGGTCGCCGCGCCGGTTAACGTTGCGCGCGCAAAAACGGTACCCGTCGTCTCTGAGTCAGTGGCGCCGCGAGCGGACCCAGCCAAGAGTGAACGCGCTACGCCAAAGCGCGATGTTGAAAGTGCGCTCGCCTCGCGTTGGTTTGTGTGGGTCGGCGGCGCCGCCGTGGCACTTGGCGGCTGGTTGTTTGTTAAATATGCCCACCACCATGGCCTGATCCCGCCGATTTTTCGCGTCATCATTGGACTGATGTCGGCGGTTTCGCTGGTCGCTGCCGGCGAATGGCTGCGCAAGCGCGGCGACGCGCTGGCCGCCAGCTATGTGCCATCCGCTTTGTCTGCGGCCGGACTGACCATCGGATTCGGGGTGGTTTACGCCGCCTACGCTCTGTACGACATACTCAGTCCGTCCATCTGTTTTCCATTACTCGTTGGAATCGGATTGGCAGCGCTATGGTTATCCCGTCGACAGGGGCCGTTTATTGCGGCGCTCGGTTTGATTGGATCCTATGCCGCCCCGGCACTCGTGCCGTCGGAGCAACCTAGCGCCATCGGCTTCTTCGCCTATCTGATCGTCATCGTTGCGGCCTCACTTTTCGAATTGCGCCACCGGCCGTGGTGGTGGCTCGGGTATGCCGCGGTTATTGGCGCCACCGGTTGGGCATTGCTCTGGATTCATGGCGATCTATTTCTGGCATCGCATATCGTGCCGACCGGCGTGTTTGCCTTATTGATGGGTGCGATGGCAACAACCATTCCCGCGGGCCGCGCCATCCTTACCGCGCCGAAAGGGACGCTCGCGGATCCGACTGCGCTTGCGCCGACCATGCGTGTCGCAATCGCCGGGATCACCGCGGCGAGTCTGGTGCTTGCCAGTCTTGTCTGGTCATCGCAGCACAGCGCGGCAGCTCTACTTCTGTTTGCCATGGGCATGATCGCCATTGCCGGATTCGGTTGGATGCGCGATGGCCTTGTCGCCGCGCCCATTGCCGCGGCCCTAACGGCATTCGTTGTCTTGATGCTTTGGCCCGACGTGGGAACGTACCGCCTCACCATGGATGCACGCGGCTGGTGGTCGACAATTCCGGGCGAGTTCGAGCCGTTCCGATTTAGAAACGCCATGCTGATTGGCCTGGCCGGATTCACGCTTCTCGGTGCAATCGGGGTATTTAATCGCGTAGAGAAACGCCCATGGGCCGCGCTCGCTGCCGGCGCGTCATTCCTATTCCTCTTTGGCACCTGGACTCGCGCTGATAGCGTGTTGACAGTCAACCATTGGGTTATGCTTGCCGCACTGCTGTCTGTGCTCCTTGCCGTGATAGCCGATCGGATCAAGGATCGGTCGGCGCAAATCCTCCTGGTTGGTACGGCACTTCTTTCACTCTTTGCGATTGACCGCGCGTACGATGGCGTTTGGCAGACCATGGCGATTGCTATTCTGGCCACCGCATTTGCGTTGGCAACGCGGCGACTGCCGTTACCTTGGTTGGGCGCCATCGCGGCCGCCATCGCCAGTTTTGCGGCTATCCGTTTGTTTGTTGGCCGAGAATTTTGGGGCGAACCGGCCGGCCTCGTCCTTGGCGCCCATTGGGTGCTGTATGGCTACGGCCTGCCGGCGATCCTGTTCTGGACGTCTTCGCGCTGGTTAAAGGAAACGCAGTTTGCGCGTTACCGGACGGCGCTGGAGGGCTTGGCGCTTGGACTGGCCATCTCACTCGTCTCACTGGAGCTGCGGGTGTTAATCGGTGGCGGTATTACTGGGCAGGACATGAGCCTTCTCGAGATGTCAGCGCATGCGTTGGCCTGGCTTGGCGCCGCCTATGGTCTGGCCTATCGCCAAACGCTGTTTTCGTCCTTCGTTTCCCGATCCGGCGCATGGATCCTGCTCGCCGCGTCTTGTATCGTATTCTTCGTTGGGCTAACGATCCGTAACCCCGTCGGCACGCAAGCGATGATCGAGGGCGGCATGATCGTCAACAGCCTCTGGCTCGCTTATCTGGCGCCGGCCGTGCTACTTAGCCTGATGGCACGAAAATTAGACGTCCTCGGTCTACAAAAACTTCGCGATGCACTGGGCGTGTTTATTTTGGCCTTGCTTATAACGTTCGTGACCTTGCAGGTAAAGCACTTGTTTCAAGGCCCGGTCCTGAACGGGTCGTTTGCTACGGAAGCGGAGTCCTACAGCGTGTCCGCGGCATGGGTCGCCCTGGCCGTAGCCATATTCATTGCGGGCATTCGATTGCAACGCCAGGCCATTCGCTTTGGCGGACTGGCCATCTTGGCGCTGGCTATCTTGAAGGTCTTCGCGTTCGATCTGTTTGAGTTGGGTGGTCTATGGCGAATCGCCAGCATCATTGGCCTGGGCCTTTGTCTTATCGGCGTTGGCTGGCTGTACACTCGCTTCGTCCACCGTCCCGCTTCGAGTGCCTGAACTTGACCGAGATGAGAGCCGGTCAACCTAAGACACTATTAGTCATTCGAACGTCCGGTCGCCAGATAGTCAATATTCGCGGCGCAGTGCGACACATGCGCCGGCAACAGTCATGGGTATTTCAAATGTCGCTTGATAAAATTCTCCACGACAGCCCAATATTGCGTTGGATCATAGAGCTCAAGATCAACATGCCCGGCGCCTTCTACAAACACTAGCTCCTTACGGCCACCAAATGCTTCGAATAGCCTTTTGGTATCAATATCGGTGGTGTGAGTGTCTTTATCGCCTGAAAGCACCAGCGTCGGTATTTGTATCTCCCGGGCCGCATTGACTGGCGAGAACCATTCGGCAGGTTTTCCCAATCGGATCTCCAATTGCATTGTCAGCAATGGGGCAAGGAATCCGCTGTACGGAACCAATGCATTAAGTCTGTTTTCAACAGCCTTTTTGATATCAGGATAGACGGATTCAACGATTAGAAGATCTGATTCAATTTTTGGGCGCGCTAGTAAAAATGCAGCTCCACCCAACGACGCGCCCAACGTGATGACAGGCCGGCCTGGAGACAACGTCTTTGCAAATCGCACCGCTGCAGTTGCGTCCATCGATTCCAATAAACCGAGTGTGACACGGTCGCCCTCACTTTCGCCATGAGCTTGAAAATCAAATACCAACGCAGAATAACCGAGAGAACTAAATTTCTCAGCTCGACGCATCATTGCCAATCGATTGGCGTCCTTCCCATGCATCAATACAACGCTACCGGTTGGATTTGGCACAGCAAGAAGCCAACCCTTCAATTTCGATCCCGAGTCGGATTGAAACGCAATGTCTTGCGCCCCATCTGGTCTATCTTCAACATCGGTATGTGAAGCAGATGTTAGATACGACCCCGAAAGCCATACAAACGTTGCTCCAGTTAACGAAAGAAAAACAATACCCGACAGTAGTGTCCGAAATTTGATAGTGCAGTCCTATTATTGTGCGCAACGAGAATATTCGATTACAAGCATGCCTAATCAAGTTTGATTGTAAGTCCGGTATTGGCCGATGGGCGCCGGTCAGAAGAACAATTGCCTGTCGTTCGAATGACTG
>JBAUID010000181.1:0-36830 GCA_049680625.1 Burkholderiaceae bacterium | reverse complement strand
GCCGCCAACCGATATCAAGCTGAAAGATCCGTCGCAATGGAAGCTCATTGGCCAGCCGGTCAAGCGGCTGGATACACTCGATAAGCTTAACGGCAAACAGATTTACGGGGCCGACCTGACGCTGCCCGGCATGTTGAATGCGGCCATTAAGGCTTGCCCGGAATTTGGCGGCAAGCTCGCGTCCTTTGATGACAGCAAGGTCAAGTTGATGCCCGGGGTCAAGGCCGTCTTGCGGGTTGACGATACCGCGGTAGCGGTTGTGGCACAGCGGTGGTGGCAGGCAAAAACAGCGCTGGACGCCTTGCCCATTACCTGGGAGTCCGGCCCAAACAAAGACATGTCGAGTGAGTCAATCTCTGCCATGCTGGATGAAGGCTTGACTGCTGATGATGGTTTTGTCGGTAACAAAGCTGGTGACATTGATGCAGCGCTTAAAGGCGCGGCAAAAACCATCGAGGCCACTTATAGCTACCCGTATCAGAATCACGCGACTATGGAGCCAATGAATGCCACGGCGCGCTGGACTGCGCAGCGCTGTGAAGTGTGGTGCCCAACGCAAAATGGTGAAGCGGCGCTGGCGGCTGCGTCCAAAGCAGCTGGCCTTGAGGCTTCACAATGTGAGGTTTACAAAATCCACCTGGGTGGCGGCTACGGGCGTCGCGGCGCCTTTCACGATTATGTCCATCAGGCCGTCTCGATTGCCCGCCAGATGCCCGGTACGCCGGTGAAATTGTTATGGACTCGTGAAGAAGACATGTTGCATGGCCACTATCACCCGGTGACCAAGGCAAAATTAGTTGGCGGATTAGACGACAAGGGCAATCTGACCGGGCTGCGGGTGAGAATTTCGGGCCAGTCGATCCTGGCCGGGGTGATGCCGGCGCGGCTTAAAGACGGCATGGATCCGGTCACTTTTCAGGGGTTCTTACCCAAGGGAGACCATGCCATCAGTTATTCACCGCCCAACTTGCTGGTCGACCACGCGATGCGTAATCCCCCGGTGCCGCCTGGGTTCTGGCGCGGGGTCAACATCAATCAGAATGCCATTTACATGGAGTGTTTTATTGATGAGCTGGCCCATGCCGCCGGACGCGACGCGCTTGAGTTCCGACGTTCCCTGATGGACAAACATCCGAAGAACCTGGCGGTATTGAATGCAGTCGCCGAGCGCGCGGGTTGGGACACGAAACCGGCTGATGGTGTGCATCGTGGCCTGGCTGTCTGCAATGCGTTTGGCAGTTATATCGCTGCCTGCGCCGAAGTTTCGGTCAGCGCCGCGGGCGAGTTGACTGTGCATCGTATTGTTGCCGCCACCGACCCGGGATACGCGGTTAATCCTCAGCAAATCGAGGCCCAGGTAGAAGGTTCATTTGTCTACGGGTTGTCGGCCCTGCTCTATGGGGCGATCACGCTCAAAGATGGGCGGGTACAGCAGGAGAACTTCCATACTTACCCGTCAATGAAAATTGCCCAGATGCCTAAAGTCGAAACGATTGTCATGCCATCCGGTGGGTTTTGGGGTGGGGTTGGTGAGCCAACCATTGCGGTTGCGGCGCCAGCGGTGTTGAATGCGATTTTCGCTGCCACCGGTAAGCGAATTCGTGAGCTACCGTTGTCGGGGGTGAAGCTGGTTTGACCGGCGCAGGCAGGGGCTGGAATTCAGCCGGCCCTGATGGTGGATGTGCCGGACGGCTGGCGGCATTAGCGATCACCTCGATGATTGCACTGATCGTGGCACTGGTTGCCGATGGCATCTATGCAAACGAGGTGAAGGTCAGCGGTGATGCCATCCTGGCCCCACTAACCGACAAGCCTGGCAGTGTCAGCGCCGGACGCAAGGTTTTTGTCGATCGGCAATTGGGTCATTGCTTGTTATGCCACGTGGTGAGTAGTATCGATGAGCCGTTTCAGGGAAATCTTGGGCCGGCGTTAAGTGCCGGCTCGTCACTCAGTGATGGGCAGATTCGGTTGCGCCTTGTTGACTCCTCACAGGTGAACCCAGATTCGGTAATGCCGTCTTATTTTCGGATTGATGGCTTGCAGCAGGTTGGGGCTGAGTATCAGGGAAAGCCGGCGTTAAGCGCGCAGCAGATCGAGGACTTGATCGCATTCCTGCGCAGTCTTTCAACGGGTGATCTGGGTGACAGCAATATGGTGGGCCAACCAGGCAGGCCTGGCATATCCAGAGAAACCTCAGGAACCGGAAGATAGGAGGGCAAAGATGAACCAACAGAAAAATCCTGGCGAGCAGCGGCGTGACATGCTGAGAAACTCACTCGCCATTGCCGGGGCAGGTTTTTTTGCGCTGCGACCGATTCCGCTTACCGCAACCCCTTTGACAATGCGTTCGGCGATGAATAAGGCGTTTGACAACCAGAAGATTCAAGCGGGAAAGGTCATGCTTAAACTCCCCCAGGTTGCGGAAAACGGTGCTTCCGTTCAGTTTTCGGTGTCGGTTGACAGCCCGGCCGACCAAACTGACTATGTGAAGTCGATACATATTTTTTCAGAGAAAAACCCGCTGCCGGAAGTCGCCCGGTTTTTTCTTTCCCCCGGTGCTGGTAAGGCTACCGTGACAACGCGGATACGTCTGGCCGATTCGCAGACAATTATTGCGGTCGCTACCCTGAGTGATGGCTCGTTATGGTCGGGGTCTGCACAATCGGTGGTGACGCTGGCCGCATGTATCGATACGGTATGAATGCGGGTAAGTGCGCGGCAAATCGAACCAAAAAAAGATCTGAAAAAAGCGTCAAAAAAGGAGTCGAGTAATGCGGGTCAGGTTATCTATCCCAAAAGCGGCCAGTACCGGTGAGGTAATAGAAATTCGTGCTGTTGCAGCCCATCCGATGGAACCCGGTTTTCGTCGCGATGCAATGGGTAAGGTGATTCAGCGCGACATCATTACCGAGGTGCGCTGCACTTTTAATGGTGCTGAAATTTTTAGAGCCGACTTGTTTCCGGCGATTGCTGCGAATCCGTATCTGAGTTTTTTTACCACGGCAATGCAAAGTGGTGAATTTGAAATGCAGTGGCTCGATCAGCACGGCAATCGAACTGCCGCCAAGAGCCAGATTGTCGTGACATGAATTTGCGCACAGCGGCGAAGCAGCGGTTGTGGTCGGTCCGGCCGTTGATAAAGCGCTTACTGTCTGTTGCCGGTGTTACCGGTGTTGCCGGAATAGTTGTATCCGGCGCTCTAACCGCCGCTGAGCTCACCACCCACCGGTTGGGTAACTATCAACGTTTGCCGGCCAAGTCTGGTTATGAGTTTCAAACGCCTGGTTTGCGGGCCATGCAGGATGACAATTTTGCCAACCCGGGCTACCTGTGGGTGGATAAAGGCCAGGCGTTGTGGACGCAGACGGTTGGCCATGTTGGTAGCGTCAGTAATGCCGGACCGTCTTGTGCCAGTTGTCACGGCGCACGTGGTGAGGTGCCGATCAACGGATCAGCACTGACGGTGAACGATGCCGCAACCCGTTATCCGCGTTTCCAGTCAGGGGTTGGCTCATTGGTCAACCTGGAGCAACAAATTAACGCTTGCCGCAAGCGTTACCAGAAATTACCAGGCCTGGCCTGGGAGTCGGACGAGTTGTTGTCGATCACCGCGTTTGTTGGCGAGCTGGCCCGGGGTAAGCCGGTTAAGGTGCAAATTGACGGGCCGGCGAAGCGCTATTTTGATGAAGGCCGCCACTACTACCAGACGCGGCGCGGTCAGCTCAATCTGGCTTGTACCCAATGTCATGACCAGAACGTCGGCCGTCAGTTACGGGGTGACACCGTTACCCAGGGCCAGAGCAACGGCTTTCCGGCTTATCGTTTGCAATGGCAAAAACCCGGTTCCCTGCACCGCCGGCTGCGCAACTGCAACGTTGGCGTGCGTGCTGAACCGCTGCCGTATGGCTCCGCTACCTACTTGTCGCTTGAATTGTTTCTGGCCTGGCGGGCCAGCGGGTTGCCAATTGAGACGCCGGCCGTACGTCCCTGAGTGGGCATTTAGCCAGAGGGCTGCTTAAAATAATGCCGTATTGCAAAAAAACTGGCTGCACCTGAGAGGGATTGTGCTGCGTTCGGCCAGATGTCGGGTTACGATCCGGCACTTATGAGTCCCAGACTGCTTCAATTGCTCTTGTCCTGCGGTATCACCGTGCTCGGCGCTGCTGTGCTCGTGTCGCCGGCATGGTCCCAGCGTCCGCCCGATGCTGCTGCCCCGATCGTGGTGAGCACGGTCAGGTCGGTGCCGGCTATCCAGGTGGTTCGTCTGCCCGGTACCGTCATGGCGCCACGCTCGTCGCGGCTGTCGTCGTCGATTGGTGGCCTGGTAAAAGAAATGCCATTGGCCCTGGGTGATCGGGTCGAGGCTGGCGAACTCGTTATTCAACTCGACGACAGCCTGGTCCGCCCGGAACTGGCCCAGGCCAGAGCTGCTGTTGAAGAAGCCTTATTGCAGTCGGCAGAGAAGAGCCGTCTGCTGCGTATTGGTCAAAATCTGGCCAAACGTGGCATGACCAGTAAAGACTTGATCGACGCCCGTCGGGCGGATGTGCAGATTGCCAAAGCGGTCGTGAAAAAACTGCGCGCTGATGAGGCCGGCAAACGCGAATTATTGAACCGTCACCGCATCCTGGCGCCGTTTGCCGGGGTCGTCGCCAGGCGCCATGTTGAGGTTGGTGAATGGGTTGCGCCCGGCACGTCCATTGTTGAATTAATTGCAGATCAGGATTTACAAGTTGATATTGCCTTGCCGCAGCAGTTTTACGCCGGTGCCAGTGGTGATCTGAGCGTTGATCTGCGCTTCGATGCATTCCCCGGGCAGACGTTTTCGGCCCGGCCCGTGACCATTTCACCCAGCAGTGATCCGGCAACCCGAACTTTTCTGATGCGGGTATTACCCAACGTCGCCGATGCTCGCGGGGTCAGGCTGGCCTCTGGAATGTCGGCCCAGGCAACGCTCAGTCTGAAATCCGACGGGCAGGTTCTTGCGATAGCCCGCGATGCCGTGGTCCGCCATGCTGACGGTCGTCTGACTGTCTGGGTGGTGACGACCGAACAGGATAAAGCAACGGTATCGTCCCGCGCGATCACGCCGGGTGAAACCTATGGTGACAACTTAACTGTCAAAGAGGGTTTGCAAGCCGGTGAGGTTGTCGTGATTTCAGGTAACGAATCCCTGCGCCCCGGTCAAGTCGTCAAAATAACCAACGATCCGAGCTGATCGGCTATCGGTTATTGGATATCGGACGACCATCAATGAATGTTCAATAACTGCCAATGATTGAGTCTGTTGTCCGGCGCGGCACCCTGGTCACCGTCTGTCTGTTGATCCTGTGTGTCGTTGGTGTGATCACTGCGGCGCAGACGCCGGTGCAAATGATCCCGGATCTCGACGTGCGGACAATATCGGTGCGCACCAACTGGCCAGGCGCGACCCCGCAAGATGTTGAGAGTGACATCTTGATCGAACAAGAAGAGTTTCTTCGTCGGGTACCCAACCTGATGCGCCTGACGTCGTCGGCGCAGACTGGTGAGGCAACCATTGAACTGGGCTTTCCCTATGACACCGATGTCACTGCGGCTTTGCTCAACGTCAACAATGCGCTGAACCAGGTGCCGGGGTACCCGGAAACCGTGCGCCGGCCCCAGGTGTTTGCCAGCTCGTTCTCAGGCAATTCGTTTATGTTTTTCCGAGTTTCACCATTGCCCGGAAATCCGAATGCGGTTGACATGGACTTGATGACTGACTTTGTCGATCGCCAGGTACGCAGCCGAATGGAGAGTGTGCCTGGGGTGTCCAGTGTTGGTTTGTTCGGTGGCGCCGATCGCCAGATCCAGATACACCTGGACTTACGTGCTCTGTCGGACCGGGGTGTCTCAGTACCCCAGGTACGCGCCGCTTTACGCAATCGGAACCGGGACGTCTCGGGTGGGGATATTGACCAGGGCAAACGGCGTTACCTGCTGCGTACTGTGGGCCGGGTTGCTGATCTGAATGAACTGGGAAACGTCATCATTCAGCGCCAGGGTGATGCCGTGACCCGGATAAGCGACGTTGCCCGGATTGTGCTTGATCATGCAGAGCCCAGTGGCCGCACGACAGTCAACGGCGAACCGGTGCTGATCCTGCCCGTGCGCCGTGAAGCCGGCGCCAATGTACTGAGCATTAAGCAGGCGCTGCTTGATCGCATGCCGGAATTGAACGAACGAATACTGAAGCCGGTGGGTCTGCAACTTGAACTGACGGCAGATGATGTTGGATATGTCCAGGCATCGTTGACTAACGTCTGGACGAACCTGGCCATTGGTGCCGTACTGGCCACCCTGGTGATGTTCGCTTTTCTCAAATCCGGAATGACAACTGCCATTGGAGTGATTGGTATTCCGATTTGTACCATCGCCGCAATTCTCGGGCTGGCAGTGAGCGGGCGGACGATTAACGTTATTTCGCTGGCCGGGGTTGCGTTTGCCATTGGCATGACCCTGGACAACACGATTGTGGTGCTTGATGCTATTGATCGGAAGCGCCGCCAGGGTTTGGACAGGATTCGCGCCGCTGTTGACGGGGTTCGGGACGTCTGGCCGGCGGTGTTGGCGTCAACGGCAACCACAGTCCTGGTTTTTCTGCCCGTGATTTTTGTGCAGGAAGAGGCGGGTCAGTTGTATTCGGATGTTGCGATTGCGATTTGTGCGTCGATTGTGGCGTCGATGGCGGTTGCCCTGACCATTGTGCCAGCCGCCAGTGCGCGCTTACGCAGTCTGGGTGGCGCAACCGGGCTGGTTGATGAGGTGCCTGGCGACTCGGGCGTTCAGCCAGAGGCGGTGATGACGTCTGCAGTTGCTCACGCTTCTCACGCTTCCCCGCTGCCTGAGGACCAGTCGCGCCGTATGGTGATTGCCCCACTGATCGACTGGCTCACCCAGGGTATTGCCCGACCCTTGCTCTGTGTGCTACTGACGGCTGCGGCGAGTGTATTTGTATTTGTTGTGATTACCCCGCCGGCATCGTATTTGCCGGAAGGTGAAGAACCCAAAACTTTTGCGGTGATGAGCGCACCCGCTGGTTATAACCTGTCGACCATGCTGGCAATTGGTGATGAAGTTCAGGCACATTTTCTGCCATTTGTGGCCGGTGCGGAGCTGGCAACAAGCACAAATAAAATGCCATCGATTCCACCGATTCGATACCTGATCCTGCGGGTCGACTCTACAAGAATCCGGATCATTGCCGAAACTGTAGATCCCAACCGTCTTGGCGAACTGATGCAGGCACTGACCCAGAAGTTTCGCCAGTACCCAGGTATGCGCGCTTTTGCAACCCGCGGTTCGATCATTTCCAGCAACGATGGCGGCACTCGCAGCATTAACGTCGATTTGTCTGGCACTGATTTGACTGAATTGTATGCATCGGCCGAAGCGGTTTTTCAGCGGGCCCGAAAAGTCTTCGATAACCCCCGGGTAAGGGCAACACCATCAACCCGGTCGTTATCGCAGCCGATGGTGGAGGTTCGTCCACACTGGGATCGAACGGCTCAATTGCAACTTAGCCCACAAGACATCGGTTTCACGGTTTCTGTTGTTACCGATGGTGCTTATGCTGATGAGTTTTTCAGTGGTGATGAAAAGATTGATATTTATTTTTATGCCGGTAGTGATCAGGGTGGGCAGCTCGACGACATCGGGCAAACCCAGTTGGCGACCGGGCAGGGGGTTGTAACCCTCGGCTCGATTGCTGATGTTGTCGAAACCGTTTCAACTGCAACGATTCGCCGTATCGATGGTGCCCGTACGGTCACGGTTAACATTATTCCGCCAGACAATATCGCCCTGGAAACCGGTGTCCAAACAGTACGTGATCAGCTAGTTGATTACCTGAGATCAAACGGCGAAATTGCAACCGGGGTCAATGTGTCGATATCAGGCGCCAGCGATCAGCTGGATGCCACTAAAAAATCGCTTCAAAAAAATTACGTGGTTGCCGTTCTGATTGTCTATTTATTGCTGGTGGCCATTTTTACTCACTGGGGTTACCCCTTACTCGTCATGGCAACTATTCCGCTGGGCATGGCCGGAGGCATTATTGGCCTCGAATTATTAAACCTGGTTGGCGGCTGGTTGCCCTCGATTGGCCTGACCGCAGTGGTTCAACCGCTTGATATGATTTCAATGCTTGGCTTCTTGATACTGATGGGTACTGTTGTGAATAATCCGATTCTGGTTGTACTCAGAATCATGGAAAACATCGGCCGGCGGGCAATGCCAATCGCGGCAGCAGTGCGTGATGCCACCTTGTCGCGTATTCGGCCGATCGCAATGACAACAATTACCACGATTTGTGGGCTTGCCCCCCTGGTTTTCTGGGGCGGGGCCGGTACTGAACTGTATCGCGGGGTTGGGGCCATCGTCATGTTTGGCCTGATCGGTTCGGCCGTTGTGTCAGTGACATTTTTGCCGGCTCTGGCGATGTTAGTGCTTCGGTTTAGGCCACAGCGAGACAATCGCTGAGCCATCCAGTTCACCTTTGCCCTGGGCAACAAGCAACCTGAACAAGGTAAGGGCCTGGTCTGTCATTGGCATCGCCACTGTCTGGTCTTTTGACGCGGCGTGAAGCATTTCGAGATCTTTTAATACCTGGCGGGCGAAACCCGTTGGCGTAAAGTCTTCGGTAATCATTCTTTCAAAAAGTATTGGCAGCAGGTTCGAGCCGGCATGGCCGGTCTCGAGGGCATGGGGCACTTTTGCCGGGTCGACATCATAAGCCTGGGCCAGTCGCAGGGCTTCGGCCATCATGCAATAAGCCGGCAGCACCAGTGCCTGGTTGACCAGCTTGGTGGCCTGGCCGGCGCCGCTGCTACCCATGTGGGTAAATCGCCCGAGTAACTCGACATGACTGCGGATGTTCTCGATGACCTGGGCCTCGCCGCCGGCCATTATCGACAGGCTGCCTGACAAGGCAGCGGATGGGCCGCCGGAAACCGGGGCGTCTATCAGTGTGGCGCCGAGCGCGCTTAGCTCAGTCGCTAACTGGCGGGTTAGTTTGACGTCGGTTGTTGAATGATCAACAACAACTTTTCCTGGCAATGAGTTTGCACTTGTAATGCCGTTATTGCCAGTAATGACATCTCGCACCGCATCCGACGTGGTCACACACAAGTGAATAACGTCACAGTGTTGCGCAACGAGAGCTGGGCTGACCGCAGTTTGAATGCGGTCACTGGCATGCTGTCTGATAAGTGTGTTGGTTTTTTCGGCGACCAGGTCATAGCCAATAATTCCGTCAAATCCAACATCGGACTGGTCGGCACTTAACAAGCGGGTGGCCATTGCCGAGCCGAGTAATCCAAGACCAATAAAGCCGATTGGTTGATTCATTGTTTATTTCCTACGCTTTTGTTTTTGTGGTGTGTTTCTATTAGTATCGAGCTATCCCATCATCAGGAAATCATATGCCAGTTCAGACCCGCTACATTTTTTTCGCATCAATGGATGTCGACCCCGCCCATGAAGACTTATTCAACGAGGTTTACGACACGGAACACGTTCCCTACTTGTTGCAAGTGCCGGGTTGCCGCGGTGTCACCCGCCTCAAAGGTGAGGCGTTTCAGATGACTCTGGGCGGGGAGACCAAAGAGATGCCAGTGCCCAGCCCGGTGTATACGGCGCTGTATGAAATTGACAGCCCGGACGTATTATCCAGCCCGGAATGGATTGCGGCGGTTGAAAAAGGACGCTGGCCAGAATTGGTCCGGCCGCATACAAAGAACCGATCACACGGCATGTACAAAGTCACTCGGCATGGGTAGGCTGGTAGAGCTGCGGGATTTGGCGCGAATTGACGCGAATACGCTGAACATTAATTTCTAATTTCTCATTGGTAGACAAAACAATGACCTTAAAAGTTGCGATGATCGGCACGGGCCGGATTGCCACAATGAAACTCTTGCCGGCTATTCGAAAGGCCGGTAATGCCCAACTGTGGAGCGTGTTGAGCCGGGACAAGGCCAGGGCCGCCGCGATTGCCAGTGAATACGGGGCGGCTTCGCCGCAGCCGGGACACGACAACCTGGATACTTTGCTGGCCGATCCTGATCTGGACGCTGTTGTTATTGCAACCCCCGACAAACTGCATTCAGAACAGGCAATTGCTGCAGCCAGAGCTGGTAAACACGTGTTTTGCGAAAAGCCAATGACAACCTCGCTCGCCGAAGCGGATGCCATGATCGCGGCTTGTGATCAGGCCGGGGTCAAACTTGGGGTTGCCTTTCACTTGCGCTGGCATGCCGGGCATCGTCGACTGCATCAGGCAGTGAGTGATGGTTTACTGGGTCAGTTGCGTCACATTCGTGTGCAGTGGAGTTCAATGGCGCCGGATGATGGCAACTGGCGTGCTGATACCGACGTTGGCAAATGGTGGAGTCTTGCCGGGGTTGGTACCCATTGCCTGGATCAGATCCTGTGGTTCATGGAACCCACCTGCGGCCAGGTTGTTGAAGTCAAGAGTCTGATTGCCCGAGATGTCTGGAAGGGCCCTAATGACGAAACGGCGTTGATCAGCATGAAGTTTGCCTCTGGTGCGACAGCTGACTTATGCTCGTCGGTCGTGTTTGCCGGCCCGACTCAGTTTGAGTTGTATGGTACCGAGGGTTTTGCCCGCGGAGAAGACTCTGTTCATATCACTGGCGAAGGCCGTATGTGGACTCACCAGGGCGATTGGGACTTCACGCCGGTCGACCCGTATCAATTGGAAATTGAAGACTTCGCTGCGGCGGTAAGTGAAAACCGGTCGCCGGAAGTTGACGGGCATATGGGCCGGCGCAACACCAGCGTCTTGTTGCAGGCAAGTGATGGCTGATGCCGGATAGTCGATGCGAGAACACGCTGACATGAGCACAACCGGCAAGCCAGCGGTTCAGCGGAAAACCGGCCTTGTGTATCACGAGTTATACATGTGGCATAACACCGGAAATTACGCGAATGTCCTGCCGTTTGGTAACCCGGTGCAACCCTATGTTCATGCAGAGAATCCGGAAACTAAACGCCGAATTCATAATCTGCTCGAAGTTGCGGGGCTGACCAAAAACCTGGTGTCAATTGAACCGCGCCCGGCGACCGAACAAGAATTATTGCGCTTTCATACTCAGGCGCATATTGATAAAGTCCGGTCGCTGAATGATGCCATTGGCGCCGATGCCGGTACTGGCGGAGTAATGGGTCGTGGCAGTTTTGAGATTGCCTTGTTGTCTGCCGGTGGCGTGATTGAGGCGGTTGATGCGGTTATTGATCAGCAGGTGAACAATGCTTACGCCCTGGTGCGCCCACCCGGGCATCATGCGATGCCAGATCTCGCAATGGGTTTTTGCCTGTTTGGCAATGCCGCAATTGCCGGCTTTCATGCGCTGGATGTTCGCGGACTGAAACGGATCGCCTATGTTGACTGGGATGTTCATCACGGTAACGGCACTGAGGCGGCGTTTTATCAAGACCCGCGCGCGTTGACAATTTCTATTCACCAGGACCGCTGTTTTCCGAAAGACTCCGGGTTTATTGCGGATACCGGTGAAGGTGCCGGCAAAGGTTTCAACATCAACATCCCGCTGCCGCCGGGCTCGGGGGTTGGTGCTTATGACGCGGCTTTCGACCGGGTTGTTGTTCCGGCGTTGATGGCTTTCAAGCCCGAATTGATTGTTGTGCCGTGCGGTTTCGATGCCGGTGCGCACGATCCGTTGGGCCGGCAGATGATGACCAGCGACGGATATCGTTCGCTGACTTCTAAAATCATCGGGGTTGCCGATGCCGTCTGTGATGGACGGGTAGTAATGTGCCACGAAGGTGGCTATGACGCAGCGAGTGTGCCGTTCTACGGTTTGGCCGTCATCGAGACCTTAAGCGGTATCAGCAGCGGCGTGGACGACCCATTGTTGCCGATGCTCAGTACGCTTGGGCAGCAAGAGTTACAACCTCACCAGCAAGCCCTGATAGAACAAGTCAGGGCGCAAACGGCTTTAATTACTTCCTAGCCACCGTGATCTGCGCGGTATTTGGCAATCATTGGCGGGGTCACAAGGGTGACGCCACCCGGAGTCCGGTAAAAATATTTGCGATCTTGTTCAGCATCTTTGCCGATAACAATGCCGTCGGGTACTTCGCATCCGTGATCAATAATGCACTTGTTCAGATGGGCACCACGGCCAATAACAACCTGGGGCAATAAGACAGATGATTCGACAGTCGAATAAGAATGTACCCGGCACCTTGAAAACAATAAGCTGTGGTTTAACTCGCCGCTGATAATGCAGCCACCAGACACCATGGACTCGTAAGCAACCCCGCGACGGTTCTGCCAGTTATGAACAAACTTGGCTGGTGCCAGTTGTTGCTGATAAGTCCAGATTGGCCATGTCTCATCATAAAGATCCAGTGCCGGTTCGGTGGCTGTTAAGTCGATATTGGCTTCCCAGTACGCATCAAGAGTGCCAACATCGCGCCAGTACGGTTCTTCGTCAGGGTTACCACCGACACTGCTTTCATTGAACGACTGGGCCACCGCACTGCCGCTACTGACAACCCTGGGGATGATGTCGCGGCCAAAATCATGGCTTGAATCGGCGTTGGCAGCGTCATTTTCAAGTAAGTCGTATAAGAACTGGGCGTCAAAAATATAGATGCCCATGCTGGCCAGCGAGCGGTCTGGCTTGCCCGGCATCGAAGGCGGATTAGCGGGTTTTTCAAGGAATTCGGTGATCTGGTTGCTCTTGTCAACCGCCATGACCCCAAATTCACTGGCATCAGCATGAGGCACTTCAATACAGCCAACCGTACACGGTGCACCGGAGTCAACATGTCGTTTTAATGCCCGGGCGTAGTTCATTTTGTAGACGTGATCGCCAGCCAGTACGATGATGTGCCGGGCGCCATAGCTTCGCACCAGGCCCAGGTTCTGGTAGACCGCATCGGCCGTGCCTCGATACCAGGAGTTTTCGTCGATTTGCTGCTGCGCGGGAATGAGGTCAATGAATTCGTTGAGCTCACTTTTCAGAAACGTCCAGCCGCGTTGCAGATGCCTGAGCAAGCTGTGGGACTTGTATTGTGTGAGTACCCCAATACGACGGACCCCTGAATTGACACAGTTAGATAACGTAAAATCGATGATTCTGAATTTTCCGCCGAAATAAACTGCCGGTTTGCAACGCACATCGGTCATTTGCATCAGGCGGCTGCCGCGGCCACCGGCTAAGACAAAAGCGAAGGCTTGTTTAGGTAGTGGCAGGCGGTACAGGTCTTCGTCATCCACGGTATCTCTCCTTGGGCGGGCGCTAGGCAATGCATGGTTGTTCCATCATACTGTCCATTGCCGGTCTGTGGACGAACAAGACTAAAAGCAATGCATTGCCCGTTGCGATTACCCACGATTACCCACGATTGCCCCCGATTACCCATCTGACCGCTGCGATGAAAACTGTTTTTATGCAATGAGATGCAATGAGTGATAATTCTTCTTTGACCCGCGAGCCTGAACAAAAATATGACCACGGGCTGGATGTGAGTCAACTGCAACGCGCAATCCGGGACAAACTTTTGTATGAATACGCTCAGCGCGAGGCCAGCGCTGGCAGGCTTGACTGGTCCCAAAGCCTCGCCCTGGTGGTTCGCGATCACCTGGTTGAGCGCTGGATGCAAACCACCGAGGCTCAATATGCGCATACGGCAAAGCGCGTGTATTACCTGTCAATGGAATTTCTGATCGGTCGGGCCACGTCTAACGGCTTGCACGCACTGGGAATTTACGACCTGGCTGCCGAGGCACTGCAGGATATGGGCCTGGACCTCGACGAAATTCGGGCCGTAGAGCCCGATGCCGCCCTGGGTAATGGCGGCCTCGGACGTCTGGCGGCTTGTTTCATGGATTCGCTGGCTACCCTGGGCCTGCCGAGCGTGGGCTATGGCATTCGTTACGACTACGGCATGTTTGCCCAGCGTATTCACGAGGGACAACAAATAGAGCAGCCGGACGATTGGCTGGCCAATGGCAATCCGTGGGAGTTCCGGCGGCCCGATCGCGAATATCCCGTTCACTTTGGTGGCTGGGTGCGCCATGAAGGCGGACGCGCTTACTGGACTGATACCGAACAAGTGCGGGCGATGGCTTACGACACCATTATCCCTGGCAGCGGCACCCGGGCGGTCAGCACTTTACGTTTATGGCACGCACATGCATCTGAGGCCCTGGACCTGAAGATGTTTAATGCCGGTGATTACATGCGCGCGGTGGAACAGAAGAACTTATCTGAGAACGTTACCCGCGTACTGTATCCGGACGATAGCAGTTACCACGGCCGCGAATTGCGTCTGCGCCAGGAGTACTTTTTTGTTAGTGCTTCTATACAAGACATGTTGCGCCGCTATCTGGTGAACCATTCGGATTTTGAACAACTTTCTGATCAGATTGCGATTCACTTGAACGATACGCATCCGGCCATTGCGGTGCCGGAGTTAATGCGTCTGCTGGTCGATATCCATCAACTCGAATGGCTAGATGCCTGGTCGCTGTGTACGCGAACCTTTTCGTACACCAATCATACGATCATGCCTGAGGCGCTTGAAACCTGGCCGGTGCCGATGATGCGTTCGGTGCTGCCGCGGCATCTGGAAATCATTTTTGAAATCAACAAGCGTTTTCTGGATGCTGTCATTGTGCAGTTTCCGGATGACACGGATTTACTGCAAAAAGTGTCACTAATCGATGAGCATGGGGAGCGGCGGGTTCGCATGGCGGGTTTATCGGTAGTGGCGAGTCATAAAGTGAATGGTGTGTCGGCTTTGCACAGTGAGCTGATTCAACAAACTTTATTCGCTGATTTTGTTCGTATTTTCCCGAACAAATTTTGCAATAAGACCAATGGTATTACCCCGCGGCGCTGGCTTGCCCACGCGAATCCGGGTTTGTCTGAACTGATCGACGAACAAATAGGGGATGGCTGGAGAACTGATTTAGATCAGTTGCAAAAATTAAAACCGGTTGCTGAAAACTCTGAGTTTGTTGGCCGGCTTGCCCGGGTAAAACGGGAGAACAAGGTCAGACTTGCCCAGTACGTGTCCCGTGTCCTGGGTATTGAACTGAACCCAGACTCTATGTTTGATGTTCAGATCAAGCGCATGCACGAATACAAGCGCCAGCTACTGAATGTGCTTCATATCGTGGCGCGATACCAGGCAATTCTGGCGGACCCAACCGGCGCCTGGGTACCCCGAACTTTTGTGTTTGCCGGCAAGGCTGCATCAGCATACCAGATGGCCAAGCTCATCATCCGGTTGATTAACGATGTTGCCCAGACGATCAACAATGACGCACGGGTTAATCAACTGATCAAAGTGGTGTTCATACCCAACTACAGTGTGTCGTTGGCTGAACTGATCATTCCCGCCGCAGATTTGTCTGAGCAAATATCTACCGCCGGCACTGAAGCCTCGGGTACCGGGAATATGAAGCTGGCTTTAAACGGTGCGCTCACCATTGGTACCCTGGATGGTGCGAACGTTGAAATACGCGACCAGGTGGGGGCTGACAACATTTTCATTTTTGGTCTTAAAACTCCTGAGGTTGCCGCTTTGCGCGATTGTGGTTACCAACCAGCCAACTATATTGCCACCAACCCGTCGTTGCAGCGGGTGTTACACGCGATAGAGTCTGGTCTGTTCAGCCCGGATGAACCGCACCGTTATCAGTCCATCGTTGATTCCCTGGTCCGGGATGGCGATACGTATTTGTTGCTTGCTGACTTTGCCACTTATGTCGAGTGTCAGTTACAAGTGGATGCTGCATTCCGCCAGCCCGAGCACTGGCATCAAATGGCCTTGCGAAATATTGCCGGTATGGGTGTGTTTTCCAGCGACCGGACTATCCGAGAGTACGCAAGAGAAATCTGGCATGTCGAGCCCTTAGTACCGTGATTAACGATTCCATACTGGACGCTATCGTGGCGGGAACACACGCAGACCCGTTTTCTGTTCTTGGCGTGCATGCCGGCAAATCAGGTGAGCAATGGCTGACCGCGTGGTTGCCTACCGCGAGCAAAGTAGTGGCCGAGGTTGGCGGTGATTCGGGAGTTTCAAACGGGTCAGGCGATTCAGACAATACCAATGGTGAACTGGCGCTGACCAAAGTGCGTGATGCCGGCTTGTTTCGTGGCCTGATGCCAGTTGGCAGCACGTCGGACGATTATCGGCTGCGGGTTAGCTGGCCGCTGGCCGAGGTTCGAATCGACGACCCATATCGTCACGGTTCGACGCTGTCAGAATCCGACTTGTGGTTGTACAGCGAGGGCTCACACCAACGCCCTTATGAGTTTCTGGGCGCCCATCTGGTTCAGAGTCGCGGCGTTGACGGGGTTCGCTTTGCCGTGTGGGCGCCAAATGCAAGCCAGGTGTCACTTATTGGCGACTTCAACGCATGGGACAGCACTCGTTATCCGATGCGCCGTCATCCCGGCGCTGGGGTCTGGGAGATTTTCATTCCCGGGATTGGTCCGGGTGAGCGTTATCAGTTTGCGATACGGGACGCTTTCGGTGAATCGTTGCCAGGGCATGCCGACCCGTATGCCCGCCAGGCGCAAATCCGCCCGGAACGGGCATCGGTTATCAGTGCCCTGCCTTTGAGTCGTGCATTTGGAAAAGCTGCTTCAAAGCCGGCGGTCAGTAATCACCGCGCTGCGCCGATCAGTGTTTACGAAGTTCATCTGCCGTCTTGGCGACGGATCACCGAGCAAGACAACCGGTGTATGAATTGGGATGAGTTAGCGACCGAGCTAGTAGCTTATGTGAGTGACATGGGTTTCACCCATGTTGAACTGCTGCCGATCAGTGAATATCCGCTTGATGATTCCTGGGGTTATCAACCCACCGGCTTGTATGCTCCGTCTGCCCGTTTTGGCGAGCCGGCTGGTTTACGCCGCTTTGTTGACGCCTGCCACGATGCCGGTATTGGGGTGGTGCTTGACTGGGTGCCCGGACACTTCCCCGAAGATGCGCATGCGCTGGCAAAGTTTGACGGCACGGCCTTGTTTGAACACGCCGATCCGCGCGAAGGCTTACACCAGGACTGGGGCTCGTTAATTTATAACTTCGGCCGTCTCGAGGTGCGCGAATTTTTATTGGGCAATGCGCGTTACTGGGTTGAACAATTTGATGTTGATGCGTTACGGGTTGATGCCGTTGCGTCGATGATCTACCGCGACTACAGCCGTAAGCCCGGCCAGTGGGTGCCTAACAAAGATGGTGGGCGCGAGAACTACGAAGCCATTTCTCTGCTCCAGGAAATGAACACCAGCCTGGGGGCCAGCCATCCGCAGGTGGCCACAATTGCCGAAGAATCTACAGCGTTTTCCGGGGTCAGTGCACCGGTCTCAGCGAATGGCCTGGGTTTTCACTACAAGTGGAATATGGGTTGGATGAACGATACGCTGCGTTTCA
Organism: Burkholderiaceae bacterium; assembly: GCA_049680625.1. Classification (GTDB taxonomy): domain Bacteria; phylum Pseudomonadota; class Gammaproteobacteria; order Burkholderiales; family Burkholderiaceae_E; genus JAUIAI01. Next base: position 19,367 of record JBAUID010000181.1, on the reverse strand, counting down.
TGGCACGCGACCCGGCCCATCGCGGCTTTCATCTGAACGAAATGACTTTTGGCATGGTGTATGCGTATTCCGAGAACTTTGTGCTGCCGCTCTCGCACGACGAGGTAGTGCATGGCAAAGGCTCGCTACTGGCACGCATGCCAGGTGACCAATGGCAGAAAATGGCCAATCTGCGCCTGTATCTGGGTTTCATGTTTGCCCATCCGGGTAAGAAGTTGTTGTTCATGGGTGGGGAGTTTGCCCAGCCCGGCGAATGGCAATTCAATGCCAGTCTCGACTGGCACTTGCTTGAACATGCCGAGCATCGCGGGTGCCAGGCCCTGGTGCGCGACCTGAATCATCTGTACCGCTCCACTGGCGCACTGCACGAGCTGGATTGCCAGCCTGAGGGTTTTGAATGGGTGGTGGCTGACGACACCACCCAGGTTGTACTTGCGTTTTTGCGTTATGGCGCCGAGACAGGTCAAACGTCCGCGCGTTCGACGAAAGATGCTTTATTGTCAGTCAGTAACTTTACCCCGGTCATTCGCGAAAACTACCGCCTGGGCGTGCCCCGCGCCGGACAGTGGGTAGAGCGATTCAATTCGGATGCAGCCATTTATGGCGGTAGTAACGTGGGCAACCTGGGTGGGGTCATAGCGCAGCCGGTGCCAATGCACGGTCATCCCTACAGCATTGCGGTTACTTTGCCGCCACTGTCCACGCTGATGTTTTACCCGGCAATCACCGCCTGAGTGCGCAGTTCGTCCAGCTGGGCTGCTGAGTAACCAAGCCAGTTGCCTAAGACGGCATCGGTGTGTTCGCCAATCGCGTAGGGTACCGGGCCGCTGGGCACAACGGCCTGACCATCCAATTGAAACGGCGTTGCCGTAACCCGGGCGGTACCCGAGACCGGGTGGTTGACCTTTGGGAAGGCGCCACGGGCGGCCATGTGCGGATGGGCGACAACGTCTTCCGCTTTAAGCATTGGCACGCTGGGCATACGGGCCTGCGCCAGCAGCTCAACGGCTTGGTCGACACTGTCGAAACCGGCAAGCCAGTCACCAATCAGGGCAGACAGTGCGGACCAGTTTTTGCGCCGCGCTCCGGGGTTGGCGAAGCGCTCGTCGTTGAGTAACTCGGGCTTTCCCATGAGCTCTGTCAGGCGTGGCCACATAGTGGGTGCGCCGCCGATTTGCATGGCCAGCGAGGCTTCACCAATTGGATGAACCACCATGCCAGGCCTGGGTTGGCGGGTGACGGTGGCGCCATTAAGCAATGCCGAGAAATTAATGTCGTCAGCCGCTACCAGGCATTCGAGCATTGAAACATCCAGATAAGCACCCTGCCCACTGCGGGCGCGGCGCAACAAAGACGCGCATATCGAACCGAAGGCGTGGGCACCGGCCAGCACATCAGCGGCTTGCAGGTTAGATGCGCGTGGCGCAGAAACCCCACCGGTTTCCAATTCCATCATCCCTGAAAACGCGTTGATCAGATGGGCGTAGGCTTGCAGGGAACGCAGTGGCCCGGTTTGTCCAAATCCTGAGATAGAGCAGTAAACCAGATCGGGTTTCACGGCCCGCAGGCCGGGTTCGTCAAAGCCGTATTTACCCATGACCCCGGGTGAGAAATTTTCGATAACCACATCCGCCTTGCGCACCAGGTCGTGTATTACCTGGCGGGCAGCGGGATGAGAAAAATTAATGGCGACACTTTGTTTGCCAGCGTTGAGGCGGGCAAAGTACGCGCTTTGATCGGTACGCTCGGGGTTCAGTTGCGGCAGTATGTAGCGCACTTCATCACCTTCGCCGGGGCGTTCGATTTTGATCACAGTGGCACCCAGGTCGGCTAACAAGCGGGTGCAATACGGGCCGGACATTACCCGGGTAAAGTCGACAACAACATAGCCCGTTAGCGGGGCATCGTCGCCGGTATGGGCGGGTGGTGTAACTTCACTCATGGTTTGCTCAAGGGCCTGTTACAGTAGTGTTTGTCGGTGGACAAGAAATGCATGGTAAAGAAATGCGTGGAAAAAACCTCACCGCTCAAACCATTATCCAAGGAATCTTATTTTATGTCTCTGTCAATGTATCAGGCCAGCGTGCCTCGTTTGGTCAGTATCCTGAGTAACTTATCTGGCATTCTCGATAAGGCACAAGCCCATGTCGATGCCCGCAAACTCGATGCTGCATCCCTGGTGAATTTTCGTTTGTATCCCGATATGTTTGCGATGGCGCGCCAGGTTCAAATCGCCAGTGATGCCGCCCGCGGTGTTGTCGCCAAGCTGGCCGGGGTCGATATGCCGCCATTAGAAGACAACGAAGCGAGTATTGCTGATTTGCAGGCGCGGCTGGCAACAACCATCGACTACCTCAAGTCGTTTAAGCCGGAACAAATCGACGGCAGCGAAGACAAACCCATTGTCACCCGCCGCGGGGACAAAGAAACCCATTACACCGGGGTTGAGTATCTGCTGGACCATGGTTTGCCCAATGTCTACTTTCACGTGACCACTTGCTACAACATGCTTCGTCACAATGGTCTTGAAATTGGTAAGCGCGATTACCTTGGTTACCCGGGGAAAACGGTTCAGGTTTAGCGGTTCAGGTTTTGGCGGTAACCGCGCGGACTGTTTTTTGGCGCGGTACTGACCGAGGCCGGTGGCTGTCTTCAACCCTCAGCCTGCCGCCGGGCCACCGGCCCAGCCTAAGCAGTCGGTAAACCGGTGATGCCGTTCGTGCTGGGTCCAGGGCCAGTCACTGCCCCAAACCAGTTGCTCTGGCCCCAGGCAATCGACCAATTGTTTGAAGATCGGCTCACACCGGGCTGCGGCAGTGGCAGAGTCGACACCTGAAAACACGCGATACGGTGCTGATATTTTCACAAAAACTTCCCCTGCTGGCGCGTTAGCAATGGCGGCCTGACCGGGGCAGGTTAGCGCCAAGGATGGGTCTGGTAAACCATAATGGTCGATCACAATTCGCAGGCCGCGTCTGCTAAAAATTTTAAGCAAGGCGGGCAAGTGATACCCCTCGCAATGTAATTCGATATGCCAGTTGTTGTGGCGCGCAAATTCGAGAACATGTTCCCACGGTTGAACATTAAACTCAGGCTCTCCAGTCATCGTGCCAAGCAGGTTGAATCGCATCCCAACAATGCCCGCCTCGCTCAGGCGGTTAAGATTGTCGATAGTGACATCCGGCTCCAGAACAGCCACTCCCCGAAACTGCAGCCCGGCGATAGCGTTGCCCTGGTGGATCGCGGCCAGCAGGTAACTGTTGTCAGAGCCAAGGAAACTTGGTTGTACCAGCAAGGCGCCTTGCAAATTGTTCGCCTGCAAAAGCCTGAAGTAGTCATCAGGCAATGCGTTGTTAACCGGGGTGTAGCGACGTTGGCTGACCATCGGCAGGCCAACATCAAATACATGGGAATGTCCGTCGAAGTTTCCTTCGATGTGCTTGCCCATCAGTTGATTGGTACCGCAAACGCGCAATTTTCCTGACTCCTTGACATGTCTACTTCTATAGTGAAGTATAGGGGTTTTCGCTCTCAGCGTGTGGTCTGTCCGTGTTTCCTGATCTGAAAGCCCCATTGCCCCAGGCAAACTCCGATGCCGTTCGAGCGACTGCCTCCCGTTTGCAGGGCGACAATCGCTTGCCGCGCTATCAGCGGATTGCTGATGTCCTGCGGCGTCAGATTATTGGTGGCGTGCTCAAGCCCGGTGACCAGGTGCCTTCTGAAAACGACCTCGCCCGCGACTACGATATTGCCGCTGGCACCGCTCGCCAGGCACTTGCCCAACTGGTCAGCGATGGCTTGCTTGAGCGTATCCACGGTAAAGGGAGTTTTGTCCGCCGGCCAAATTTTGATCGTTCGTTGTTTCGCTTTTTCCGGTTTCTGGGCGGTGACGATCAACAGCTTGTTCCGGCCAGCAAAATTCTGAGTATGAAAACCCGGAGCGCGCCGGTCGCTATCGGTCAGCGGCTGAATCTGCCGTCCAAAGCGCGTGTCATCTGTATTCATCGCTTGCGCCTGCTCGACAACAAACCGGTGCTGCTTGAAGAGATCTGGTTGCCGCTTGCGCGCTTTGCGCCTTTGCTGAAGTTAACGACCGAACAAATCGGGCCGTTGCTGTACCCGGTTTACGAAGCCTTGTGCGGGGCAACTATTGCCCACGCTAACGAAGATCTGACAATCGAAAATGCTGATCCGACAACCTGCAAGGCATTGTCACTGACGCCGTCCGACCCCGTGGTTGTTATCGATCGGGTGGCAACCGGTTTTGACAAACTGCCATTGGAATGGCGTCGCAGTAAAGGGCGGGCTGACCAGTTTCACTATCGTATTGAATTGAGTTAGTCGAAAAATTGTCGAAAATTTAGTTCAAAAAATTATCCAAAGGAGGAGACTATGAAATCGTTGTTATCTGTTACCGCCATCGCGCTGACCGCATCTCTGGTTAGCGGCGCTGCTTTGGCACAGGCGAGGGACGTGCGTATTGCCAGTCACGTTTCAGAATTTTCACCATTACATGCGCAATCCCAGCTGTTTGCAGCTGAAATCGAAAAGCGTTTGCCGGGTGAGTTTAATTTCAAGTTGTTCCCGGGTGGCCAGCTCGGTAAAGAGAAAGCCTTGATGACCAATGTTCAGGCTGGGTCTATCGAAATGATTAACGTGGCCTCCGGGGTAATGAAGTTAGACAAAAAGCTGGGTGTTTTTGACCTGCCCTGGCTGTTCACCGATCGTGATCACGTTAAGCGGGCCATGGCGGGTGGCATGGAAGACGCCATTCGTGCCCGGATCGAGAAAGTGGGCGCACTCAAAGTTATTGGTGTGTATGAAAACGGTTTTCGCCACGTTATAAACAGCAAGCGGGCGATTAAAACGCCTGGTGATATGGACGGTATGAAAGTTCGTATCTCGGGTGGAAAATTTCGCCAGGGGGTGTTTCAGAAGCTTGGCGCAACTCCGCAAAAAGTTTCCTGGGGTGAAACCTTTACCGCACTGCAGTCCGGTGTGGTTGATGGTGCCGAAGCCGCAACCTACGGGTTTTATGAGCAAAAGCACTTCGAGGCTGCCGGATTTTTGTCGCTGACCAGCCATGTTTACACGCCGTCGTTCTTGTTGGCGTCCAACCAGTTTTACAACAGCTTGACCCCGAAGCAGCAAAAAGTATTCACCGAGGTTGGACGGGAAATTACCGAAGCCGCTTATGCAAAATCGGCTGAACTGGAAAAGAAATACTTTGTTGATATGAAAGGTAAGCTGGCCATTAACGAGGTTGACTTGCCCGCGTTTCAAAAAGCTACTGCGTCCAGCTATGACGACTACGTCTCAAGCCAGGGTGATGAATTCCTGAAAATGGTACGTAGCGCCGCTAAATGAAACTCATCCGGTTACTCGACCGGATTATCGAAGTCGCGGCGGTGTTCGCGTTTGCCGTGTCTTCGATACTGATTGGCATCAATGTTTTTAACCGCTACGTTATTTCCGGCGGTTTGCGCAATCTGGCCAAACAGTTTGAAAGCCTGCAGCCGCTTTACCTGATCTGTCGCGAGTGGTTCGGTTCAATCAGTGTGCTGGCTGACGAAGTCCCCGGCTTGCTGCTCGTGTGGATCGCCTTTTTGGGGGCTTATCTTGCGATGCGTCGCGATGGCCATATTGCCTTTGACCTGCTGGCTCGCCGGGTTGGCGCCGCGGGTCAACGGTTCCTGGCGCTCATGAATGCAGCCCTGATTGGCGGTTTTTTGGTACTACTGTTTTTTCAGTCGATACGCATGATTCGCGTGTCGGGTGCAACCGAAATCGAGACGGCAGAACTGGCCCAGGGGTGGTTTATGCTGATCATGCCGCTGGCTGCTTTATTACTGTTGCTAGCGGTTTCACTTCGCTTGAAGTCTCAGTGGCACGGATTGCTGCCAGGCCAACTGGCCTCGCAAGCAGACAATACAGATCAGGCTCAATGACATGGCTTTTGGCGTAATAGCATTGTTGTTGGTCTTGATCATGATTGGCATGCCAATTGGATTTGCATTGATGATCGCCGCCGCGATTGCCATGTTCTTATCGGGCATTGACTTAATCATGGCGCCCATCCAGATGTTCTCCGGTGTCAACAAGGTGATTTTGCTGGCCATACCTTTATTCATCTTCATGGGTGAATTAATGGGGGCCACGTCGATTTCCGACCGGATCATCAACCTCGCCCGGGCCCTGGTGGGTTGGATGCGGGGTGGGCTTGCCCATGTCAACGTGGTGACGTCGATGTTCATGGCCGAGATGTCCGGCTCTGCTGTTGCTGACGCTGCGGTGATGAGTAAAGTGTTTGTTCCGTCGATGGAAAAGCAGGGTTATCCCAAGTCGTTTGCCGGTGCGGTAACAGCCACCAGTGCCACCCTGGGCATCATTATTCCGCCGTCAATCCCAATGGTTCTGTACGGCGTCACAACAAATACTTCGATCAAAGACTTGTTCATCGCCGGCATCGTGCCGGGCATTTTGTTAGGTGGTGGCTTCATGATCACCAGCTATATTTTTGCGCACCGCGAGGGGCACCCGGTTGACGAACGTTTCCAAATGAGCCGTCTGCTTGGCGCTTTGCGGGGCGCGTTCATTCCGCTACTAATTCCCGTGCTGGTTGTTGGAGGCTTAATCGGCGGTTTTGTTACGCCAACAGAAGCATCCGCGCTTGGGGTGGTGGCGGCCTTGTTTTTTGGCTGGGTAATGCAACGCGACCTCACCGCCGGCAAAGTCTACGAACTGGCGGCAACCACAGTGCGCCAGACCTCTGTTGTCATGATGATTATTGCGGGCTCGGCGGTACTGGGTCAGTACCTGGCCAATGAACAAATACCGCAGATGATTGCCGCTGGCCTGGGCCAGGTGTCTGACAGCTTTGTCGTGCGCATGCTGATGATTAATTTTTTCCTGCTCATCCTCGGCATGTTTTTGCACGCATCAGCCGCCATTATCGTGGTGGTGCCGATGTTGTTACCGCTGGCCACCGAAATGGGCATCGACCCGGTGCACCTGGGCGTTATTGTCTGCCTGAATCTTGGAATTGGTCAGCAAACGCCACCGGTGGCTTCGGTGTTGTTAACCGTGTGTTCGGCAACCGGCCTTGCGATTGAAGAGGTCATGGCTTATGGCAAGTGGTTTATCTTGTCCATGTTCGTCACCCTAATGATTGTGAGCTTCATGCCGGTTACGGCTATTTGGTTCCGGTGATTAGGATGACTACGATATTACATGCACGGAATCCCACCTGTTGCTGTGGGCAGAGCAAGACCTAGTTCTTGACTCGGTATGCAATCAAAGAAATCGCCGTGCTTGTTTCGCCTCAATGCGATCACCCTCGTCAGGCAAACGGATTCCGAATAGTCAGGGTGCCAATTTGCTGCCCAGCTTGCAGATCTTCCGAAATTAGCTCGGAACAACCCGCTTCGATAGCACCGGCGATGATCAGCGAGTCATAGAAACTGTATTGATACCGGGTCTGTAAGCTGAGCGCATGTCGGTATAACTCGACGCTGGCCCCGACTCGCAGCAATGGTGCCAGTACGTTGTCGAGATATGACGCCGTATCGCCAGGGGATAACGGCAGCCTAGCTTTACGGCTGATAACGTTAATGCACTCCTGAACAACTTGATAACTAACGCAGCCGTTGCCGTTCAAAACGGCGCCACGAATTAACTTGTCGGCGATCGCTGACTTATCAGGATCGCTTCGATCAAGTTGGTAGATGAATACATTGGTATCAAGGAATCGCTCAGCGCTCATTCATTTGCTCACGGGTGAGCGGCGAGCCGACCTGGAGCTTGCCACTGAGCTCACTCACGACGCGATCGTATTGGTGAGCCCGTTCCGGTTGGCGGGAATACTGTTCCAGCCAACGCCGAAACTGCTCATTCAGGGTGGTGTGTTCCTGACGGGCGCGAGCCCGGGCGGCTTCGATTAGTGCCTCGTCGGCACTGAGGGTGATGTTTTTCATAGCAATTGATCAGAATATACACGTTTTCAGTGTACACCAGCGTCGTGTAAATATTCGCTATTGGGTAAAATTGCCAAAACTCCCCGGATTGCTTTTGGATCGACCACTTGCTGAACTTGACATGTGTGTCACATGCAAGCATCATAAATGCATGGCATCAATGATTCAAATACGTCACGTCCCTGAGGAGGTGCACCGAAAACTAAAATCCAAGGCAGCACTGGAAGGCCTGTCGCTGTCCGATTTTTTATTGCGGGAGGTTCGGGCGTTGGCCGATCGCCCTAGTCCGGTAGAACTGCGTGATCGCCTGGCGTCACGAACCGTGTTGCAATCCAGTGAATCTCTGGCCGAAACTGTCCGTTCGGAACGCGATGCGAGATGATCGTCCTGGACGCATCGGCTGCGCTTGAACTGTTGCTCAATTCGCGGCTAGCGGCTCAGGTTGCCACCCGAGTTTTCGAAACTAATCAGTCCCTGCATGCACCACATCTAATCGACGTCGAGGTCGCACAGGTATTACGCCGCCTGGTACTCAGAAATGACATCGACTCGTGTCGAGCCGACAACGCTTTTCGCGATCTTGCCGATTTGAACATTACCCGCTACCCGCACCAAATGCTGCTGCCGCGCATATGGGAATTGCGAAGCAATGCGACTGTCTACGATGCGGCCTACCTGGTATTGGCTGAAGCACTGGACGCAACATTGCTGACTTGCGACAAAGCGCTGGAAAATATTCCAGGGCACCGCGGTGACGTTGAGATACTCAGCTAGCGGCGGCGTCTGTCCGACCCAGTCCAGGAATTGTTGCGTGAACCTTCTGATTCGACCGATTGCCTGAAACGCCGACTAAACCACGACTAAACTCCGACTAAACCTCAACACAACGTCGAATGCCCGCCATCGAAGCAAGCGGCGGTTTCTTAAAGTCGCTTTTCACAAAGCGCAGCCAGCGACCGAGTACAAAAGACAATAAGCAGCTGGCAATGTCTTCAGGGTCAAGGGCTACCGGTACGGGGCCAGTCGACTCGACATCTTGTGTAATGCCATTACGCACACTCTGTTTTATTGCTACCCCGATGCGATCAATCATTTGATTGATTCGGCGCTGCAATCGGTCATCTTCCAGGATCAACGCATCACCAACCAGCACCCGGGTCATGCCAGGGTTCTTTTCAGCAAAGCCGAGCAGCATTTCAACAATGGCAATTGCCTGGCGACGGCCGTTTGGCTCTTGTGTTGTGATCCGATTGATCAGGCTGAACAAGCTGCGTTCGATGAAATCGATCAAACCCTCGAACATTTGTGCCTTGCTGGCAAAGTGCCGGTACAAGGCTGCCTCTGAAACTTTCATTCGCGCTGCGAGGGCTGCCGTGGTCACCCGGTCTGCGCCGGGTTCCTGCAGCATCTGCGCCAGAGTTTGAAGAATCTGGTTGCGCCGTTCACCCGGCTTCAGGCGGGTGCGGCGGGCCGGTTTTTTACTATTGTCACCGGGTTGGGCGGCTTGTTCCTGATCGGATGTCACCGGAGTCGCCGAGGTCACAATTAGTGGCTGCGAATCATCGTGCCCACCCCATGGTCGGTCAGGATTTCCAGCAACAGGCTGTGTTCAACCCGTCCATCCACAATATGGACTGCGCTGACCCCGCTCTTGGCGGCATCCAGGGCGGATGAGATCTTGGGCAGCATGCCGCCGGAAATGGTGCCGTTCTCGAACAACTCGTCAATTTCCCGGGATGTCAGGCCGGTAATCAGTGCGCCGCTTTTATCCAGTACGCCGGGGGTGTTGGTCATCATGACTAGTTTTTCTGCTTTCATGACTTCGGCAATTTTACCGGCTACCACATCGGCATTGATGTTGTAGGTTTCGCCAGAATCGCCCGACCCAATGGGCGCGATGACGGGGATGAAACCATTGGTGTTCAAGGTTTCAATAATCTTGGGATCAATTGACTGCACCTGGCCGACCTGCCCGATATCGACTAATTCGTCCGGATTGGACTCGCTGCGTACAGAGAGTTTACGTGCCCGGATCAGGTTACCGTCCTGGCCAGTCAGGCCAACTGCCCGGCCACCTGCCTCATTGATGAGCTCAACAATTTGTTTATTCACCTGGCCGGCAAGCACCATCTCGACAATATCCATGGTTTCGCCATCGGTAACCCGCATTCCCTGGATGAACTCTCCTTTCTTACCCACCCGGTTCAGTAACTGCTCAATTTGTGGCCCGCCGCCGTGAACAACCACCGGGTTAATACCCACCAGCTTAAGCAGCACAACATCGTGGGCAAAACTACGCTTTAAACGCTCGTCAGTCATTGCATTGCCACCGTACTTAACGACAACCATACGGCCGTGAAACTGCCGGATATAGGGCAGGGCTTCGGCAAGAATTTCTGCTTTCAGGTGGGGCGGGGTTTTGTTGGGTTCCATAGGGAAGCAAGTGTACACAAAAGCGCTAGCCCTACGGGCGCTCAATACCCCGATATTTACTTACGGGTGACGACAAGTTGTTACCGGTGATGCCGTCCGCTAATCAGTTCCAGAATCTCCTGGAACAAGCGGTTATCCACCGGCCGGCTCAGGTCGGTGGCCAGGCAGTGACTATAAAACGGGCTCAGATCAAGGCCAACGCCCAGACCACGAATTTCAACATCCCTGATTTGCTCATGGCGGGCAACAACGGCTTTTAAATGGTTGTCCAGGTAATGCTCATCATTGGCCAGTGTGGTTGCCGTGTCGTTAGGTGATCCGTCTGAAACCACAATCAGAATTTTGCGTTGCGCGTCAATGGCGTTGAGTCGCAAGCAAGCCCATTCAACGGCTTCGCCATCAACACCTTCGCGGAACAAGTCGGGTTTTAGCAAAGCGGCGATATTGGCGCGCGAGCGGCGCCAGGTTTGCGCCGCTTCTTTGAAAATCATCAGGCTGGTTTCGTTTAAGCGCCCAGGGTGCCGGGGTCTGCCGCCGCGCAGCCAGTCGCGCTGCGGGCGACCGCCGTTCCAGGCACCGGTGGTGAAACCGAGAATTTCGCTCGGTATGCCGGCTTGTTGCATGGCACGCACCAGGACGTCGGTGACCATGGCCAGGGGTTCGATGACCGATTTCATTGAGCCGGAGCAATCGATCAATATGCTGACAGCGCTGTTGGCCCGGGGGCGATAGCGATCTTTTCGAAACACCCGGCGTTCTGCCGGCGAGGTTAACAACTGGGTCAGACGACGGCCGTCGAGTTGCCCTTCTTCTTCACCAAACAACCAGCCATCCGTACGAGGTATTGCCAACATCTGGATGAGTTGTCGGGTCAGTTTGTCCAGGTTAAACGCGTGGCCACCAATAACAACATCGAGTTTCTCGCGCAGGCGGATCAGTTCTTCGGCGCGTACCAGGCTGGCGGCGGCTTGGATGCTGTCGTACTGGGATGTGAAGACCTGGTATTCATCGCCGGCATCACGCATAACGCTGCTGCGGCCGGTAGTGGCGACGGCGTAATGGTCTGACTCTTCGCCTTCAAATTCAATGAACAGTGCAAACGTTGTTTTGCCGTCGTCCGGCTGGTCACCGTCGCCGCGTACGCTTTGTTCCTGTGCTTCAGCATCTCGAACCATATCGCCGACCATGCTCGCGATGCGCAGGGCGTGAACCGCGTAGATTTTCTGGTCGTGTTTCGTTCTTGGCAGTTGTGCCAGGTCTTTACCGATTTGCGGACCGAGCCCACCCCGGGTGGATTCGATAAGATCTTCGGTTTCTTCCAGAACTTGTTGATTGGTCAGTCGTGACCACGTCATCTGGGCCACGGTGTAGAGCAAAATGCCCAGGCCGCTTTCGGTCAGCCCGGAACGATAAAAAGCCCGGCTCCATGCATGGAAACGATGCACCAGGTTTTTTTTCATGCCAACCATATGGTCGGGTACCAGGGCTTCAACCCGGAACTGCTCAAGCATCTCGAATACCAGGGCGTCTACAGTGTCCTCGGGTTTGAGGCTGACGTGCAGGCCGGGGTCGGAGTGGTTCAGGCGTTGGGACACGCCATCGGTAGCACCTCTATATGAGCCGAAGTCGTCCGTTTCGTGTTCAGTGCGCAGATGCGGGGCACGGATAGCCAGCGGCTGGCGGCCGCGATACAGGCGCTTATCACGGTAGTGCAGGTTGGCATCACCCGTTAGTGCGCGCACCGATGCGGCGCACAGTTCTTCGACCTGTTGCTGATGCCGGGCCAGAGCGGCAGCATTGGTAGCGTCCCCCTGCGGGTTGTCAACAGTGCCTGGCGCTTCGCTCACCGGCCCCTCACTTGCCTTCTCGCCTGGCTGACTGGGTGGCATGCGATTCGGTGAGCTCGTCACCGAAGCAGCGCTGGTAATACTCGGCCACGACAGGGCGCTCAACATCGTCACACTTATTCAGAAAAGACATGCGAAACGCCTGGGCTATGTCGTGAAAGATCTGAGTGTTCTCTGCCCAGGTAATCACGGTTCGGGGTGACATCAGGTTGGACACATCACCAACGGCAAAACCCTGGCGGGTCAGATTGGCAACAGCCACCATGGCGGCAATTTGTTCACGGCCTGCCGGGTTTGCCATCGCGGGTACCCGGGCTTGCACGATGGCAATTTCTTCTTCTTGTGGCAGGTAGTTCAGGGCGGCCACGATGTTCCACCGGTCAAGCTGGGCGTGGTTGAGCATCTGGGTGCCGTGGTACATGCCGTTTAAATTGCCCAGGCCAACCGTGTTCGCGGTTGCAAACAGGCGAAAGCTTTTGTGCGGGGTGATCACCTTGTTTTGATCGAGTAAGGTGAACTTGCCGTCGCGTTCCAGGATGCGCTGGATAACAAACATGACGTCGGGGCGGCCCGCATCGTATTCATCGAACACCAGGGCAATCGGGCGTTGAATCGCCCAGGGGATGATGCCTTCCTGGAACTCGGTGACTTGTTTGCCATCGCGGATCACAATCGCATCGCGGCCAACCAGGTCCAGGCGGCTGATGTGCCCGTCCAGGTTAACCCGCACACAGGGCCAGTTCAATCGGGCCGCGACTTGTTCGATATGGGTCGATTTGCCCGTGCCGTGTAAACCCTGGATCATCACCCGGCGGTCGTTGTTAAAGCCAGCCAGAATGGCCAGGGTGACGTCCGGATTAAAGCGGTAGGCATCGTCGGTTTCGGGAACGTGCTCACTGGTTGCGCTGAACGCTGGCACCGTCAGGTCGCTGTTGATACCAAAGACATCGCGAACCGATACCTGGATGTCGGGCTGGTCATTGGTGGCATCTTTCGGGTTGTTTGCTTTCACGCGTTTGTGTCCGGTAATAGTTTGTTGCGGTAGCCAGTGATTTTTTCTAGGCAGCACGGGCTGAAGAGTCAAGTCCGTCTTCATTTACTTCAGCCAATTCGCGCGCAGATTGTTGTAACGCGGGCAATAATTCAATAGCGCGGCTTTCCGGCATTCGCAGTATCGGTGCCTGTACAGCAACCCCCATACTCGAGCGGCCGCTGGCGGTTGGCACCAACACCGCAATACATAACAAGCCAGGTAAAAACTCTTCCCGATCCAGTGCGTAGCCATTGCGCCGTATGGTGTCGAGTTCTTTGTTTAGTGCGGTCAGGCTGGTAATGGTGCCGTCGGTGAAACGGCTTAACGCACCATGGCCTAACAAGCGTTTACGTTGCGACGGCATCATTTGGGCAAGAAACAATTTGCCGGTTGCCGAACAATGAGCCGGGACTCGTGAGCCGGGTTGCAACGTGAAGCGCAGCGGGACGTCCGTCTCCATTCGGTCGACGTAAACCACTTCACTGCCGGTGAAGGCGGTGATGTTGCAGGTCTCGCCAACCTGCCGGACCAGTTGGCTCAGTATGCGATGGCGTGCGCCGTGCAAGGTGTTGTTCATCATTAGCGTACTGGCCAAAGTGCGCAGTCGCAGCCCGGTTGCGTAATGACGGCTGTCACCATCGCGTTGTACGATGCCGGCGCTTTCCAGCTGCGCCAGCATGCGGTGCATTGTGGCTTTGGGCAGGCCGGTTTTGTCAGCCATGCTTTGCAGGGAAAAGAAGCCGTCTTCAGTAGCAATGACTTCCAGCAGTGAGAACAGTCGCATCGCTGGTGTATCACCGGCAATCGGGACGGGGTCGTTACTTGGGGCGAATTCGCGCATAGGCGTCGATTCTAGCCAATATCTCAATTTTTCGGAATTTAAGTTCCGATTTCCGGGATTATCGTTTGCCTGGGCTGGGCGTCGTGATTTACATTCGCGACCAGACCAAAAGGGGGCGTGCGTCGATATTTCGGCTGCTGCACCGCTGGCGGAAAGTCCTTAACCCTTCCAGAGACTTGCAAAAAATGAACGAAAAAGACAATCGACAAGTGCCTGTCGGCCCAACTCGGATGACTCCTTCCGAGGCCTTTGTAGAAACCATGGTGGCCCAGGGTGTGACCGAAATGTTCGGCATCATGGGTTCGGCATTTATGGATGCTATGGACATCTTCACCCCGGCAGGCATCCGCCTGATTCCGGTTGTCCACGAGCAAGGTGCTGCCCACATGGCTGACGGTTACGCCCGGGTAAGCGGACGTCACGGTGTGGTCGTGGGTCAGAACGGCCCGGGTATCAGTAACTGCGTAACCGCTATTGCGGCGGCGTACTGGGCGCACAGCCCGGTGGTTATTGTCACTCCCGAGACCGGCACGATGGGCCAGGGTCTAGGCGGTTTCCAGGAAGCCAACCAGTTGCCAATGTTCGAAGAATTCACCAAGTATCAGGGTCATGTGAATAACCCGAACCGGATGGCTGAATTCACCGCGCGCTGTTTTGACCGCGCCAAGTCTGAAATGGGTCCAACCCAGTTAAACATTCCACGCGATTACTTTTACGGTGACATCACCGTGGAAATTCCCAAGCCAATGACGCTGGACCGTGGCCCCGGTGGACAAGCCAGCCTGAATGCAGCGGCAGACATGCTGGCGCAGGCCAGGTTCCCGGTGATCTTGTCGGGTGGGGGGGTGATCATGGCTGACGGCATTGAAGAATGTAAAGCCCTGGCCGAACGCCTGGGCGCACCGGTGGTCAACAGCTACCTGCATAACGACTCTTTCCCGGCCAGCCACCCGCAGTGGTGTGGCCCGCTGGGTTACCAGGGTTCCAAGGCGGCTATGAAGTTGATTTCCAAGGCTGACGTTGTCCTTGCCCTGGGCACCCGGCTTGGGCCGTTTGGCACCTTGCCCCAGCACGGCATGGATTACTGGCCCAAAGACGCAAAAATTATCCAGGTTGACGCGGATCACAAAATGCTTGGCCTGGTGAAGAAAGTTTCGGTGGGTATTTGTGGTGATGCCAAAGCAGCTGCTATTGCGCTGACCGAGCGCCTCGCGCAGCGTAAGCTGACCTGTGATGCGAACAAAGACGAGCGCATGAAAACCATACGAGATGAAAAAGCGGCCTGGGAAAAAGAACTCGACGAGTGGACCCACGAAAAAGACGACTTCAGCCTGGCCATGATCGAAGAGGCCAGGAAAGAACCGGGTAACTGGTTGCATCCACGTCAGGTATTACGTGAGCTGGAAAAAGCCATGCCAGCGGATGTCATGGTGTCGACCGATATTGGCAATATCAATTCGGTTGCCAACAGTTATCTGCGCTTTGAAAAGCCCCGTTCGATGCTGGCGCCGATGAGTTTTGGTAACTGTGGTTATGCATTACCAACCATCATTGGTGCCAAAGTTGCTGCGCCGGATCGGGTGGCGATTGCTTACGCCGGTGATGGTGCCTGGGGTATGAGTATGAGTGAAATCATGACGTGTGTTCGCGAAGATATCCCGGTAACTGCGGTGGTTTTCCATAACCGCCAGTGGGGTGCGGAAAAGAAAAACCAGGTGGATTTCTACAACCGGCGCTTTGTGGCCGGAGAGCTGGAGAATCCGAGTTTTGCTGATATCGCTAAAGCCATGGGGGCCGAGGCCATTGTGGTCGACAAGATCGAAGATGTTGGCCCGGCCCTTAAAAAAGCCACCGATATGCAGATGAATGAGCGTAAGACCTGCGTGCTTGAAATTATGTGTACCCGTGAGTTGGGTGATCCGTTCCGCCGGGATGCATTGTCCAAGCCAGTGCGTTACCTGGAGAAATACAAAGACTACACCTGATCGTTTCCTGATCGGTGGGGTCGTAGTGATCATTTTGTGAAAGTCATTAATTTAGTGACTCAACGTTGGAGGAGACTATGAAACTAAAAACGACAATCCTGTCGGCAGTACTGGCTACCGCATCATTGGTATCGGTTCAGGCTCAGGCCGCTTTTGAATGCCCGGTGCCTGAAGCAAAAATGGCAGCGCCCAAGGGTTTTCCAACCCGTCCGCTGAACATGGTGGTGCCTTACGGCCCCGGTGGTGGTTCTGGTCAGGTAGCGGCTGCAATGGCCAAGGCTGTTTCTGAGCTAACGGGCATGGCAATTAACCGCGATCATAAGCCGGGCGGGTCCGGCCTGGTTGGTCTGGGTGCTTACATGGCATTCCCGGCTGATGGCTATTCGGTTCTCGAGCACATCGATGACTCCGCCTCCGCTTTTGCCGTTGGTTCGAGCAAAATCAATCCGACCAAAGATCTGATTCCCCTGGTCACGTCGCAAATTACCTTCAGCCAGATTTATATCCGATCAAACGAAACCCGCTTCAAGGACTGGGCTGGCTTTATTAAGTTTGTTGCTGAGCAGGACGGTAAAGCCACAATTGCCAACGTGTCGGGTGAAGGCTCGATGGAACGGATGATGCTCAAGCAGGTCCTTGATCAGTCCAAGGTCAAGATGCAGCAGATTTCTTTCGACAAAGGTGGTCCGCGTTACGCAGCACTGAAGGGTGGCCAGGTTGATGCATTGTTCGAGCAGCCCGGTGATGTTCGTGGCTTTCTTGATTCCGGTGATTTCAAACCCATTCTGACCTTACTTAACGAGCGCCCCGGTGCGTTTAAAGACACCCCGGCGATGAACGACGTTGGGCTGGATATCAAGCCGCTGTATCGATTCCGCGGTTTTTACGTGAAGCAAGGTGTGCCGGCTGATCGGCTGAAGTATTTGCAGTGGGCCTTTCAACGCGCCTTCTGTGAAGATTCTTACCAGGCTTACAACGAAAAGAAGTACATGAACCTGATCAATTCTTTCCGTGACACCGATGGCAGCGTCAAGCTGATCAACGACACGGTCGAAATTTACCAGGCCTTGTACAAAGAGCTGGGAATGATCAAGAAGTAACTGACAACTCCGGACCTTTCCGACTGCTTTGGTCGCCTGTGTCCGAACAAGGGCCGGCCGTTCTTTTTTGCGCCGGCCCTTGCAGTTGTGCGTCCCTGTTGCACTACAAAATTATCACTATAACTATTCTGGGGATCAGCCATGTCTGAACAGGCTGCTAGTAAGCGCGGAGTTCTAATGGAAACAGCGCTGTGGATATTGTTCGCCGCCATTGCGTTTGCGTTGAGTTTCGAGTTTGACAAGGATATTGAAATTTACAAATTCAACGCAACGGGCTGGCCGCGGTTTATTTTGATTCTGACCGTATTGGCGGCGCTGGGACACTTATATACAAGCTGGCGCGATATTGGCGCTGGTAGCCCGGTAGCGGCTGATGACGACAGCCAGACCGAAGCCAGTGGGCGATTGAGTGTCATTGCGATGTTGGTCCTGCCATTGGTCTACGCATGGCTGCTACAGGACGTCGGCTTTTACCTTCTGACTCCGATCTTCATTTTCCTGTTGCTCTGGTTAACCGGGGAGCGACGCTGGCAGGCCTTGCTGTCGGTCACTGTCGCCTTGTATGGATTCTTGTTATTGGTTTTTGCACGCTGGTTGTTTCTGAACCTGCCGATTGGTACTGCTGAACCGTTCTACAGTATGTCGAATTGGTTTCTTGAATTGATCCGGACGGGGGTTTAACAATGGAATCAGTTTTCGAGCACTTTTTGCAGGGAACTGCCACGCTGTTTGGTGACCCTTTATCCATTCTGATTTTTGTTGTGGGTTTGATTGGCGGAATGTTGTTCGGGGCAATTCCCGGTATTTCCATGCTGACCCTGGCGGCGATTGCACTACCTTTTTCGGGCAATTTTTCACCGCAGAACGCCATCATGTTTTTCTCGGTGATTTATTGTTCCGGCGTTTTTGGCGGGGCGATAACAGCAATTTTGTTCAATATTCCCGGGGCTCCAGAAAACGCTCCGACCGCGTTTGACGGTTACCCGATGACTCAGCAGGGTCGCGCCGGTAAAGCCGTGGGTGCTGCTGTCTTGTGTTCAGCGGTAGGTGGTACGGCATCTGCAGTCCTGATGATGTCAGCAACCCCAATAATTGCTGACTGGGCAATACGGTCGTTTGGCCCGCCGGAAATTTTTGCCCTGGTGTTCTTTGGTCTTGCGGTTGCCTCGTCTGTGGGTGCCAGTACGTTGTGGAAAGGCTGGTTGTCGGTATTGCTTGGGCTGATGCTGGCCACGGTTGGGCAAGACCCGGTTGGTGGTATCACCCGCTACACCTTCGACTCGTACTACATATTGGCCGGCATTGAGTTTGTGCCCGTGATCCTGGGATTCTTCGCTGTATCTGAAGTGTTCGTACAGGTAGAAAAGCGGGTTAAAGGCACTTACGAGGCGCCGAAGGTTAATCTTGATTTCCCAACCTTTGTGGAATTCTGGAAACTGAAATTTGCTGTTCTGCGTTCAATTGTGATTGGGTTTTTCGCCGGCATTTTGCCTGGCATCGGCGCAACACTGGCAGCCTTTATGGGTTACAACGAAGCCGTGCGCTGGAGCAAGACGCCCGAGAAATTTGGTAAAGGTGAACTCGAAGGTGTGGTCAGTTCTGAAACCGCTAACAATGCGGCTACCGGGGCGGCAATGATTCCGCTGCTTGCCCTGGGCCTGCCCGGCGGCGCACTAACCGCGATGATGATTGGCGTATTTCAGATTCACGGCATCGAAGCCGGCCCGCTGGTCTTTGTTAATTCCAATGATTTGGTCTGGGTGGTTTTCTCGGCAATGTTCTTTGCCAACCTGGCGATTTTCTTTCTCGGCTGGATTCAGACCAAGACGGTTGTTCATCTGTTGCGTATACCGTTTCATCTACTGGCGCCCGCCATCATCATGATGTCGGTGATAGGCGCTTATGCGAAACGCGGGCTGATTTTTGATGTCTTGATCATGTTCCTGGCCGGGGTCATTGGCTACTTCCTGCGCCGCACGGGTTATGCCATTCCGGGGATTGTCCTGGGTTTGATCCTGGGCAAAATTGGTGAGCAGACGTTTGCGCAGACTATGCAAATCGTGGCTTATGATCCGATCACCCTGATGAGTCGTCCGATTGCCGGCATCCTGATCCTGGTAGGTTTGGTGACATTCCTGGCGTCAATCTGGCGGGC
>JBAUID010000180.1:0-1515 GCA_049680625.1 Burkholderiaceae bacterium | reverse complement strand
TTGCCGATCGGGTTGCGCCTGCTGCTGGCCGCGCGGCCCGAACTGCTCACGCCGGTGCTGCTGGCAAGCCCAAGATATCTAGTCCAGTCACATTGTTAGGATTCCTGGTTGATGAACTTGGTTTTGGGTTGCCCAGTTCGCCAGAAACTGGGCTGGTGTGTTGCCTTTCAATGAGCCGTGCGGTCTGACTTCGTTGTATTCAGCCAGCCAGTCATTAATCACAACGCGAGCCTCGGCCATTGATGCAAACAGGCACCGGTCCAGGCAGGTGGTACGCAGAATCGAATTGAAACTCTCGCAGTAAGCGTTCTGCCACGGACTGCCGGGATCGATGTAATGGGTACCCACGTGTTTTTTTGCCAGCCAATTGCGAACTTTGCCGGCCACTAGTTCGGGGCCATTGTCGGATCGTATGCATGCCGGCTTTCCGTGCACACTGAACAACTCCGTTAAGATGGCGACTACGTCGCCAGCGGTGATGCTTCTGGCCACATGAACGGTCAACGCCTGGCGGGTGAATTCATCGACGACGGTTAAACATTTCAGTTGACGTGAATCTTCTGTTTGATCGAATACAAAGTCATAGCTCCAGACATGGTTCGGATGCTGAGCGCGATTGACCCACTTAGTACTGTTGCCCAGCACGCGTCGCTTACGCCTTTTCTGAAGCACCTGCAGGCCTTCACGGCGCCGGATGTGGCGCACGCGTTCTCGGCTGATCGCTGTGTTCGTGCCACGCATTAAGTCATACACCTTGCGGTAACCCCAGTACGGATAGCGCTGCGAGAGCTTCATCGCTTCTTGATATGGCGTATCGATCAATTCGCGCTGACCGCAATATCGGTAACTGGATCTGTTCATTTGCATAGCCTGGCAGGCGCGCCTTTCGCTAACGCCATATTCATTGCGAAGAATCGCAACGCAACGACGACGCTCTGACAGGCTCAGAACTTTCGGCTGTTGATGTCCTTGAGCATCCGAATGTCTAAAGTCTGATCAGCCACGATCTTCTTGAGTTCGGCGTTCTCGCGTTCCAGATCCTTCAGGCGCTTGGCTTCAGATACATCCATGCCGCCAAACTTAGCCTTCCACCTATAGAACGACTGTTCCGAACAATTGTGT
Organism: Burkholderiaceae bacterium; assembly: GCA_049680625.1. Lineage (GTDB taxonomy): Bacteria > Pseudomonadota > Gammaproteobacteria > Burkholderiales > Burkholderiaceae_E > JAUIAI01. The sequence continues at coordinate 393 of JBAUID010000180.1, read as the reverse complement.
TTTCGACACAAGTCGGCAATCGCAACCCCGGATTCTGCTTCTTGCAGAATCCGAATGATTTGTTCCTCGGTAAATCGTTTCCCTTTCACGGGGATCTCCTTGATTTGGAAATCCTAACTCAGTCCATGGACCAATTATGCAGGGGCTAGCCACGGTCATTCGGCAGATAGGAATTTTAAAGGCCACTTGCAAAGTACCCGAATGTCGGTGCCTGGCGGGCGAAGCCGGAGAAAGCAGGCCAAACCGGCGCAGCTAACCGGTCAGAATTGACTACCCGGGCCACAAAGTGCGGGCCAGCCCGCCGATTCGGGCATCGCTCGTGGCGCTCCGGCACCGAGCGCGCAGCAGCGCCCGCGCCACTGCGTTCAGTGCCGTGTTCGACCGGGTTGGTCT
>JBAUID010000179.1:0-2156 GCA_049680625.1 Burkholderiaceae bacterium | reverse complement strand
AGGGCGGGTTGCAGGGGTGACGGTGTTTTCGTTGCAAGAGGGAAGCGTGTCGTAGTTGAGCGCTTCCCTCTGGTTCACTGATTACATTGTCAGGCGGAGAATGTCGTTGGCTATTTTCTCGAAGCAGGGTTCGAGGTCACTTGTGGTTAAGGCGTGACAGAACAGCCCGCGTGGCTGATTAGCAATGTAGTCGGGGTTATTGTCGTCGGTGTTGGCCAGTCGACGCATTAAGTTGATCCCGCGATCGTCATCCCCCAGGCCGCAACTTGGGCCTGGATTTTCAATATGCAATAAAGTGTCACCTAAACCGATCGCGTAAATGACAATGCCGTCTTGACGTGCCATTTTGGCAATATTTTCTGTTAGATTCCTGGTGGCTTTTACGATGTTGCATTGAGTGACAGACTGTGAAAATGTGAGCCGCCCAACAGTTGGGACCCCACCAACAGCGTAAGCAGGAATAGCCGGCAGGCCAAGATTCATTCCTGATTCGCTCAGTGAGTCTGGGTCGTAATATGCGCCGTATTGGTCTACATTGGCTTTTCGTGTGCCTACCTGTGCGGCAAGTACATTCGGTGCGCCGTCGCTGAAAACAAGCATAACGCGCAAAGCAGATCGTACGCCAACTGGTACTGCATTGAGCTCTTCGCGCGCTTTTCGCATCGCGTCGCTGGTAGCAGTCCAGCCATTCGCCGTTAGACTGTCGATGGCTGCGTTGACATTGTTGCGATCAAAGCCTCGAGCAGCTGTCTTGTTGATGGCTTCCGCAATCACTGAACCCGTTGCGAAATTGACCACACCCAACCGATCGCCATCAGGGTCAGGAATGAACTTGCTGACAAACCCATTTTTTGCTGCCTGTTTGAGGATAGGCATTTTTGCACCTATTGAGCCGGAGGAGTCCAAGACCATCATGAGGTCTGGGTTGACCCGAATCGCCTGTGAAACAGAGCGAATTCCCGTGTCTCCGTGACCTAGAATGCCCATGAAAAAATTGGGGTTCGATGCTTGGGCATTCACGGTGACTTCCCAGCGCCCATTTCCTAATGGCAGGACAACCGCAGTTGGGTCGACAGCCGTGGAACGTTTGAAATTCGCCGGATAGTTCAGATCAAAATAGCGCTGCACAGCCGTTTCTGCATTGGCTATGCGCTCAGCCTGGCTGTTTCCGGTTTGCAAAGCGCGTGCACCGGCAATGGCGGCGGCATCCGATGCGGCGCTTAGTTTCGCCTTGATGCCGTAGTGACGCCCGGTGTCGATGGCCAGGCCCGCAAATCCGATAATTACAATCAGCATAAAGGCGATAATGATCGATACGCTGCCACGCTGATGATTTGCACCGCGCCATTGGTGAATTGATTTCATATCAGCTCCTGTTTCAGAGAATGGTCAGGGCATACAACTCAGGGCCCTGATCGGTAATAAAGTTAATCAACATGTCGTATTCGTACTGCGACTCAACCGCCTGGATGGTCTCCCCAGATGCGAGTGGCACGCCCAGGTCAATTATCGGACCTTGGCCGTTGATTTGGCATGTGTTGTCGCCGTTCCAGCCAGGACACTGCCAGATTCTGCTACTCAGCGACTGATTCCCTTGTGCTGACCTTGCTTGCCCCTGAATACGACCAAAGCCGTTTGGTAGCCCAACAATGGTTGTGATGTAAATCATGCCGTCTTGCTGAATGTCCAGCGGCTCGGCCGTCTGTGACAGTGCGTTTATGATGTTTTGTTTTGGTGTCAGCGTTCGGGAAGCCAGATTGGCCCCTTCACGCGAGATATGAACCAGAATGTTGTCGTAGTGAACAGCGCGCGCAAAATCGACAACGCCAAAAAGCAGAATCAGAAGAAACGGCAGGAACAAAGCCATTTCGACAACAGCGCCACCGGCCATGCGTTGAGTTAACCGTCGGTTGAGACTATTTGTCCGAAGCGATTGCATTATTGAAACTCCTCATTCTTCATCGTCGTACTGACCGTGAACTGATATCCATTACCCTGAAATGCCGCCTGTAACCACGGTGTCATTAACGGTGCCGTCGCAGTTACCTGGATAACAATAATGTCGCCAGCGTTGTAACAACCACCGCCACCGATGTTCGCGACGTTGCCGTTACTGTCAACAGTTTTGAACTGCACGCTTGAGTTCAGGTTGTCGT
>JBAUID010000178.1:0-7458 GCA_049680625.1 Burkholderiaceae bacterium | reverse complement strand
CTCCCAGGTAATGGGCAAGGCGTCGAGTGCGGTTTTTGCCTGCCACCACCGCTGTGCCACAACCGCTACCGCGGTATCGTCAACCCGCAACACGGCCTTGACCCCGGGCATCGACTTGACCTTGCTGTCATCAAAGGATGCAAGCTTGCCGCCAAATTCAGGGCAAGCCTTAACGGCCGCATTCAACATACCGGGCAGCGTCAGGTCGGCGCCGTATATTTGTTTGCCGTTAAGCTTATCGAGTGTATCCAGCCGCTTGACCGGCTGGCCAATGAGCTTCCATTGCGACGGATCTTTCAGCTTGATATCGGTTGGCGGCACAATTTGTGCCGCAGCGGTTGCCACTTCACCAAAAGTTTTTGTATTGCCCGAGGCGTTGTGGGTAATTACGCTGTTAGCCGCAGAGCATTCAGAGACCGGCACTTTCCAGCTGTCGGCAGCGGCTTGCAGCAACATCTGACGCGCTGCGGCCCCCCCCTCGCGAACATATTTTTCACTTTGCCGAATGCCGCGGCTGCCACCAGTCGAGAAACTGCCCCAGACCCGATCACGGGCCAGGTTCTGCCCCGGAGTCGGATACTCGGTGGTAACTTTTGACCAGTCGCATTCGAGTTCTTCCGCCACCATTTGCGCCAGACCAGTGAGCGTACCCTGACCCATTTCCGAACGGGCAATACGGATGGTGACTGTATCGTCTGGTGCAATAACAACCCAGGCGTTGACTTCGGGGGTTACCTGGGCCGCAGCATTACTTTTTGCCAGCGCGGTCGACGCGGCAAAAGGCAAGGCCATCCCCAGCGCCAGGCCAGCGCCACCGCCGGCCGCGCCAATCACAAACCGTCGCCGACTGATAGCAACAGTACGCTTGATCATACTCGAGCCGCCATCCGCAGACGGGGCTGAGGAATCAAACGCATCAAAAGCGTCAAACGATTCATCTTCAAACAAATGTCTGGTATTCATTTTCTGTCTCCCCGATCAGGCCTTGTTTTTTGCGGCCATATGAATGCCCGCACGAACCCGGTTGAAAGTGCCGCAGCGGCAAATATTAGTAATGCCGGCATCAATATCGGCATCACTGGGCTTCGGTGTTTTTTCCAGCAATGCTGCCGCGGCCATTAACATCCCACTCTGGCAGTATCCACACTGGGGGACGTCAAGCTCGGCCCAGGCTTTCTGAAGCGGATGTGAGCTGTCTGGCGACAAACCCTCAATGGTCACCACCTTGGCTCCAGGTGTCAGCGCATCGACGGGCATCACACACGAGCGCACCGCTTGTCCATCGACGTGCACAGTACACGCCCCGCACTGCGCAATACCACAACCGTACTTCGTACCGGTTAAGCCGGCCTCTTCGCGTAATACCCAAAGTAGTGGGGTTCCGGGTGCGCCATCTACCGTGACGTCTTTGCCATTGACATTAATTGTTGCCACTGTTGTCTCCTAAGTCTGGACTGCATCTCAGTTTTTGGTGTACTTGCTTGTTTAATCCATCGTGAGACCGGCGCTATCTGCCTGTCAAGCCATGATACGACTGTGAAAAATTTACACACACCGGCCGAAACCCAATGGTTCAGGTAAAGCCAGTATTGCGATCAGGCGAGCTCTTTACGGAAAAACGCCACTGTTCTTTCCCATGAAATTTTTGCCTGCGCTTCGTTGTAACGCGGCGTCGAGTCGTTGTGAAACCCGTGTTGGGTTTGCGGATACGTATGCTGCTCATAGCGCGTACCGGCAGCTTTGAGCGCGGTTTCATAAGCTGGCCACATCGCATTGATGCGGTCATCTTTTTCTGCCATATGAACCAACAGGGCAGCTTTGATGTTCGGCACGGCGGATGTTTGAGCTGCAGCACCGTAATAAGGTGCGGCCGCACTCAGCTCGTCGCCCATCGTGGCAGCGAGATAATTTGCCGTGCCCCCACCCCAGCAAAAACCGGTGGCTCCTAATTTGCCGCTCGACAATTGGTGCGCTTTTAAGAAATTGGCACTGTTGAGCATGTCGGTGCGCAGCTTGGATTGATCCAGGCTGCGTTGCATCGTTTTTCCATCATCATCATTTCCCGGATAACCACCAATTGGTGACAAACCGTCCGGGGCAAGCGCGAGAAAACCGGCCACGGCAGCGCGGCGTGCCACATCTTCTATATATGGATTAAGGCCGCGGTTTTCATGAATAACCAGAACACACGGGAACGGGCCTTCACCCTCTGGCTGCACCAGGTAACCCCGCATCTTTCCTGAGGTGCCCCCGGGTGAATCGTAAGAGACGTACTGCGCCTTGATTCGCTTGTCAGTGAACATGATTTGCTGCGCCTGCGCATAGCGCGGCAGCAAAGCCTGGGCCATTACCAGTGCGGAGCCACCAACCACGCTGAGTTTCGCAGCGCGACGCAGGAACTCGCGACGATCATAGTCACCATGACAATACTCATCGTATAAGTCGTAAACCTGTTGATCAATCCAAAGCTGGGTGACCGGCTCGGCAGCAGCTGCGGGTGTTGTGAATACCGTTGAAAGATCTGCTTGGGTCATTGTCGTCTCCTTGGAAACACCTGGGGTCTGTAGATACAGCCAGTGAGTTAAGTTTGTAGCTCAGATTTGTGGAGCAAGACTACCGGCAAAATGTGTCGACAAAACAATACCTGTGTTCAGAGTGGGGGCAGTCCGATATAGTGGATTTCCCGGGCGCAAAAGCAGCCTTTTTCTTTGGAAAGAACGATGGCATTCAGAGTACTGACAGCACTGTTTGGACACGAGAGTAATGCCTTCGCCAGGCTGCCCGCCACCCGGCAGCACTTTGCCGACTACCTGCTCGCATTTGGTGATGACATCCCGGCAGCGATCTCTGGTGCAACGATCGAACCAAGCGGTGTTGAGCAAGCGGCCAAAGACTATCAATGGGATCTGGTCCGAACCGTGGTGGCATGGGCAACACCGTCCGGCCCGGTGGCGGACGACGCGTGGCGTGCTGCCAGCGAAGCCATCCTCAATGCAGCCAGGGACCAGGGGCCGTTTGACGGTGCCCTGATTTGTCTGCACGGCGCCATGGCGACGGTACACAGCCCCGATGGTGAAGGGGATCTGCTGCAAGCCCTGCGCAAACTGCTGGGGCCAACCGTCCCGGTTGCCATTACGCTTGACCTGCATGCCAACCTGACAACCCGAATGCTCGCCAGCGTTGATATTGTTACCGCCTATCGAACCTACCCGCACATCGACCAGGTTGCCACCGCACAACGGGCAGCGGCCGTGTTGCAGCGCACAATGCTCGGCGAAGTGCAGCCGGTTTGTCACCTTGCCCGTCGCGACATGTTGATCGGCCTGGATCACGGGCGAACCACGGTTGCGAACCCGATGACCAAATTACTTAAACGGGCCGATGAACTCGAGCAAAGTGATAACCAGGTGTTGGTTGTCAGCATTCAGTCCGGGTTTTCCCCGGCCGACTTAGCCGAGGCAGGCCCTTCCGTCTGTGTCACTACAGACAACGCAGCCGATCACGGCCAGGCCATCGCTGACGAGTTCATGGCCTACGCATGGGAGACCCGCCACTGCGATTCGAACAACTACCTGAACACCGCCGAAACCGTCACTGCATTACGTGATCTACTGCAACAGGCGCCAACCGACGGGTCAATTGATGATGGTCCAATTGCCGACGGTCCGATTGTTGTTGCAGACTATTCAGACAATCCCGGCTCCGGCTCTTACGGTGACTCGACGTACTTGTTATCCGCCCTGCTTGATGCGGAATTCACTAACGCAAGCTTTGGCACTCTTTGCGACCCGGAAGCCGCAGCTGAACTGGCCGGTAAACTGATAGGCAGCACGCACACAATCACTATTGGAGGCAAAGTTGATCCGCGCTTTGGCCCACCGATAACAGTTACCGGTGTTGTCACCCGGGTAACCGATGGCACCTATGTTGCCCAGAGCCCGCGCTGGAAAGGGGTAACCCACCGCCTGGGCACCACGGTTGTTTTCACGGTTGGCGGTATGGAAATCATCATCGCCTCGAATCGAATTCAGCTGACAGAACTCGAAGCGTTCACCCATGCCGGCATTGACCCTCGCAAGCGCAGCATTGTTGTTGTCAAATCGATGCAGCATTTTCGCGCCGGGTTTGCCCCCATTGCGAGTCACATCCTGATTTGTGATGCCGGAGCGCTGTCGAGCAATGACATTTCCCAGCTGCCTTATACAAGACTGCGCCGCCCGGTTTTTCCTTTAGATCTGGATTGATGCGGGCAATGCAGTCGGTTTCGGAACTACGCAGACAGCGCGCCAATATCCGGCAGCGGCCGGCCCAGTCCCGGCACCGTGGCCAGGTACTGCTCAAGTGCGGCCGCAACACCCATCAACTGATGATCGCCGAAACGCTGACCACAGATATGCAGCCCGAATGGGGTGCCGGTCGCATCCAGACCGCACGGCAGGGTTACTGAAGGAAAGCCGGTCAGGCTGGTACCGAAGCCAAGGCCCAGCCAGTGAAAATAGCTGAGCAAGGCTTCGTCGTTGATATGGGTTGGATACAACTGTTCCAACGGAAATGGCGGTACGGCTGCAGTTGGGGACAGCAAGATATCAAAGTCTTCCATGTAGGTGGAAAAACGCTGATACAACGCGTTTTGCTTAGCCTGGGCTTGTGCAGCATCGGCAAAACTATAACCCTGGGCTTGTTCAATATTGGCTACCAGGTTGGCACCAAGCAGTTCGCGCTGTTCCCGATAAAAGCCTTCAAAACTGACGTAGAACGACATCGCCCGCAACACTTCGAATATTTCGTTGGCATCGTCCAGTGGGGGTGGCGCGTCGACAACTTCCCGAAAGCAACTCTTTATGCCGGCAATAGCGTCACGAAATGTCTGACGAACACCGTTATCAACCGGCGCAAAACCCAGGTCTTCTGATACGGCAACCCGCAACCCGCTCAGATCTACCTGCGGCGGATTCGCCAGCATTGATGTATCCATCGGGAAAGACAGTGGATCAACCGGGTCGTAGCCGGCAACTGCCGAAAACATCAGCGCGGTATCAGCGACGTCGCGCCCCATCGGCCCCTGCACTGATATCGGCGTGTAGCCAATCGCGCGCCGCGACATTGGCACCACCCCGGGGCTGGGGCGAAAACCAATCACGCCGCAGTACGCTGCCGGCGTGCGCAACGACCCGCCGGTATCCGAACCTGTTGCCAGTGGCAACATCGATGTCGCCAGGGCAACCGCTGAGCCACCGGATGAACCGCCACATATTCTGCTTGGGTCAAACGGGTTACCGGTGGCACCAAACACCGGGTTGGTGGTGTTGCCGCCGGCGCCAACCTCCGGCGCATTAGTTTTACCGACCACAATTGCACCAGCCGAGCGCACCACCGCTACCATGCGCTCATCTTCTGTCGGGATGTTGTTGGCCAAAATCGGCGAGCCAAATGTTGTGCGCACGCCGGCCGTAACCATAGTTTCTTTGATGCCAATGGGCAGGCCGTGCAAACGACCCAGAGCCTTGCCCGACATCACAGCGTGTTCGGCCGCTTTCGCTTCTGCCTCGGCCCGTTCCCAGCAAAAAGTGACCAAGGCATTGAGCCGTGGGTTGATCGCATCAATACGGCGCCGGCAAGAAGCCAGCAGTTCCACCGGAGAAATACTTTTGTCCCCAATCATCCGGCGCAACCTCACGGCTGACAGATCACATAATTCGATCATGGGCCTTTCCTTGTTGATCAGGCCGGGCTATTGACCTATTCGCTCATTGACTAGATGACATTCCACCATCGCGCTACCCACCGTGACCGGCTTCGGTGCGGTTCGCTTGCAGACGTCCATCGCATGCTTGCAACGCGGGTGGAAACTGCAACCCGACGGGGGGTCAATTGGGTTTGGAAATGCGGTGCCTAATTGTGAATCGGGTACCCCAAGGCCAGGCTCCGGGGTCAGGACAGAATCCAGCAAAGCCTGGGTATACGGATGACGGGGCTCGCGAAACAGCGATTCACTGTCTGTCTCCTCGATGATCCGGCCCAGGTACATGACAGCAACCCGGGTGGCGATATGTTGAACAACAGCCAGATTATGGCTGATCAAAACATAGGTCAGGCCAAGCTCTTGCTGCAAATCGAGCAGCAGATTCAGAATCTGAGACTGAACCGAGACGTCAAGGGCTGAGGTCGGTTCATCACAGATAACAACCTCCGGACGCATTACGAGGGCACGGGCAATGGCAACCCGCTGACGCTGACCGCCGGACAACTGGTTCGGGTAGCCATCATAGGCGCGCGCCGGCAAACCGCATAAGTCCATGATTTTCCGGACTTCGCGCTCCCAGTCCGCCGGTCCGCCAACACCGTGCACCCGCAGCGGCAGCGAGATAATCGAAGCAATTGATTTGCGCGGGTTCAGTGATGAATACGGGTCTTGAAAGATTGGCTGTACCCGACGGGCCACCGCTTTGCGATCCAACCCCGACAAGCTTTCGCCGTCGATCAACACTTCACCGCCGGTTGGCGACTGCAGCCCGAGCAACATCTTGGCCAGGGTGCTCTTGCCACAGCCTGACTCGCCGACCAGGCCCAATACCTCCCCTTTGCCAACACTCAGGGAAACGCCGTTTACCGCTTTCAAGGTTCGCTTAGGCTGAAACGTGCCCTGGCGCACCTGGAACACGCAAGTCAGGTCGCGGGTTTGCAAAATTGGGGGTGGGGTCTGATTCATGAGCGCGCCTGCGCCGGCACATCAGGTTGCGCCCCCTTGTTGGCTGATGCCAGCACGCACCGGACCGTTCGGTCTTCACCAAGCTGGCGTTCGGTGACTGCGGAGTGGCAAACGTCGTTGGCATGTTCACAGCGATTGGCAAACGCACAACCATGGATATCACCAATAAGGGATGGCACAACCCCTGGAATTGAACCCAGGTGATCGCCGCGTTTGGTCCGGCCCGGCACCGGGATACAGCGTAGCAAACCCTGGGTGTACGGATGACGGGGGTCGGCAAAAATTTCGTTAGCCGACCCGGTTTCGACAATTTCGCCGGCGTACATAACAGCCACCCGATCAGCCAGCCGGGCAACGACCCCGAGGTCGTGGGTAATCAGCACAACCGCCATTTCAAATTCGCGTTGTAAATCTTTGAGCAAGTGCAGAATCTGCGCCTGGATGGTGACGTCGAGTGCGGTCGTCGGTTCATCACAGATCAGTAAGTCGGGCCCACACATCAGCGCCATCGCAATCATCACCCGTTGGCGCAAACCACCGGACAACTGATGCGGATATTGTTGCAAGCGACTGGCAGCGGCCGTGATGCCCACCCGCTCCAGCAGGTAAATCGCGCGCTCACGGGCTTGCGCCCCGGAAATTTTCTGGTGGCGCAAGACAGCTTCTTCAAGCTGATTGCCGATAGTGTAAGCCGGGTTCAGCGAAGTCATCGGCTCCTGGAAAATCATGGCCATTTTTTTGCCACGTAA
>JBAUID010000177.1:0-11455 GCA_049680625.1 Burkholderiaceae bacterium | reverse complement strand
TGCTTGCGCGACTGACCCAGCTCTGACGCCGCGTGTTTTAGGGTAAGTATTTTTGATTTTTAACAACTACTAAACTGAGTGGAGCTGATTTGTTCTTAGCGAGAGAATTCTTTCGATTTGCCAGTGTAACTGGCCGGGCGCAACAGTCGGATGGGGCAGTGCAAGCGACTGTTCCAGCGGCAGCACAAGCAATTGGCCTGTTAATGGTGCTGATGTCCGGGCTATTGCCCGCTTGCGCAACTTACAACCCCCAGGCCGGGGTTGTTGAGGCACCAACTCCACGCCCTGAGCCTGAAATAATAGTGGCGATGGCGCCACCAACAATGGGGGCAATTTTCTCTGCGGGTACTCACCGTCCACTGTTTGAGAATCGCAGAGCCCGACTCATTGGTGATGTGATTACGGTGGATATTTCTGAGAAAACTTCAGCCAGTAAATCAACCAAGAGCTCAATAAACCGGACCGGCGCCATTGACAGCACGATCACCGGACTGCCTTTTCTTAAGCAAAGCACCTTAGGTAAGTTTGGCGTTGGTGGCTCGTCGAATAACAAGTTCGATGGCCAGGGTGCAACCGGCAGTGATAACGACTTTACTGGTCAAATCACGGTCACCGTTGTGCAGGTTATGCAAAACGGGAACTTAGTTGTAGCGGGGCAAAAGCAAGTTGGGCTGAACGGTAATGTCGACGTGTTGAAATTCTCCGGTATCGTCAATCCAAGCACTATCTTGCCGGATAACAGTGTCTTGTCGAGCAAAGTTGCAGATGCCAGACTGGATTTCAACGGGCGTGGTCAGATCAAAGAGGCCCAGATCATGGGCTGGTTGTCGCGGTTTTTCCTTAGCTTTTTGCCGATCTGATGCTAAACAACATCATGCAGGCATTCAGCACCGGCCCCTCAGCACGCCTGGCTTTGTTAAATGGCGCTGTACTGATCTTGTTGCTAATGGGGTTAGTTCTGCCGGCCAATGCCGAGAAAATTCGCGACATCGCGACAATCCAGGGGGTTCGTCAGAACCAACTCATCGGCTATGGCATTGTTGTTGGCCTGGATGGCAGTGGCGATCAGACGACTCAAGCGCCGTTTACATCGCAAAGCGTGAAATCGATGTTGTCTCAGCTTGGGGTAGAGCTGCCACCCGGCGCAAGCCCCCAGCTTAAGAATACGGCGGCCGTGATGTTGACCGCCGTCTTACCGGCGTTTGCCCGGCCCGGGCAGCAGATTGATATCACCGTGTCGTCGTTGGGTAATGCCAAGAGTCTGCGCGGCGGCACCTTACTCTTGTCCCCTCTGCGCGGTGCGGATAACGAGGTGTACGCGATGGCCCAGGGCAACGTGATTGTGGGGGGGGCCGGGGCGGCGGCTGCGGGCAGTTCGGTGCAGATCAACCATTTAAGCGCCGGGCGTATTCCGGGTGGCGCAACCATTGAGCGCGCGGTCAACAGTAACGTGCTGGCCGGAGACTCGATCCAGCTTGAGCTGAAACGCACCGACTTTTCAACCGCCCGCGCTGTTGCAGATGCCATTAACGCCAGGGTCAAAACCACCGATGGACTACCGGCGGCACAAGCGTTGGACGGCCGGGTCATCCAGTTGCAAATGCCGGTAGACCAGAGACAACGGGTACCGTTTCTGGCGGACGTGGAGAATCTTGATGTCGCCAGTGCCCCTCAGGTTGCCAAGGTGATTGTCAACGCCAGAACCGGGTCGGTGGTTATGAATCAGAACGTGATTCTGATGCCGTCAGCCGTTGCGCACGGCAACTTGTCAGTCACGATATCGGCAAATAAAGATGTGACTCAGCCGGCACCTTTTACTCAAGGACAAACGGTTGCTGCCGATAGAGCAGATATCGCCATAGAACAGGATGGTGGGGCGCTGATGTTAATGTCCGGCGCCGCCCAGCTGGCCGATGTGGTCAAGGCGTTGAATGTCCTGGGTGCAAATTCCCAGGACTTAATATCAATATTACAAGCACTCAAGGCGGCAGGCAGCCTTAAGGGTGAGCTGGAGATCATTTAATTGTCATGGACTTCTATTCCGTTGACTCGAATTCATTAGCCTCTGACGCGGCAAGCCTTAACAGCCTGAAGCAGTCGGCTGCTGACGATCCGGCAAAAGCGGTCCGGCAGGCAGCCAATGAATTTGAAGCATTGTTTGCTCGTCAGCTACTGAAGTCGATGCGTGACGCGATGCCGACAACGGGTTTGTTTGATGGCCCGGGCAAGAGAATGTATGAAGATATGCTGGATGATCAGCTGTCCAGAAATATATCGGGACAAAAGGGTGGGCTGGGTGACATGTTGGCTCGCCACTTGTCGCGCTACATGGGCGAACCAGGTGATGCCGAAAGTATCGCTTTGAACACAAGCGCGCAGACTAATCCGATAACTGCCCAGGTCGCCATTCAGGCATCCGGGCTGACACCTACCGTACGACAGCCTAATGTGCTGAACCCGGCAAGTGATCCACGCATCTCAATGGCCAGTTTGCCTGATGCCTTGCGTACTGCAATCGAAGGCGCAGATTCCGGGCCGGCAATTGCACTGGCACGAACGACCAACACGCCATCGCGACTGGGTAATATTGCGGACACTCAGACTGCGTTTGTCGAGCGTATGTGGCCGCATGCGAGAAAAGCCGAAGCGGCCACCGGTGTGCCGGCGGCTTTTGTGGTTGGACAGGCCGCACTGGAATCGGGATGGGGGCGTGGCGAAATACGTCACGGTGACGGACGTTCCGCGCACAATTTGTTTGGCATCAAGGCTACTGGTGACTGGAACGGAAATACCGTTGACGTCACGACAACCGAATACGAGAACGGCCGCAAGTTAACCAGGGTCGAAAAATTTCGCGCTTACCCATCTTACGCTGACGCTTTTAACGACTGGGTGGGGTTGATGACGCGTTTGCCTCGTTACGCAGGGGTGCTGAACGACTCAAATTCGCCGCAGCAGTTTGCCAACGGCCTGCAACAGGCCGGCTACGCCACTGACCCGCAATACGGAAGCAAGCTGGAAAAGGTTATCCAGCAAACCATTGCAATTCAGAAGGCAGGCAAAGGATAGGCTGATATGAATCAACGAGTTACCCCAATACTGCAAGCGTGGAGAATTAAATGAGCGTGCTTGACATAGGATCGTCGGCTCTGCAGGCGGCGTATACGCGTTTGCAGACAACGAGTCACAATATTGCCAATGCGTCGACCCCGGGTTATTCCCGACAAGAGGCATTGTCGGAATCGTTAGGGGCACAATTTACCGGAGGTGGTTTTATTGGCGGTGGCGTAGCCATCACCACTATTGCCCGTAGTTACGATCATCACCTGACACGTGAGATGCATACGGCTCAGGCTAACTTAAGCAACGACCGGGCGCGGGCCGATTCTCTTGCCCGGATAGACCGTTTGTTTTCCGATTCGGAACACGGTATTGGTGCGCGTTACGATTCAATGAGCCTGGCGATGGCCGACCTGGTGAACCAGCCGCACGATGTGGCGGTTCGTACTGTCGCCTTACATCGGGCAGACGACCTTGCGTCCACGGTTCGCGGTATTGACAATGAACTGGATCGAATTCGCAGCGACACTGATCGGCAGGCCGGGCAATTGGTATCACAGGTCAATACCGACCTTGAAGAACTTGCCCGTTTGAATACCCGCATTGCGGCGGCCGCTGGTGAACGTCAGCCACCAAACGACTTGATGGACCAGCGCGATGCCATTATCGATCGGGTCAATACCGTGCTGCAGGCTACGGCCCATATCAATGAGAACAACAGTGTGTCCTTGTTTGCCTCAACCGGTGATGCGCTTATTCTTGGTGACGACAGCGCCCGCCTGGCGTTGAGTTCAGAAGAGGGTAATCCGGAGCGAATGCAACTCCTGCTTGTAACCAACGGAGACCCGGTACCGCTGAACCAGACTATGCTCGGTGGTGGTGAACTGGCTGGGCTGCTGGAGTTTCGCAATGACGATATCAGTATTGCCCGCGGCCGACTCGGGCAGATTGCCGGCGCCTTAACTTATTCTTATAACCAGCAGCAATCGCTGGGTATTGACGCCAACGGTAATCAAGGCCAGGCCTTATTTCAGACTGCCGCGCCACAAGTCGTGCCTTCAATGCTCAATACGGGCAATGCGCAGATGTCGGTTGCCATAGTTGATGGCACGGCACTAAAACCGAGCGACTACAAACTCGACTTCATTAGTGGGCAATACCGCCTCACCCGCCTGACTGACGGCGTGGTTACCAATCCGCCGGGTTTTCCCCACGATGTTGACGGGGTCTCGATTAACCTGGATTCGGGGACAATGGCTGAGGGTGACAGTATTCTGCTCAAGACCAGTACGGCTATGTCGGGTGAATTTGAAGTTGTGATGGCTGATCAATCCCAATGGGCTGCGGCCTTTCCGGCACTTGCCGTCGCAGGGGCGGCGAATGCCGGTACCGTGGCAATTGCCGACTTCGCGGTAACCTCGGTGAACGCCAACGTTACTGAACCCGTTACCCTGACCTTTGATGGCGCAGGAACGGTTGCAGTGCGTGGCACGGGAACCGGAAATCCGGATATTCCCTGGGTTGCCGGTGACAACCTGTCGTTTAATGGCTGGGAGCTCACCATGTTGGGTACGCCCCAGGCTGGTGACACCGTAACAATTACGCCGCCGCTCGAGCCCCGTGCCGATAACCGCAATGCTCATGCTTTATTGGGTCTGTCTGACAGCAACATTATCGACGGCGCGCCGCCGTCACAAACTTTTAGCGCAATGATTGGCGAAATCGGTTCGCGCAGTCAGTCTGCGGCTAACCATGCATTGCAATCCGAAGCCTGGCATACCAGTGCGGTTGCTGCCCGGGATGCCGTGTCCGGTGTCAATCTGGACGAGGAGGCAGCGCGCCTGATTCAGTATCAGCAGGCCTATCAGGCCGCAGCCCGGGTTATTTCATCGGCTCAGTCGATGTTCGATTCCCTGTTAACCATTGGTCGATAATGGTGACTAACAAGTACGGGATTGCCAATTAATAGTGAGGCGTTCGCAGCATATCGCGAGGCAGCGCGGAGATTTCCATGACACGAATTAGTTCGGAACAAGTGGTACAGCAGGCAATTCGGACGATCACAGATCGTCAGGACCGGATGGGCGAAATCCAACAGCGGATTGCCAGTGGGCAACGCATTCTGAAACCCAGCGATGACCCGGTTGGCGCCGCCCACGCGGAGCAGACCCGGGCTGATATTGTTCGCACCCAGATTGAAGAGCGTATGGTGAATTTTGCCCGGCTCAAGTTGGCGCAAACCGAAAACGCGATAGGCGACGGTGTTGATTTGTTTCAATCAGCACGCGAAGTTTTACTGACTGCGAACAACGATACCTATAGTGATGGTGATCGACTGATGTTCGCACAGCAGCTGCGTGGTATGTACGGTGAATTGCTTTCTGTTGCGAATCGGGACGATGGCCTGGGGGCTTATGTATTTGGTGGGGCCGGTTCGAGAACGCCACCTTTTGCTGAGACCGCCGCCGGTGTTGAGTTTCAGGCAGATGCCGGTGTGCAGGTGACCGGGGGGCAATACCGGTATATCACCAGCGTTGACGGCGCTGCCTTGTTCCAGACAGCAACGGCCAGTGGGGTTGCAGATAACGGGTCGGTGTTTGCCGCTTTGGAGCAAGCCATTGCGTTGCTGGAAGACCCGGCAACCGACCCGGCAGCTCTGCATACTGGTATGCAAACGACAATTGACACACTTGACCGCAGCCTGGATCACTTTAACGCCACCCGCGCCTTATTGGGCGAGCAAATGGCTGCCGCAGAGCGGGCCATTGACAGCCTGGCAAACAACGAGATCGGCGCGCGGGAACGATTGTCCGATCTGGCGGACACTGATCTCGCAGAAGCTATTTCTGAGCTCAACCGGCACCAGTCAGAGGTTCAGGCTGCAATGCAGACCTACACCCAGATTTCCGGTTTATCGTTGTTTAACTACATTCGCTGAGCACCTATAAACGGTTAAACTGTGGTGATGACTGCAGATGATCAGAAAAAAGCGGCCGCCCTGGCGGCCCTGGCGTTTGTGCCAGATAATGCCGTGGTTGGCGTTGGCACCGGCTCGACCGTTAATCATTTTATCGACGCTCTGGCCGCTGGTGAGAAAAAAATCGCCTGTGCGGTCTCCAGCTCAGACGCGTCAACGGCGCGTCTGGAAATGCACGGCATAGTTGTTGTGACGCTTGACGAGGTATTACGGGCGAACCGGCCATTGCCGGTATACATCGACGGTGCTGATGAAATTGACCCCGAAATGGCGATGATCAAAGGGGGGGGCGGGGCGCTTACCCGCGAGAAAATTATTGCCGAGGCAGCTGAACGCTTTATTTGTATTGTCGACAATACGAAACAAGTCAGCATTTTGGGCCGGTTTGCACTGCCGGTCGAAGTGATTCCAATGGCTGTTGCGCTTATTAGCGACCGCCTCAGTGCCATCGGAGCCGAGCCGGTGCTACGTGACGGTTTTGTCACGGATAACGGCAATGCGATCATCGATGCGCACGGCCTGAAAATTACCGATCCATGCGCCCTCGAAGTTCAGATTAACCAGTGGCCGGGGGTGGTAACCGTTGGCTTGTTTGCGCTGCGCGGTGCCGATATCTGTCTGGTTGGCACCCCGGATGGGGTGCAGCGCATTGATAAGGCCTGACCGTTTTAAACAGCCCGGCTTTACAACAACGCCAGAAAAACGCCTTAACTGGTGGGCGGCACGTAGCCGACAGCCTGGTCGCCACCGTCGCCGAAAAAGTAAGCCTCAAGTTGAGTGGCCAGATATTTTCGGGCGCGGGCATCAGCCAGGTTCAGACGGTTTTCATTCACCAGCATCGTCTGGTGATTCATCCAGCCCTGCCAGGCTTCCTTGGAAACACTTTCCCAGATTTTCTTGCCAAGCTCACCGGGATAGGGTGGCAAATCAAGGCCTTCAGCTTCTTTGTTCAGTTTAATGCATTGGACCATTCGGGTCATTGGTTCTTCCTTTTACAAATTCTTGATCAGGATCTGGCTGCGCCGGTCCCAGTTGTATTTTTCGCGGCGCAGGCTGGGCAGGACAGAGACGTCGACCCGCTGAAAGCCGCGCTTGATAAACCAGTGCATGGTACGGGTAGTTTGCACGAACAGGCGTTTCAACCCTGCGGCGCGTGCGCGTTGCTCGATCCGGCGCAGCAACCGGCCCCCGTCCCCCTGGCTCTGAGTATTTGGGTTGACCGCGACGCAGGCCATTTCGCCAATATCGGAACCATCAATCACGTATAGCGCGGCACAGCCAAAAATAACACCGTCGTGCTCAACAACCGAAAACGATTCAATGTCGCGTTCGATAATGGAGTGATCGCGTGGGACAAGAGTGCCGTCTTCTTCCATTGGCCGGATTATTGTCAGTATGCCGGCGACATCATCCAGTGTCGCTTCACGCAATGCGTCCAGATTCTCTTCGACCAACATCGTGCCAACACCGTCGTGGCGGAAACACTCCAGCAATAGCGAGCCGTCAGTTCTGAACGGGACAAGGTGCGCCCTCGAAACGCCGCTGCGGCAGGCGCGCAGCGCATGTTGCAAATAGACTGCTGCATCTGGTTCCAGATATCCGGCATCCAGGATTTCGTGAGCCAGGCTTTCAGAAATTTCGCTGAGTAATGAGTTTTCCTTGTCAGCGATGCCGTCAAACTCGGTAAGAAAGATCAGTTTGTCTGCATCGAGCGCCACCGCGGCGCTGGCGGCGACGTCTTCCATGGTCAGGTTAAACGCCTCTCCGGTGGGTGAGAAACCAAGTGGCGACAGTAAAACAATGGAGTTACTTTGCAAGGCAAAGACGATCGTGTTGGTGTCAACCTTTCTAACCAGGCCGGAATGCAGGTAATCCGTCCCGTTGACAATACCCACCGGCCGGGCGGTCACGAGGTTTCCTGAGACTACCCGTACCGCTGAATGTTGCATCGGCGTGTTGGGCAGCCCCTGTGAAAACGCGGCTTCGATATCCAGGCGAATTTCTCCGGCGGCTTCTTTGACACATTCCAGCGCGGTGCTGTCGGTAATGCGCAAACTGCCCTCGTATTGCTCGTTGGCGTTGCGCAGGGACAGCTGCTCAACCACCTGGGGTCTGGACCCGTGCACGACGACAATTTTCATACCCATGGCGTTAAGCAGGCTGACATCCTGGACGAGGTTGTTTAGCCGGTCTTCCGCAATCAATTCGCCGGGAAAGCCAATCACAAAGGTTTTTCCGCGAAAAGCGTGTATGTACGGTGCGACATCCCGGAGCCAGTCCACAAACTGTTGACTGTTGGTTGACTCGTCGCCAATTGGCGGGCCCGCCGGGCGTTGCACCATCGGGTCGATGATGTCCTGAGCGTCAATTGGTTCTGGTTCTTTCATGAGTAAGATTCCGGGCAGGCAACAATTATATGTGCGAGCAGTGCCATAATTAGCGGAATGACGGAATCGGTTGTTCAAGGCCCACGGCGCAGGCGTCGCAGGCCGTCCAGGTCGGGGCCGCGCGGCCCCGAAAACCGCGCGCCGGGAGCCAACACGCCCGCGAGCCGGCCAATACCCGTCTTCCAACCGGGCCCGATGCCAAAACTTCAGTTTCCGCCCGACCTGCCGGTTAGTGCCAGTGCCGAGCGGATTGCCGCCACCATTGCCGAATCCCCTGTTGTGATCGTTTGCGGCGAAACGGGCTCAGGCAAGACAACGCAGCTGCCCAAAATTTGCGCCCTGGCGGGTCGGGGAGTGACTGGGCGAATTGGTCATACCCAACCTCGGCGCATCGCTGCAACTTCTGTTGCCCGCCGAATAGCGCAGGAACTGGGAACCCCGTTAGGGGTTGATGTTGGTTACAAGGTGAGATTCGGCGAAGAACTTCAGGCCGGTGCCCGCTTTAAGCTGATGACCGATGGCATCTTGCTTGCCGAAACCCAGGGTGACCGTGAACTGCGGCAGTACGACACAATCATTATCGACGAAGCCCACGAACGCAGCCTGAACATTGATTTTTTGCTCGGCTATTTAAAAGGCCTGATTGACGGGCCTCGGCGTGACGACTTAAAAGTGGTGATTACGTCAGCCACCATTGATGCGCAACGATTCGCCCGCCACTTTGCAATTGACGGCCGGCCGGCACCGGTTGTCGAAGTGTCCGGGCGTTTGTATCCAGTTGAGGTGCGCTACGAAAAAGAAGCGGCCGATGGCCCGTCCGATGATGAAGATGATGAATCCGATCTGCCGTCCCGAATCGAACGTGCTCTCGTGCAGGCCTGGGACGAAGGGCCGGGTGATGTGTTGGTGTTTTTGCCCGGAGAGCGTGAGATACGCGATACCAGCGACCATTTACGTCGTGCAGTGAACTCACACCGCATCAGCCGAGGCGATATTGATATTGTGCCGCTATTTGCCCGTTTGTCCGCCGAGGATCAGCAGCGCGTGTTCAGCGAGTCGCGCGGGCGCCGGGTTGTGTTGGCAACCAACGTGGCTGAAACCTCTTTGACGGTACCCGGTATACGCTACGTGATAGATGCCGGACTGGCCCGCGTCAAGCGCTACCGCCTGCGTGGAAAAGTTGAGCAGCTGCAGATCGAAGAAGTGTCGCAAGCCGCAGCCAATCAGCGGGCAGGGCGTTGCGGTCGGGTATCCAACGGGGTCTGCATTCGCCTGTACTCGGACGCCAACTACAAAAGTCGACCGGAGTTCACCGATCCGGAGGTTTTGCGATCTTCTCTTGCGTCGGTAATTCTTCGCATGAAGTCACTTCGTCTGGGTGATGTTGAGCAATTCCCGTTTGTTGATGCGCCACCCGGTCGCGCAATTAACGATGGTTATGCCTTGCTGCTTGAACTTGGTGCTGTTGACGACAAGCGTCGGCTGACCCGAACCGGTGAACAACTCGCGCGTTTACCGGTTGACCCGCGAATTGGCCGTATGTTGCTCGCCGGGCATGAGTTGGGATGCCTGGCACAGGTTTTAGTCATTGCGTCGGCCCTGTCTACCCAGGACCCGCGTGATCGGCCAATGGATGCCCAACAGGCGGCGGACGAAGCCCATAAGCCTTTTGTCGATAAAACCTCCGATTTCATGGGTCAGTTGCGTCTGTGGTATTACTGGAAAGACGCTGACGCAGCGCGGGCAAGTACCGGGGAGTCGCGCGGTGCGCTGAACCGGCGCTTGCAAAAGCAGTTTTTATCCGTTCGCCGATTGCGTGAGTGGTCAGACGTTCACCGTCAATTGTCCGAAGCGGTGCGTGAGCTGAAATGGAAAAGCGTGCCAGGCGCGGGTGAACAAGAATCAGTGGAACCTGAGGTTGTGCATAAGGCGTTGCTCCATGGTTTGCTTGGCAACCTGGGCAATAAGCCGCCTGATGAGAAACAGTATCTCGGTACCCATCAGACCCGGTTTGTGATCCATCCGTCGTCGAGTCTGACCCGCAAACAACCCCGCTGGTTAATGGCGGCTGAAATGGTGGATACCGGGCGCTTGTATGCCCGTACCGTGGCCGGGTTGCAGCCGGGCTGGATCGAGCAGGCCGCGCGACACCTGATACGCCGCCACTGGTCCGAACCATTTTGGTCATCAGGCACCGGCCAGGCGATGCGCTACGAAAGCGGCGTGTTGTACGGCCTGACGGTTTATTCACAGCGTCGGGTGCCGTTAGCGACCTATGATCCCGTTGTTGCCCGCGAGATGTTTGTTCGCTGTGCGCTCGCTGAAGGTGACTGGGGTGGGCCACGCGGGGGGAAACGCCCGGCGTTTATGGTTCATAACCAAAAGCTAGTTGAATCGATCGAAAAGCTCGAACAAAAGATCCGCCGCCCCGATCTGTTGGTGGATATGCAGTTCTTGTTTGACTGGTTTGACGCCAGGGTTGGGGGTGAAGTTGTTGATGCCCGTAGTTTCGACAAATGGTACCGGAGCGAAGTGCGCGCGCAGCCCGAGCTGCTCAAACTGACCCGGGATGAATTGCTTCGCAAGGATGCGGCTGGGGTGGCCAGCCAGGATTTTCCCCGGCAGATGGCAATGCGCGGGATCGAATTCTCGCTGGACTATCGATTCGAGCCCGGGGCAGTTGATGATGGCGTGACGATGACCGTTCCATTGTCGTTGTTGAACCAGGTGGATGCCAACCGGGCGGAATGGTTAGTGCCTGGTCTGCTTGCTGACAAAGTTCAGGCTCTGGTAAAAAGTCTGCCCCAGCGAATGCGTCGCCACCTGGTACCCGTGCCCGAATACGTGATTGGTTTTTGCGCCCGCCATAAAGATGCGGCAGCACAAAGTGAGCCACTGGTCGATTCCATTCGTGCCGATGCGCGGGAACGCCATGCCGTGCAGGCACAACTGAATGACTTTCGTCCCGAAGTTGTGCCTAAACACCTGGTGATGAATTTAAAGCTGGTGGATGACCATGGTCGCCAGATCG
>JBAUID010000176.1:0-40086 GCA_049680625.1 Burkholderiaceae bacterium | reverse complement strand
AGACTGCGCTGGTTGAGTACTCTGATGAGGGCAAGTATTTGGCGACCCACTGGATGCCCGATGCTGCCGATCTGCGCGGCGCAAAGGTCGAAGAGGGCGCTGTAGCTGACGGCTATGGCTATGATGTCAGGGCCAATATTCGAAAAAACGTGATGATGACCTCTAGTTTCACCGGTTGGTCAAACTACATGATGGACTTTGGACAAATGCTCAAAGACCCGGAAGCGATGAAACGCTTTGGCAATACGGTAGTACAGTGGGACTTGCATTCGCGCAAACCGCGCAAGGTAATGAAAGTGCCGGGCGCTCCGTTGGAAATCCGTTTTGCCTGGGGTGCCAATGCCGATTATGCATTCACCACCACTGCACTGACTTCTCAGCTATGGTTGTTGCATGACAAAGACGGCGATGGCGAATGGGAGGCAAAAGCTGTATCCGATATTGGTGACCCAAAAAAGATTCCGCTGCCGGTGGATATCTCCATTGGTTCAGATGACCAGACGCTATGGATCAACACGTTCATGGATGGTAAGACCCGACTATTCGACATTTCGAATCCAGAGGCACCCAGGCAGGTTTACGAAAAGCAGATCGCTAATCAGGTGAACATGGTGTCGCAAAGCTGGGATGGTAAGCGCCTGTACTTCACCAGTTCGTTAGTCGCCAATTGGGACAAAAAAGGCGAAATGAATGATCAGTACCTGAAAGCATATAGCTGGAACGGCACAGAACTCATCCCGACATTTGACGTCGACTTCACCAGGGAAGGCCTCGGTCGTGCACACATCATGCGCTTTGGCGCCAGTTCGTTGTACTCAACCCAATAAGCGGCAATACACATAACCATGCGGCGGCGTTGGTACGATAAAAAGGCAAGGCTTTTAATAGGATTGAGCGGGCTGGCCTTGCTGGTCGTGATCTATTTTTCCTTGGGTGGGCCTGTTCAGCCCGCGCCGCGCCTGGTCGATGGGTTTTCGTCACTAAAGGCCTTTCCGTATGAGCCACCTGAGCCGGGCAGCTATCAGCTGCCCGCGCTGAAAACCGTCCCAACCGGCAGTTTGCTGAATCACGAGAGCGTCCCGGTTGAGTTGGACAAATTGTTGAGGGGGCGCTATAGCTTAGTGAGTTTTGTCTATCTAAATTGTAGCGACGCCCAGGGCTGTCCGCTGGCGATGTCTACGCTCTGGCAATTGCACAGCGACAGTAAAAAATTTCCAACACTGCGCAATGACTTACAACTCGCCACCATCAGCTTCGATCCGCGCCGCGATACTCCGGCGTCGCTGAACATGATTGTCGAAAGCATGGCGCAAGACCGCGAGCGTAAGAAAAAACTCGACTGGCATTTTCTCACTGGCACCTCGGTTGAGGCGATTAAGCCATTGCTGGCTGGTTTTGGGCAGGCCGTCGGGCGTAATGGTGACTCGGTAACAATCAATCATTTATTACGCATGTTCTTGGTTGATCGCCAGGGTCAGATTCGCAATGTCTATGGCCTGGGGTCGATTGACCCGCGGCTTATTATCACCGACGTCCAGACGCTGCTGATCCAGGAAGCGCAGGGACGTCAGCAGTAGCGCGCGAATTCAATCGGCGAAGCGCGATGGCCCGTATCGGACTATTTCCTGCAATCGGACTAACCGTCGGGCTCTGGATTGCCATTAGCGCCGCCGCTGCGGCAGATGGCGAAGCCTGGGCGACGCGGGCGCTAATGCGCACGCTGAGCAAACCACTTGGTTTGCCACCGGTCGTCCACCCGCCGAGTAACCCGCCGACTGCGGCAAAGCTAGTTTTGGGTCGAAAATTGTTTTTTGACCGTCGCCTGTCATTAAATGGCACGATGTCGTGCGCAATGTGCCACGTCCCCGAACAAGGCTTCGCGAGTAATGAACTATCAGTCGCGGTGGGTCTGGCCGGACGATCCGCGCGTCGAAATGCGCCCACCATTGTGAACGTCGCGTTTTATCAATCGCTTTTCCAGGACGGACGCGAGTCGTCGCTTGAAACGCAGTTTATTTCCCCGCTGCTCGCAAGCAACGAGATGGCAAATCCGTCGCTGGGTAACGTGATTCAAAAACTGCGTAATTTCGCCGATTATCGTGGTTTGTTCGAGGCAGCATTTGGTGAACAAGTCAGCCCGGATCGAGTGGGCATGGCATTGGCAGTCTATCAGCGAACACTTATTTCGGCTGACAGTGCATTCGATCGCTGGCAGTACAGTGGGCAAAAAGCAGCGCTTACCGAGTCGGCATCGCGTGGTTATCAACTGTTCGCCAACCGCGCGGGTTGCCACCTGTGCCATCTGGTGTCAGCTGACAATGCAACATTCACCGATCATCTGTTTCATGACACCGGCTGGGGTTGGGCGCGCGAGAGGGCGCGGCAGCACCCCCCGTCGGAGCAACGGGTTCAGGTCGCCCCCGGTGTTTTCTACACGATACCAATGGCGGTTGTGGAGTCTGTCCAGGAGCCACTTGTGCCGGATCTTGGCCGTTATGAGGTGACGCTGGATCCGGCTGATCTTTGGCAGTATCGAACTCCCAGTCTGCGAAACGTCGCCCTTACCGCACCATATATGCATGACGGCGGTATCCTGACGCTGCGCGGCGTGGTTGAGTTCTATAACGCCGGCGGAGTGAACCACCCACGACAATCTGCGTTAATAAAACCGCTGGGCCTGTCGTCGCACGAAATTGACGATCTCGTGGCGTTCTTGCGGGCATTAACTGGTGGCAATTCAGACCAACTCATCCGGGAGGCACGCAATGCGCGCCCGGACAATCCGCAGCAACCAAGGTAGCCGAAATAAAACGCCGTAACTGTGGCGTTGTTACGTTAAAAGACCATATGGCAATGTAAGGAAATAACAAAAGCCATTCGCTACCACGGTTCGGTCTTCGAGCGCATGTCCAGCTCGAACGACCAGGCGCGCGGCGACTGCTCATGTAAGACCCAGTACGCATCGGCCAATCCGTTGAGATCGATTAGACGATCCTCACCCGTCTGCCTGACGAGATCCGGGCGCCGCGAACGCAGCTTGTCGCCATCAATACCGCCACCAACGATGACATGAGCAACGTGCAAGCCTTTTGGGCCCATTTCTTCAGCCATTGCATTTGCCTTGTTGCGCAGCGCAGCCTTGGCCGAGTTGAACGCCGTGAATCCGGCTCGCCCAGTAGCGAGGCACTAGCGCCGGTGAAGATCAGCGTACCGCCGTTGGGTAACATGGGGCGTGTTGCTTCGCGGCCGAACAAGAAGCCACCAAAGCAGCAGACTCGCCATGCCTGCTCGAAGTAGTCGGCTTCCTGGGTCGTGTCGGCGACAATCGCCGTTGCGGCACCACCAACAGATCGAATCTGGTTGACCCATCACTCCTGATGCGAGCATCAGCAATAAATTTTCTCCCGTGCGATTAATTACCCGATGCAGTGTTGATAGTGGTCGCTAAATCGCGATGGTGGATATTTCGTGCGAAGATTATTCGTGTCGGTCTCCCAAGTTCAATCCAGAAAAAGGAAACAACCATGAAAGTGTACTTTGCGCCAAACTCCCGTGCCGTTCGAACCGTCTGGTTACTGGAAGAAGTTGGGCTGCCCTATGAACTGGAACGTTTCAAACTGGGTCAAAAAGAAATGCGCGGGCCGGAATATACAAAGATCAACAAGAACGGTCGTGTGCCAACCCTGATTGACGGCGATATTACAATCAGCGAGAGCACCGCGATCGCGCAATACCTCGGCGCAAAACACGCACCAGGGCTGGTGCCGCAAACGCAGTCAGCAAACTTTCCGACCTACCTGCAATGGCTGCACTATGCTGAAGGGATGATCATGCCGCCGATCAACAACTATGTTGTCGAAACAATCCTGTTACCACCGGAGCGACGCAACCCCGAAATGGCCGCGCGCGCGCTGAAGTTGCTGAACCGGGTACTGGCTGCGGCAGAAGAACACATGGAAGGGCGCGAATTTTTGGCCGGCGAATTTACGATTGCCGACACAATTACCGGCCATGCCGTTATCGTGTCACGCCGATTGGGTGCGAACTTTGACCAGCTGCCTAATTTGTCTGCTTATGCAGACCGGCTGCAGGCACGGCCCGCATTTCAGGCGGCTGATTCGGCCTAAACGCCACAATCATTCGGGCAGGCCGGCCTCGCGCAGGGCGTTATACGGGTTTTGTCGGTCCGCATCGTTTCGAAAGATCTTCAAGACCCGAATGTGTGGGAGTCGAAACGCCGGATAAGCCTGCACGGCCTGCGCGGCCCAGGCCGCTGCTGAAAACAGCCCCATGGCTGCGTAAACCGATGAACGTGGAAAGCGGGCGAGGTGATTGCGACTCTTATATCCGGTCCAGAAAGAGTAGTATGTCGTCGCTTTTTGGCCAAAAATATTTGGAGGTTTTCGTGTTGAATCAAAGTCGTCTTCCGTTTTTAATTTTCTTTCTTGGCATTCTCAGTATCGTTTGCCTGACCATTCCGATGCAGGGGCGTGCTGCCGACAATTCTTCCCAGTTGGCACTCATGATGGCTCCAATTCTGGAAGCGGAAGCCCTGCTTGCTAATGGCACCTACGTTAATGGCGAATTTTCCAAAAACGTCAGTAAGCGAGACGCGGAGGCGTTTGCGCGCGAAGTCAGCGCCAAACTGCGGCTGGCCAAAACAGAATACGCGCGACTACCCGGTGCGGTTCGCAAATCCAAAGAGGCCGATACGCAGTGGTATCGAATGGACACGTTGTTAAAGACATCGAAAAACTTCACTGCAGCACTCCAGCGGCACGCCAGTGCAGGTGCCGAATCTCCACCTTCAAATAAGCCGGCCGTTACAGCCACAAAACCGGCACCAGGCAAGCCAGCCATGGCGCAGGCAATCAAGCCGACGGCGAAGGTTGGTACCACAAGTGCCACCACACAACAGCCTGCTGCTGTTGCCGCCCCTGTGTCAGCCAATCCACCGCCCCGTGCAGAACCTACCGGCCCGGATTGGAATAACTCGTTCATCCCAAATATTGCCCAGCTAAAAAGACTTGACGGCTTCTTTCAATGGCCGTGGTCTCAGCCGTCATGGAAAGCAGTGCTCGACAAGGCGGCTGCTGAGCAGGAGAAAGGCCGACTTGGGTCAACCCAGGTCAAACAATTCACCGACTTGGTGCTTGGTTCAGCGGCAACGTGGCCGGCAGTCGGAAGGGTGGACAACGCGGGCGACGCGCAATACGTGCTCGACATGGTTCGCTTGCGCGAATCAACCGCTGGCCTGGAAATAGTTGATTTGTGGATTTCCCGGGGTAACTGGAACATCCAGCGTAACGCCATAGGCGCAATCTTGTCGCGTACAAAACCGGGGTACATGCTTTACAAAGATCCGAGCGGCCAGGCCTGTATTCTCAAAGAGCTATGGGTCAAGGAAGCCTATGCCGGTGGGTCTGACTATGAAAAAGCAACGGCCTGGCGTTACTCAAAGGTTCGCTTTCAATCCTGCGACCGCCGTTGATGCACTGGGCAGCGTGGCGAGGAATGCAATGGCCGCAAGCGCAGTGAACACGTCCATAGCAGATGCAGGCGGTCGACGCCGAAGGCCCAACGTGTAAGCGCTGTTCAGTACGGTGGCAGGGAGAATCAACGCGTCCCCGTCATTCAGTCGAAAAGCAGTCAGGCGTTCAAGCTCACCACCAGAGACGACGACGAACACGCCGATCAGCGTTATTGCGGACCCGGCGTGTGCCGACCGGATATTACAGCCTGGCAACCTGGACAGAAGGATTCCGGCCAAATCTGCAGCCTCGCCGCTCTGTGCTGCGGTAACATGGGCTTGCACCGGCCCATCGTTTTGCACTGGAGAAAATTTTGATCACCACCATTGTCGAATTCAAACTGCCCAAGCCCATGTCCGTTGAGCAGGCCAGGGAAGTGTTCCTGAGCACCGCGTCCAAATACCGCGACATGAAGGGCCTGATCCGCAAGTACTACTGGGTGGCCCCGGACGGAAAAACTGCCGGTGGCATCTATCTCTGGCAGTCCCAGGAAGCGGCCGATGCGGTCTACACCGATGAATGGAAAGCATTTGTCACCGGCAAGTACGGCAGTCCGCCGTCACTGAAGTTTGTGCACAGCCCGGTTGTGGTTGATAACGCTGCCGGAGAAATCGTGTCGGCGTAGCAAACGCGATGAGCGATATCCCGACGGAACAACGCCCCGCTGGCAGCGAACGATGTACTGATTTCAGGCCAGGGCGTTGCGGCTAATTTCCTATCGGCGCTCAATGCGCGGAGGCCATGGCGGATTTTCTTGGTGGGTTGCGTTAGGATGCCAGCCATCCGGAAGCTTGTCAGAGTTGCCTTGCACGCCTGATGCCCCGGATTACCTATTCAAACAACCCCAGGAAACGCAGTGCCAAGCCAGGTATTCATAAAAAAGGTAACGGCCAAGCTGACACAGAATCAGCAGACCATTTCTTTGCAAGACTGGAAGTCGATTGTCGATTCACGGCCCGATCTGACCGAAACAGGGCAATCGGGCAGTGAACTGAGAAACCAGGACGGTCAGCTGCTGACAACGCTTACCTATAAGGATGGCCGGATATCGGCGACCGACCCGGGTGAAGAAGCGATTCGCGAGATGTTTCAGATCGCCAAGGCGTTGCGCGGTGTCGTTGAGGCAGAAGACGGCCTGCCGTATGGAAGCCTTGGTATCAAGGGACAGAAGAACGGTATAGAACTATTCGAAGCGACGGACTTTTTCCGACCGTTTCCCAGGCCTGACGAGGTTTTTGCAGGTGATATCGACAAGCACGCCGAACACTTCCTGCCGTTAGCCAGCGTTGATTTGAGCCAGATCAAGCCTGGTATGGATGGCGTGCTGCATTTTGTCGCACCGGTCGAGCCTTACGATGGTGTTGTCGGCGAGACGACAACGCAGTTTCACGACTACCTGTGTCGTGACAACTGGGTCGCCTACCGGGTTACCGACTCACGCTACGAGTACGCAGGTGACTGGCGGCTCTTTCAAAAAGACAGGCTTGCCGGGTTTTACGAAGCCGTTCGACTCGGGTATCAGCGCGGCGCAGTCCGTTTTGCGAAGAACGGCCGCCTGTTTGGAAGGTTCGCCGAGGAGGACGCTGCAGGAAAAATTACTGCCGGCAGCGCATCGGCCCTGGTGTATCACCTTGGCGGTCAATGCTCTGACGCGAACTGGGCCAATATGGGGTCGGGGGTGCCCGTTGAACGGTTCGGGGAATGGGTTGACGAGTATGGCGATCCCCGGCCGCACGTCAGACCCGTCACCGAAGACGGCCGTCCGTTCGAGTTTATCGGTGAGATGGACGTATTCAATTACCTTTTGGGCGAAGGGGAGGCCAAGTGGGCCGGCGCGTGCACCTTGCTGTTGTTCTATGACCCAAAGGAAAAAATTGCGTTAACGACTTTTGACTGGTCGTAGAACTATTCTGCACGTGAAGGGAAATGGCCATGCCATCTGTCTTATCCAAAGCGCAGCAAAAGGCGTATCACGAAGACGGGTTCACGATCGCGCGGGCTGTATTTTCTGAGCCTGAAACTGGTTTGCTCCGCCGTGCGATGGAAGAAGATCCGAAAATCGCGTCGCATTCGCTGATTCGACCGGATGCCGAGGGTGGTGGTACGCGTATTTCCCTTTGGAACCGGGCCGGTGACAGCGTCTATGGAATGGCGGCCCGTTGTGCGCGTATTGTCGATACGGCGGAACAGTTAATCGGCGAACCCGTTTATCACTATCAATCCAAACTGACCGCCAAGGACCCGTTCGGCGGTGGCGCCTGGGAGTGGCACCAGGATTATGGCTATTGTTACTACAACGGTTGCCTGCGCCCGGACATGCTCAGTAGGATGATTGCGCTGGATCGCTCTGATCGGAACAACGGCTGTCTGCAGGTAATCCGGGGCTCACACAAACTCGGACGGATCGATCATGTCCAGGTTAGTGAGAAACAAAACTCGGCCGACCCGGCACGGCTGGATCAGATCGTTGCGCGGTACGAGGTCGTGCATTGCGAACCGGATCCGGGCGATGTGCTGATTTTTCCATCGGCCAGACCCCAGTCCGGCTGGTGCAAAATACGACTGTTCGCAGCTTGAGTTGTGTAACGATACGGTGTGGCTGCCGATGGTGGCCGCGTCTTCTGGCACCAGGGCATTGATTGACAGTGCAATGAAGTCCGGTGCAATGAGCCCGGCGCTGGTCTCGTCCTGAACGGGACACGGGGCTGCGGTGCAGCAGGAAAACATAACGAGGAAGACGTAAGCAGGCTGCGCCCCGTGCCGCTGGCGCCACGCTTCAAATACCTATGAAGACAATCCGATGATCCGACCCTACCGACCTGGCGACGCCGATCTGTTCCTGGCGCTCAACGAGTTCTGTGTGCCCGAAGTCGGTTCGATCGATCTCGAGCGGCTGCAGTTGCTCAGTCGAAGTGCCGCGATGTTTCAGGTTGTTGAGCAGGACGGGGCATTGGTTGGCGGTCTGATTGGCCTGATCGAGGGTGCAACAGATTACCCAAGTCCGAACTATCGCTGGTTTAGCGAACGGCATGCCCGGTTTGCTTACGTCGATCGCGTGTTGTTTGCGCCTGCTGCAAGAGGCCAGGGCCTGGGAAAACAGCTGTACCAGTTGTTCGCCGACTGGGCGTTGGCCGAGCGGATTCCGGTGCTTTGTGCCGAAGTCAACACGATTCCCGATAATCCGGGCTCACACCGCTTCCATTTGCGGGAAGGATTTGCCGAAGTCGCACGGCTGCGGCCTTACAGCCCCGATGCGGAAGTTGCTATGTACGAAAGGCAGCTGCTCTAACGCTTTCGTTAGGTGTGGTGCCCAGTGGGATCAGATTTCACCCAGTTCACGGCCTTGGGACATTGCTTCGCCCCGCCTGCTGATCCCCGGCTTGCGGTAGATGTTCTTCAGGTGGGTGTTCACCGTGTGGGTAGAAAGGTGTAACTCGGCACCAATCCGGCACCAATCTGACTCGCGGGGAGTCTCTCTGCACCCAGCCGAAGCAGTTCACTCTCGCGTGTGGTCAGCACCGTAGGCTCATCGGTTTGATCTTGAGCCGGAGTAACTTCGTCCGAAATGTCAGCGCAGAACATCTGCTCGATGAATCCGCAGAGTTGATGCGCCGCATACGGCAGCGTTTCAGCATCGATCCTTACTGTATCGAATTGTCCGTTTGTCAGCAGCAAACGGCACGAGTCGGCTTGCTTTTTCCAGCCTCGCCCGCCAAGCTCCGACACTCGGATACTTTGCAAATGGCCTTTAAAATTCCTATCGGCTTGCCGAGGTCACCGTGCGCTTGTACCCGCAACCCGAGGCTGTCTCGGCCGCAGTGGTCAACTTCCCGACGATCCGTGGCGCGGTCGACACCGTCATCCAGACAATCCAGATGGGCGTGCCGATCGCGCGCAGCGAGTTTCTCGATGCGGCGACGGTCAAGGCGATCAACGCCTACAGCAAGCTGAGCCTGCGCGAGCAGAAGACGCTGTTTTTCGAGTTCCATGGCACCGAGGCGGGGGTCAAGGAGCAGGCCGAAGCGGTTCAGGAACTGGCCCGCGAGCATGGCGGACAGGATTTCGAATGGGCCACCCGTCCCGAAGACCGCACCCGACTCTGGAACGCCCGCCATACCTCCTACTTTGCCTGCCTGCAGGCGCGCCCTGGCGCCCGCGCGATCTCGACCGACACCTGCGTGCCGATTTCGCGGCTGGCCGACTCCCTCAGCGGCGCGCGCGAGATCCTCGATCGGGCCGCGGTGCCAACGATGATCCTGGGCCATGTCGGTGATGGCAATTTCCATTGCGTGCTGCTGCTCGATCAGAACAACGACGACGAAGTCGCCGAATGCGAAAAGCTCAACGACGAGATCGTCTCGCTGGCGCTGTCGATGGACGGCACCTGCACCGGTGAGCATGGCATAGGCCTGCACAAGATGGGCTTCCTGGTCCAGGAGGCCGGCGAGGATGCGATCGACATGATGCGCAGCATCAAGAGGGCGCTCGACCCTGACAACATCATGAACCCGGGCAAGATCTTCCACGTCGACTGAGCACGACGCGCCAGGGCGCGGGACGCCCTTGGTCGGTCACGCGGGTGACGGCCAGTATTGACTTATCAGAACGACGGTCATAGTCTCAAACCGTTAACAGTTTACAAATATGCCCGGGCGATCGGCGACACGGGCAACGGAGACAGACATGTTGGTTTGCTTGCCATCCATCCACAGTCCAGGGTTTGTCGATGCGCGCCGCTGACTTGCTCAAGGGCACAGCCCTGGCGCTGGGTTTCGGCGTAGCGCTGCAGGCGATCT
Source organism: Burkholderiaceae bacterium (assembly GCA_049680625.1). Taxonomy (GTDB): domain Bacteria; phylum Pseudomonadota; class Gammaproteobacteria; order Burkholderiales; family Burkholderiaceae_E; genus JAUIAI01. The sequence continues at coordinate 29,759 of JBAUID010000176.1, read as the reverse complement.
ACACCGCGCATTTCGGCGTCTTCGATCCCACGTTGCACCGGCCGATCATCGGCCTGGTCTGCGTGGCCATCATCATGTTGATGGCCGCCGGTCGGCGTCTGGGCGACAGTGGCAAGGGCCAGGCGCCCAGGCTGGCCTTCGACGCGGTGCTATTCGCGATTTTTGCCGTGGGCATCTGGCGCTTTCTGGATAACGCGGCCAATGTCGAGAACATGCTGGTCGACTTCTCGATGACTGACCAGTTGCTTGCGCTGGGCGCAGTGATCGTGATGATCGAGATCTCGCGGCGCGAGTTCGGCTGGGGGCTGGCCGGCTTTGCGGGGCTCACGCTCATCTACTGCCTGTACGGCCAGTACATGCCCTCGTGGCTGGGCCATGCGGGCTTCTCGCTCGACCAGGCGATGCAGGGGATCTGGTTCGGCTTCCAGGGCGTGTTCGGGATGCCGGTCGCGATCCTGCTCGAGGTGCTGTTCATCTACATCGTGTTCGGCGTGATACTCGAGGCCACCGGTGCCGGCATGTCGATGATCCGGATGTCACTGTGGGTGGTCGGGCGTATCCCGGGTGGTGCCGCGCATGCGGCCATCGTCGCCAGCAGCCTGTTCGGCGCGGTGTCGGGCTCGGTGGTGGCCAACGTGGTGGGCACCGGCACGTTCACGATCCCGATGATCAAGCGCCAGGGTTTTCGGCCCGAGTTCGCCGGTGCCGTCGAGGCGGCGGCGTCATCGGGTGGCCAGATCATGCCCCCGGTGATGGGCGCGGCCGCGTTCCTGATGGCCCAGCTCACCGGCATCTCGTACCTGACCATCTGCGTGGCAGCGCTGCTGCCGGCGCTCATCTACTACGGCTCGTTGTTCTTTGCCGTGTACATCGAGGCCAAGCGCCTGGGCATCCAGGGCCTGACGCCAGAAGAGATGCCCAAGATCACTGCGCATGACTGGGTGCAGGCGCTAATGTTCATCGGCCCCATCCTGACGATCGTGTTCGTGATGGCGATGGGACGTTCGCCCGCTGCGGCCGGTTTCTCGGCCACGATGGTCGGAATCGCGCTGGGCTTCCTGAACAAGGAGGTGCGCTCCCGGCCGATCGTGCTGCTCGACGCGCTGGCCCGCGGTGGCGTCAACTGCGCCAAGATCCTGGTGGCGGTCGGTTCGATCGGCATCGTCATCGCCGGTCTCAATCTCACTGGCCTGGGACTGGGCTTCGCGCAGGCAGTGCTGGCCGTGACCGGTGATTCGTTGTTCCTGGGCCTGTTGCTCACCGCGCTCGCCTGCATTGCGTTGGGCACCGGCCTGCCAACGCTGCCCGCGTACCTGATCATCGTGCTGATCATGGGTCCGGCGATGACCAAGCTAGGGGTGCCGCTGCTGGCCATCCATATGTTCGTCTTCTACTACGGGATCATCTCGCATCTCACCCCGCCGGTCGCGTTGGCCGCGATGGCCGCGGCGCCGATCGCCGACGCGAACCCGGTGGCGGTGGCGATCACCGGCACCCGGCTGGCGCTGGTGAAGTTCGTGCTGCCGTTCATCTTCGTGTTCAACCCCTCGGTCCTGTTGGTGGTCGACTTTTCTTGGGCGGAGTTTGTCTGGTCGATGCTGCGCGTCGGCGCACTGACTTATGTCGTCACCACGGCGCTGGCCGCGTATGATCGCCGGATTCTGGGGCGCATCGATGTTTCGCTGCGCCTGCTATCAGGCGCCCTAATGTTGATCGAGATACCGTGGGTAGCAGCCATCGGCCTGGCGCTGGCGTTGATCACCGTCATCCCGCACCTGCTCAAAGCGGCTTCCGGCGTGTCCCCGGCTGCGCCTGCGGGAGCCACGAAGTAATGCGCGGGGTCTAGCACTGCCCGGGAATTCCGTGGCCGGTCACGCGGTGACCGGCCGGCGACGATTGTCAATTCAACGAGGAGAAGTAGTTCATGAAAACCATCCACACGATACTCAAGCGGACCGCGCTGGCGGCCATCGTGCCCATCGTCGGGCTCGCCAGCCTGTCGGCACACGCCCAGACCACGACGTTGCGTGCCCAGACTGGCGCTCCCGGCAGCAGCACCTTCACGTTCGTCACCGCGGTGCAGACCCTGCTGCAAAAGCACCTGCCGCTGCAGATCAACGTCACGTCCGGCCAGGCGGCCACGCGCTCGACACTCGACGCCGCGCGCGGCAATACCGACTTGTTCACCTCAGCCCCGTCGATCAACCAGTACATGGGCAAGGGCACTAACATGTTCAAGGACATGAAGGGGGCGCCGGAGCTGTTCAACAACAATGTGCGCGGCATCCTGAACCATCCGCTGGGTCCTTATCACATCATCACCTATGCCGATTCGGGCATCAAGGAACTCAAGGACATCAAGGGTAAGAAGCTGTTCATCGGCCCGCCGGGTGGCGCGGCCACCGTCGTTGGGCTGGCGATCATCGAGGGCACCACCGGCTACAAGCCGGGCGTCGACTACGAGCAGGCCAAGCTCGACTGGACCTCCGGAGGCCAGGCGTTCCAGGACCGCCAAGTCGACCTGGCGATCATCCCGACGCTGATGCCCAGCCCGCAGATCTCGCAGTACGCGTTGCTGGACAAGATCCGGATGATCGGCATTCCCGACGAGGCCTTCAAGACCGAGCCGATGAAGAAAATCCTGTCGATCCCGGGGCGCACGATCTCAGAAATCCCTGCTGATGCCTATGGCCCCAACCAGGTCAACACCGAGGCGGTCAAGGCGGTCGGCTCCTGGGTGGGTCTGTCCACCAGGATCGGTATGTCCGAAGACCAGATCTACCAGATTACCAAGGCGATCTTCGAAAACATCAAGGAAATCCACGACACCGCGCCCTTCCTGAAGTTATTCACCCTTGATTCCGCGTTGAACGAAATGAACGGCTACCTGCACGTGGGCGCGCTCAAGTACTACCGGGAAATCGGTGTCAAGGTTGACCCGGCGCTGATTCCGCCCGAGGCCAAGTGATCGATGCCCGTCGACATTGATGTCGCATCGCTCGAGGCGCTGTTCGCGCCCCGGGCGATCGCCGTGGTCGGGGCGTCATCCGACCCGTCCAAGGTTGGCGGCCGGCCGGTCGACTACCTGAAGACGCTGCACTTCGACGGCGGCCTGTATCCGGTGATCACCTGCGCCGCTATGTCGAACTGCTGTTTCAGACCCATGCGTTACAAGGTGAATCATAATGACCGAACTCGTGACCTGCCTGTGGTTCGACCACGGGCAAGCAAGCAAGGCGGCCGCCTTCTATGCCGCCACTTTTCCTGATAGCCATGTGCAGCGGGTCAATACCGCCCCTGGCGATTTTCCGGGTGGGCAGGCGGGTCGTGAGCTGACGGTCGAGTTCACCGTGCTGGGGCGAAAGTTCGTCGGCTTGAACGGCGGGCCGAACTTCACGCCGGACGAAGCGGTCAGTTTCATGATCGTCACCGGTGACCAGGCACAAACCGACCGGTACTGGAACGCGATCGTTGGCGATGGCGGAACCGAGAGCGCCTGTGGCTGGTGCAAGGACCGCTGGGGATTCTCCTGGCAAATAACACCGCGGCGGCTGCTGGAACTGACAACCAGTACCGACCCAGGCAAAGCGAAGCGCGCCTTTGATGTGATGATGACGATGCAAAAAATCGACATCGCAGCGCTGGAGGCAGCTGTCATTACGAACTGAACACCACGTGCGAACGGAACACCGCTTGCGATCGAACACCGAGTTGGGCCTGAACGCACAAGCAGGAAAGAAGACGATTATGAAAGTTTCCGTGGAAACAACGATTGCCGCACCCATTGCGCGGGTGTGGGAAGCATTCACGACGCCCGGCGACATCGTGCAATGGAACTTCGCGTCCGATGACTGGTGCTGTCCGGGCGCAGAGGTGGACCTGCGTATTGGTGGCACCTATACGGCGCGCATGGAAGCGAAAGATGGCAGTTTCGGCTTTGATTTCGAAGGCCTCTATGAAGAGGTCAGTCAATACCGCGCCATCACGCTGGCCATGAGTGACGGCCGCAAAGCGCGCACGAGCTTTGAGCAGACAGGGAAAACCACCCGGGTGACAACCGTGTTCGACGCCGAGACCGAGAACTCCGTTGAAATGCAACGCGATGGCTGGCAAGCCATTCTCGACAACTTTAGACGCCACGTTGAATCGTGATAATCAAAACCCGCTGAAGGAGAATCCGCATGAGCTATATCGACGGTTTCGTGATTGCCGTACCATCGGCGAACAAGCATAAGTTCATCGATCATGCGCGCAGTGCCGATGGCGTCTTCATGGATCTTGGCGCGCTACGCATTCTTGAATGCTGGGGCGACGACGTACCAGATGGCAAACTGACCGACTTCAAAAAAGCGGTTCAGGCCAAAGACGACGAGACGGTCGTTTTCTCGTGGATCGAGTGGCCCGACAAGGCGACGCGCGACGCGGCCATGGCGAAGATGATGGAGATGATGAACGATCCGTCCAAAGCCGATCCGCGCATGGATCCGCAAAAGAACCCGATGCCGTTTGATGGCAAGCGGCTGATATACGGGGGCTTTGAACCCATCGTGAGCCTGGAAAAGTAGACAGAAATGGCGCGGCTCAGCGGCCGCGCCACGGAAAGACACGGAGTCGTCACGACCATCGGCCAAAATACTCCGGGCCTTGCGCGAACGCCAGGCGCCTGGATTAACCACTGCACTCAAGGAGCGAACGACAATGGCAAACATGCATGGCGACTTTATCTGGTATGAGCTGCTCACGCCCGATGCCGGAGCGGCAAAAGCGTTTTATGCCGGCATCTTCGGCTGGTCGCTGAGGGATCCCGGTCAGCCCGATATGGATTACCAAATCATCAGCGCGACCGAGGGCGAGGTCGGCGGGCTCATGCAGCTCACCGACGAGATGACTGCGGGCGGCGCGCGGCCGGTATGGCTCGGCTATATCGGCGTTGACGATGTCGACGCGACCGTGGCGGAAATCGTAAAGGCGGGCGGAACAATTCAAATGCCCGCCATGGATATTTCGAACGTCGGGCGCCTGGCGATGGTGGCAGACCCGCAAGGCGCACCTTTCTACGTGATGCGCGGCGTCCATGAGAAAACCAGTCACGCCTGCGCCTACGACCGGCCCCGTCTTGGTCACTGCGCATGGAATGAACTGGCAACTTCGGACCGCGCCGGCGCGATGCAGTTCTATGCCGACACGTTCGGATGGAAAAAGGATGGCGAGATGGATATGGGCCCGATGGGCTCGTATGAATTTGTACGTCGCGCCAGCGTCGAGGGCATGTTCGCGGGCGTCATGACCAAGCCGCAGGAAATGCCGGCGTCGCTCTGGAGTTATTACTTTCGCGTTGCAGACGTTGATGAAGCCGTCCGGCGTACGAAAGCCGGTGGTGGACAGATCATCGTTGAACCGATGGAGATTCCGGGCGGGGAGTTCAGCGTCAACGCGGTCGACCCGCAGGGCGCGATGTTCGCCTTCGTCGGTCCGAGCAAGCCGTAGACGCGACGTAACGCGACCTGACCTCGCCATGTTAGGGGCATCGCTCAATGACTGTCGCAAACCGAAGTCGGTTCAACGGATGCCATGGCCAGTAGTTGACGTCGATATCGCGCGCCGACCTCGCTGAGATTCCATGGCAATCAGCCTGAACCACACCATCGTGCACGTACAGGACGCGGCAGCAAGTGCCGCGTTCTACGTCGATATCCTCGGCCTTGCGCCGGCGCGGCGCCTGGCGCATTTTACGCCTGCTCCCGTTCGGTTGGCCCTTTTAATCCTCTTAGTTTGTCAGCGGCCGCCAACCCCTCGGCCGTTTCCTTCGCATCTGGAACGCCCGGCCACAGAGGATGGATTGCGCTCATCGCAATGCCCCAGTACGGCATGACGCAATCGGGTTCCGATGCGGTGATTTTGGTAAACGCATCGCGCGCCTGCCAGTACATGATGTGATGCAGCAACGCTAGCGCGTCGTTAAATGCGGATTGGGCGTCATCGCTTCATGAAATTGCGAATGACACTTTGCCCAGGTTTTTGCCGGGCGTTGTGGCGCCGGCACCGGATACCCCGGACGCAAATACACCGGAAATCAATAGACTCGTGATGGTCCGACAAAACGTCGGATTGACGGAAGTCATACCTATCACCCCTACGGATGTAGACAGGCCGCCAAATACACGCGAACCCAATCGCGGCGTCAGATTCACGCTGTGGTGCAATTCGGATCAAGCGTGTTTTTGGAAGAATGATCAGTCTGAATCTATTCGTTCAGTTGCAACACACTAAAAGTGATTACAAGTACAGCAACAAATTTTAGATAATTGGGTGATACCAAACGGGCAACGAATGCGGGTGTCCCACGGCGGCCCAGGCAAACGGCACGGGTCGGCTTGCTTTTTCCAGCCTCGCCCGCCAAGCTCCGACACTCGGATACTTTGCAAATGGCCTTTAAAATTCCAATCGGCCCGGGATTACCCGCTCCGGCGCTACCGACGATCTCTTTGGAAAGAGTCGTGTCTGTTCTGCCCGCGGCGATCTCCTTTACGTTACTCGGTGCGATCGAGTCCCTGCTATCTGCTGTTGTTGCCGATGGCATGACCGGGCGGCGTCATCGTTCGAATTGTGAACGAACAGCGCCTGTTTGGCGGAATCTGCGTTTCAGGAACGATCGTAAGAACGGCGACGAATGTGCGTGCCGGTGCACATCATTGACCTAACGGCAGTTTCTTTTCTTGATTCCGCGGGCGCCAATGTGCTTAAAGACCTCGAATGTAAAACGCGTCGTCACGGCGTAAAACTCTGGATTACCGGCGCAAACGCACGTATTAAACGGGTGCTTCACACTCCCGGTTTGCTTGAGCCGTTCTGCAAACATGCAGTCACCGTGCCGGACGTCATGAATAGTCCGGGCTTGGCCGGCCCCTGCTAATTGCCCAGGCCGACAAGTGCGTCGGTTTAACCCGCTTATTGTCAAGATTATCTGCTGGGTCCTCAGGTACTGTATGGCCGCATTCAGGCAACCACGCCCACGGAGAACACATGATAAAACTACCGCCAATTCTTGCCATTGCCACTGCTGTCGCTTGTACCCCTGTCGCAGCGGTCGAAGTGTATGGTGCTGTTGGCTTACCCGGGCTGGTATTGGGTGTTGCACAACCGGTGAGCCCATCGGTTGTGCTGCGTGCCGATATCGGTGGCCTGCCGGCTTCCCTGGACGGTACGCGGACCGAAGAAGGCATCGACTATGACTACACCGGCTCGTTCAGTCGGATTGGTGTCTTTGCCGATTGGTATCCTGCACAAAACGGTTTTCGACTGACCGGGGGGCTGACTTTTAACAATATGGGACTGGACTTAATTGCCCGGCCGTCAGGTGGTACGTGGAATATCGGTGGACAAACATATTCCACCAGCCCCAACGATCGATTCGACGTTGCCGTAGACTTTAAAAGTGTCACTCCCTATCTTGGTATTGGCTGGGGCCATCATCGTCTGAATGCGTCAGGCGCAGGCTGGTCTTTTATTGCAGAGTTTGGTTTGTCCATCGGCAAGGCAACGGTCATCGGAGCGGCCGGTGGCAACCTCGCGTTGATTCCAGGCGTACAAGACAGCATCGACCAGGAACTGGCTGAATTGCGCGACGGTGTCGGCGATATTCGTTTTATTCCGCAAATTCTCATTGGCGCAGGCTATCGCTTTTAGCCGCGAGCGATTGGCAGGCAGTGGCGGGTGTGCAGTTCTGGTAGCTCTGAGTTGATCATTTCAGAGTCAGTATCTGGCATGATGAGCGCTCTTGTCTGACTCAACCAATCGTATGTCTTTATACCCATCGCCCAAAATTGTTGCCAGCGAAGTCTGGTCGCAAATTCCCGATAAATTTCGAATTCGTAATACTGCCCCGGCCTGGGCTGTGGCAAACAAACCGGGGCATGAAGTCGACAGCTTTCTTGAAGGGCCGAGTTTTGACCGGGACGGGAATCTGTGGGTGACAGATATTCCGTACGGACGCATTTTCCGAATCAGTATGGATGGCCAGTGGGATCTCGTCTGTGAATACGACGGTTGGCCAAACGGGTTGAAGTTCCACGCCGATGGCCGTGCTTTTATTACGGATTATCAGCACGGCATTATGGTTCTGGACCCTCGCGCCGGTACGGTGACTCCGGTTCTCACCCACCGACATAGCGAGAGTTTCCGCGGGGTCAACGACCTGGTGTTCGATCGCAACGGGGTGATGTACTTTACCGACCAGGGGCAAAGCGGCATGCACATGGCCAATGGTCGCGTTTATCGCTACAACCTGGACACAGACCAACTCGACCTGCTTATTGATACCGGCCCAAGCCCCAATGGCCTTGTTTTGAACAAGGCTGAGTCAATTCTCTATGTGGCCATGACCCGTGGTAACAGCGTCTGGCGACTGCCTTTACTGCCCGACGGCTCGGTGACCAAGGTGGGCGTGTTCGTGCAGCTGTCCGGCGGCCAGTCAGGGCCGGACGGCATGGCGCTTGACGCGGCGGATAATTTGTTCGTAGCCCATGCGGGTAATGGCTGCGTGTGGTCGTTCGACGCGCTGGGCCATCCGCAAACCCGAATTATCAGCCCGGCAGGTTTGCTGACAACCAATCTTGCATTTGGTGGTCGGGGTGGGTCTGATGTATTTATTACTGAGTCACATTCCGGCAGCATTTTGCGCGCGAGCACGGCAACGGCGGGACAGCTCATGTATGGGCTGGGCTGATCGATCCGGGCTCGGTGGCCACGGCAAATTAAAAAACCCGGTTAAACCAAAACAAGGACAAACCGGCGGCAAACAATCCAAGCAGCGCACCGAGCAATCCGAACAGTGATGAGACTTCGGTTCGCTGTTTCTCAAAAACCAGTTCAGCACTGAGGTTTTCGTAAACCTGTTCCAATTCGCCGGCGGTGGCGGCTTTGAAATACTCGCCCAGGGTTGTTTCCGCGACTGCCCGCAGGGTTTTTTCGTCGAGAGTGACCCGCATCGAGCGGCCTTCGGAACCAATTACCGCGCCTTTTTCTGTGCCAAAACCAACGGTGTAAATCGGCACCCCGTACTCTGAAACCAGTTTCGCCATCTCGAGTGGGTTTGGCCCGCTATTATTCTGTCCGTCACTAAGCAGAATTATCGCAGCTGTTTTGTTTGATCCTGGCTCAACGGGGTACGGAATCGGCTTGTCATCAGATTCTTGTACTGTCGCACCTGAATCAGATTTCTTATTCTCTGCGTCTGTGTCTGCGTCATCAGAAATCGCGCCAAAGGCGCGCCCCCAGCGTTGAGCGTCAGATTGGCTGTTAATGGTGATCTTCGGGAACAGGGTTTTCAGCGCCATCACGATGCCGCCACCAATTGCCGTACCCTGACGCAGTTCGAAGCGGTCGACCGCGTTCAGTAGCTGGTCTCGCGACAGGGTTGGAGACTGTATTGTTGCGGCGGATGCGCCAAAGGTAACAATGCCTACCCGGGTTGACAACGGGAGATCGTGCAGAAACTCCCGAATGGCGGACTGGGCCGCTTCGAGGCGGCTGGGTTCGATATCTGTCGCTTTCATGCTGCCCGATAAATCGATGGCCAGGATGATGGTTGAGTTTTTGGACGGCAGCGTAATTTCTGCAACCGGTCGCGATACCGCAAACAACATGCTGGTGATCGCGGCGAGCATCAGTATCAGCGGCAGGATACGACGCCAGCCACCGGCGCTGGGACGGTCTTGCTGCAAGCCAGCATATTGCCCAACCACTTTTTCCTGGCGGGCACTCAGCCACCAATAGCAGGCAACGAGTAATGGCAGCAACAGGAGCAACCATAATAGTCGGGGCCAGATGAAAGTCATTGGGTTGTTGTTGCGCTAGTGGTTGCGCTATTTAAATGGTCGGGCATTGCCGTTGCGGATGCTGATGCGCCGTTGGCCTGCAGTCGCCGCATATCGATAAAGCGCACAACAGCGTCGAGTAGATCGTCGTCTGTCGATAGTTCCAGTACGTCAACCCCTGCGCTGATCAATGAACCGACAATAGATTCTTCATGTGCCAGGGCCTGGGCTTCAAAACGTTTGCGAAACGCTTTGTCATTAGTGTCTACCGTAATTTGCTCTCCGGTCTCTGCATCCTGCAAAACCACCAGGCCAAGATTGGGAATCGATTGTTCGAGCGGATCAATCAGCCGCACTGCGGTTACTTCGTTTCGTTGGGCGAGCAAACCCAGTGGTTTTTCCCAACCCGGAGTACTGATGAAATCAGAGACGACAAAAAATATTGAACGCCGCTTCGTGGCGTGGTGGGCTGCGGTCAGCAAATCGCCAAGATGGGTTGCCGGGGCAACCGGCAACGCGGGGTGTTTCTGAACCTGGTCAATTAGATGTAAGAGGTGTTTGCGACCACTTTGTGGGCGGATCACTTTGTCGACCTGGCTGCCGTACAGCAATGCGCCGACCCGATTGCCTGATCGGGTGAACAGCCGCGCCATCAGGGCGACAAAGTCGGCCAGTTGGGCCCGTTTGTCGATTGATCCCGAGCCAAAATCCATTGACGGGCTCAAGTCGAGCAGGAACCAAACGGTAACCTCGCGGTCTTCGTGATATTCGCGCACATAAGGCGTTTGCACCCGGGCAGTCACGTTCCAGTCGATGTGACGGATGTCGTCGTGATACTGATACTCGCGCAAGTCGGCCAGGTCCAGGCCGGTGCCGCGAAACAGGCTGCGATAGTCGCCTTGCAGCAGACCATCAAGGCGGCGAATAACCGTCCAGTCGAGCCGACGTAAAATCGACTCAGGCGTTTGCGGCGACGTTGCCATGCGTTTCCATCGGCTTGTCCGGGGCGGGGATGGCCGCCATTAGCGTGGCTATGACTTTGTCGGCCGTCATTTCGTCTGATAAGGCTTCGTATGACAGAACCAGCCTGTGCCGCAAGACGTCCGGGGCAAGGTCGGTCATGTCTTCGGGGCGAACGTAAGAACGCCCCCGTAACAAGGCCATGGCACGAGAGGCTTCAACCAGGTGAATACTCGCCCTGGGGCTGGCACCGAAACTGATGTAGGGTGCCATGCTGGCCACACCGTGACGCGCGGGGTCGCGGGTCGCGCCAACCAACCGAACCGCGTATTGCATTAGGGCGGGTTCAACAAATACTTCGCGACACTCTTTTTGCAAGGCTGCGAGCTGTTCGGTACTGGCTACCGGGTTGACCGTCGGCTGCGGCCCCGTTACCCGCTCAACAATGACAAACTCTTCTTCGGCTGTTGGGTAACCAACCAGCACTTTCATCATGAAGCGATCGATCTGCGCTTCGGGCAGCGGGTAGGTGCCTTCGGTTTCGATCGGGTTTTGGGTTGCCATTACCAGGAAAGGGTTGGGCACGGCATGGCTCTGACCGGCGATGGTGACCTGGCGTTCCTGCATCACTTCGAGGAGCGCACTTTGTACCTTGGCCGGGGCGCGGTTGATTTCGTCAGCCAGTAGCAGGTTGGTAAAAACGGGGCCCAGCGAGGTGGAAAACTCACTGTCTTTCTGGTTGTAGATCCGGGTGCCAACCAGATCGGCCGGCACCAGGTCGGGGGTGAACTGGATTCGTCCGAAACCGCCTTTGAAAGTGCGTGCGAGGGTCTTGACCGTCAGGGTCTTTGCCAGACCAGGTACACCTTCAACCAGCAGGTGTCCTTCAGCCAACATGGCCACGAGCACACGCTCAAGGAAACGGTCCTGGCCGACAACTATTTTCTTTACTTCGTAAAGAATTTGTTCCATCAGGGTGGCAACGCCTTGTTTGTCTGGTTCGATCGTCATGTTGTCGTAGTCTGCCTTCAGAATGGAGATGGGCGGCCGCCACCGCCGGCTTGTTCAATAGGAACGGCGAATCCGATGCCCGCAAATGTACGGTGTTCGCTTGGGTTCAGGATGCCGGTAACAATTCCAACAACGCTGCCGTCCATGGTGACCAGGGGGCCGCCGGAATTACCCGGGTTGGCCGCTGCGTCAAACTGGATCAGGTTTTTCAGGGTTTCTTTGCCATCAGCTGAGCTGAATTCTCGCTTTAGCCCGGAAACGACGCCGGATGACACCGACGGACCAATGCCAAACGGAAAGCCAACGGCAATCACTTTGTCACCAGCGCGCAGCTCGCTGGTTGAGCGCACGGTTGCCGCGGGAAGATTGTCAGGGACTCTTAGTGCTTTCAGAACGGCAAGATCGTTCTGCCGTTGCACATCGACAATGCGGGCCGGAGACTCGGTGCCGTCGGCAAACACGACTACGATGCGTGGTGAGCCGCTGACGACGTGCAGGTTCGTGAGGATCGTGCCATCGTTTATCAGTACCACCCCGGTACCGACGCCGTGGGCTTGATCGTGATGGTCGTGATCTGGTGTCTCAGCGTCTCGGGAATCGTGGTCTTTTGATGCACGGTCTTTTGGCGCTGATTCGGCGTCTGGTTTGCCGGATTTATCGTTTTTATCACCCGGCTTTTCGTCGGTACGTTTTTTCAAGCCGCGAACCATCACCACCGAGCCACGGATCAGGTGAAACGCGCGGGTGGCCTCTGACGGCATAAGCTGGGTGTTCCAGGTATGCAGAACCGCCTTGTCCAGATCATCCTGGGTCAGGTTCTGGGGCTTTGGCTGCAAGGCGTCAAAGGTGGCGAGAGCGACCAGGGTAAAAGTGATGCCGGCCAGGACGGAGGCGGCCCGGTCATTGCGTCGCAGCCAGGATTTCAGCCGACTGATCGCACCCGGTCCGCTGGCCGGAACCGACGCCGTCCCGGTGGCCGTTGTGGTGGGGTGGCCCGAGCGTGGCCCGGCGGCGGCTGGCTTGCCGCGGCGTGTTCGTGAGGCGCTGTAGAGAGGCGTCTTTTTCAAAATAAATCAGCTGTATTTATCGACATGGCGACGTTGCGATATTCTAGGATAGGTAGCGCAATTGGCCTGCAAGCCGGTAATGGGTAATAGCCGGCGGGTCTCAGGGCAGCAGCGTCTGGGCGCTGGGGTTGATCGGCGCCCCACGTTCTGAGGCGCGCACTGTGGCCGGTCGCGCCTGAATGCGTTGGTACCAGGCTTTGACGTTCGGGAAACTGTCGAGCGACACCTTATGCCGTTCGTGGCGCCAGACCCACGGGAACGATGCCATGTCGGCAATGGAGTATTCACCGGCAACAAAGTCGCGCCCCTCGAGGCGACGGTCCAGCACGCCGTAAAGTCGCTGGCATTCGCGGGTATACCGCTCAATGCCATAGGGCACTGGCTCGCTGGCACCCAAAAAATGATGTGCCTGGCCTGCCATCGGGCCAAGCCCGCCCATTTGCCACATCAGCCATTCCATTGCCTGGGTTCTCTCAGGCAGGCTGGTTGGCAGAAATTGGCCACTTTTTTCAGCCAGATAGAACAGTATGGCGCCGGATTCAAAAACCGACACTGGCTGGCTGCCAATCGCCGGATGATTGTCGATCATTGCCGGGATGCGATTGTTGGGGGCAATTTTCAGAAAGTCCGGGGCGAATTGTTCATCTTTACCAATGTTGATCGAGTGCAACGTGTACTCGGCACCAATTTCTTCCAGCATTAACAGCGGTTTATAGCCATTTGGGGTTGGCCAAAAGTAAACGTCGTACATGGTGATCTCCGGTCAGGTGGGGGCTGGTGACGTCGGCCCCGGTCTTGATTCTCTTGACCACCAAGCATAGCCGATCAGGCCGGATGCAGCAGTAACGACCATAGTCAGGGTAACGACAATTGCCCCGATGCCAACGAGAACCCCGGTCAGCTGAACAACCACCGCACTGATCATCAGTTGCCCGAACGCGCACAGGCCGGAAGCAACCCCCGGCCGCTCTGGTGATGATGCGACCAGCCCGGCCTGCGAGCCTGTGTTGGCGAGGCCAACGCCAATAGCACCAATTGTTATCGGGCCAACGATAGCCAAAGGGCTGATCCCAAATACGGTTACCAGGGAAAAAGCCAGCACGGCCCCGAACAGGTTCAGGCTGCATCCGAGTAGGCATAAACGGTTGTTGCCCAGCTGAGCACCCCACCGACCAGCAAAAAAACTGCCTGATAAGAAACCCAGTGGCACCAGGCTGTAATAAACACCGTATTCGGTGGCGGTCAGCCCAACGCCTGTGGTGCCGATCAGCAGATGCGGCGCGCCGGAAAGGAAGGCGTAAAAGGTTGCAACTGCAGAAACACTGACCGTGCTGAAACGCAAAAAATCCGGGTGCCGCAATAAGCTTAGCCAGGAGGTTCCGGGGAATTCGTTGACTTGATTCGCACTGCGGGTTTCGGTCGCCGCCGGGAAGAACCTGATAGTCAGACACAGGATGATCAATGAACCGATGGCAACAGTGCCAAATATCCAGCGCCAGTGATAGTTGTCGATGATCAGACCGCCAATCAGCGGGGCGAACATTGGGGACAGCGCCATAGCCGCCGTAACATAGCCCAGCATTGCGGTCGACCGACTGGGTCCGTAAGCGTCATAGACAATGAGTCGAATCAAAACAAACGAACTGCCCGCACCAATGGCCTGGATCAGTCTCCCGATAATTACCATTTGAATCGATGAACCGGCGGCGGCGATAATCGAGCCTGCACAAGCGATGGCCAAACCCAGTAAAACGGCATGGTGCCAGCCGATCCAATCGGATACCTTGCCGTAAGCCAATGAGGCAAATGCGGTACCGATGAGAGATAAGGTAAGTACCAGTTGCGCCGCGCCGCTGTGAATGTCAAAGGTCTCACCAATGGCCGGCAACGCGGGCACAAATGATGTCATTGCGAACGGGCCCAGCATCGCAAATAAAATCAGCGTCGCCAGGAAAGACCGTGGTGGCCGGTCCGGACTGGTGAGGGCGCTTAACGTGGGGCTGGTAAGTTCAGGCAAATTGAGAGATATTCTGATAAGAAATGACGTTCCGCAATATTTAGGCGCGGGCGAAGTTAAATGCCGTCGTAATTTACCCGGAAGCAGGCGTAATTTACTTGCTACGCGCAGCATTGCCCGCATATTTAGCCGAAACTTCGGTTATTTTTCGTGAGTAATCCTCGCAATCCCCGATTAGCGCGATAATAGTGGCTAGGTTTAGCCAGTTAGGGGGGCAGGCAATGGGTAGTTTGAGTCAGGCCAATATTGATCAATACAGACAGTCCGGGTATTTGGTCCCGGGCTTTTCGCTGGACCACGCTGAAGTTGCCGCTTTGCGCACAACCCTGGACAAGCTGCTGGCAGCTAATCCAGGGGTCCGGCCCGAGAAACTCCTGAGCGCCCATATCGAAGGTGATGGGCCCGGTGGCCAAAACAGTGAAGGGGTTGCCGGCAGCGGTGATTTCCTGCGCCTGGCCCGTGACCCTCGTATTCTCGATATGGTGGAGCAATTGATCGGCCCGGACATCATCTTGTGGGGTTGCCACGTGTTTTGTAAACCGGGTGGTGATGGCCTTGAAACACCGTGGCACCAGGATGGCGAGTACTGGCCGATCCGGCCGCTGGCAACGCTGACGGTCTGGATTGCGATTGACGAGTCGATTGAAGAAAATGGCTGTTTGCGTGTGATACCCGGCTCTCACCTCGCGCGTACGACGGTTGCTCATGACATGGAAGATCGCGAGGATCTGACACTGACATTGCGGGCTCGGGCAGACAGCTTTGATGAGAACACGGCGGTCAGTCTTGAGTTGCAGCCCGGTCAAATGTCGTTTCACGACGTTTACATGCTGCACGGGGCTGCGCAGAACCGCTCACCAAAAAGGCGGGCTGGTGTTGCCTTGCGCTACATGCCGGCAACATCGGTCTTTGAACGTAATCTGACCCCGGTTGATGGTAATTCCGGCGTGCCGGTTGCATTCGCCTCCAGGCCGCTGTGGTTGTTACGCGGACGTGATGTGAGTGGCAGAAATGATTTCAACGTGGGTCACCGCCGCGACAAATAAATTGTCATCAGGGCGGCGTGATCACGACTTGAGTTGCGACAACGGGGTGGCAGCGAGTTCTTCACACAGTGTTGCCAGGGCGTGCGCAGTGTGCTCAACAAGCTGACGCCCGGCCTCGGCAGTTGCCTGGGTCGCATCCCCGCAGATGCCACTTTCGTGCAGATCTTGCGCCATCCAGCCGATGCCAACGCCGCGTTCCATGCCCAGGTATTGATTTGCCGACATCGACACGGCACTACTTTGGGCGTTGATTGCGAGCGCCATCCGGACAAGGTCGGGCCGTAAATGCAACATCATCGACGTTTCTATTGCGCCGCCGTGTAAGCCGTGGGCTCGTTCGGCATCGCTGAACAAACCCGCCGGCTTGCCAAAGTTACCGGCATTTGCGCGCGCGACCATCATGTTGAGTTCAGTTCGCAGGCGGACTGCTACTTGGTCTACATGACCACGCTGGCCGCCGTGGGTATTGAAAATCACGAGTTTACGAATGCCTGCCCGCGCCACACTGCGCCCGACATCCAGCCACAAAGTGATGACTGTTTCGAGTTGTGCGGACAAACTGCCGGGGAATGCCGTGTGCTCAATACTGTCGCCGACGGGTAGCGCTGGCAGTACTAAAACTCCGGCTGTCGTTGGTGATTGCGCCAGCATGGCCTGAATAACCCCGGCGTTTATTTCTGCGTCAGTGCTCAACGGCAGGTGGGCCCCGTGTTGCTCAATCGCAGAGACGGGCAATAACGCGATGTTCTTTTCTGGATTGATACGGCTGAAGTCAAGCGTGGTCAAATCCTGCCAGTAGCCGCTTGGCAGGCCAGCCGCCTGGCTGCTGGATTGGTTCGATTGTTCTGCCGCTTGTTCTTTCGGTTGCTTTTTCGGTTGTGTCGGGTTCATTCGCTGATTATCTCTCGCTTACTGAGTGATACGCAGGGATTTGTCGTGGGATGGTCGAATTGTTGGCCATTCGTGGTTGCAATGTCGGAAGATGGGTCGGTTTGTGCGATGATCCCCGCCCATGGAATCCCTGAATCAAGCGCTTACCAAAGCGGCTGGCTCTGTGCCGCCTGCTGCCCGGAGCAGACCTCGCGCCGTTGTCGCCGGGGCTGTCGGCCGGCGCGGAGAAGCTTTGCTCAATGCTGTGCTCGCCCGCGGTGGTTACGATGAGGTGAGCGTCCTGGCCGAGCAGCCGGTGTCGATGGGTCTGAAGAATCTGACCATGTTTACGCTGGACGATGTTCCGCCCGCTCAAGATCTGTTCCTGTTGTTATCTGATGCCGGTGACGACATGGGTCGCTCTCCCCACGGTCGCGATGCGGCCTTTGTTGCCGTTGACGAAACGTCCGCGCTGAATATTGCAAAACATGCTGTTGCAGCCGGCGTGCAACGAATTCTTCTGGTTGCCCCGACCCCGGTGTTATTACAATTTGGCACGATGCAGCGCGGGATGATTTCGACCCTGGAGCGGGGTATCAATGCACTCGCGCCCACCCGGTTTGTGATTCTCCGGCCGCTTCGGCAACATCGAAGCAGTGGGCTGTCGCTGTTGCAACGCATCACCAATGTCTATATGAGTATCCAGATGCTGATGATTCCGCGCTCTCTAGAGCCGGTGACGTCTGAGCAGTTGGCGCATTTGGCAATTAAAGTTTTGAATGCGGCCGAGGCTGGCCTTGTGGTCATTCCGGCGGGTGACCTGGCATTAAAAAGTCGGCCAGGCAGTTCAGTCGGTTAGGGCACGTCGTTTCGCGGGTCGTGTGCAGGCTTGATTACCGCAGTACGTCCGATGCGTCCGGGTAGAGTTTTTTAAGAACATCGCGCGCTGTTTCATTGAGCAGTTTGGTCGTGGCGGTAATCAGTTTGTCACGCCCATCGTCCCGCTCACGACCTTTCCATGCCTTGCTAAATCGGGCCGATTTATCGTCAACCGCCTGCGTGACGACATCCTTCCAATGGGGCGGATATTCCGATCGCTCCCAATCGCCCCGACCGCGACCAAAATGTGATACGGCAAGATACGTGAGCAAAGCGGTGCTGACTTTGTTCTTTAATACGTCGTCCGACCACTGAATGACTACGTCGTTGATGCCGCGAATCATGTTGTATCCGCGGGCCAGGCCTGCGGCCCCTAATGCGCCAATAACGCCGCCGGCAATCATGCCGCCACCCAGCGTCATGCCACCGCTGGCGATATCGGCTTTCAGGCCGGCCAGCGCGCCAGTGGTAACCCCACCAACGATTGCCGCTTTACCTTCACTCAGTTTGCGGTGAACCGCGTAGTGTGCATCCACCCGGGTTAATACCTGCTGGGCAGCGCTGCCGCTTAGTCCGTGTAAGGCGATCAGTTTGTCGGTGGTTTCGCGATTGGTTTTGTCCCAGCGCTCGGCAAGGCTGACCATGGCCGCATCTCGTGCCTTACTCGCGTCGCTGTTGCCGATACCAATGGCCGCACCCGCATCACGGACGGATGACAGTAAGCCGGCATCAGCGACTCGCTCAATATCGCTCGCAGCATTGGCGATACCGGATGCCAATGCTGCAATCGCATCGTCAAAAACCTGTCGGCGGTCACTTAGCCATTGGTCTCGCAGCCGTTGGTAACTCGCTGCATGGGCCGGATCGAGCACGCCGGCGATATCGTCGAGAAGTGAGCCTTCCTGAACCCAGCACCGCGCAAAGGCATCCAGGGCCAAGACTTTTTTTACCATGGGCTGATTGGCCAGATGGGTCCGCCATTGAGCGATGTCAGCCGCTTCGACGTCAGTTGGTCGGGGCGGACCCATCTGGTTGAGCAACACGATAACTGGTTTCCCCGTCCAGGCGAGGATGCGCATTTCCGGCTCGACATAGGCGGCATCCTGCGGGTCTTCCGATGCGTTGACCAGGTACAAGACCACGTCGGCGTGGTCGCGTACATTACGAATGGCCTGCTGACTGGAATAAGTTGCCCGGTCACTGAATCGGTCCCAAACCTGGCCGACCAGCCAGCCCAACGGATTGGCGGAATTTTCGAGGCGTTTGGCCAGGCGGGCACTGTCGCCAAAACCCGGTGTGTCCCACAGCTGCAGAACATCTCCTTGCTCGGTGGTGACCATCGTGTAGCGTTCGGCAATTTCGGTGACATGGGATTCGTCACGGATCTCGCCGACGTCCTGGCCCAAAAGGGTTCGCGCCAAAGTCGTTTTGCCCGCATTGGTATGAGAAACCAGGCTGAGCGATATGTGATGGTTCGCAGGCGCAGCGGTACTTGACTCACTCATCAACGGTTATCCGGTGACCACTGGTTGCGGTGTCATTGGGTTATTGCCTGCTTGAATGATATCGATCATGAGTTGTTCCTGTGCCGGCGTCGCGGGGCTGGCCAGGTCAACAAACAATGGTGTTAAACCGGCCACCAGCAGCACTTTACGCCAGGCCTGGCGGCGTTGTTCAAGGCGCCCGGTTTGTTTTTCAAACCGTTCTCGGAATCCGCTTTCGTCAACGATGGGCACCAATACAGTGGCTGCTGGCAACAAAGTTCGAAGCCGGCTGGCGAAGGCTGCGTGAGTTTCGTTTTCCGGAGTGGCCGTCATTGCGAATAAGGCGATTGCTAACGCCGGGGATAATGGTTGCGCCGGGAGTTGCCAGTTATCTTCTTCCCCCTGGGCTGCAGCCGGGGCCAGCGTAATTTTTGCATCAGCGCCGTGCACACGTCCCAGTAAACGCCCCAGGGCGTCGTGGATTGATTGTGGTGGCTGGTAGCTATACGGGATGACAAGCAGGCTGGCGGCATCACCGCGCAACACGCGGGCCAGTGATTCAAAGTACGGCGAATCAGTGTTCAGCCCGAAGTGGGAGCGTAAACGAACTGCCTTCAGGCTGCTCATCAACCCAAGGCCGAGGCGTGGCAAAACGACAAACAAACCCAGGGTAATTGCATACAGGTGAATCCACGGCGCCGCATTGACCCCGGCAGATCGACCAAATTGCATGTTGGCAAATCCGCTGGTATCAGGCAACACAATGCCGCTGAGCCAACTCGCCGGCGCAAATACGAATCCGAGCAGTCGCGCAACGGCATCAGCGTCCAGAAAGGTTGATTCCCACCCAGCTAAGAATTCCTGGCCAAGTCCGCGAAAATATAGTGCAGCCAGCGCGCCAACTGCGAACGCGCCAGCAGCAAAATGCAGTATGGCCGCGCAGCGGGCCGTCGTCAGCGGAGCACTACTGTAGAGCCAGGCTTGGGTAAATTTAACGACCGCACCGTTGTTGCTCCGCGTCTGTCCGGAATCCGCCGGGCCACCGGCTGTCTTTGCGACGTGACGCACCGGGGATCTCGCAAGCCAGGCGACTAACCGATTGAGCGGGCCCGTCAGACCATCTGAAGCGACTGTTGAGAAAGTGGCATCAGAAGTAGAACGTCGCATGGGCCGCAGCATTGTGCCCGCGATCATCAGACCGTAGACGAGAAAATTCCACAACAAAATACCCAGCAAAGGTGGCGCAAGCAAGTTGACCTGCCTGGCCGGGCCGATGGCATCAGTCAGCAGTCCCAGCCCAAAGGCAGCGGCGACAATCAATGGGCCAACCCAGGGCCGCCAGATTAGCGCGTTGTGCAGCTGACGTATTTCCGGATCGCGCTCGCCCAGCCGTTGGACGCCAAGCATCGCGCGTCGGGCAATAAACTCAGGTGCACCGCCCACGGCCTGGCCGGCCGGGCCGGTCAATGCCGCCTGGTTTGCCCAGACGCGGTCGGCGTCTGTCCAGCGTCCATCATCAGGATTCGTTTCAAAAGCGCGCAGTAAAAGAATATTGCGGGCTGCAGTTTCGTTCATACAGTTTCCGGTTCAGCCCGTATCCTGCCATGAAGCAGCCGGTTGGCGTTGTTGACAACCGTTTGTCGGCATGGTGCATCAGCTGCTTGCCGTTCATACCGGCTGGTGCCCGCTTTGTCAGCGTCCGATTCAGGATGGGCCAAATGCGGCAGAAAGTCACAGACTATTGATTTTTTTGTCATGCCAAACAGGACTTGCAATGAAACCCGCGTTCGCCGGCGACACCTTGCTGCTACGTAATAAGACATTTGAGATGGTCGATCAACCACTTGAGGTTTACTTTGAGTTGATTGGGTCGCGCCCGGCTTTCGAGCCGGTCAGCACCGAGGGGCGGGGCTACAGTGCACGCTGGTTGATTGAAGACGGCTGGTTGTACCTGGCCAGCATGGATGCCCGTTGGAGTGATGAAGAAGCCCTGCAACTGAATCATTTGTTCCCCTTTGCCGGCAATAAGGTCTTTGCTGCCTGGTTTTCAGGCCCCGTTCGGGCCTACCGGCGCGATCGTCCATTGCCTGACCTGAGCGCGCCGGACAAACTCCGCTATCCCGACGTTACCTTGCAGATAGAAAACGGACGGATTGCCAACCTGGTGCGTGATACGGCACATTCCGCAGAATTTGTGCCGCCCGCCCAGCACGACCTGTCGGCCCTTGACGAGGCTGATCTGGCGCGCTCGCGTCGCGCAACCATCCATGCCGGCTGGGATAAAGTGATGCTTTGAGCGGCAGCCGGGTTACTGATTCCGGCGATCTGTAAACGGTTGGATCGCCTCCCGAACCGGCCTGATTTGACGGCCGGCTGACCTCTCGCCGTATTATTCACCTCCGAAGTCTGGCGTTGTGCCCGACGCCGTGTGCAGGAGGGTGCAGCGATCGTGGATCCGTCCACACCTGGTTCACAAGAGATTTCCGGTAACGCCTGTAGAAAATCTGCGGCCTCGCCGGCCCCGCGTTTGCGCCTGCTTAACATCACGCGACGCTATCCCGGGGTACTGGCCAATGACCAAGTCAGCCTGCAAGTCGGGGTCGGACAGATCCACGGACTAATCGGCGAAAACGGCGCCGGCAAATCAACCCTGATGAAGATTGCATACGGACTGGTGAAGCCCGATGCCGGGCAAATCTTCTGGGAAGGCAAACGGGTGACACTGGATTCCCCGGGTGCGGCGCGCGCCCTTGGCATTGGGATGGTTTTTCAGCACTTCTCTTTGTTCGAATCGCTGACCGTAACTGAGAACGTTGCCCTGGTGCTGCCCGGCGCGAGAGGTGACCGTTTGCTTGCTGACCGTATTGTTGCCCTGGGTGATCGCTACGGACTACCGGTTGATCCGGACAGTTATATCTACGATTTATCCGTTGGCGAGCGTCAGCGCGTGGAAATCATTCGTTGCCTGCTGCTGGCGCCTCGCCTACTGATTCTTGACGAACCGACGTCTGTGCTGACTCCCCAGGCGGCTGCTGGCCTTTTTAATACGTTGCGGCGACTGTCAGACGAAGGCATGTCTGTTTTGTACATCAGCCACAAGCTGGACGAGGTTCGCCAGTTGTGCAACGAGGCCACGGTGCTTCGGGGCGGCCGGGTCACCGGTACTTGTCAACCGGCGAATGAGTCGGTTGCAACCTTGTCGCAAATGATGCTTGGGGCGGCACCGCCGAAGGTTCAAAGTACCCGGCGGAGCCGGGCAGGGCAGATAACACCCGTTCTTGAAGTTACCAACCTGAAGGCGCAACGCCAGATCGAGACCGATCGTGACATTAATGTCCCCGCGTTGTCAGTTGCCGGCGGTGAAGTGATCGGTATTGCTGGTATTTCAGGCAATGGTCAGAACGAGTTGATGAACTTGTTATCCGGTGAACGTTTATTACAGCCGGGGGTGGCAGCGGATACACAACTAAACATCAGAGGCCAGTCTGTCCTTGGGCTTGATGTTGTTGCGCGGAGCAAGTTGGGGTTGGCATTTGTGCCCGAAGAGAGACTGGGCCGAGGCGCAGTGCCACCGATGGGGCTTGACTGGAATATTCTTCTGACCCGACGTGACCCATCGTTGATGTGGTTTGGTCTTGCCGTATTGAGCCGCCTGCGAGCCGAGGCCCGCAGCGTGATTGAAAAGTACGCAGTTAAAACCGCGGGTGAAAAAGCCACTGCTGATAGTTTGTCGGGTGGCAATCTACAGAAATTTATTGTTGGCCGCGAAGTCATGAAACAACCGGATCTGTTGCTGGTGGCACAACCAACCTGGGGGGTTGATGTCGGCGCTGCTGCACAGATTCGACAGGCCCTGGTTGACCTGGCTGCAACTGGCAGCGCCGTGCTGGTGGTTTCCGAAGATCTTGACGAACTACTGCAGGTCAGCGACGCGTTGTATGTCATATCCGATGGTCAGTTGTCCGCGCGTATTGAAAGAGAGTCTGCGTCGATTGAGCAGATTGGCATACTGATGGGTGGCGAGGTCATCGCATGACCGGCCAGCAAAGCGCTGCTGCTGCTGCCCGCCGCTGGCAGATTGAATTGCGTCCGCGACCGCCACTGCTGCTGCGATTGCTGTCACCGGTGGTCGCGTTATTTGTGACTGCGATCAGTGCCTTCGTCCTGATGCTGTGGATGAACAAAGACCCGTTACAAGGGCTCATGGTTTTTTTTGTCACGCCAATGGAAAACTTGCGCGGCTGGGGTGAAATTGGCTTGCGGATGACCCCGCTGCTGTTGTGTGCGCTTGGCCTGGCACTGTGCTATCGCGCCAACGTGTGGAATATCGGCGCTGAGGGGCAGTTAGTGGCCGGTGGTATCGCCGCAGGTGCCGTGGGTTTACTTGCCGGGCCCGATACCTTCAGCGCTTACTTCGTGCTGGTGTTGCTGGCCGGTATGCTGGGTGGACTGTGCTGGGGGGCGTTGATTGCGGTGCTGCGAGACCGCTTTAATGCTAATGAAATCCTGGTCAGCCTGATGTTGGTGTACATCGCCCAGTTTTTTCTGATGTACCTGGTGCACGGGCCGCTAAAAGATCCGAATGGCTACAACTTTCCCTATAGTGCGTATTTTGAATCGGCTGCGATGGTCCCGCACATTCTGGCGCCGACCCGCCTAAATATCGGATTTATCCTCGCCCTGATTGCTGCGTTGATCCTCACCGTTTTCCTGGGGCGTTCCGTGCTCGGCTACCGCTTACAGGTCGCTGGAATGGCACCACGGGCAGCACGGTATGCCGGATTTTCCGAGCGCCAGGGGATCTGGATTTCGCTGACGGTTTGCGGTGCACTGGCCGGCCTTGCCGGTGCTCTTGAGGTTGCCGGCCCCATTGGTCAGCTGACCCCGAGTATTTCTCCGGGTTACGGCTTTGCCGCCATTATTGTTGCGTGGCTGGGGCGTTTGAATCCGTTGGGTTGTATTGCTGCGGCGTTTGTGATGTCTGTTGTCTATATCGGCGGCGAATTGGCGCAGTCCCGACTTGGTCTGCCCAATGCCATCAGTGGTGTATTGCAAGGTGTTTTATTGTTAAGCCTGTTAACAGTCGATTCGCTGATTGGGTATCGCTTACGACGGACGGCGTCAGCCGCCTCCGGCGATTTCGAGTTACGACGGACGGCGTCAGCCGCCTCCGGCGATTTCGAGTCACGACGGACGGCGTCAACCGCCTCCGGCGATGCTGGCAAGGAGGGCTGATGGAAGGCCTGGCCGCACTGATTGCCGCAACCCTTGGCGCCGGTACGCCGTTATTGCTGGCGGCGCTCGGATTGCTGATCAACGAGCGTGCCGGCGTGCTGAACCTTGGGGCAGAGGGCACTATGCTGATGGCCGCGGTTGCCGGCTTTGCGGTTGCGTTGAACACCAACAGTGTGGCCGCGGGCCTGGTGGCTGGCCTGGTGGTTGGCGCGGGCTTTTCATTGTTGTTCGCCGTTCTTGCCGTTTATCTGGCAACAAACCAATATGCAACCGGGCTGGCGCTGACTCTGTTTGGAACCGGTTTGTCGGCTTTTGTTGGTTTGCCCTACGTCGGTAAATCGTTGACGGTTGATCCGGCCCCGTTACTGCCCGTGTTGTCTACGTTGCCCTGGCTTGGCAAAGCTCTGTTTTCGCAACACCCAATGGTCTATATCGCGTGGCTGCTGACTGCGCTGACGGCCTGGGCACTGACCCGAACCCGGGCTGGGTTGATTCTGCGGGCGGTTGGCGAGTCGCCGGAGTCGGCGCACGCGTTGGGCCTGAGGGTGCGCCTCATTCGCACGGCAGCCATCGTATGCGGCGGGGCGTTGTGTGGTCTGGCCGGCGCGTTTCTATCGCTTGTCTATACGCCGTTGTGGGTTGAAGGGATGGTCGCAGGCCGGGGCTGGATTGCACTGGCATTGACAACTTTTGCAACCTGGCGGCCATGGCGGGTCATGCTCGGTGCGTATTTATTCGGCAGTGTCACCATGATCCAGTTTTATCTGCAAGGGCAGGGGGTTGAGATCGATTCACAGTTGTTATCAATGCTGCCGTACCTTGCGACCATTGTTGTACTGGTGCTGATTTCCAGCAATCTTGCTTTCATTCGTTTGAATATGCCAGCCAGTTTGGGGAAAGCTTTCAAGTTGTAGCCAAATAAGTACCCAAAAGTCACTTTCTTGGGCCGGCATTGCCCGCCGTGCCAGGCTGAACAATGCGCATTAACATTTTTGCTATGTGGCATCACCGGTACAGAGTCTCGGCTGCGGCCTCAAAACCTTGTTTCAATTTAGGTAGAATCACCTGAATAAGTAAAACAAGTGCCGGGGGTTGGTCAGACTCAATGTCCAGCGCATAGAGGCCAGGAAACTATGTCGTCATTCAGACCATCATTTGTAGTCGGAATCGGCGGTGGCGCAGGCGCCTTGTACGCGTTGGCTAAATTGTTCAAAGCAATGCCGGCCGATACTGGTTGCGCATTTGTGCTGCTCCGAACGATTCGTGAACCCGCAACTTCAATGTGTGCCGCGATGCTCCAGCGGGCCAGCGACATGCCTGTGGTTGTTGTCCGGCATGCGCAGCAGTTGCAGGCCAATACCATTTACCTGATGGCCGACGACTTCTGGGTTGACGTGTCGTTGCATGAGCTGAATCCGGTTCGTGTCTCCCGTCCGGGTGACTTCGGGCCGGTTGACGGCTTGTTCGCCGGGCTTGGCTCTTCGTGGGCCGAACGATCCATTGGTATCGTTTTGTCGGGTAACGGTAACGACGGTGCCAACGGTGCAACTAGCCTGGTCGACGCAGGCGGTTTAATGCTTACCCAGTCGCAAGACAGTGCCGAATTACCGCAGATGCCGGGTGCTACGCTCGCGCGCGGATGTGTCCAGGACAGTCTGCCTCCGGCTGATTTAGCCGGGGTGTTGTGCGCATTCGTACAAGGTTGTGGCAATGCGACCGGGGCCGAATATTTTCCGGCCCGTTATGCCGGTTTGCGCCAGTTGCAGGCGTTGCATCGACGAATCAACGCGTTGTCGGTGTCGGCTGCACAAACCGGTTCCGACAACAAGAGGGTTCGTAAGCCTTTATCGATCACTGACGCGGTCACAGGCCAGCTGCAAACCGCCGAAGACGAAGCACTGCGCATTGCCGCCACCACTTTCGAAGCCCAGGATGCCATGCTGGTGTTGGATGGCGACGGTGCAATTTTGCGCGCTAATAAGTCTTTTTCCCGCTTGTTTTCTGTCGACGCTGATGCGTTGGCGGGTGAGCAGCCGGAATTTGTTTTTGCTGATATTCATGACGAGCAGTGGCGGGCGCAGATGCGAGAAGCTTTGCGTCGTGATGGTGTTTGGACTGGAGAGTTGCTATGCCGCCGCTCGGATGATTCCGTTTTTCCGTGCTGGCATCGAATGACGGCGGTCCGAAACTCGTTAGATCAGACCACTCATTTTGTTGGTATGTTCAATGACATCACCGAACGCAAGCAGGCGGAAGAAAAAATTCGTCGCCTCGCATTTACCGATCCGTTGACCGACCTGCCCAATCGACGGTTGATTCTTGAGCGGCTGACGCAGCGACTTGAAATCACCGGCAAAGAAAAGAGTTTTGGGGCGATCTTGCTGCTTGACCTGGACCGGTTCAAAACGCTTAACGACACCCTGGGGCATGAAGTTGGCGATCAACTACTGATGCAGGTATCGCGTCGCCTGCAACATAGCGTGCGCGGAAGCGACACGGTCGGGCGACTGGGAGGCGATGAATTCCTCATTGTGCTGAATGAACTGAGTCGCACAGCCCATGATGCTGCCGGCGCTGCTGAAGCCATTGCCGGGAGCGTTCGTGACGTCCTGGCCCGGCCGTTTACCTTAAACGGTATGACAATTGAAAGTGGCGCCAGTATTGGCATCTGCTTGTTCAGTGGCGAACCGACTTCGATTGATACTCTGCTCCGTCATGCTGATCTCGCACTGATGCAGGCGCGCCAGGCAGGCCGCCATATGGTGCGTTTTTATAACCCGGTCATGCAGGCCAAAGTTGATGCCCGCACGGTGCTGGATTTATCGCTGCGCCGGGCGATAGCGCAGGGCGACCTGATGATGATGTACCAGCCGCAAATCGACCGGCAGGGCAAACTGATGGGGGCGGAAGGCCTGATTCGCTGGCGCGACCGGGAGCGTGGTTTAGTGCTGCCTGGCGAATTTATTGGCCATGCTGAAGAGACTGGCTTGATTCTGCCGATCGGCCGCTGGGTCCTGGAAACCGCATGTCAGCAATTGTTGGCATGGTCTCGCCATGAGCGAACTCGTGACCTGAAGTTGTCAGTCAACATTTCGCCGCGCCAGTTTCGGCAGACAGATTTCGCCGGGGCGGTACGTGAATTACTTGAAGAAACTGGCGTGAACCCGTCGTTGCTCCGGTTTGAACTGACTGAAAACGTTTTGCTTGAAGACCCCGAAGACGCGATTGTGCGAATGGGAGAAATTCGAAAGCTTGGCGTTGGCATATCGATTGACGATTTTGGTACCGGGTATTCGTCGCTGTCTTACCTCAAGCGGTTGCCGGTTGACCAGTTAAAAATAGACAAGAGTTTTGTCGACGACTTAATTGGCAACGAAGATGATGCCGCCATCATTCGTGCCATTATTGGTATGGGCCGCAGCATGAACCTGCAGGTTTTTGCCGAAGGGGTTGAAACCCAGGCCCAGTACGAATTCCTTGAAAAGAGCGGTTGTGACGCCTTCCAGGGTTACTTGTTTGGTAAACCGGTTGCCGGTACCGGTGAATTACTGGCTGCGACCGCTGGATAAGATACAAAATCTACGACAGATTCCGGGACACTTACCAGCATTGCGCCTCGTGCACGCCTGGCTGGTGTTACTGGCTGTTTACCTGAGCATCATTTACACGGTGCCAGCGTCAGCACAAACGAGTGAGGCGCCGTTAGCCCAAGCTCCTGCAACTGTGCCCGGCGGGCCACTGCATCGCCCCTTGTGGGAACTTGGCGTTGGCGCCGTGGCGGTCGATCAGCAGGCATACCCTGGCTCGTCTGCCCAGGTGCAGCGAATGTTGGTTTTGCCTTACTTCATCTATCGCGGTGAAGTATTGCGCGCCGAAAGTGGTGGGGTCGGATTACGGGCAATTCGGCGCCCTCGTTACGAAGTCGATGTTGGTTTTGCCGGTGCCTTCGGTTCTGGTTCTTCCGTGCCAGCGCGCATTGGCATGCCGTCAATTGGTGCCTTGGGTGAAGTTGGGCCGAGGTTGCGAATCCGTCTGGGCTCACTGGATAAACCAGGCCATTGGCGAATCAACCTGCCGTTACGGGCGGTTCTCGATCTTAGTGAACAACTTCGATACCGCGGGCTGGCTTTTGAGCCTGCGCTTGTGTTCAGCCGCGCGTTGTCAGCGGACTGGCGGCTAACTGCTCGGTTGGGTGCTGTCATCGGTGACCAACGGCTGACCAGCTTGTTTTATTCAGTGGCGCCACCGTTTGCTACGTCAACCCGCCCCGCTTATGAGGCGAAGGCCGGGCTCATCTCAACCCGGTTTGGTCTGGCGTTTAGCCGGAGAATAAACAAATATGTGTCGTTACGATTGTTTGCCCGTCTGGACAGTGTCGCCGGGGCGGCCAATCGCAACAGTCCGTTGGTCGATAAGACCACTGGATACAGCGCTGGTATCGGTGTTTCGTGGACTTTTCGCGAATCGAGCCAGCGTGCTGTTCGGTAGTTCGGCCTGGCGGCCTTGGTTGTCAGTTATCGGTTATCGGTTATCGGGCGAAGAGCGGGAATGAATTGCCTGCAGTGACGAAATGGCTTGTTCGACTTCCATCGCTTGCTCATACATGTCGTTGTCTGGGTAAGTCAGGCTGAGAAGGCCGCGGTGGCGCGCATCGCAGCGTCCGTATTCCAGGAAAAATTCAGCTTCGTGCCAGGCCACTTGATCTGGCGATTTTCCTGTTGATTGCCGCGCTTGTTCTGCCGAGTCCAGGTATTGTTTGTGAACGGCTAGGCGGGCCAGGGCTTTTGCCGTGAGTGCCAGATCGTTACGACGGCCAGACCAGGTGTGGATCAGCGAGATTGTCTCGGTGAATTCAGCCCGCGCCCGGTTTACAATTGCTATTCGCCGCAGGGCGCGAATAGCGAATAAACCAATTAGAGCGGTTGAAATGAACAACAAGACTTGCCACATGGCGGTGAAACATTCCTGATAAGGGTTGAGCTGTCTGGCAGCGTTGAGCGCAGTGTCCACCGCCTGGCCTGATGGCAGTGTGACAAAAGTTGATCCATGTCCGGCTTTGTCCCGGTGCGCCGACTTGCGGTCGGCTGCGGGGGGCAGATGGGCGATGGTCAGCGCCGGTGGGTGATCAACAGCCTTCGGAAAACACACCTTGCCCCGTCTGGCGCTATTGGTGCATAGCTTCGCGAAATCAGCGAGCCTGCCGACCCGTCGTATCATCAGGCATTCACCTTTTTATGGCATTCAATATGCGAAGCTTTCAAGGCCCCGGCCGTTCCCTGGTTTTTGGGCAGCAATCCATGTGTGCAACTTCTCATCCCCTTGCGTCGCGCACAGCGATGCAGATCATGGATGAGGGTGGTAATGCTGTCGATGCG
>JBAUID010000175.1:0-6699 GCA_049680625.1 Burkholderiaceae bacterium | reverse complement strand
GGATCGTGATCAGCAGGAGTGCCAAAACATGGTGGTAGTCAATTTTCAAAACGGGTTTCGTTGGCGAAATAAGGGAAATTGGGGGAAACGCACACCAAACACTGGCGACCCCTTAGTGTGTCGTGCGCCGGAGCACGGTTACCGGACATAAGTCTCGCCCCGGGCGACTCACCAGCGAAAACCGCCAAAAAACGCTAAATGACAAGCCACAATACGGCGCAGCGTCAACCCCGCCGACAGGCATTCGATATAGTTAACACCTGCCATGCAATACTCACACTGCCTGCCAAGGCTAAACATTCGGCAGCATTGGCCAGCCACATTAACCACACTCGACGACAACTTGTTATGGACTTGAAAGACCGTAAAGAACATCGCTTATTTCGCGAAGAGGTTCGCCGATTTATTCGTGACCACAAGTCACAGGCACCGGCAGACCAGGCCTTGTCTTTTCGATTGAATCCAAAGAAGTATTCAAAGGAAGCCCGCCGGTGGCAGCGATTGCTGGTGAAGCACGGGATGGCCTGCCGTACTGTGCCCGCTGAGTTCGGTGGGTTGGGCGCCCGACCAGACATTCTGAAGCAACGCATTATTGAAGAAGAGTTCTTGTCGGCCGGTGTACCTCAGTCTTTGCAAAGCCAGGGGATTTCTATGCTCGTTCCTACTTTGCTCGAACACGGGTCCGATGAACAAAAAAAGCGATGGATCGAACCGGTTATCTGTGGCGATATTTTTTTCTGCCAGGGGTATTCTGAGCCAGGTGCCGGGTCCGACCTGGCCAGCCTGAAGACGCGGGCGGTTGACGATGGGGACGACTTCATCATTAACGGTCAAAAAATCTGGACCTCATCAGCCCATATTGCAGAAATGATTTTCTGTCTGATTCGTACCGAAGCAGGAACCAGGCGATCCAAGGGCATCAGCTACTTAATTTTTCCGATGAATACGCCTGGCATTGAAGTGCGCCCGCTGCAAACGATGACGGGCCACCCGTCGTTTAATGAGGTGTTCTTTACCGATGTTCGGGTGCCCAAGTCATCGCTTGTCGGACAACGCGGCCAGGGCTGGGCGGTTGCCAACAGCACGCTCAATCATGAGCGCGGTATGTTGTCCAGCGCAAACGCTTCATTGGGGCGGTTTAATCGCATCGTTGCCCTGATGAAACGAGAGACTGTCAACGGGCGTCCGTTGTCCGAGTCGCCTGTCCTGCTCGACCGGTTGATTCGATTGCAGGCGCAGGTTCATGCAATGCGATTTCATGAAATGCGCCTGGCTTCCGACCCAGAAAAAGGTAGCGGCGGCAGCATCGATGCCCTGGTGTGCAAACTGGTTGGCTGCGAATTGAATTTTGAACTCGACGCGCTGGCCATTGATATCTGCGGCGAAGCCGGAATCGACTTCTCGCCACAGATCGACGTAACCCAACACACGGCCTGGCAACCAACTTATATGTACGATCTCGGTCTGATCATAGGCGGCGGCACAGCGCAGATACAAAAAAACATAATTGCCGAGCGCGGCCTGAAGATGCCTCGCGAAACCCGCACCGACAAAGGTTAAGTAATGGACTTTTCATTGTCTGAAGAACAAATCCTGCTGCGTGACAGTTTGCACGGTTCCCTGGGTGATCTTGTCTCGCTTGACTTACTACAAAGCCTGAACAAAAAACCGGCTAGTGATGTTTCAGATTTGCGATTGGCCCTGCAGACTATCGGCCTGCCCGGCATGTTGATCAATGAAGACCACGGCGGCAGTGCCCTGGGTTTGCTCGATGCGGCTGTAGCGGCTGAGCAGCTGGGTTATGCGGCGGCGCCCTACCCGTTTATCGCCAACGATGCGATGGCTCCACTGGCATTTCAACTCTGTGCTGACTCGGCCATTCAGCAAACCTGGCTCCCGGCACTGGCACGGGGTGAACGCCGCGTAGCCGTGGCCGTTTCTGACTGGGCCAACGGGGTTCGCAAAGATACCGGGTTGAAGTCGGTTGCCGGCAAGCTGTCCGGCATGGTACGCCTTGCGCTCGACTGTGACGATAGCAACGATTGCGATGCCATCTTGCTGGCCGACCGGGACGGGCAACTCTATCTCGTGGCAGCGGACGCTAATGGTTTACAGATTGAGCCAAATCGCACCATCGATATCACCAGGCGGGTGGCTAACCTACGCCTTAGCGGGGTCAATGCGACACCGTTGGCAGGTGTTTACGCGGACAGCCTCACCCGGGTCGTTGATGCGGGTCGGGTATTGTTTGCAGCCGACACGCTTGGCGCATCGCAGGCGATGCTCGAACAAGCGGTCGCCTACGCAATGCAGCGCGAACAGTTTGGTCGCCGGATCGCCTCTTTCCAGGCAGTCAAACACATGTGCGCCGAGATGGCTGCACAACTGGCCCCCTGTCGTGCACTGGTCTGGTATGCGGCTTATGCATTTGACCATCTTCCTGAAGAGTTCGCCCTTCATTCGGCGCTGGCCAAATCGCATCTTGACGAAACCGGTCGCTTTGTTGCCCGCACGGCAACCGAAGTGCACGGAGGGATGGGGTTTACCGATTTACAAGGTCTGCATTACTGGTTTAAGCGTATCGGCTTCAATCGCGCGGCCCTTGGCGACGCGCAAAGTCTGCGTGCCCGGGCAGCAGGGCTGCAGGGCCTTGGCCGCCCGCCAACCTAAGACTAGCCGCCAAAGATTAGCGGCGAAGAACCAGCGCCACAACTAGCCGGTCATTTTGTCCGATGGTTCCGCCTTGACCCAGGTGCCCGGCTTGCGTCGCCCCGCCGTTTTAGCAACCTGATCCCAGGCCTCTAATGTCTCCGGCGCAAAGTACGGCTGCGACTGGTCCGACGCGCCGGCATCTCGCGGCACAGTCGCGGGATCTGGTTCCGATATTTTCGGTTCTGAAGTGTCCGGCACAAACTCGGCCTGCACCGATGGCGTCGTTGGCGGCGTCATTGGTTTTTGGCTCTGCACCATTCTGGCCTTGGCTCGTTCACGCGCCTGCTGGCGAAGCGTCTCTTTATCCGCGAGCCATGGGTCCGGTGGTGGTTCAGTTTCTGGCGCCAGGACATCATGATGGCTGACCGGCAGATCGTCGACAAACTCATCATTCAGATGGGCACGACGCTTGCTCGGCGAGAAAATCAGATAGCCAATAAAAATACCCGTCAGACAGGAAAACCCCATCATCATCCAAAACGCTACTTCTTCACCAGTCATGTGCCGGCCCCCACTTGTCTCGATGACAATTCATAGCGCTATTTTGAACGTAAATCTGAATTTCCCGAAGTTACCTTCTAAAAGTGCCGAAAACGCAACATTCCGGTAGGAAATGTTCCGAAAAGCCCTGGAAAAAATTTCTAGCTTAGAGCGGTCAGCCGGTTTACCAGACGGACCAGTTCAGCCTGCCGGTTGGTTCGTGTCTTTGAATACAACACCCGTAATTGCGCCCGGATTGTTTCAACGCTGACGTTTCGGTGGCTGGCAATTTCTGCCGGTGTATTACCGCCAGCAATCATGGCAGCAACCGCCGCCTCGGCGCGGGTCAGGGAAAAAGCCTCCCGCAGCAACGCTGTGGTGTGCCGCATCTCGGGTTCTTCGACACGGTGCAGCACAATCAGACCCAGACGTCGGCCACTGTCAGCAGCCGGTGCAACCGCACGTGCAACCAGAATCAACGCGTTCGCGCCGGTGCCAAGACGCAGCACCCGGTTAACCGATGCATCACTGTCAACTGTCCAGGGGAGTTTGGCAATCAGATTTTCAAGCGAATGCTGGTCAGTTTCTGCCGGACAGGCAAGCACCCCATCCCGAATGCGGATATCGGGCTGGGATGACAGGAACCGTCGCGCGGCCTCGTTTTGGAACCAAACCGTGCCGTCGCGCGCGATCATCACCACGGCTTGTTCAAGCCCGCCGACGATCGTCAGCGCCGCCTGGGCGACCTGGGCGCCAGGCTCTGTTAAGTTTCCCGACTCCGTATGCTGAGTTGACCCGCCACCGGGTCTTGAATCTGCCGACAACCATTGATCCAGCCGGCGACCCGACTCACTAGGTTGCTGGGTAAGACTCGTTTTTGCGTCATATGTAGGCGTTGCCATTGGTTTTCTCCCTGAGTCCTTCGTTCTCAATCTTATCTACCTCGGAAAGGTAAATAAATATTGCATGGATAGCGTTTCATTTGCGTGTCATCACAGGAAAAACGGGCTCGCAGTGCCCAAATTGACCTAACCGGGTGAATTGCGGATACAAACCTTAAACACAAATACTTACCCCATATGTAGTATTTTTTGCGCCGCAGGTTAACTCATTTGAGCAAACCACTTGCGATGGCTTCTGTTATATATAGATCTCAGCAAGCTCAAAGCCCAGAAGGCACCAATGACGCCCCTACCCCGAACGATAGAAGTTGAGACTCAAACCAACCCAAATAGCGCAGTCATCTGGCTCCATGGACTTGGCGCTGACGGATCCGATTTTGAGCCGATCGTACCGGCTTTGCAGTTGGCAGCACCGACCCGCTTTGTGTTCCCGAACGCGCCAGTGCGTCCGGTCACCATCAACAACGGCATGCGCATGCCCGCGTGGTATGACATCCTGGCGATGGGCGGAGCGCAAGAAGATGAGGACGGGATTCGCCAGTCAGAAAATCAGCTTCTTGGTTTGATCGAAAGAGAGATCAGCCGCGGCATGCGTGCTGACCGCATTGTGATTGCCGGTTTTTCACAAGGCGGGGCAATCGCTCTGCAGACAGCACTTCGCTACCCGGGAAGTCTCGCCGGGGTCATGGCTTTATCGACTTACTTGCCGCTGGCCGCCACCCTGACTGGTGAAAAGCAGGCACCAGCAGAGCTGCCAATCCTGATGGTGCACGGCCAACAGGACGAAATGATCTCACTGAGCCGGGCAAGCGATTCACGCGACGCTATTGAGGCTGCTGGGTATTCAGTGCAATGGCAGGAATACCCGATGGGACATGAAGTCTGCCACCCGGAAATCGAATTGATTTCGCGCTGGCTTACTGAGGTATTGCCGGGCTGATGTTATTGCACTGGTTGCGCGCTGACATCAACAACAATTTTCCCCGGTGCGGCCCGCTCTCTTAAAGCAACCAGCGCTTGCTTGCTCTCAGCCAGAGTAAACCGGGCACCAATCACCGGCGTCATGACACCACGAGCCGCCAGACCGAGAATCGCCTTTAGGCACTCGGCACCCCTGACCGGATCGCGCCGGCCGTATTCACCTGCCCGAACCCCAATCACAGAAATGCCTTTTATCAGCGCAATGTTAACCGGCAGCCTGGGAATCTGGCCGCTGGCGAAGCCGACGACCAGCAGCCGCCCACCCCAGCCAATAACACGCAGGGACTGATCAAAAGCGTCCCCACCAACCGGGTCGAAGATCACATCCACCCCGCCGGGCACAATTTTTTTTAGCCGCTCGCGAAAGTGCTCGTCAATCAGTAAGACTTCGTCAGCACCCGCCAACCGTGCCGGCTCGAGTCGTTCAAGCGAGGTGCCTGTTGCTATCACTCGAGCACCCAGGTGGACACCCAGCTGCACCGCGGCCAGGCCCATGCCACCCGACCCGCCGTGCACCAGCAACGTTTCACCGGATTGCAACTGCCCACGGGCGACCAGCGAGACCCAGGCAGTCAGCGCGCCAACTTTAAACGCTGCGCCCTGGGCAAAAGAAAAACCATCGGGTAGCGGCCAGACTGCCGTAACCGGTACAACAACTTCTTCGGCACAAGCTCCCGATTTACCGGAAAAGCAAACCCGGTCGCCAATTCTGAAAGTGGCGCCTGAGCCGGCAATTTCCGTGACCACCCCGGCACCTTCCATGCCAGGCACAAAAGGGAGCTCCGGTTTGTGCTGATACCCACCTTCGGTCATTAGCAAGTCCGGGAAATTCAGAGCAGCGGCCCGCAGGCTGATACGCATCTCACCTGGCTGGATGGCACGACGGCGCTGCACGCCAAAGTGAACGCCGGACAAATCAGGGGCTAAACGGTCGCAGATGAGTGCGGCATATTGATCCAACCGATGCTCCTTAAGCGGCGTCACCAGCCGCGATATTGACACCACACACTGTAGCAAAACTGCCGACTTAAATTGGCATCACTTCGCCAAAGACTTCAACGGTATCGCCGGCGGCAACAATATCGTGGCTAACAATCTGATTGCGTCCACGGGTTTTGGCCATGTACAGACGCCGATCGGCAACTTCCAGCAATGCCTCGAGGCTTTCACCATCCAGGGGTCGGTGGGCGATGCCACCTGACACTGACATTCTGGCCGGGCCCTGGCCAGGCTGTCCACGCCAGGCGCGCACTCCCTGACAAATTTTATCTGCCACCGCCTGGGCAACCTCGGGCTGAGCACAACTAAGGATCACGCAGAACTCTTCGCCACCGATGCGGCCAATCAGCGAATTAACCGGACATACCTGCCGGACAATGCCACCAAACTCACGCAGAACATGGTCACCCCAGGCATGGCCGTGCAAGTCGTTAATTGATTTGAATTTATCCAGATCAAGCATTAACACGGATGGGGTTAGCTGCTCAGGCCGCGGGTCGCCAAGCACTGCATGGGCGCGGGCGAAGAAACTGCGTCGCGTATGTAACCCGGTGAGAACATCAACTTCAGCCTGACGTCGATAATGTTCCGATACCCGACCGTTAACCAGACCAATAATGACCAT
>JBAUID010000174.1:0-46325 GCA_049680625.1 Burkholderiaceae bacterium | reverse complement strand
ATCTATACCTATGCGTGGAACCCTCAGCGTTCGTTAACCGATGATGAGCTGCAACGCTATGAAGATGGGCGCAGCGTACATGCGATCGTTGACGAACATTACGTCCCCCTGCGTAACCGGAGCAATGAATACATGATCGACAGGCAACTGCAAAAAACCGGAAATTTCACTGGAATTACCGGATTGTCTGAGCAGGACGCGGCGATTCAGGATAGTCAGGGACGGATCGCCGATCGTCGGGCCGAGGCCCTTGTGCCGTCTGATATCGGCGTGGT
Organism: Burkholderiaceae bacterium; assembly: GCA_049680625.1. Classification (GTDB taxonomy): domain Bacteria; phylum Pseudomonadota; class Gammaproteobacteria; order Burkholderiales; family Burkholderiaceae_E; genus JAUIAI01. Next base: position 46,050 of record JBAUID010000174.1, on the reverse strand, counting down.
TCGGTTTCGCCAGTTGATGATTGGTATGGCCAGGTCGTTGCACGCGGGAGACGAGCCTGCTGTCCTGCAAGCCGCCCTGCAATCGCCCGACAGCTACGGTCTGCGCTCAGGCGGTGTCGTAACACGTCAGGGTTTGAGTCTTGAGCAAGCGATGATTGAGCGTTTTGGGAACCGCACGGGAAAAGGGCTCATCGCTGAAAGCGAACGAGGGATAAACGGCACTGATCAGAACGGTGCCGTCTAATTCATGATTTAGGCCACCGAACGACCTGGCAACCGGCTTATCTCGTGAGCCAGACGCCAGTTGGTCAGGCGGCGGCGAACTTGCGGCGTACGCGCCAGGCCGATCAGTATTGTGAAAACACAGATCGAAACAAAGCAAACCAGCAAGGTATCAATTGGTACGCGGCCCAGGGGCCTGGCAACGCCGATAAACGCCGCCAACATCCAGTGACTGGAACTAAGCGCCCCGGCACTTGCAAGAAACATGCCCTCCCGAAGCGTCAACGGGCCACTGCCGGCCAGCACTGGAAACGAAAGAAAATGCAATACGATGCCGTTCGCGGTCAGAACAGTGACACACAGCAGTTTCAAGAGCAATTTTGGTTTCTCTTTAATTATTGCCGGATCAAAGCCCGTATCCAGAAAGGTGTGTGTACAGCAAGACCAGCCGAGAGAATTAAGTCAGAGTCAGCATCATTCGTTACCTTTCAGGTTTTGAGGCGGAATGATCAGAGTAGCGGTATACCTTGTCGAAACAATGTCGGATTAATGCCAAGGAATGTCAAAACGTAGATAGTCGTATTTCTGATTGCCAGTCGTTATACGGCGCCGGATTTATACGGCGCAGGCTTCATTTACAACACTAGAGCCTTCGCTTACAACACGAGACCACACTGTTCGAACGCCTCTCGGGTTACCGCTTTCTCACTCTCGGTCAGGTTCAGCAGTGGCGTACGAACCGGTCCTCCCGCCTGACCCAGCAAATGCTGCCAGTACTTTTGATGGGCTTGAGGTTTGGCTCCCGGCCGGGTTGATTTCAACGCATCCCGCACAGGCTCTAGGCTGTCCCGGATTTTACGCGCTTCATCCACCCTGCCCTCAAAAGCCAACCGGGTGTATTCATGCATGCGACGATCTTTCGCAGTCTGTAGCAGGTAAGGTGGTGACGAACACAGGTAGAGCTGCCAGTTGAGATCAACAATGTTGTCAAACCATTCGTCCTCACTGGCAGTACTGATCAATATTTTGTCTCCGGCCAACCGGGTAAGCTCGGTATACATTGGCCTTGGTACTGAATACTTGATGGCGACGATATTCGGCAGGTCGGCAATCCGGTTACACAGCTCGGGGCTCATCAGGTAACCAGAGTCGGGGTGACTCCACATGGCAATGCCAATGTCCAACTGATCACACAAGGTTTTGTAGTAATGAAACAGCGTGTCGTCCCGATCGCTAATAAAATGCAACACGGGCGCGTGAACAACGATGTAGTCAGCGCTGATCTGCTGCGCATGCCGGGCCAGTTCAAGCACGGTATCGAAATTCTGATCTGAGCACGACATGATGGTTCCGGCATTGTCACCACAAGCCTGTACCGCGATGTCGAAGTTACGCTTGCGCTCATCAACCGACATTGAAAAAAACTCACCTTGTTTGCCAGCAATAAATAAACCAGCTATTCCCAGATCGTTTATCCAGTGGCTAATATTGCTGCGCAAACCGTCCTCGTCGATTGACTGATCGGTACGCATTGGATTCAGAGCCGCTGCCCAAATACCGCGAAAATTCTTGCGCGCGTACGCCTTTGCATTGTGTTTTTCATACTTCATTGATTTTTCCGTGCTGCTCTTGCTTCGATAATAGCCCGCCAGACAGACTCAGCGGAAATTGGCATGGAGACATGTTTGACACCCAGTGGTGATAATGCGTCTTCAACCGCACCCAGGATGGCGGCTGGGGCACCGATAGTGCCCGCCTCACCAACCCCTTTGGCGCCCAGTGGATTGACCGGAGACGGCGTGCATAAATCGCCGGCCACAACTTCTGGCATATCAGCAGCTCTCGGCAACGCGTAGTCCATCAACGATCCAGTCATTAACTGGCCAATCTCATCGTAAACCACCCTCTCGAATAAAGCTTCGCCAACACCCTGGGCAATACCGCCACTGATCTGGCCTGCTACCAGCATCGGATTGATTCGAATACCAGCGTCATCAACAGCGACTATTTTTTCCACCGTCACCTGCCCGGTTTCTTCGTCTATGCAGACCATGGCCAGATAACAACCATAACCCCAGGCCTCCCCAGATGCTTCGAACATCACCTCAGCTGCCACCGACCCATCGCCCCATCCCTCTTGGTCAATCTGCGCACGGACCTGACGGGACGCCTGCAGGACGGCACTACCGCCAATAGCCGTGCTACGACTGGCCAGGGCTCCGATACCGGTTGGGCAGGTTGCGGTATCACCTACGCTCACGTCAACCGATTCGATCGAAACCTCCAGCGCCTGGGCAACAATCTGTGCAAAAGCGGTTGAACGTCCATGGCCTTGAGTGCTGCCTCCGGTAGCAGCGCTTACACGACCATCCCTATAGGCTGTGACCCGAGCGCTTTCCCAGCCCTGTCCGCACGGTTCAACAAAACAGGCAATACCAATGCCAACCAGCTCACCATTTGTCCGACGCTTTTTTTGTTCGAGTTGCAGGGACTCGAAACCGGCCAGTTCACACAGATCGGACAGTGCAGCCTGGTAGTCGCCAGAGTCCAGAATTCGGCCAGTGGGTCCAGTGTGAGGCAGCGAGCCTGGCGGCAACAAGTTGCGTTCCCGAATGCGCCGCGCATCCAAACCCGTAACGACGGCGGCTTTGTTGACCAACTGCTCCATCAAAGCAGCCGCTTCTGGCCGTCCGGCCCCCCGATAAATGCCAACCGGCGCTGTATTGGTCAGCACGGCACGGGTTTTGATATCAACCGTATCAATGCGGTACGGCCCGGGCAGAATTCGGGCCGCGTTCCAGGCCGGCACGGCAGCGCTTGTTGGTAACCAATAACCCAGCGGACAAACAACCTCCGCCTGCAGGCCAAGAAACCTCCCATCTTTATCCAGGGCTAATGACCCTGTGCTGATAGCCCCCCGACCGTGGGTAGCTGACAACATGTCTTCACCCCGGGAGGACGACCAGCGCAGTGATCGCCTCAGTTGATGCGCCGCCCAGACAACCAAGACCTCCTCAGGGTATAGCGAGGCTTTCATGCCAAAAGCGCCGCCGACATCCGGCGCAATAACGCGGACCAGTTCTGGTTCAATTTCAGCCATGCGACACAGCTCTTGTTTTGCGCGGTGCGGCGTCTGGGTCGACAGCCAGATGGTCATCGCGCCGGACGCGGTATCGCTCCGAACGGCAACGGCACGGTTCTCCATTGGTGAAGCCATTAATCGCGGGTGGGTCACACAGGCGCTAACAATAAATGTCGCGTCATTGCATGTTTGTTTCCAGTTGCCCTGCTGGTATTGCGAAGCCATCGCGATATTGCCAGCGATTTCGTCGAACAACGGTTGTTGGTCAGCAGCTGAAAAATTCAGCTGTACCGGCAGATCAACAATCTGGACGTCGATTTGCTCAATAGCATCCTGGGCATGCGCGGGTGTATCAGCAACAACAGCGGCGAAGGGCTGACCCACCGCCATTATCCGTTCGAAAGCCAGGATTGGATAACCCGGCAGGTAATTCTCAGCAAGCATCTTGTTGACCGTCAGCCCTCCCAGGCTGGCAACATCAGTACCCGTGTAGACGGCAACAACACCAGGGAGTGAGCGGGCGCGGCTGACGTCGATCCCGTTAATTAAACCGGACGCCAGGTCTGCCCGGGCAAATCGAACATGTAAGGCATCGGCAATCGGCACGTCGTCTACGAAACACCCCTGGCCGGTTAACAACGCATCGTCTTCGCGACGCAGCGGGGATTGCCCAATCATGTTCACACCAGGCCCGTCAGTTTCTGCGGGCGGCTCATCAGGTCACCAGGTTCTGAACGTTGAATCGTTGTTCACGCCACTGCTCCGATTCCAGCACTTCGCGCAGATGATTAGCAGCATCCCAGACATCCACATAACGCAGATACAAAGGGGCAAAGCCAAAACGCATTACGTTAGGCTGACGAAAATCACCAATTACCCGTCGCTCAATTAACGCCTGCACCACCGCGTAACCGTTTTCATGGGTTAGCGACACCTGGCCGTTGCGAAGATTGACATCTTTTGGACTGTAAAACCCAACCCCATACCCACTGCACCATGCTTCGACCAGACCGGCAAACAACGCCGAGAGTTGCTTTCCCTTGGCAAATAAGTCGTGAATATCTACGTCCTCGAAAATATCGAGCCCCGCTTTTACCGGAATCATTGACAGTATTGGCTGTGTACCAGTTAGCAAAGCGCGGGCCCCGCTCGCCTGTCGATAGGCCGGCTCAAACTTAAACGGCTCCGCATGGCTGAACCAACCGGTCACCGGCTGACGAAACTTGCCGTGGTGACGAGAGGCAACGTAAGCAAATGCGGGTGAACCCGGCCCACCATTCAGATACTTATAAGTACAGCCAATTGCAAAATCCACTTTTTCTTCATGAAAATTCACCGGAATGACGCCGGCAGCATGACTGACATCGGTAATGACCAGCGCGCCGCTCGCGTGAGCAAGTGTTGTAAGGGCGCGGATATCCCGAATCACGCCAGAGCGGTAATCAACATGATTCAACACCACCACCGCAGTGTCCTCATCAACAAGGTCTGCAATATCGTCTGCATCCCTGCCTTCGAGTTTGATCGTCATGCCATCAAGGGTCGAGACAACACCCTCCATAATGTACAAATCCGTAGGAAAAGAAGACGCTTCGGCAACAATTTTCTGCCGGCCCGGCTGCATTGAAATTGCGGCATGCAAAGCCTTGTACAAGTTGATGCCCGTTGAATCGCAGACAACGATTTCGCCATCCGACGCACCGAGCAACTTCGCCAGCTGGTTGCCGAGGGTATCGGTCATCAAAAACCAGCCCGCGGCGTTCTGACTCATGATCAAGCCACGTGCCCAATCTTGCTTCAGTGTCTGCTCCACGTCGGCAAAAGCCTTCTTAGGTGGCGGCCCAAGCGAATTACCATCCAGATAGATAACGCCTTCTTCGAGGTCGAATTGATCCCGCTTGTAGGAGAGTGCGTCTTGCTGATCTAGTTTCAGTGCGTCAGCACGCGTCGGCAGATTCGTCATTATTTACCTCTGGCAATTAGGCCGCGACGAGGTCACGGCCAAACGAAAGCGTTTAAAACAACCTGGCTTCTGTATTATTCGTTTGATGATATACGACACTATAAACAAGCCATCGGTCAAACCCATTCGATGAATATCCTGAATCCACACCCAAGGCTAAAGCCGTTTAACTTCACCTCCTGGATTGACGAGAATCAGCACCTGCTAAAACCACCGGTCGCCAACAAACAACTTTTTGACGAAAAAACCGGGATGGTCATTATGATTGTCGGTGGCCCGAATCAGCGGGTCGATTTTCACGACGACCCCGTCGAAGAGTTTTTTTATCAGCTGCGCGGCGATATGCTGTTAAAAGTTGCGGAAGGCGGCAAAATTTACGACATTCCGATTCGTGAGGGTGAAGTCTTTTTGTTGCCACCTCATGTTCGGCATTCGCCGCAAAGACCTCAGACCGATTCCGTCGGCCTGGTCGTCGAAGGCAACCGGCATGCTGATGATTTCGATGCGTTCGAATGGTTTTGCTTTGAGTGTGGCGATCTGGTTTATCGTGCCAGCCTGAAACTGGCTGACATTGAGGCTGACCTACCGCCGATTTTTTCGTCGTTTTATAAGGACAAAACGCAGCGCAAATGCCCGGGTTGCGGAGCAGTGCACCCAGGTAAGGAGCCGCCCCCGGGCTGGGCAGGTATTTAATCAGGGGTCCGCTGACGGTTAGCCCGCGGAGCCGATTCAACCGATAAACGGAGAATCAAGATGCCCGGGAGTAAGCCGATGCGTAGGAAAACAAGGACGACGCTGGGGCATTTAACCCAATTTCTCGTAAATGTGCGTATTGCACATTGAAATGTGCAATACGCACATTTATTATCAGGCCTGAATTCAAACAAACCCGTCATCCGCACGTCAATTCGCGGGGGTGTTTGAAGCAACTTCCTAACACCCATACGTCGTTGACGGCGGGTCGACACACTGGACGGAGAACCTGATGAAAACAACACGAATCCCACCCTTTACCGCGGCTGTCTCGAGTCGATATAAGCGGATCGCGCTAGTCGGCACGACCGCCTTGCTCACCACCCTAATGCTGGCTTCGTGCGGCAGCGGTTCCGGTGGCGATATCGCCACAGCGCAAGTAAAAACCACAACCGTTGGCCCAATTGCCGGTTTCGGCTCGGTCATTATTAACGGGGTACGTTATGACGACTCCTCAGCCAGTGTCACGACCGATAACGGCACATCACTCTCACGATCCGAACTTCGTCTGGGGATGATGGTTGAATTGAGCGGCTCATCCAGCTCGACAACTAATACAGGCAGTGCGAACACGATAACCGTAGTCAGTGAAATCAAAGGTGTGGTGCAATCCGTCAGCGGCGATAGTATTATGGTTAACGGTTTTGTGATTACGCTGACTCCAACCACGGTATTTGACGATCTCATCACGCCACGTGTCGGCGACTTTGTTGAAATCTACGGAGTGTTTGCAGCTACCGACAACTCTGTGATTGCAACTCGAATTGAACGCAAATCTCCGTCCGATTTCAAGTTTCGTGGCACCGTCTCGAACTGGGATGCAACCAACGCACAGTTTCAGCTGGGAAGCCAACTCCTTAATTACAGCGGTACGACCCTACCGACGGGATTTGATAACGGTGTCGCCGTACGGGCCTACGCATCGGCGGCATCCAACAACGGCGCATGGCCTGTTTCGGGCGTTCGACTGGTAACCAGAAGTCGGGGCGACAATGGTGAACGCGCAGAAATTACCGGCACCATTGACAGCTTGATCGGCACATCAGATTTTTCAATGAATGGCCTGACGGTCAACGCAGCAAGTGCAAGATTCGATGACGGCAACGCGACCGACCTGGCTATTGGACGATGGGTTGAAGTCAAAGGCACGTTTGCCGACGGGCAACTGATCGCGACCAGAGTCGAGTTCGAAGATGGCGATCGCTCGTCGTCCTCAGATCGCAGCGATTCATTCGAAATCACTGGTCGTATTTCGAACTACACTGACCTCGCAGAGTTCAGCGTTCGCAATACACGTATCGACGCGAGTCAGTCACCAATCTTTGAGCGCGGTACGGCGGCTAATCTGGGCAATGGTGTTTGTGTCGAAATCAAAGGCAACCCGATATCAGGCCCAAGCGGCACCGTTGTGCTGGCCTCGGAAATCAAGTTTGATAACGACTGTTCGTAAGTAAAACCTTCGGCGCGCCTGCACAATCAGGCGCGCTAATCCACCAACGCACACCATCAATGAAATAGCAGTCTGACCGAATGAGCATATCAAACCTAGAGTTCAGGCCACTCCCGCGCTTCTATTAACAATCGCGAATTGGCTGACAACCCGGCTTTCAGAAATTCCATTTGATCGCCGAGAATATGACCACGGCGCGCCTGCAGGATTAAGTCTTCCCAGCGGCTTGGCACGTACGGCAAAAACAACAACGGCATACCAGCCTCTTCCGGGGTTTTGTTTGCCTTGCGCTGATTACACGAACGGCACGATGCAACCACATTGGTCCAGCGATCAGTACCACCTCGGCACAAAGGCAAAATGTGTTCGCGCTCCAGGTCAGTATCCGGATACGTCAAACCGCAGTACGCACACATATTACAGTCGCGCTTAAACAACTTGTAATTGAACCGGGTTAGCCGCGGCGAGGTGCGCAACAGTCGGTCGGCCATCGAAGTGCCGTGCACGGCAACAATTGGATGAATATCAAGAACGGACCGCAAGCCGGACAACCTCGACGTCCCGCCGTGAAATCGGACGCAGATATCGCCAAGCGTATACGCAACCGACCCGGTGGCGTAGTAGCGGGCTGCGTCCTCGGCACCAATCCACATTTGCGGGACGCCGCTGATATCGATTTTTAAAACCCGGGGAAATGCCTGCTGCATGGAAGAAAGCTCCAACGAGAAAACCAGTTCCTTTATGGTTGCCAAGCCACACGAATTATTTGCTTCGCTGTTAACGATACCACGCAACTGTCGCGAAATCGCCCCACCGGGCCCAGTTGCGGTAAATTCGAGGAAACTCGGCCAACGACGCGACCAACCAACTTAAGGAATACCCGTTTCCAATGAGTGATGAACCCAACCTGGGGAAACCCATGCAAGCGGCAACCCGCCATACCTGTGATGTCAACGCGGCGCTGGCCGCACAACTCGATTTCACCGACGATTCGTGCTTCGACGACGCCCGCCGTGGCTTTGTCGGAACCATTCCCGACGCCAGGATCGTTCACGAAAAAGGCCACGTGGTCTGGGACTTATCGGCTTACGCATTCCTGGAGGAACAGTCGCCGCCCGATTCGGTTAATCCAAGCCTGTGGCGCCAGGCGCGGCTGAACAAAATCCATGGCTTGTTCGAAGTCGCTCCGGGCCTGTATCAGGTACGCGGCTTCGATATAGCCAACATGACCATTATCGAGGGGAAAACCGGCATTATCATCATCGATCCGTTGATGATTGCACAGTGCTCGCAAGCGGCGCTGAAGCTGTATTACCAACACCGGGGAGAACGCCCGGTAATCGCGGTAATTTACAGCCACAGCCATCCCGATCATTACGGTGGCGTTGAAGGGGTGATGACACCCGAGCAAGGCGAGAGCGGCGAAATCCACGTTATCGCACCCGACGGTTTCCTGGAAGAAGCGATTTCCGAAACCATCCTCGCCGGGGTGCCCATGCGCCGGCGTGCGATATTTCAGTTTGGACCAACCCTGGAGCCCGGGCCACGCTCCCATGTCGACAGCGGTCTTGGCAAAGTCACAGCACGGGGTACAACAAGCCTGATTGCACCGAACTGGCTGATCACTGAGGCCACGGAAACCCACACGATCGACGGGGTTGAAATTGTCTTTCAACTGACCCCGGAAACAGAAGCGCCGGCCGAGATGAACTTCTTCTTCCCTGGCCACCGGGTTTTAAACCTGTCAGAAAACGGCTGTCACACCATGCACAACCTGTGTCCAATTCGAGGCGCCAAAACCCGTGATGCCCTGGCCTGGTCGAAATACCTGGACGACGCCTTAATCCGCTTTATTGACCAGACCGATGTTGTCATCGCCCAGCATCACTGGCCAACCTGGGGCCAGGACAAGGCGAAGCGCTTTGTCACCGAGCAGCGCGACCTGTATCGATACCTCCATGACCAGACCTTGCGGTTAATGAGTCACGGCCTGACCCCCAATGAAATTGCAGAAGAAGTTGCCCTGCCCCCGACCCTGGAAACCTCGTGGCATGCGCGACCTTACTACGGTGCGCTGGCGCACAATGTGCGGGCCATTTATTGCCACTACATGGGGCCTTATGATGGCAACCCGACCAACCTGAATCCACTACCTCCGGTTGCGGCGGGCGAAAAATACGTTGAATACATGGGCGGGGCTGAGGCGGTCCTGGCCCAGGCCCAACGAGACTTTGACAACGGCAACTACCGTTGGGTAGTGCAGGTGACCCACCATGTCGTGTTTGCCGACCCCAAAAACCTTGCCGCGCGCACGCTGGCGGCCAATGCGATGGAACAACTGGGTTACCAGGCCGAATCATCCACCTGGCGAAATGCTTACTTGCTGGGGGCCAAAGAATTGCGGCTTGGGGCACCCAAACCACCACCCGGTGGGGCAGGCGCAATCAGCCCCCGGGTTGTTGCCATGATGCCCATCGCAATGTTCTTTGATTATCTGGCGATTCGAATTAACGGCCCAAAGGCAACCGGGCTAAACTTGTTAATTGATTGGCAAATGACTGACCAGCAAACCACTCACCGGCTCACCTTAAGCCACGGTGCCCTCAGCCATGCCAAAGGCTCTCATCACAACCAGGCCATCGCCACCGTACAACTGAACCGCAAACAACTCGCCGGCTTGATCATGGCGGGCAAACCTTTCGCACAAGCGCTTGACGAAGGTCAAATTCCACACGACGGTGATACTGCAGGCTTGCGCCAACTATTCTCATTACTCGATGAGTTCTACCCGATGTTTAATATCCTGGAGCCGTGATTCGGTCAACGGGCGGACAGATCCAGGGACATTTACCGGAACAGGGCGAAACCCCGGCCTGCGTTAGTCGTTCAATCTGTTACCTGAACTGACTCTGCGCGCCGGCTCTTAATCCACAGGACCAGAGCATCCAGCGGCAACGGTTTGCTGTGTAAATAACCCTGCACTTCATCACAACCGTAATGACTCAAGATGTCGTGTTGTGCCTGGGTTTCAACGCCTTCGGCAATCACGCGCAGGCGCAGCGAGTGGGCCAGACCAATTGCGGCTTTCACAATGGCCACATCGTCACTGTCGGTGAGTAGATCCCGGACAAAGGTCTGATCGATTTTCAATGCATCGATAGGAAATCGCTTTAAGTAGCTTAGCGACGAATAGCCCGTGCCGAAATCGTCAATCGACAAGACAACCCCTAAAGACTTTAACTCGTGCAGCAATTTAAGCTGCGCCTGCGCATCATCGATAAGGACGCTTTCGGTGAGCTCCAGTTCGAGTAGTGAAGCCGGCAATCCGGTCTCAATCAATGATTGCTCGACAACCTGCACCAGATTGCCATGCTTTAACTGCAGGGCCGACAGGTTAACCGACACTGCAATTGCCCTGCCCGTAAGTTGCCCAACCTGCTGGATCTGCGCACACGCCGTTTTCAGTACCCACTGGCCCAACGGCACAATAAGTCCAGAGTCTTCGGCAATCGGGATAAATTCTGCCGGGCTAATCATGCCGACATCAGGAGCCTGCCAACGAACCAGTGCTTCAATTCCGCAAACTGCCCCAGTTTTCAGATCAATTTTCGGCTGGTAGTGAAGTACAAATTCATCTCGTTCGATGGCACGACGCAAACGAGTCTCAACATCCAGCCGCTGAAACGCCCGTTGTTGAATTTCTTTAGTGTAGAAGTGAAAACAATTTCTCCCGGACTGCTTCGCCTCATACATGGCACCATCTGCTTGCTTAAGCAACGAGTCAACATCTTGGGAGTCTTCCGGGCATAAACTTATACCAATGCTACTACTGACGTAAACCTCGGTACTCTGAACACTGAATGGGCGCGCCATCGCCATGTTGATTCGTCTGGCTACGATTGCAGCATCTTCGACCCGCCGTAGCCTGGGCAGCATAACCACAAATTCGTCTCCGCCAATGCGGGCAATCACCTGCCCAGAGCGCTTGCCTTCCCCGGCCTCGTCGCCCGCAGCGGCCACAAAATCGCTGCTTCTCAGGCACTCACGGATACGTCGGGCCGCCAGCCTAAGCACTTCATCACCAGTGGGATGACCCCAGGTATCGTTGATCCGCTTAAAGTGATCCATGTCAATAAACAGTACCGCGAGTGGTTCACTTAACCGCAATGACAGCGCGACGGCCTGTTGTAACTGTTCATGCAATAGAGTCCGGTTTGGCAATCCGGTGACGGCATCGTAATAGGCAAGTGTCCGAATCCGCGTTTCAGCGCGGCGGCGCTCCGTTATGTCCTGCATGGCTCCGGCCTGCATTTCGCGTGAGTCGTGACCAATATCGAATTCCCTGGCATTAAAACTCAACACAATCTGAGCACCGTCCGGCTTCTTCCACCCAAACTCGAACCGGTTGGCGGACCCGGTATCAAGCGTTTGGCGCAACGCATTGTCGACCCTCGCCTTGTCGTCTTCCTGTACTGAATTCAACAATTTTTCCCTGCTGATAGTGGCGCTGCTCAGGGATAAAATCTCGACCAGGATGTCAGAACAGAAAAATTCGTCTTGTACAAGGTTGAACTCCCAATTACCAATCTGTGCGATGCGTTGCACGTCTAACAGGCTTCGTTCACGGTCCCGAAGCTGATCGGCAGTTTTTTTGGCGCGCAACATATACCGGACACGGTGCACGAGCAACTGGAGATTAAGCGGTTTGGTCGTGAAATCTGTGGCACCCACACTGAACGCACGCTCAACTGCGTCGGCACTATCACTGCCAGTCATCATCAACACGGGAACATGTCGGCCATCCACTGATGAGCGCAATTGTTCACAAACATCAAAGCCGTTAATGCCTGGCATCATGACGTCGAGCAAAACGATATCGGCCGGTCGCGCCTCGAATGAGATCAGACCGTTTTCGCCGGTGTCGGCTTCGCGAACCACAAAGCCCGCCTCAGACATCACTTCATGCACAAGGCTCCGAATGATGACGTCGTCATCCACGACGAGCACCTCATCCGTACGCGGACTATTGACTGTTGACCTTTCGTCAATCCGCTGCGGTCGCGAACCGTCTGAATTTGGCACGGGCAGGCAGACTCCGTCCAGCACTGGGAATTAATCTTCCCGAAATACCCGATGTAAAAGCGAAACACCAAAGCACTCGGACCATTGGCGAATCGGTATTCAACAAAAACGCTTGCTCGCCTGATGTTGATCAGTATGCGGCACCAAGTCCGGAGTTAAACGCAGAGAAGTACCGGCTTACACCCCTAATTGCAGGGGATCAATAAAACGATAACCTGATCATCAAATGGGAGTGGTGCCGGCCTCAGCTCCCAGTGGACTTTCCTGAATCATCGGCTCGATCGGCCCCCTGAATGCGCGCTTTGACGATCCGGTCCGTAATAATGCTGCGCGAGGCGAGCTCGACGGCGCGGACATAACTAATCTGGGCATTCGGCGTGAGATTAAAGTGTTTCAGGCGTTCAGATAAGGCACCGAGTTTGGGCTGGCACGTATAGGCAGCAGTATCGACAAGAACACCAAGGTCAGACGTACCGCTGGAGTAAACCACTGCACTTTTCGCCATACATTGCAAATGGTCAGCAATTTGTGGTCGCATTGTGCTTAACTCGTCACGTGTCAGCTTGGTCCGCTCTCCGACCGGCGGGGTTGTTGCACAGGCACTGATCGCCAGGCCTGCAGCGAGTACACAATAAACAGCTTTCATACCGGGACCACCCTCAATAACAAGTCCCGTTGTTTTACCGAGTTTCAACCGGTAAATCAGGCCCCGTCGAAGTGACCGGGGCTGACCGCCTGACAGACGGCCTATTTAGGTGACGCCATCAAGGTGACGCCATCAGCGCAAAGAAAACGAATCAACAGAATCAGTGGTCAAACATGACAACAGAGCGTGCCAGTTTTCCGCTACGCAATTCATCAATCGCCCCGTTGATATCTTCCAGTTTGACCCTTTGTGCAATTAGTTCATCAAGCTTGAGCAATCCCCGACGGTAAAAATCTACAAGCCGTGGCATGTCCACTGGAAAATGGTTGGAACCCATCATTGACCCCTGCAATCGCCGCTCCCCTAGAAGGTCACTACCCGTTATCTCGATCTTGGTTCCATACGGAATCATGCCAATAACGGTTGCACACCCGCCTCGGGCAGTCATTTGAAACGATTGTTCGGCAGTGACCTTCAGGCCAATGGCTTCGAAAGCATGGTCAACCCCGCCTTTGGTGAGATCGAGTACGGCTTGTACCGGGTCGGCATCACTGGCATCGATGACATCGGTAGCACCAAATTTCTTAGCCAGTTCCAGCTTTTCCGGAACCCTGTCAATGGCAATTATTCGTCCGGCACCGGCAATCGCCGCACCATTGATTGCTGACAAGCCGATGCCGCCACAACCGATGACAGCGACGGTCTCTCCAGGTCTTACTGCGGCGGTGTGGATCACGGCGCCAACGCCCGTCATTACCGCACACCCAATCACGGCAGCGCGGTCCATTTCGATTTCCTCGTGAATCGCTACACAGGCGTGTTCATGGGTCAGAATCTGTTCAGCGAACGAGGACAGGTTCAGAAACTGCATCATGCCACCGGCAGCACCAGATATCCGAGCGGGCTCATCACGCCCCCGCCGGGTTTCGGAACTGACACATAGTGACATCCGTCCGGTCAGACAATGCGCACAATGACCGCAGTAGGCGGACAAACAAGTGATTACCCGGTCGCCCTTCTTGACGGTTCGAACCTCCGGGCCGACCGCTTCGACAATCCCCGCGGATTCATGCCCGGGGACGGTGGGAAGCGGATACGGGTACAAACCATCAATAAAATGCAGATCTGAATGACAGACCCCGACAGCAGCGGTACGAATCAAAACTTCGTGGCCCTTGGGCTTGTCAATTTCGACGTCTTCTATGGTCAGGGGTTTACCTACTTCACGAAGTACGGCTGCTTTCATTTATCTCTCCACAAAAAATTATTGTCGCAGGCCTGTCCGGCGACCCGGTAATTCAGCGCTGCGTCAAGAATTGTCGCAGAACTATTTTTTCTTAGACTGGCACTTCACCTTGCACAATCGTACGCCGCATCTCACGGCGAAAGCCGTCGTGATCGTTAAATGCATGATGCACACAGGCACGATTGTCCCAGATGACCAGCGTGTTCGGTTGCCACTGCAAACGACAGGTGAACATCGGCTGAGTGATATGTGCGGTTAGGAAATCGACCAGCGGAGCTGCCTCACGCGCGCTGAAACCCTCCAGGCCAACACTGTAGGTTGGGCAGACATACAAGCTTTTTGCACCGGTCACGGGATGGGTCCGAACCAACGGATGGAAAACGCTTGAACCCAGGATATCGTCTTTGAAGTCGGTATCCATTGATGCGATGTCGATTTTCCCCTTGGTCTTAGCTGCCGCACGAAACGTCTTTTGCACCTTGCGCCCGGAAACCTCTACCCGCAACGGGGAGATCAACTGTTTCATCGCTTCGCTTAGGGTGTCGTAAGCCAAAGCTGAATTTGCCCACCAGGTGTCACCGCCGTAGGGGGGAATATCCACACCGTATAAAATGCTCAGAGCGGGAGGTTGGACGAGGAATGCGGAGTCCGTGTGCCAGGTTCCGCCAAAGATCAGCGGTACAACATCACCCGCCTCTTTTAGCACTTGCTGAACATTCGGATGGCCGTCAATGCCAGCCGTGTAAGCGTCCACCCCAAACTCACCAAATTTCTCGGTCAGGGCTTCCTGGTCTGCAATAGATAACTGTTGATCGCGGAAAAATACCATCTTGTGGTGAAACAACGCATCTTTGACTTCGGCTAGTGCGTCATCGGATATCGATCGGAGATTGACTCCGCTGATACCAGCCCCCATCGCACTGGACAACGGATCAGCCTTGATATGTCGATAACTGTGCGCATGATTCGAAAACCTGCCGGACGGTTGTGAGTATTCTGCCCGCATCACCGATTTACTCATGATCTCTCCTACATTGGCTGAGTCTATCAACATCCCAAAATTACGACGCCTCAAAATCCACCAGTATTACACCCTCGTCTACCTGATCACCAACAGCGTATCGAAAAGCAGTCACCGTCCCGTCAGACGGGGCATTAATTGTGTGTTCCATTTTCATCGCCTCCATGACCAACAACGGGGATCCGCGTTTTAGTTTCACCCCGGGCTCAGCAGACAGAGCGATCAGCTTTCCAGGCATTGGTGCTGTCAGGGTGCCAGCCCCATCATCTTCAACAGCCACACTTGCCAATCGGTCGGTAACGCTGGCTAACTGGCGCAGGCTGCCATGGAATAAATGGCGTTCTGCGCCGTGGCGTACTATCCGTGCGCACACCTGGCCACCGTTGAGCGAAAACCGAAGCAACGCTGGGTCATGGTCAGAATCGACACTAACCCTAACCACGCACTGATGTCCGTCATGACTAAGACGGTAGCCATGGGCAAGGTAGTCCGCCCTTACTGCGATCTCCTGACCATCAACCACAATGTCAACCTGACGTGAGGCCGGCAGATTTAAACGCCAACTATCACCCAGATCCCAGGGGCTACCCGCACGGCCTTTCCGGGCTGTCGACTGCTCATGAAATAACTCGGCCGCAACAATCAAGCGCACCGATTCCGATAACTGCGAGGCCACGGGTCGGCCAAACAACGCATCACTTTCTCTTTCGATAAGGCCGGTATCCAGGTCAGCCTGCGCAAAAGATCGGGTTTTAATCAGGGTGCTAAGAAAGCCCACATTGTTACGAACCCCTACAATCTCAGTCGCGGCCAACGCACTCCTCATGCGTGCCAGCGCCGTGGCACGATCAGCGCCCCAGACAATCAATTTGGCAATCATCGGGTCGTAATGCGGGGAAATTGTGTCCCCTTCGCGTACTCCGGTATCGATGCGCGTTTCAGCCTGATCAGATGGAAAGCGCAAGTGACTCAACTGCCCGGTTGACGGAAGAAAATTGCGGGCCGGGTCTTCTGCGTAAATCCTGGCCTCAAGCGCGTGCCCGCTAATGCTAAGCTGCTCCTGAAAAAGCGGCAACGGCTCACCAGCTGCCACCTGAAGCTGCCACTGGACAAGATCCTGGCCGGTGATCATTTCGGTAACCGGGTGTTCAACCTGCAGGCGGGTATTCATTTCCATAAAATAGAAATCACCCTGCTGATCGACGATAAACTCGACCGTACCGGCACCAACGTATTGCACGGCCAACGCGGCATCAACGGCGGCTTTTCCCATGGCCGCCCTGCGTTCGGGTGTCATTCCCGGCGCAGGCGCTTCTTCAAGTACTTTTTGGTGACGCCGCTGCACTGAGCAATCGCGCTCGAATAAATGCACTGCATTGCCGTGCTGGTCACCAAAGACCTGGACTTCAATATGACGAGGTTTGACGATGTATTTTTCAACCAGGACGTCACTGTTGCCAAAAGCGGCACTCGCTTCACGCTGGCACGATGCCAGCGCCGTATCAAACTGATCGGCCGACTCAACCAGGCGCATGCCTTTACCACCACCACCAGCGCTGGCCTTGATGAGTACCGGATAGCCAATTTTCTGCGCTTCGGCACTTAATAATGCGGGCGACTGATCACGGCCATGATAGCCAGGTGTTAGCGGCACACCAGCTGCAGCCATCAATGCCTTGGACTGCGCTTTTAAACCCATCGCCCGAATTGCCGCTACCGGGGGGCCGATAAAAACAATGTCATTCTCTGCGCACATCTGCGCAAAACCGTCGTTTTCAGACAAAAACCCATAGCCTGGATGTATCG
This sequence comes from Burkholderiaceae bacterium, assembly GCA_049680625.1. GTDB lineage: Bacteria > Pseudomonadota > Gammaproteobacteria > Burkholderiales > Burkholderiaceae_E > JAUIAI01. The sequence goes on along the minus strand of JBAUID010000174.1, from coordinate 28,779 downwards.
CCTGGGCGCCGGTAGCTTTAGCCGCCGCAATGATCCGCTCACCAACGAGATAACTTTCACGCGCTGGTGCCGGCCCAATTGCAACGGCCTCGTCTGCCATCTGAACGTGGCGGGCAGCGACGTCAGCATCGGAGTAAACCGCCACAGTTAGTACGCCAAGGCGATGCGCGGAATCGATAATCCGGCAGGCAATTTCACCACGGTTGGCAATAAGTATTTTGCTGAACATCGGCTTTACATCCTGAACACGCCAAAGCGTGTCGGTTCTATTGGCACACATAACGATGTGGCTAAAGACAGGCCAAGAATACGACGCGACTGCGCGGGGTCAAGCACGCCATCGTCCCACAACCGGGCACTGCCATAATGTGAATGCCCCATCCGGTCGAACTGATCTCGAATGGGTTGCATGAACGCCTGTTGCTCATCATCAGACCAGGTCTCGCCACGGGACTCAATGCCTTCACGCCGAATAGTTGCCAGAACGCTGGCAGCCTGCTCTGACCCCATCAATGCCACGCGGGCGTTGGGCCACAACCACATAAACCGCGGTGAATACGCCCGACCACACATGCCGTAGTTTCCGGCACCGTAGCTGCCGCCAATCACCATGGTCAGTTTTGGCACTTTGGTGGTTGAGACCGCAGTAACCAGCTTGGCGCCATCTTTGGCAATGCCTGCACTTTCGTATTTGCGTCCAACCATAAAGCCAGTGATGTTTTGCAAAAAAATCAACGGGATTTTTCTTTGTGAGCACAGCTCAACAAAATGAGCCCCCTTCAGTGCGGCTTCATTAAACAAAACGCCATTATTCGCAATAATGCCAACGGTGATTCCGTACAAGCGAGCAAAACCGGTCACCAGAGTCGTGCCATAACGCGCTTTGAACTCATCAAAACGCGAACCGTCGACAATCCGGGCAATGACTTCGCGAACATCGTAGGGTTTGCGGTCGTCTGCCGGAATAATGCCGGCCAGTTCCGCCGGGTCGTACAAGGGCTCTTCCGAGTCAGCAAAACCCAGACCGCCACCTTGATCCAGATTCAGGTTTGCGACTGCCCGCCTGGCCAGTTGCAAGGCGTGCGCATCGTCATTGGCCATGTGATCCGCGACTCCGGACAAGCGGGTATGGACGTCAGCACCGCCAAGATCCTCGGCGCTGATCACCTCCCCAATCGCCGCTTTCACCAAAGGCGGGCCGGCCAAAAAAATTGTGCCTTGGTCACGCACGATTATGGTTTCGTCGGACATTGCGGGTACGTAAGCCCCCCCGGCGGTACACGAACCCATAACAACCGCAATCTGTGCAATCCCATCAGCCGACATATTGGCCTGGTTATAAAAAATACGGCCGAAGTGCTCACGGTCTGGGAAAACATCGTCCCAGAAAGGCAAATTGGCACCGCCGGAATCAACAAGATAAACACAAGGCAGACGATTCTGCGCGGCAATTTCCTGGGCGCGCAGGTGTTTCTTGACCGTCATTGGATAATAACTACCGCCTTTGACTGTCGCATCATTGGCAATAACAAGACAGCGTACACCGTGAATCGACCCGACCCCGGTGACGATGCCGGCACTCGGCGCTTCATCGTCGTACATCCCGTTGGCGGCGATCTGACCCACCTCGAGAAAGGGCGAACCCGGATCGAGCAAGCGGTCAATGCGTTCACGCGGCGGCAATTTGCCGCGGCTGATATGCCGCTGCATGTATTTTTCGCCGCCTCCGGCCACTGCCCTTTGACTGACAGCCCGTAAGGCGTCAACTTGTTTATTCATTGCGCCCGCATTGGCCTTGAATTCATCGGAACGGATGTCGAGCTGCGACTTAAGCACTTGCACTACGTTGTCTCCGAAAACAATTCACGACCAATTAGCATGCGCCGAATTTCAGACGTCCCGGCGCCAATTTCGTACAACTTGGCATCGCGCCAAAGCCGCCCGGTGCTGTATTCGTTGATATAACCGTTACCACCCAGTGTCTGGATGGCTTCACCCGCCATCCAGGTAGCCTTTTCCGCACTGTACAAAATGGCACCGGCAGCGTCTTTACGCAGCGTACGCGAATGGGCGCCGCTATCACAGGCCCGACCGACAGCGTAAACATACGACTGGCACGCCATCCAGGTGGTGTACATATCGGCCAGCTTGCCCTGCATCAACTGAAACTCACCAATGCTTTGTCCGAACTGTTTGCGGTCGTGCACGTAAGGCAGAACCTCATCCATACAAGCCGCCATGATCCCAAGCGGCCCACCACTAAGGACGGCCCGCTCGTAGTCAAGCCCGCTCATTAAAACCCTTACCCCCTCACCTTCCTCGCCCAGGATGTTTTCAACTGGTACCTGGCAGTCATCAAAAAACAGTGGATACGTGTTAGAGCCGCGCATACCCAGCTTGTCCAGATGCGAGCCGGCCGAAAACCCACCCATACCTTTTTCAACAATGAATGCCGTCATCCCGCGTGAGCCGGCATCGAGATCTGTTTTTGCGTAAACCACCAGGGTGTCGGCATCACCACCATTCGTGATCCACATTTTTGAACCGTTAAGCACGTAGTGGTCACCTTTGCGCTCGGCCGACAGCTTCATTGATACAACATCCGAACCAGCATTGGGTTCGGACATCGCCAGGGCGCCAACTTGTTCTCCGCTGATCAGACCGGGCAGGTATTTTTCTTTTTGGGCCGGTGAGCCATTGCGATTAATTTGATTTACGCACAGGTTCGAATGTGCGCCGTAGGACAATCCAACCGCTGCCGACGCTCGGGATATTTCTTCCATCGCAACGATATGCCCGAGGTAACCGATGTTTGTACCACCGTATTCTTCGCTGATTGTCATCCCGTGCACGCCTAGCGCGCCAAGCTTTGACCATAAGTCAGCTGGAAACTCGTTCTGCACATCAATCTGAGCCGCCCGCGGCGCAATCTCGTTGGCCGCAAAATCGGCTATAGCTTCGCGCAACATGTTGATTGTGTCGGGCAAACCCGGGTCCAGGCGTTGAAATTCGATCATTTTGTCTCCTGCCGCGTCACGATGCGGATCAGCAAAGTGTATCGACAAAACGCCAGACCCTCAGTCGCCCAACTGACACTATCAATCACAAAGTGTCCGGAGTTGCCTGGTTAGCGAGTGGCGGCAACGGCTAACCAACGGCCAACCAAAGGCAATCAAACCGGCAAAAGCACCGGTCTGTCCGTCAAAACCCGGCTCCTGGTCGGCGGATCAGCTGATTCTGGCCACAATCCGACCAGGAACACCACCAGCCTTCAAGCGATCAAGCACACCCGATATTTCATCCATAGAACAGGTTTGAACCGGAATGGGTTTGAGTTTGCCGGAACGGGCCAGTTCAACAACCGCCCGCAACTCATCGACGGTACCAACATACGAACCCTGAATAGTCATCGCACGCTGAGCCAGAGTCACAAGTGATACGGGAATTTCTCCGCCGTACAGCCCAACCACAACATAACGCCCGCCTTTGCGCAAAACTGACTGACCCAGGGTAGCGGTTTGAGTCATGCCAACCAGGTCAATAGCCCCCCAAACCCCACCATCCAGCGCGGCAAGCGTGGCCTGAGCGTCGTCATTTGCCGGGTTGACAGTCACCCGCGCGCCCATGTCACGCGCCATTTGGTGTTTGTCCTCGTCAATATCGGCGACCGCAATATTCTCGTGACCAAGTGCGCGCAACACACCAATAGCCATCAGGCCCAGGCCACCCGCACCGAGAACAAGAATCCAATCAGTCGGCTTACAAGGCATTAGTTTATTTATCGCACTGTAGGTGGTCAGCCCTGAGCATGCGAGGATCGGCGCATACTCGGGATCGATTCCAGATGCGTCGATTAAGTACTTCGGATGGGGCACGATCATGTGGTCACCGTAACCTCCGGACTTCTGGATTCCCAGGTATCGCGGCGCAGGGCACCAATTGTCCTCACCGGCTTCGCACCGCGCACAGCTGCCGCAGCCAGTCCACGGATACACCAGCCGGTCTTGCCCAATCGGCAAGTCACCAGCCGCATCACCGCCCGAGACCACCGTACCCAACGGCTCATGCCCCAGCGTCACCGGTGTTTTCATTCCCCGGTCGGCCATGTGAAAACGCTTGCCCGGAGCGATCTCGAAGTAACCATCTCGAATATGCACGTCACTGTGGCACACACCGCAGAATTTCACCTTCACCAGGACTTCAGTCCCCGTTGGCACGGGGTTCTCCCGAATTGCCTGCTGAAGCGGCTTGCCCCATTCAACTACGTCCACACTCTTCATACTGACTCCGTTAATTATCGATTTCGAACATTCTTACTCAACACCAGTGACTTTAGCCACCCCTGCAGATTGCTCACTACAGGCACCGGCCCCCCTGACTTTACCTTTAGCCTGGCATCGGCGACATCACTAAGCTGAAAATTATTTACCGAATACCCGGTCAGGAACATCCAGGATGCCCACATGGTGCCTAAAATGGTTGCCAACGCCAATCGGCACGGCTCTCAGCCATCCGGTTGCCTCATCCTGAATGCTAAACCTGTCCCGAAAGATGCTCGAGAGTTTGACCACCCACGTAACCAAGGCCGATTTTCAGGCTCTGGTCGGGTACGTCCTGCCGGGCGACCGGACGGTCCAGAGCCTGCGCCGACGGGTACGTGAAACACTAATCGCTGACCCTGCCTGGCGACCAGGGTACATCTCTGGCCGCCGCGATATTGTGTGGGCCAGCGTGGTTGCCGCCTGTGACGAAATCAAGCGCTTGCAACTCGTATATGAGCCCTGCGCTCAGTACGACCCGCAAATGAACAATGCGGTTGACATCAATCGTCGCCCAGGTGATGTCATTGCGCATCAGGTTGCCAATCCGGCAGAACTGTGTGTACTTGCGGCAGCCTTGCTCGAAGCCCTTGGGCTGTATCCGGTCCTTTCCCAATGCCGACAGTCGCTGTTTTTCGGATGCTGGCTCGGACCGCTGCGGGCAACAACTACGCTCGTAACTGACCCACTGAAAATTCGCCAGTTAGTCAACGCGCAACAACTGGTACTGATCGACCCCACAGGCTTATTCGGCGCAGATGATATCGTCATTCGTTCCGCCGCGGATGCGGCCGCTCGCTATCTTGCTGATGACAATAGCTACTCCGTCCGACTAGCCGACGTTGCTGCAAGCCGTGCGGCCGCAGGAACTTCACTGCGGGTAGATGAAACATCGGATGAATACGTCATCCCAGGGGCGGGCTATCGGGAAAAAACCAATAGTGAGGCAGCCGAACCGGAGCCAGACTTTGAAGCGCCAGTGCCCGACCGAGCCGCGCTGACATCACTGGCCGTTGCCATAAATCACCCGCGCTCACAGGCCGACTATTCTCGGCTCGCGAATCTGTCCGGTATTGCGCGCCCCGCCGCCTCAAAATTCAAACGCAGCCTGACCTGCTTGTTGCCTGCTGATGGCGAGCAGCGTCTGATTGCCAAGGCAGCCTTGGGCCAGGAGAGTTTTTGCGTCATTTGCCCACCGGGGACCGGTGGCTCACAGAGCGCGGCGAACCTGATCGCACAATTATTATCCGATGGATTGACCGTCATGCATGTCAGCCGCAGTGAAGTGGTTAGAAGTGCCGTGGTTAACCATATCAGGCTGGCCGGCATCAGCGCATTGTGCGACACCGATGGCACTCAGAAAACTGCAACCGCCGAGAACACCGCCACCGCCTTCACTGCAGAAAATACCGATACCCCGGCCCCGGACATTGCGCAGGCACGTGCTGAACTGGCAATAATTCAGCGCCAGCGCCTTGACTATTCTGAACGGCTGCGGGCCCACTCGCGTTCCCCGTGGTCCCTGCACTACGCCCTTGGCGTCTGTGCGCTGAACCCCGGTGACTGGCAGAACGTCGTGAACTGGTCAGCCCTGAATCCAGATGACCTGCCAACGCCGGCCCAGCTCGCTGAATTAGATAGCCAACTGCATCAATCAACCACCGGTCATTCGGACAAGGCCAACGCGAGCCTGGCCGTCATCGGCAATATTGAATGGTCCGGGAAATGGGAGGAAACCCTGATTGAGGCGGCAACCAGGCTGAAACAATTGTCCGATACATTGGGCCAATGCGCTGAGAGCTTCCTTCAAGCCCTGGGTTCATTGGCCAAACCAGTTTCACGAACCCATTTCATTGCCCTGCGCAGCCTTGCTGAGGCTCTGCCCGCCAGCTCCAGCATTCACCTGGACCTGGCCGCCCGGGAAGATCTGTCGACGGTGCGCGAGGCACTCAGCCGGGCAATTCGCCTGACCGATGATTTTGACAGTTGTGAGCGCAGCCTGTCGTGCGTTTATAAATCGGATGCGGACACCTTGTTATCTTTGCACGATCTCGTTCAATGGCATGAACACGCACAACACGGGAGCTGGCTGCGCCGTCGGCTGCTCAATCGCAAAATACGCAGCCAGTTAAAGCGGGTCAGCAAGGGCACTCCAGACCCTGCCACTGACGTGCCTTTACTGCAGTCAATGCACCAGGCGCGGATGCAATTACAAGATATTCACGCCTTGGTTCGTTTTTTCCCTTCGCACTGGGCAGGCATTAACAGCGATTTTCTGGGCATGAGCGAGCGCCTGGAGCAAGCAGAACATCTGGCCTCGGCAATCACCAGTCTGACCAGCGCCAACAGCGGCGACACGTATCAAGTCTTGAAGAAATTGTCTGTTACCGCGGGGTCAGCAAGTTCACTGCAGACACTGCGACAAGCGTGCGCAAACTATCGCGATGCCGCAAAGGAACACGATTCCGCCCTGGAAGCATTTATCGCCGCGGCTGCACCAAGCCAGCAGTTGACCGGAGACGACCAAACAACATGGCCGCGATATTTGTCGGCACTCGCCAATGGCATTGTCGAGCGCCGCAAAGACATCAAAGACTGGTGCTCCTGGCATCGTAGCATTCGCGGCAGCGATACCAGCGGCATGGGAGTGTTGATCGACAGTATTCGGGTCAGCAAAATTCCTGCCCGGCAAACAGCTGATGCAGTGCATTACGCATGTGCTCGTTGCTGGCTGGAAAAACACATGAACCGCAACGACCCCGACTTGCCTGACGAAGTGGATGGTCACCTCGAAATGCCGAATCACCACCGCCGGGCCAATGACAATTATCGAACCGCCCTTGCCCGCCAACTACTCGGCAGAAGAACTGGCGACAGCCCGAAGGCGTGCGTGATTACCTCTGTCGATGAATTATCCAATCGTTCCGACTACGGCCGTCGCCGATTTGACGTAGTGGTTTTTGGTGATGCAGAGCAAATCACTGTGACTGAAACGATTCAAATCATGGCCTATGCTGAACGGGCAATCTTCATCGGCGACCCGATGCGTCCTTCTTCTCCACCAGCGAACGAATTATTCGACGGTATGACCGGCGGGCTGGCGTCCAGTGGCGTATTTCAACCCGCGTTAGCACTTGGCCTGCCACTGATCCAATTGCGCAATGACTATGCGGCACGCAGTCCGGTTCTTATCGGTCAGACCAACCGAATTGGCCCTGCGGTAGCCGTGCGCCCGCTGGTTCCGGTCAACACTTTACAAAACTCCCTGCAACTGACACAAGTTGAAAACGGCGTTTGGAACGTTGGAGATGTGCGCGAAAACAGGCCCGAGGCGGAACGCGTCGTCACCGAAGTACTGGCATTGCTCGGTGAATATTCCGCCGGGCCGGCCAATGCATCGCCCAGCATATCCGTAGTAGCAATGACCAACGCACAAAAAATCCGCATTACAGAGTTGCTGGAACGTGCCTGTCATAACCGCCCAAGCCTGAAGTCATACCTGTTTTCCGCCGGACGCCGACAGATTTCAATTCGCACCGCCCATGAGCCGGCACGCCTGGACGATATTGTCTTTTTCTCGACTACAGTGGCACCAGCCGGCCACGTAACAAACGAACCTGTTCTTGACCCGTTTATGGGTATCACCGGTTTACAAAGGTTATATAACGTTGTTGGCAGTGCGCGGGAACGGCTGCATATTGTCACTTCTCTGGGCCCCGAAGATTTAGTTGCAGCCAGGTCAGAATCCGACCCGGCCATCGAGCGGCTCGAAGATTTGTTAAGCAACGCAGCCAATCAACACCTCATAGCGCCGGATGACGATGACTCAACCAATCCGGCGACCCACGAGCCACTCGCGCAGTCACCGTTTAACCTGGCAGTGCACAACGCAATGTCTAAGCTTGGATGGCAGGTGGCAATTCCAACGGAGTCGTTTGGTGCCGGTGTCGACCTGGTGGTCGAAAACCCGGATGACCCTGGCTCCGTCCTTGCTGGCATTGTGACCGACTCGGGGTATTTTACCCAGCGACAACCCGACGTCATACGACGCGACGATTGCCAGGAACGCGCTTTAATTGATGCCGGCTGGCAGCTTCTTCAGGCCTGGCCACTGCAATGGTGGGTCGACCGGCAGACCGCCGAAGATCGATTACACCAACAGCTGACCAATTTGCATCGGCGATGGCGCCATGCCAACCGCCCTGATGAAGGCGATCGACCCCAACTCGGCGAGCTACCGAAATTCAAACGCCTGTCAGTAGTTGACATACCGTATTGTGATGCCGACGCCTTGTTTGATGTTGCTTACACCAGCATGTTGCAACGAGTCATACAAGCGGTCATCAATCAGGAGGGTCCGATCCGGCACGATATATTACTCAGACGGGTTGCCAGACTGCATCAGCGTAATAAGATGACCCCTCAAATCAAAGCCCGCCTCGAATCTGCAATCGTTGGCTACCGCTCGACCCGCGACGGCGATCACATCTTTCTTTGGCCGAATCAGCTGACAGTCGACAACATCCAGTTTCGCCCCCCTGCCAGTCATGTCGACAAACGACAGCTTGCCGAGATTGCTCCCGAAGAACTCGCCGCGGCCGCACGCCACTTTGAAATTAACCCGGATGCGACCAACGCCGCGCGTAATTTTTCGCGGGCAATTGGTCTTGCCTACCCGCCATCAAAGTCGATGCGGATCCGCCTGAGAACTGCGCTGAGCGACGGCGCCCGGTAAAACCCTGCGGAACGGGTAAATACCCTATGATTGCCGCCAATATCAATTCAATTACTTCTCAATAAACTTTCTTTCCCAGGGGATTCGTTCATGGAAATTTCTTTTAGTTCTGACACCGTTGCATTGGTTACCGGAGCCAGCAAGGGTATCGGCCTGGCATGCGCGGCTGTTCTTGCTGCCAGTGGCGCTCGCGTAGCTATTGTTGCCCGCACTGAGTCCACTTTGATTCAGGCCCGCAATCAGCTCGCTGCAAGCGGCGCAGATATCCAGTCTTTTGTTGCCGACCTCAGCGATGGGGTGCAGGCAGCGAAGCTGGTTGAACAAGTAGAACAAACCATGGGTCCGATCAGCATTCTCGTGACCTCCGCTGGTGCCGCCAAGAGGTTCACACCGGACGAGTTAAGCCCCGAGGCTTTTAACCAGGGGATGAACGCCAAGTACTTCCCCGGTGTTTTGGTCATGGACCCAGTCATTCGAAAAATGGCGACCCGGGGTCGTGGCAGTGTGGTCAATATCATTGGCCAGGGTGGGCGCCAGGCCGGCGTGTTTCATATCGCCGGCGGTGCGGCCAATTCGGCATTGATGCTGGCGACTGTTGGCTATGCTCGCGCCTATGCTGATAAAGGGGTCAGGGTCAACGCAATCAATCCCGGTCTGACCAATACCGGGCGGGTTGTTGAAGGCCTGGAGACGGCCGCCCGGGCAAGTGGCAAGTCGCTTGACGTACTGCGTGCTGAAGCAAATTCCGCCATTCCGATGGGCCGCATGGCAGAGCCCGAAGAAATTGCACAGGTTGCAGCATTTCTGGCATCCGACATGGCAAGTTACGTATCCGGGGCGGTCGTTCCCATGGACGGATGCAGCGCCTCTGTAATTTAGCCGGGCAACTTGCAGCTTATGCTGATTTCCGTATCGTGGCTGTCGTTACGAAGAAATCGGACAATCATGTCTCAGCCCTAATTACATTGGTCTGGAGCATGAAAGCATTGCGGCGCATCGGTGTTAATCACCAACGGCAGCAAGAATCAGTTCAGAATAGATCTCACCCGTTGCGAACGTTTCAGGTGTACCACTGATGATTGATTCTTTTAAATCTCGCGCCACGCTAACAGTAGACAATCAAGACTACGAAATCTTTCGCCTGGATGCATTAGCGGATCGCTTTGACCTGTCCCGATTGCCATTTTCACTCAAGATTCTGCTGGAAAATCTACTGCGGCACGAAGATGGCACTACCGTTACAAAAGACGATATTGAGAGCCTGGCAGGCTGGGACCCAACTGTACAATCAGACCAGGAAATAGCCTTTACACCGGCACGCGTGTTGTTGCAGGACTTCACCGGCGTACCAGTCGTTGTTGACCTCGCCGCCATGCGCGATGCGATGCGCCAGCTGGGTGGAGATCCAACGCGAATCAATCCGTTGGCGCCGGTGGAATTAGTCATTGACCATTCGGTACAAGTAGATCACTTTGCCACTGAAAATGCACTTGACCTGAACAATCGAATCGAATTTCAGCGCAATAAAGAACGATACGCGTTTCTACGATGGGGCCAGCAAGCGTTCAGTGAATTCAAAGTTGTCCCACCTGGCACTGGCATTGTCCACCAGGTAAACCTGGAATACCTCGCCCGAGTAGTGTTTACCCGAAAGCACGATAAGGTCAACCGTGCGTACCCCGATACAGTAGTTGGTACTGACTCGCACACGACTATGGTTAACGGACTTGGCGTACTGGGCTGGGGTGTTGGTGGCATCGAAGCCGAGGCGGCGATGTTAGGCCAGGCAGTCACGATGCTGATTCCACAAGTTGTCGGATTCAAACTCAGCGGCCGCCTGCCCGAAGGTGCTACCGCCACCGACCTGGTTCTGGTTGTTGTGCAAATGCTTCGTGAAAGCGGCGTGGTTGGCAAATTTGTGGAATTTTTTGGTGACGGCCTCGCCGAATTACCCCTCGCCGACCGGGCGACGATCGCCAATATGGCACCCGAGTATGGTGCTACCTGCGGCATCTTTCCTGTTGATCAACAGACCTTGCGGTACCTGGCACTCACTGGTCGTTCCGAACTCACCATCAGCCTGGTCGAGTCGTACGCCCGGGCGCAAGGCCTGTTTCGAGAAAATGGGACACCCAATGCCGATTACACCCGAGTCCTGGTGCTTGACCTGGGCGACGTTCGCCCAAGCCTCTCAGGGCCGAAACGACCGCAGGATCGTTTCGATCTGAGTTCGGCAAAATCAGTCATTGGCAAACATATCCAGACATTGCAGCAAGAACGGGACGCCCGGTCAACGGTCGATAACGCTGTTGCCCAGATGGAAGACGAAGGTGGCCAACAGTTAAAAAGTGGAATGGCGGCGGTTGTCCAGGACGGTAAGGAGTTCAACTTACGGGATGGCGCCGTTGTTATCGCTGCCATTACATCATGCACTAACACGTCAAACCCACAGGTCATGATTGGCGCAGCAATTCTGGCACGTAATGCCCGGGCTCGCGGGCTCACTGTTAAACCGTGGGTTAAGACAAGCCTGGCACCAGGATCCAAAGTAGTCACCGACTACCTGGAAAAAACAAACCTCATGCCCGACCTGCAGGCCCTGGGTTTTTATCTGGTCGGTTATGGGTGTACTACTTGTATTGGAAACTCCGGCCCGCTGCCGCCGGAAATCAGTGATGCTGTACAGAAGCACAACATTATTGTCAGCTCGGTACTGTCTGGAAATCGCAACTTCGAAGGAAGAATTCATGCAGACGTTCGGATGAATTTCCTGGCGTCGCCACCTTTAGTTGTTGCCTACGCACTTGCCGGCACGATGGACATTGACCTGCAAAACGATCCGCTCGGACATGACGCCGCCGGAAATGCCGTTTTGCTAAAAGATATCTGGCCGTCCTCTGCCGAAATCCAGGAAACCATTGCCCAATCCATCAGTGCCGATATGTTCCGAAAAATTTACGCGAACGTTTACGATGGTGATGAGCGCTGGCAGAAAATGGATATCCCAAAAGCCAAACAATACGAATGGGATGACCAGTCCACTTACGTTCAACGACCGCCCTACTTCGATGAAATGAGCAAAACATTGCCTGGTATTTCGTCAATACTGGGAGCGCGCGCCCTCGCCATATTGGGTGACAGTATTACTACCGACCATATCTCACCAGCGGGCAGCATTTCTCCTGGCACTCCTGCAGCCCGCTACTTAAACGACAACGGCGTTTCACCGCAAGACTTTAACTCCTATGGGTCGCGCAGAGGCAATCATGAAGTCATGATGCGAGGCACCTTCGCCAACGTGCGACTTCGCAATGAATTAGCACCGGGCACTGAGGGCGGATGGACAGTACATCAGCCATCAGGTGAACAAATGACCATATTTGACGCCGCAATGAGATACAAGAAAGACAAGGTACCCCTTATTGTTATCGGTGGGAGTGAATACGGCACAGGCTCATCGCGCGACTGGGCCGCAAAAGGGCCCTTGCTGCTGGGCGTCTCCGCGGTCATTGCCAAAAGCATGGAACGAATTCACCGCTCGAACCTGGTTGGTATGGCCGTGCTGCCCTTAACGTTTAAAGCCGGAGAAGATGCCAAATCACTTGGCCTGACTGGAGAACACCGGTTCAATATTGAAGGGCTGGTGAAAGGAGCAAAGACAGTCACGATCACCGCTCTGTCGCGCGATTCAGAAATCGTTTTCGACGCCGATGTTCAAATCATCACACCCAACGAATGGGCGTACTTTGAACACGGCGGCATTTTGCACTACGTCGTACGACAGTTAGCACAGTAGCTTAGCTCCAGGAAAGCACTGAACAAGGCCCTCGCCCGCGTCGCATCCTGGTTTTTAGCGGACGTAATCAGTGCTTCCTAGAAATGATCACTGGAGAACAGCCAAAGCTGCTCTGCGGTTTGCGCGTCAACCGGCCCGCCCATTCGCAACCCGACCTGACCGGCCAGGCCGGGAAGTAACTGCCTTGGCAGCAGCACCTGGGTGCCACGCTCGTAAACCGGCTGACTCAGAACATTGAGCCGACCGGGATCGATAACAGTTAAGGTGCGCGGTGCGCCGGGGTCGGGTGCAGCCAGGGGGTCTCTGGACAAACACACGACACGTTCGGAAATTGGATGCTGAACGCAGCGACCACCTGGTATCGGAACGGTGCCGGACCATTGCAGCTTCGGGCTCTGATAAACGGATTCCTCAACAAGAATTCCTAGTGACGTCCACGAGAACGAACCGGCGACCCTGCGTTCAATAATTGCGGTTTCGTGCTCGAGAATCAGTCCATCCAAGGCGACCCGGTAGCGCCTTAAAAATCCACCCGTTTCCCCACCGTATCCGAATACATCCGTACCGATATCGTTAAAAATGATCCTGTTGCTACCATTTTTCTGTTCCGACATCTGTAGCTGTAGAACAGTATCGCGAAACAAAACAACAGCTCGATGCTGAGGCAGCGAGCCGTCCCCGGCCAACGACACCGCCAAAACCTGTGAATCCACTGGCGAAACAGCCAGACTCTGCGCAAACCGCACTGAGCCGTCGATATCGGCAGGTAGAATCAGTCGCGCTTGTACCGTCATCTGCGGCAATCCGAAACGTACTATTTCGGCGCCGCCGCCGTCGGCACCAAAATAAGCGACATACAGCACGCTGGCGTCGCCCGACAAAGCCATCGGCCCCGGATTCAACCCGGCTTGCGCTGCAACAGTTGTCACCGAAGCATCGACTGGATCCACAATAGCAATGCTGTTGGTGGCAGGAATGGTCGCGTAGTAACGATTACGAGTCGCATCAAATACCGCGGCATAGTGAGCCAGCAATACCTTACGAATTGAGCCGTCAACGGGTTGCGGATAGACCAGCTGGTCACCGACATTGGCTTGCTCCAGTTCCCATGTTGAAGTGACCCCATCTTGCGTGCGCTCGGCGCGCAACATCCCAATACCGGCCGCCCACCAGGTGTCTTCTGACTGCATAGCAACCAGGGGCTCATAGTTCTCATCAGATCCAATAATTGTAAATACAGAATAACTGTTAAAACGGGCTACGTCCGTATACGAACCATGAGTCAATTGCAAAGATTCGAACCCCAGGAAGCTATGCTCAACAGTCAAACTAAAACTATCGTTGAATCCGTCACCGTCAAAATCATCTCCTGCGGGCCCCTGACGAAAGGCCGTATGTTTAGCATTCGGAGACGTGACCGTTTCGGGATACTCGAGTAAATCGCCCACTATCCGGGACAAGGTTTCAGAGAAAACGCCGTCCATTGGCTGAACAGCCAGCCAACCCGGACCGCCACGACGCAGCCGTGTCGTCACTGATTCTCCTGAGACAGACTCAATAAGATTGATTTCGTCGCCAAGACCGCTACTGACATATCGCGTCAGCGATTGCGGCAGCGCCCGCGGATGATCTTTGTACCGATAAGTCCAGTGATTGCCCGCCTGCAAGGCAATATAGTTGTTGCTTTGCATGAATGAAGCATCACCCGCGGAATGTGTATCGTATGATGCTACGGGTAAAAGCTCACGAACCTGTGGTGGTGGTTGGCCTGCCCGTTCACCATCAGCCGCGTCCGCAATGCCATCGCCGCAAGCACTCAAAAGCGAGGCGGCAGAAAATAAGAGCACCGACCCCAGCAACTGGACAGTTCCGATATGCAATTTGAGATCCATAGCCTTTGACAAACTGCAAGTCTATTTTTTACGGCTCAAGACATAAGGGGAAGAAATCACAGAGCCATGAAATTGCGGTGCTCGAGCGGCAAGTTGTGATCTGGTTTGCAAGTTTCACCGGGCTATAGCCTGCGGGTCTGGGCTTGTTCATGAAACGACAACGCCACAAGATCTGTTAATGTAACCCCGCATACCAAAATCGAAATGCCTGATCTACGGGCAACTGAACCATTTTAATAAGCCCCCACAAATTGTTCGACGATGCCGAATGATGCCAAACAAGGTGGGGTCTACGATCAATACAATTTCCGACGGAGAAAAAATGCGCGATGAAACAATTGCTGTTCACGCGGGCTACGACACTGAGCCCACCACTAAATCGGTCGCAGTGCCGGTTTATCAGACCGTTGCCTACGAATTTGACAATGCTCAACACGGTGCCGACCTTTTTAACTTAGCCGTTCCGGGCAATATTTATTCGCGCATCATGAATCCGACATGCGATGTGCTTGAGCAACGCATCGCCGGTCTGGAAGGAGGACTGGCCGGCTTGTCCCTTTCCGCAGGCAGTGCAGCAATTAACTATGCGGTACTCACACTTGCCGAAGCCGGAGACAACATCGTATCAATCCCCAACTTATACGGCGGCACCTACACATTGTTTGCCCACATGCTGCCAAAGATGGGCATTGAAGTGCGATTTGCCCAAGATAGTTCAGTCCAAGCTGTTGAGAAGCTGATCGATAATAAAACCAAGGCTGTATTTCTTGAAACCATCGGCAACCCTACGGGAAATATAGTAGACGTTGGCCCCATAGCCAGCATGGCGAAGTCCCATGGGGTGGCAACAATTGCAGACAATACCGTTGCGACCCCAATGTTGCTCAAGCCGATCACACACGGTGTCGATATCGTTGTCCATTCCGCCACAAAATACATTGGGGGACATGGCACAACAATTGGCGGGCTGATTGTCGACAGCGGCAAGTTTCCCTGGGGCAAGCATGCCGATCGATATCCGTGTTTTAACGAACCGGAAGCCTCTTATCACGGTGTGGTCTACAACGACGCTTTCAAAGAGGCCGCCTATATCGGACGCGCCCGCACTGTGCCGCTTCGTAATACGGGCTCGTGTTTATCACCGTTTAATGCGTTTCTCTTGCTGCAAGGCATGGAAACACTGCCACTTCGCATGGAGAGACATTGCGAGAACGCCCTGGCCGTAGCCAAATACCTGCAAGAGCACAAGAAAGTCGAGTCAGTGTCGTATGCCGGACTACCAGGTGATCAGTATCACGAATTGGCAAATAAGTATATGGGCGGGCGGGCATCAGGCATCATGACCTTCGAAGTACGCGGAGGGTTTGATGCCGGGGTACGGTTCTACGACGCACTCAAGTTGTTTAAACGCCTGGTAAACATCGGTGATGCAAAGTCGCTGGCTTGCCATCCGGCATCAACGACACATCGACAACTGAGTGAATCAGAACAAGCAGCCGCTGGGGTTCGGCCGGAATCGATTCGATTATCAATTGGCATCGAGCATATTGATGACATCACTGCCGACTTAGAGCAAGCACTGAGCGCCATTTAGAACAGTGTTCTGACACTACGGTCCACTTAGCCGTAACAACTGGCGCTTATCACCTGGCGCCTGGCACCAGGAACCCGTCACTTGCTAAACAGCAGGCACTAACGATTCACGTAACACCTGGATCGTTGGTGCGCCATAGGGTGAATGCCCTGCGCCTGGTACCACAATGAGTTGCGCCGATTCAATCGCATCAGCCACTTGTTGCGCGCCGCTTAACGGGCAAATCCAATCTGACTCTCCATGAACCAATGTAACGGGCAGATCTGTCAGCCCCTGCGGATTAACCAACAAGTGACCATTGGGCAGAAAAGTTTTGTTGGCCCAATAGTGAAGATAAATTTTCGCTCGCTTTACCATGCTCGGTGAAATTTCATTTAGTCGCATAGTCGCTATTGGCTCCGGCTCGGACTCTTCCAGCCCGGCTTCCAGAACCCACACAGCACGGGTCGCCACGAGTTGCTCTTCAAGATCTGTGGATAAACTCTTACGGTAATAAGCAGCAACTGGATCCGTCTTTTCGCCAGGCGTCAATGCGCTCAGAAACGCTTCGTGTCGCTCGGGCAGTAGACGGGGACGCTGGTCAAGAATCCACCGAGTCTGATACGCATGCCGATTCGACAACCCGGAAAGGATCAAGCGCGTGCAAGACTGCGGATGACTCTGGCCGTAAAGCAGTGCCAGGCAGGCCCCCCAGGACACACCAAACACCAACCAACTGTCTATGCGCAGATGGCGGCGAAGTCTCTCCACATCCTCAATAAGATCTTGCGTCGTATTGCTTTCAATGACGACTGACGCGATTGAATGTCCGCTACCGCGCTGATCAAACATGATAACCCGATGCCTTTGAGGGTCGAAAAAGGTCAGGTGCTCTGAATGCGAACCAGACCCAGGGCCGCCATGTAAGGCGACCACCGGCGTCGCCTTGGTATGGCCGTAACAACGCCAGAATATGCGGTGCGAATTGCCAACATCTAGTACCCCCGAAGTGCACTGTGCGCTGAGCCATTCAGCGGGAAGTTCGCTATCAATCAAAATTTGAGCCATTGTCAGTTTCAGGAAGGGTCAGTAGAACAGCCTAACAGCGACTCTGACGACAACGGTCTGGAATCGATTTACGGACGGGAATCAGGGACCGCTGGTCGCCTTGTTCAACTTTGCAAGCGGAACAATACCAAATGAATTGCACCCTGAAGCGCATTGCTCTTGTGATTGAGGCAGATCAAACCCTAAGCGAACTAAAAACACTAGTTTAGTGACATGAATACCTTTTCGCATCGACGCCAATATCGCAAGCAGCTATTGCTACAAATCCAGAATGACCGTGAGCAGATGGAAAAATCGATTGTCTCGCTACAAAACTGGAGTAAAAAAATACGCTCTCTCACGGCCACAACATCTGCGGTCGCCGCGTTCGCCGCGGCCCCTACCCGGCTCAGTCCGAGATCCGCCCGTCCAGGGAAAGCAGATTGGCTTGTCGGTTTGGCCGCGGGCACTGTAACCGCCTGGCTGGTAATAAGGAAACGCTCAGCTGCGATGCAAGCGCATACCCGCAGATAACGAAAGAACACGACGCAGATTAATCTGTACTTGCGCCCCATCGCCACTAGCATCCACCGGTTGCCAGGTATTCGAACCCGAATCGCTGGCCAACTGTCTGTCCAATACCTGCACGGTCGCATCCGAAGCATCGTCGCGCCGGGCGGCAACCCGCGAACGCAACTGATTGGCTGGTGCAGTAAGCCAGATGCCACAAAAAGGAACATTACAGGTTTGAGCCAGCGCCTGCGCCTGAGCACGGTGTGCCGGCTGGAGAAAAGTCGCATCTAATACAACACTATGGCCCGCTCGCAGCGCCATATGCGCTTTATCTAACATCGCGCCGTAGACTTGCTCCCCAGTGGTCTCCGCATATGATTCTGGCGGCAATCGATCAGTCTCTTGTGCACCGCTTAGTCGTTTGCGTTCCAGATCGCTACGCAAATGCACTGCGCCAGGCGATGCACCGATGTCTGGCGCAACGGCACGCGCCTGGGTCGATTTACCTGTTCCTGACAGACCACCAATGGCAACCAACTCGGCACCGGGCGGCTGCAAGCTGTTAATCGCATGCTGCAGATATCGCTTCCCGAGACTGATAGCAGCGACTCTTGCCCCCCCCGATTGCAACTGACTGCGTTGCAATGTCACCATTCCGCGCACACTGGCGCGCAGCCCCAAAAAAAACGGCATGGCGTTCAGACCGGAATAATTTTCCTGGTGATCGCTGTCAAACAAGTAACGATTCAGAATGAGGTTTGCGTAATTGCGCAAACCAGAAAACTCCAAATCCATTAACAGAAAAGCCAGATCATAGAGGACATCAACAGTAGCAAGGTCTTCGTCAAATTCCAATGCGTCAAACAAGACCGGGCAATTATCAATTATCGCGATATTAGCCAGATGCAGATCGCCATGACCGCGAACTACAAAGCCTAGCCGTCCACGTTGCTCCAGGGTCGCAAGCGCCTGTATGAACCGGTGATTAAGGAGGGTGTTTAGCCGGGTCGCAGCCGGCATCACCGCTTTTACCTGCAGTGACAACAAAGAACTTGCCACGCCAGCAACCACATTTGCCATCCGCTTCCCGGCATCTAAACCGTCCACGCTGACTAAACTGCAATGAAACCTAACGATTGCCCGAGCCACATCCTGCGCCAACTGATCAGTTAAGCGTGACTTACTGGCGTAGTCGGCCAACAATGCATCGGAATCGAATCGACGCATGTGTACCGCCCATTCGAGCACAGTACCAGCGCCGCCGAATCGAAGCCTACCCCCGGCTGTGCGCACGATCGGCACCACATCAAGATATATCTGCGGAGCGTTTGGCTTATTGATTGCCAATTCACGACGGCACGCAAACTCGCGTTTTTCCAGTGTTGAAAAATCCATATACGGATATTTCACCGCCCGCTTAATTTTGTACACAACGTTGCCGGCCAAAAAAACCAGCGCACCGTGAGTCTGAATACATTGCACCGACTCGGGCTCAGGAAAGTAAGTTGACGGATCGCTCAAAAAACCCACGACTTCCCGCTGACAGGCATATTCGCTCATTAACACATCTTAATTGCGCGGCCCTTCTCGCCAATTGATGGGCGTCAATTCAATGTCGACAATTGACATAAGTCAAATCGGTGACGCCGCAAACCCACTAAGCTGCCTACTCGATAACACTCTCACCAATGCCAAATATGGGGACTCCTTCTACCATCTCGGTTGACTCGACCGTCCGATTTCTCGGCGCACATGCTGAGACACTGGCTACACTGGCCCGCCTGCGTCTGCTGGCACTGACAGCCACCACGGTGACGCTTGAACAACAGGCACGCTTGGGCAAAGATATCGTTCAACTTATCGATCATCAACTGAAAGACCATCATCGGGACGAAGAGCAGCTGCTGTTTCCAGCAATGCAATTGCGCGCCAGCCAGGGTGATGAAACACGACTTGTTAACGCAATGACGGCGCGACTGACCCGTGAGCACCGGGCACTGGAGGCACTTTGGGCTCAGATTCGCCCCGCCCTGCAAACGCTTGAGGCCGGCACAGCGGCTAATCTGCCAGTCGATCACTGTCTTGAACTGGCAAATCGTTATGGCCAGCACACCCAATTTGAAGAGACTGTCGTGCTGCCACTGGCGGCTCGATTATTATCAGACGCCGACAAAGGACTAATGGAATTAAGTATGACATTGCGTCATAACTTGCGCAATCTTACCCAATACATTTAATCGGCACTCACAAGGCAGGCACCGCGTTTAAGCACCGCAGATCAGCAAGCGGATAACAAGGTTCTAAGGCGTTTGGGCTGGTTTGTCTAACGGTTCGTTTGTAAGACCGTGCTCAATGGCATAGCGTACCAATTCAGCCACCGAATGCATCCGCAACTTGCCCAGTAATCGGGTTTTGTGTGTACTGACCGTTTTAACACTGACGTTAAGACGTTGTGCAATATCTGAAACTGTTTTACCCGCCACAATAAGCTCCAGCACCTGCAATTCGCGATTAGACAACGCATCGTGGGATGCACCTGCGGCATGCCCGGGCATTGCATCCATCGCGAGTTGCTCTGCCACAGCACTACTGAAGTACGGACGACCCTGGGCTACTTTACGAATCGCATCGACCAGCTGCGTACTGGCGCCCTCTTTGGTCAGGTAGCCGGTGGCGCCGACCCGAATAGCCCGCAATGCGTACTGGGTTTCGTCGTGCATAGTTAGCACCAGAATCGGTAAACCGGCATAATCGGCCCGTACCCGCTTGATCAGGTCAAAACCACTGACCCCCGGCATCGACAAGTCGAGCAACAACACGTCCGGCTGGCGAACTTTGAGGGCTGCCAGTACCTCAATACCATTGGCCGCTTCGCCCGCCACTGTCAGGTCTTTGGTGGACTCCAAAATGCGTTTGAGCCCTTCGCGGATCATGGCGTGATCATCGGCGATTAAGATCGAAATCATGGCATCATTATAATGATTCAGCGATTGTTAGTCAGAAACGTTAGTCAGAAACTATTACCTATGTAACCAGGATTGTAACCGGAAGCATTAATGATCACAGACAGGCGTACTCAACAGTTTGCGGCAATTGTCAATGCAACACCCGACGCAATTCTGTCTATTGGCGCCGACCACTGCATTGTGTTTGCGAATCCGGCGGCCAGCCAGATGCTCCGTTGCCCACTCGAAGAGATGCTGGGCGCAACGCTTGACCGTTTTATACCCATGCGTTTTCGCAAGGCACATGCCGAACATATCCGTAATTTTGCGCTCAGTGGCGTTACCTCTCGGAGAATGGCTGGCCACATGACACTTACCGCGCTACGGGCTGATGAGAGCGAGTTCCCCATGGAAGCATCAATCTCACAAATCGAAAGCGACGGGCAAACCGTTTTCACGGTCATCATGCGCGACATCACTTTGCGGAACCTTGCCGACGAAGAGCTAAATTACACGCGTACCCAGTTGCGGCTGCTGACCGCGCGCCAGCGCGACCTGCGCGAACATGAACAACGCCACGTATCGCGCGAATTGCATGATGACATCGGTCAGCGACTGTCAGCGCTCAAGATGGATATTGCCGCCCTCAAAACCAACCTGCCTGCCAAAAGCCCTGGGCTGTTCGATACTCTTGAAGCCATGGACGAGTTAGTCAGCGACACGGTGGGCGCGGTACGACGTCTTGCCAGCGGCTTACGCCCCAAAATCCTGGATGACCTGGGGCTCGCACCAGCCCTGGAGACGTTCCTGAATGAAATGCAAAGCCGATTCGATCTTCAGACTACACTGGAAATGCCAAATAACCTGAGCCTTTCAGAACAAGAATCCATTACCTTGTTTCGGATTGTCCAGGAGGCTGTACAAAACGTGGCTAAGCACGCTCAGGCAACCGCAGTGAACGTTTCACTAACGGCAAATGACGGGCATCTTATATTACAGGTAGCAGACAACGGTCAGGGAATGGGCGCAGACGCCCAGCGCAAAATTGGGGCACTAGGCCTGATAGGCATGAATGAACGGGTCAGCAGCGCAAACGGGCTGATGCAGATTCACTCTACCCTGGGCAAGGGCACCACGATAGAGTGCAGAATACCCAAACAATAAGTATCCGCCCTGGTAACACCCTCTAATTTCGCGATTTAACTACGCGATTTGATTACGCGATTTAATTACGCAATTGTGCGATCAAGGCCTTAAGGACATCAAGCTCAAGCGCCTTATCCATGCAGGCGTATGCGCCGGCCGACAAAAACCGGACACGGTTACTCGGCGAACAGTCTGTGGTCAGCACAAGAACTTTAGTTCTTGGCACCCGAGCCCGAAGGTTTTCAAGAACCAAACGCCCGTCCGAACCGTTCAGGCTGGGATCCAGAATCACTACATCGGGCGCCAGTCGGGCGGCAACCTCGAGGGCGTTGGCGGCCTCATGCAGTTTCGCCAGAACGTAGACGCCATCGATGGTCGACAGAGAACTGTGAAGCCGCTGGCAAACCAGCGGTGACTTGTCGATTAACATCACGGTCAACCTGACCATACCCTCTGTCATTCTGAGCTACGTCAGTTGACTTGTTCGAATTGGGCAAATTGGGCGATGGCATCCAGCAGATGCGTTGCGTACACCACTGCTGGCCGCCGGTGCTGATTCTGCAAGATCTTTCATTTTTCCCTGAATATGACTAAGTTGATCAGGAAAAGACATACTCCTTGGTAATGGTGTTGTCATCGTGAAGCCTGCTAAAAAGTTGCTGACTCCCCATATTAAGCTGACATCAGAATACACAATTGACACAAGTCAAAACGTTCTGCGAAACGAGACCTATAGTCTAAAATCTTCAACTTCTTTCCGAAGAAAATTGCGCCACTGTGCCTGACTCAAATCTGCCCCCAAATCTCGTTCGATCGGTCGGCTTAACCCAACCACTGATGTGGCTGGCCCGTGGTTGGCGTGATTTGCGCCAGGTCGGAACGGTCAGCTATTTTCATGGCTTCTTGCTGGCAGCATTTGGCGCACTATTGCTTGGGCTCGGACATCAACGCTTCTGGCTTCTGGCCGGCGCCTTCTCAGGATTCCTCGTAATTGCGCCTGTGATCGCAACCAGTTTTTATGCACTCAGCCGGGCCTTGACTCTGGGTGAACCCGTCAACTTTGGGGTGGTGACAAAAACATGGCTGAACTGGCAACACAACCATATCAACAAGTTTGGCAATGATTACTGGCGCATGGTGCAGTTTGGATTTCTGTTGGCGCTGGCTGCTACTGGTTGGGTAATCACTTCAGCAGCACTTATTACGCTTTTTTCACCTGCGCCAATTAATACACCGATGGACTTCCTGCAGCTGGTTGTACTGAATCAGAACAGCGGTTTGTTTGCAGCATGGCTCGCCCTTGGAGGGCTACTTGCGGCCCCTATTTTTGCATCCAGCGTGGTGTCAATGCCCTTGTTACTCGACCGACACGTTACCCTAAGGCAAGCCGTATTGATCAGCTGGCAAACCGTCTTGACCAACCCGGTAACTATGGTTGCCTGGGCCGCCATTATCATGATGCTGACCTTGCTCGGGTTTGCGACCTTAATGCTCGGCCTGATTGTGATCGCGCCATTGCTTGGTCATGCCAGTTGGCATGCATACACCGAGCTGGTTAACGTGACGCTTTTACCCGCGCGGCCTGCCGCAACGACAACACGCTAATGCTAGGTTTCACCGAAGAGCAAATCGCCGGGTTTGGGCTGACTATTGGCTTGTCGGCATTCATGCTGTACATGGTTTTTATCGTGTGGCAACTTGCCAGAGAATCCAATGCCGGCAGATTTGGCACCTTTGTTCTTTTCCTTGCATTAGCTTTCGGAATGATCGGCTTTCTTGCCAAAGCCCTTATTCAGTGGGTCCTGGGCATTTAGCGACCTATGCGTCTGGGCATCCAACCAATGTCAAACAATGACAACTCGTCGGGCTGACTGATCGGAAGATTGTTTGAGATAGGATAAGCTGGGTGTAACAAAATACTAAATACAGGGAGAGCCGAATGGTTTCGGAAAAGTTCTTACGATGGATAATTCTTGCGGTTTCGTCATCCGTGGTGGCCGCTTGTGGCGGCGCTGACGGCGGAACAGGCGGCGATGGCGACGACCCGGGCACTGCCAATGTTGAGCTTAGATCACTAACTTATACCAATACCGGCAACTGGCAATACAAAATGCTATTGCAGACGGCGCAGGATGCCACGGCGGATGCTAATGGTAACTTCGCTCGTTACGAACTCTACGTGAGCAATACCAATGGTTCGTTAAATACCTGGGCGTCAAGCCCGAACCCGGCGCAAGCTAACGACTTATATTGGAATGGGTTCGAATGGCGAACCTGTGCGCAGGGTTACCGGACAACCCTTGGGCCGGTCACGGCCGGCTCTGACCGACAATTCAATTACTGCGATATGTACGCAGTTGGTTCCGAGGTAGTGATTGAATCAGATATATCAGGCCGTTTGATGACCAATGTAATGGCCGAAATTCGTGCGCAACCGGGTGATGATGGCTTTATTAATTTCGCCGATTACGGCCCCAACAACAGTTCTGATCTGGGGTCGACAACATTCCCAGACGGATCGACAAAGCGAGACGTCGTAAGCTCGGTTGACTCCTTCGCGGTTCGTTATGCCGACAACAATACGAGCAATATCAGGGCATATAACGCAGATCTCGCATCGGGCGGCACACCGGCCAGTAACTCAGCGTGCAGCCCGGCAATCAGTTCCACAATAGACGACTTATCGTCTGAAGCCGTGTCATTGGAGGATCTGACCGCGGTTGCGCTTGGCACCCCTTGCTCTTATGCACAAGCGACCAACTCACTGGGAGAAATGTCAGTGTCACCGCACGAGTGGTGGGGGCCGAGCACAATCGAATTTGGCGAACTTCAGGGAGTTGATGTGCGCCCAATCGGCACAGCAAACTACTATCTGCCCGAGCCCAGTATGCGAATCGCCTTCGACGGTGGGAATTTTGTCAGCTTCTTCGAATGTCTACAGCGCCGCAGCGATGGATCAATCCGTAATTGCACGTATCTGGGTGATGGTAATTTTGCGATCGAGACACTCGGCGATGCACGCGTGATGACATTCACAGGAATGCCGGCCAGATTCGATACCCTGGCGGTAGACCGCGTTCTTGTCGAGCGAGGTGGAAGAGTTGCTCCTGGGTATCGTGAGAAATCAGGTGCCCATAACGAGGTCGGGTTTAACGACGTCGCCACCCGCGCCCTTTTCGCACGATTGTTGATGCCAGTTCCTGTACCCCAATAAAGGTAGTTGAGGCGCCGCTTTAAGCGGCGTCAAAATTGGCGCATCAACGCTGACCCATAGACAATACATCCTGGCCAGGGTCAAGGTCAGAATTTGTGTCCAGCGTCGGGACTTACCTACGCAACGCTTCAAGTTCGTCAGGCAGCTCCAATGCCAGAGCAGCCCCAGCGGGGTTTTCCTTCAGATCCCGCTCCAACCGAATCGCACAGCGTACACAACTCACGCTGACCGCCTGAAACCGCCATTGATCGGGCTCGTTGGCAGCCGCGGTTCAGCAACAGGTTCCACGATACCTTCATCACGTCAATGCGAAAAAACCTCCGAATAGTGTCACCCGGGTGACACGCGATCGGTCGCATCTTCCTAATGCTTAAAGGCTGACACGAAGTCTGCAAAGTGGGTCGAAACATTGCGAACAACTCCAAAACATTACGGTACGAACCGAATGAACCGCAAGAGCCAAAACGGCGACGATACGCGTGTTAATTTGTTTGCGCCAGATCAAACCGGCAACTGAGAATAAGACCAAACTAAAGATTCTGTAAATTTCAGTTCAAGGGAAAGAAGATGAATGAAATGGATATGTTGCGTGAAGACCGCCGCCGCCTCGCCGAAGACCTAAAACTCGTTGTACGAGACACCGAGAATATTTTGCGGCACAAAGTAGCAGATGCCGGTCAGGGCTATACCGAGGCGCGCGATCGACTTGAGAGAACCCTGCAGGACGCCAAAGGGCAACTCAAGGCATTGGAACGGACAGCAACCGACACTGCGCGTACTTACGTTCGTGAAGCCGACGCTTACGCCCACCGTCACCCATGGGAAACATCCGGTGCCGGCATAGGAATCGGGGTCGGCATTGGACTGCTGCTTGGGTTGATTGCCGGGCGTCGCTAAGCGATGGCACTACCAGACTCGCTGGCCAATCTGGGTGCCACCTGTATCAACATGATTCGAGCCCGGCTCGAACTGATTGGTCTTGATCTGGTTGAAGCAGTGTGGCGAACGGCGGCAATACTGTGTTTATCTTTCGTTGCAACTTTACTAGTGTTTTGCGCCAGCTTTTTTGCCGCTGCGGGTTTCATCTTTCATTACTGGGAAAGTCATCCGCTCTGGGCCATTTCGGTCGTTAGCATAGTTTATCTGACTAGTGGCCTGGCGCTGCTTCTCCTGCTATATCGTTGGTTTAGCGGATCGACTTTTCTGTTATCGGACACGATCGACAGCCTGCGCCGTGATGCACAACTTCTGACAAAACGAACATAGTCTGCATCCGTATGCAATCACTGCGCGGATCCATATGTCAATTCCCACGGATAGCACTACCCCAGTGCAAGATGGAAAGCCAATGAAGCCAATGCGCCCAATGCACTCAATCACAGCCTCCTGCCTGACATGAATCCACGGTTACTTTTAGTTGTTTATGCCACCGTGATGCTATTGCCGCTCATCCTGGCCTGGCTTACGGGATTACCTGCCCGCTCCTTCTGGGATGAAGTTGCTTCGGGTGCCGGCATGTTGGCGTTTGCTGTGATACTTGCCGAGTTTGTGTTATCCGGTCGTTTCCGATCGGTGTCCGCACGCCTGGGAATGGACAAAACCATGCGATTTCATCAGTTAGTCGCCCGTGCGGCACTGGTTCTGATGCTTATCCATCCCTACCTCTTTCAAGCACCGTTCAGCCCAACCTACCCCTGGGACATCTCCCGACAGCTAACACTCGCCTCAGACCCCGGCGGCCTCGCTACGGGCGTCCTGGCCTGGATCCTTCTTCCTGTTGTGATTGGCTTTGCTATTCAGCGTAAGAATCTAAGCTACCGATATGAGACGTGGCGTCTCATCCATGGAATAGGTGCGTTGCTGGTAGCCGGCCTGGTCATGCATCACACACTGACGCTAGGCCGCTATAGTCAGGCACCCGAATTGATGTTTTTCTGGATCGGACTATCGTTAATTGCCGTCGGGGCAGTGGCCAATATTTACCTTGTCAAGCCTTTCCTCCAGCGGCGCAGGCCGTGGAAAGTCCGATCCGTGCTACCGATTGCTAAGCGGGTATGGGAAGTGACACTTGAACCGGAGGTTCACGCCGGGCTGACCTACGACGCCGGTCAGTTCGTCTGGCTGAACATTGGAAACACCCCGTTCTCGCTTCGAGAAAACCCCTTCTCAATTGCTTCACCCCCCGCGGCTGGGCCCGAACTGCAATTTATTATCAAAGAACTCGGTGATTTCACACAAACAGTCGGGCAAATCAAGCCGGGTGCCAGGGCATATGTTGACGGGCCACACGGCAACCTGACCACGACCGGACGCAGTGAACCCGGCATTGTGTTTATCGCAGGTGGTGTCGGCATTGCCGCACTCATTGGCATCTTACGCCAACTATGCCACGAGAACGACAAGCGCGAGACGATTCTAATCTACGGCAATCGGGTAGCCGAACAAGTCGTTTATCGCGACGAACTCCAGACAATTTCTCAAACTCACGGCACACAGATTGAGCTGGTACTTGCCGAGCCGCCGGATGATTGGACAGGGCATAGTGGACTCATTGATGCCAGATTAATTCGTCAGATTCTAAATGATTCGCATACCCGACAATGGCTATTCATTCTCTGCGGCCCACCGGCCATGATGAGCACGGTAGAAGACACTTTGGTCGAAATCGGTGTATCACCTGACAGACTTTTAGCCGAGAGATTTAACTATGACTAAACGATCATGGCGATTTTCACCTCGCAAACGCGTACACGCAGTTTATTGGGCTCTGAATGTAATGGCCGTCAGTGCGCTTTATTTATTTTCGATCCGACAACACGTTGAAGCCTGGCTCGGGCGTCTTTGACACAGTCAACAATTGTCTTCACCGGCCGAAATAATCCAGCCAGGTTGAAAAACAACGCAATGAAAGAGAAAACCCACGACGATTTGCTCAGAGAACATCACCCGGAGGTAATTGCCAGGCGATTGAATCAATCCCCGAAATCTCAGAACGTCTCTGATGCCGTACTCGGTGGCATAGACGGTTGCGTTACCACTTTTTCGGTCGTTTCGGGGTCGGTTGGCGCCGGATTAAGCATGTCCGTTGCCTTAATCCTGGGCTTTGCCAATCTGTTTGCAGACGGATTTAGTATGGCCGTGAGCAATTACGAATCGAAGCGCGCGCAGCATGAGTACGAAGAAAGCATTCGAGCAACGGAATCCAGGCATATCAGCGAAGTGCCGCATGGAGAACGCGAGGAAATTAGGCAGATATTCGAGAAAAAAGGGTTTGACGGGCAGGTTCTTACTCAGATTGTGGATACCATCTGTGCCAATCGCGAGCTATGGATCGAAACGATGCTGACTGAAGAGCATGGCCTGGCCAAACCTTCATCAAAGCCACTCGCTTCGGCATTAACAACAGGAATTGCATTCATCGTTGTCGGCACGATCCCGTTAACCCCATTTCTATGGCCAGGGTTGGCAACCGGCCAGCAGTTTGTGCTGAGTACCGTGCTAGCGGGCATCATGTTCCTGTGCATTGGTATGCTGAAGAGCCTCGTGTTCGACAGGCCCGTTTTTCGATCCGGCATACAAACTCTCGTTACAGGCGGCAC